>NZ_JAJGQM010000002.1 GCF_020784175.1 Xanthomonas campestris pv. asclepiadis
CTGCTGACCAGCGGCCGGCGCTCCCGTGCCCGGCTTCCAGAACGGTCAGAACCCCCTCCAACAACACAGTTGCTACATGGACGTACTTGCGGCGCGTCCCGCGATGGTGGGCGGGCAAGGGCCCTGCATGGTCCTGCGTCCTGCATGGTTCCTGCGTCCTGCATGCTTTCAGCGTTCGGTCGCGGACCGAAGACGCGTAATGCTGCACACATGCGCCACGGTGTTGAAACGGCGTATATCGCCGGACAACGAGACATCGATAAAGACATTGCGCAAACGCACAACGCTCGCAGTGCTGCGGGCGTTGTGGAAAGATGTGCAACGCTACATGCATCGCGGCGTTGCGTAGCGCAGACGCCTTATAGCTTGCCCGCGCCGGCCTTTGCCTTGACGTCTGCCGCCACCTTGTTGGCGGCCAGCAAGTTGTAGGTATACGGCGGCTTCCAGCCGATATTACTGTTCCACGAGCAGGTCAGCGCCTTGCCGTTGATCAGCGAACCCTGGTCACGATACACGCTGCCCTTGTAGTCGCCAGCGATCTTGTCGCAGCTGCTCACACCACTGATGTCGAACGCATTGTTCTCCGAGAAGATCTTCGATTCCCTGCCGACGCCATGCGCGTGCGAGAACGGATAGACCTTATTGCTGGTGCTGCCGACATGGTAGTTGTTGTACAGGTGCACCTGGCCGAAGCGCACCCGCGGCGCGCGTGCGGAAATGTTTTCAAACAAGGTGTTGTGGATGGTCACCTTGAGCTTGCCGCTGTCGGTGCTGGAAGCGCTGTCGCTGGAACCGATCAGGCTGTTTTTCTCGTGTGACTTGAACGCCGAGTAGGAGATGGTGACGAAGTTGGCGCCCTTCTTGACGTCCATCGCACCATCGTGATGCTGCTTGGGGCGGCCGTTGGCGGTGCCGTTCTGATCGTCGGTGCGGCGACCGTCGGTAAAGGTGACATGGTCCACCCACACGTTGGTGGCCGCTTCCACGGTCAGGCCGTCGTATTCGGAATTCCAGTTGCCGTTGTCGCCGTCGTCGGCATCCCACTTCGGCTCCGGATCCCACGGATTTTCGATCGTGAGATTGCGCATGATGACGTCGTTGGCCTTGATGTAGAAATAGCCCTCGCGAATTTCCGCATTGGTACCGACGCCGATCAAGGTGGTCTTGGTCGGGATGTCCAGCCGCGCGCGGGTCTTCATGTCCGAGGTCTTGGTGTAGGCCTTGCCTTCGCTGATGTCGATGACACCCTTGACCTTGATGATGCGGCCGTTGCTGCCCGCCTTGGCTTTTAACGCAGCCTTCAACTGCGCTGCCGTGCTGACGGTGTAGATGTCCGCCGCGGCGGCTTTGGAACCGCCCTTGGTTCCGCCGTTCTGGGTGGCCCAACCGGTGGTGGCCACATCCAGCGACGGATCTGCAGCGTAGGCTGCAGGAGACAACAGCGCAGCCCCCAGAACGACGCCCACAACGGTACTACCAACGACTGTCGATGCTTTCGACATGGTGATGAATTCTCTTGAATGCGTAACGCAATGGCGCGTCGCATGAGACGACGCGCTCCCCGGTGCAGTCGCCCAGGCCATCAAGGCCAGTCCCCTAGCGAACGCGACTCGATCCTAATACTTATGAAAACTATTGAATAGTCTGTTTCTGAAAACTATTTTTCTACACACGCATACTCTGCATGTAGCGCACACGCGAATGCAGCACCCGTTTTGCGGGCACTGCACTCGGCGTTGCGTTGGTAAGGCTTACAACTTTCCGGCGCCGGCCTTCGCCTTGACGTCTGCAGCAACCTTGTCGGCCGACAGCAGGCTGTAGGTGTACGGCGGGGTCCAGCCGATGTTGCTATTCCACGAGCAGGTCAGCGCCTTGCCGTTGAGCAGCGAGCCTTGATCGCGATAGACGCTGCCGCCGTAATCGGCCGCAATCTTGTCGCAGCTGCTCATTCCGCTGATGTCGAACACGTTGCGCTCGGAGAAGATCTTCGACTCCTTGCCCACACCATGCGCGTGCGAGAACTTGTAAACCGGATGGGTGGTGCTACCAACGTGATAGTTGTTGTACAGATGCACCTGCCCGAAGCGCACACGCGGTGCGCGTGCAGAGATGTTCTCGAACAAGGTGTTGTGGATGGTCACCTTGAGCTTGCCGCTGTCGGTGCTGGAAGCGCTGTCGCTTGAGCCGATGAGGTCGTTCTTCTCGTGCGACTTGAACGCCGAGTAGGAGATGGTGACGAAGTTGGCGCCCTTCTTGACGTCCCTCGCACCATCATGATGCTGCTTCGGGCGGCCGTTGGCGGTACCGTTCTGATCGTCGGTGCGACGACCGTCGGTGAAGGTGACATGGTCCACCCACACATTGGTCGCACCTTCGACCGTGAGGCCGTCGTACTCGGCATTCCAGTTGCCGGCGCTGCCGTCATCCGGGTCCCAGACCGGCTCCGGATCCCACGGATTTTCGATGGTGAGGTTGCGGATGATGACGTCGTTGGCCTTGACGTAAAAATAGCCTTCGCGGATCTCCGCATTGCTGGTGATGCCGATCAGCGTGGTCTTGGTGGGAATATCCAGACGCGCGCGGGTCTTCATATCCGAGGTCTTGGTGTACGGCTTGCCCTCGCTGACATCGATGATGCCGCTGATCTTGATGATGCGCCCGTTGCTGCCCACGCTGGCCTTCAGCGCGCTCTTCAGCTCGGCGGCAGTCTTGACCGTGTAGATGTTGGCAGCGGCCGCTTTGGAGCCGCCCTTGGTGCCTCCGTTCTGTGTTGCCCAACCAGTGGTTGCAACTTCCAGTGCAGGATCGGCGCAGGCAACGCCAACAACCAGCAACGACCCGACAAACAGCGACGCGGCGGCCGCCGTTGAAAATTTCGGCTTCATCTTGATCTCTCCCTCGGATAGGTTCGATGCGCCGCGCGGCGGCACACCCCTCGTCTAGCAGGCGCGGAACATACTTTTCATCTCTGTACTTTTCAGTTCCGCGACGCCGATACTAGGAGCATCGCAATGGCTTGTATCTAGCCGATGTATCGATGTGCACGCGCAGTCACGCAAACGGTTGCGAGACATCCAAGAGGAGACAAAACGCTGTAATCAAGACACGCGGAGACAGGCGCAAGGACACTGCAGCGCAGCATGATCTGCATCGCAACGCAGACCGACACAGCTCCAGCACGGTGTGCCGCCACCATCACATGCCTGCATGTTTTCTTGGCGCGCACAGCGGCTGCAATGCGATGTATTGCCGTCACGCGCCTTCTCGCACGCGTGGGCACAACCGATCACGTCACTGAAAGCATGAAAGGAGAGGTGGTGAAAGAATCACCATTCCGCATGCAGGTGCGTCATGTCGGATGTCGACGCGCAAGCGGCCGACTCAAGCGGTGGGTTCGGGAAAAAATGCACCCTGTTGCGATCGATTGCAGCGATGCGCAAGAGCTCGGGGCACAGCAAGTGCATTGCCTGATGACCTGGTCATAGTGCGTCACGACACCGCCGCATTTGCAGCCAAACAGAAGAGCACAGGCGCGATCGTCTGACCGCCATGCAAGCGCCGGGCTGATGTCTCCAGGTCGTGACACATGCCTCAGCGATGCAACCGCGCGGCGGATATCAGGTGAGTGGGTGCAGATCCAGCCGGACGAGAGAACACTCCCGTCAGCAACAGCCGATGAGGTTCAGGAGAACCCTTCGAAGAACAACTCGATCGCCATCACCAACGCATCTTCGCGGCCGGTGTTGGAGGGGTAGTAGCGTGGGCGCCGCCCGATTTCATTGAAGCCTTCGGAGTGATACAGCGCAATCGCCGACGGATTGGACGGGCGTACTTCCAGAAACGCGCGCCGCGCGCCGCGATCGCAGGCACCCTTGATCAGCGCGCGCAACAGCACGCGGCCATGCCCTTGGGATTGCGCCTCCGGTGCGATGCAGACATTGAGCACATGCGCCTCGTCGGCAGCGATGCTGATCACCCCATAGCCAATGACCTGCCCGCCCTGCTCCATCACCCAGCCCGGATAACCGGCCTGCAGGCAATCGCGAAAGATGCTGCGCGTCCACGGGAACGGATAGGCGCGATGTTCGATCTCCATCACCACATCCAGATCGCTCTCGCGCATGGCGCGCAGCGAGGTGGGCAGCGGCGCGTTCAAGGCGCTCATGCCGGGTCCCGGCGCCGCCGCAGCGCGCGCAGTTGCGGCCACAGCGCGCGCTTGGCGGCCGGATTGCCGCGCAGCTCGGCCAGCGGCCAGGACGCCATCAAGGCTTGCGTATTCGGATCGCCCGGGTTGCAGCCGGAGGCCCGCAGCAACGCCATCTGCAGGCGATCGGGCATGCCGACCCGGCTGCGCCGCTGTGGCGCTGCCGACGGCGCAGTCGAGACCGTCCGCGGCGCGTCGGCCGGTGCTGCCGGAGCGCTGCGACGGACCACCGGCGGTGCCACTGACGCCGGCATTGGTGGCGTGCGCTCCACACGCGGCGGTGCGGCGGCCGGCGCACGCTCGCTCGTCTCCTCAGGCGCCGCCGCATCCACGCTGTCGCGGTCCAGATAGACGGTGTGTCCCAACGCCTGCAGATACGACACCTGCAGATCGGACCACATCGGCTCGGAGGTGAATTGACTCATGGCACGTGGCTCATGGCAGTGTGCGCGGGGCGGCGCCAGCTCATGGCAGCTCGGGCGTACGCCGCCAGCGCCGCCACAGCCACATCACCGGGCCGGACAGCGCATACAGCACGCCGATCACCAGCAGCGAACGGGCCAGATCGATCACCAGCAGCGCGATCACCACCGTGGCGATCGCCAGCGCCAGAAACGGCACACGGTCGGCACGCGGACCACGCGCACCACCCTTGAAGCTCCAGAACCGGATCCGGCTGACCATCAGCAAGGCCGACACCACCGTGACCGCCAGCGCCAGATAACGCAGCTGCTCGCCATCGAAGCCCAGGCTGTCGTCGGCAAACGCCCAGACGAAGGACATCATCAGGCCGGCCGCCGCCGGGCTGGCCAGGCCGATGAACCAGCGCTTGTCGACCACCCCCACTTGCGTGTTGAAGCGCGCCAGGCGCAGCGCCGCGCAGGCCGCATACAGAAACGCGGCCGACCAGCCGACCCGGCCCATCACGTTGCTGTCGTACTTCAGCGCCGACAGCGACCAGTGATACATCACCAGCGCCGGGGCCATGCCGAAGCTGACCAGATCGGCCAGCGAGTCGTACTGCACGCCGAACTCACTGCTGGTATTGGTCAGGCGCGCGACCCGGCCGTCCAGTCCGTCCATCACCGCGGCCACGAACACCGCCATGGCGGCCTGGACGAATTGCCCGTTGGCGGCGGCGATGATGGCGTAGAAACCGGAAAACAGCCCGGCGGTGGTGAACAGGTTCGGCAGCAGGTAGATCGTGCGCGAGCGCGGGGGCGGTCTCATCTCATCCATCCGGCAAGTGTAGGGCCTGAGGTCCGTCCGGCGGTAGCGCGCCTGCGTCGTGCGTGTGCGCAAGCGGCGTCACTTGCCAGCGCCGGCCGCGGATGCTGCAATCGCCGCGGGAATCATCCAGGGGAAGCCACATGCACCTGTCGTCCGGGCTTTGCGCCCTGTTGATGCTGGTCAGCGCCGCCGCCGGCGCGACCGATCTGTACAAATGGAAGGACGCCAAGGGCGTCACCCACTACACCGAAACCCCGCCACCGACCGGCCAGCGCTACGAAGCGCGCCGGATCGATGCACGTAGCGGCACTGCCGCCATCGCCGCGCGGGAGGCCGCCACGCCCGAATCGGCCGACTGCCTGACCGCACGCCGCAACCTGGAACTGCTCAGCGGCAAGGGCGAGGTCACCATGGGCGCGGGCGCCGACGGCAAGCCCGGCACCCCGCTGGACCCGGACGCCCGTACTGCGCAGCGCAATCTCGCCGAGGCGGCCGCCAAGGCCTATTGCAAGCCGGCGGCGAGCAGCACTCCGGCCACCTGAGCCGGCTCGGGAGCGGTCACGTGCCGGTCAGTGGCGCCGGCCGATTCGGCCGGCGCCACTGACCGGCAGGCGCGAGACTGGCAAACTATGGGCTTTCCGCCCAAGCGAAGCCCGATGCGTCTTTCCCAGTTCCACCTGCACACCACCAAGGAAACCCCGGCCGACGCCGAGCTGGTCAGCCACCGTCTGATGCTGCGCGCGGGCATGATCCGCAAGCTGGCCTCCGGGTTGTATACCTGGTCGCCACTGGGTCTGCGCGTGCTGCGCAAGGTCGAGGCCATCGTGCGCGAGGAGATGAACCGCGCCGGGGCGGTGGAAGTGCTGTTCCCCACCATCCAGCCGCGCGAGCTGTGGGACGCCACCGGCCGTTGGGAAAAGTTCGGCGGGCAACTGCTCAAGATCAAGGATCGCAAGGAACAGGAGTTCTGCTACAGCCCGACCGCCGAAGAGGCCGCGGCCGAATTCGCGCGTCAGGAGATCAACAGCTACAAGCAGTTGCCGCTGAACTTCTTCCAGATCCAGACTAAGTTCCGCGATGAGATCCGTCCGCGCTTCGGCGTGATGCGCGCGCGCGAATTCCTGATGAAGGACGCCTATTCCTTCCATCTCACCGATGCCGACATGGCGCGCGAATACGACAACATGCGCGCGGCCTACACCCGCATCTTCACCCGGCTGGGGCTGGAATTCCGCGCCGTGCAGGCCGACTCGGGTGCGATCGGCGGCGACGCCTCGCAGGAATTCCACGTCATCGCCGCCTCCGGCGAAGACTCGCTGGCATTCTCCACCGGCTCCGATTACGCCGCCAACGTGGAAACCGCCAGCGCCGCCCTGCCCGCACCGCGTGCCGAGGCTGGTGAGGCGATGCGCCAGGTCGCAACACCCAGCCAGAAGACCTGCGAAGACGTCGCCCGGTTGCTGGGCATCACGCTGCAGCGCACGGTCAAGTCGGTGGCGGTGATGACCGAGGCCGGCTTCGTGCTGGTGCTGGTGCGTGGCGACCACGCGGTCAACGAGATCAAGCTGGCCAAGGTCGCCGGGCTGGCCGGTTACCGGATGGCCAATGAGGCCGAAATCCGCGACCACCTCGGCTGCGAGCCCGGCTTCCTGGGCCCGGTGAACACCGCCCGCCCGGTACGCGTGGTGGCCGATCGCGACGTCGCAGCCCTGGCCGATTTCGTGGTCGGCGCCAATGTGCCCGGCGCGCACCTGGTGGGCGTCAACTGGGGCCGCGACCTGCCCGAACCTGACACCGTTGCGGATGTGCGCAACGTCATCGAAGGCGAACGCGCGGCCGATGGCGGCGAACTGCGGCTGGCCCGCGGCATCGAAGTGGGACACGTCTTCCAGCTCGGCGACCAGTATGCGCAGGCGCTGCAGGCCACCGTGATCGACGAGAACGGCAAGGCCGCGGTGATGAAGATGGGCTGCTACGGCATCGGCATTTCGCGCATCGTGGCCGCGGCGATCGAGCAGAACCATGACGATGCCGGCATCGTCTGGCCCGCGCCGATGGCACCGTGGCAGGTGGTGGTCTGCATCATCAACCCCAAGCAGGATGCGCAGGTGGTTGCCGCCGCTCAGGCATTGCTGGACGAATTGATCGCCGCAGGGATCGAAGCGGCGCTGGACGATCGCGGGCTGCGCCCGGGCGCGATGTTTGCCGATATGGAACTGCTGGGCATTCCGCATCGGGTGGTGGTCTCCGAACGCGGATTGGCCGCCGGTACATTTGAATATCGCGCGCGCACTGCAGAGGCAGCAGAAAACCTGGATAAGGCCGGGTTATTCTCCCGCCTGGGTCGTTGATCAAATCACCCGAAACCACTTCGATTGGATGAACACAAGGCGCCGAATTATTTCGGCGCATTTGTCACCCGGGTTTTCTGACATTATGATGGCCAGCGCTGCCACGGACCGGCATTCTTTTTTCTCTCATCTTCCGGAGTAGTGATGTCGATCGATCTTAGCGGCCTGTCGGCCAAGCAGTTGGGTGCACTGATCAAAAATGCGAAGAAGCAGCAAACCGTGGTTGCCAAGCGCGCCCCGATTGCCAAGGTCCGCACGCAACTGACCCGCGCGGCAAAAGCCCAGGGTTATTCCATCGAAGAATTGTTTGGCGCCAGCGCCGGCCCGGGTCGTCCGGCTGCCGCTGCCAAGCCGGGTCCGCGCGCCGGCCGCAAGCTTGGCAAGGTTCCGCCCAAGTATCGCAACCCCGCCAATCCCCAGGAAGCCTGGACCGGCCGTGGCAAGCAGCCGCGCTGGCTGGCCGAATTGACTGCCGCCGGCAAGAAAGTCGAAGACTTTCTGATCAGCAAGGTCAGCGCCAAGAAGACCCCGGCCAAGAAGGCCGCGCCGCGCAAAGCCGCCACCAAGCGCGCGACCAAGAAATCCAAGGCCGCCTGATTCACATCAATAAAAACGCCGGCATTGCCGGCGTTTTTATTGCGCGTTTTTTATCTGTCATAAATTCTTGCGGGCCGGAATCAACAGATTGCCGAACAGCAATCCGGCCATCAAGGCCATCACGATATTGGTCACCGCCAATAGGGCGGCCTGCCCGACGCTGACATCCTGTTGCTGTACCAGGGTCAGAAAGCCACGCAAGCTGACACTGCCCGGAACCAGCATGATGATGCCGGGCAAACGGATCAATGCACCGGGTTTTTGCACCACCCGCCCGAACAGATTACCGGCGGCGGTCAATGCCATGGCCGATGCAAAGACACCGGCCGGACCACCCCAGGCATGTCCGGCATAACGCGCAATGACATACCCGGACATGGCCGCTGCCATGATCCATAAATAATCGCGTCGATTGGCCTTGAACAACACCGCAAACGCATAAGCGGCCACCAACAGCGAGGCCCATTCCACCCAGCCGGCCTGCGGACGCAATGCGGCCACTTGCGGATGCAAGCCAAGCACCTGGGTCAGCGTCACCGCGATCACCGCACCGACGGTGAGCTTGAGCACCGTGGTCACCGCACCGGCCAGCCGCGCCGTGCCCGAGACCCAATGCTGGCTGGCCAGCTCGTTGAAGGCATTGGTCAACGACATGCCGGGCAGCAGCACCACCAGCGAGGCGATGATCACCGTATTGAGGTTCAGCGGCCCGAGCAGCGAGGCCACCACCGCGGCCACCACCCCGGCCAATAGCCCGGCCAGCGCCTCGCCGGCTTCCTTGGTCGCCGGCCGCTTGTCGGTGTACTGGGTCAGCAGGCCGATCGACATCCCGATCGCGCCAGCGGTGGCGATATCCAGCCAGGGCAGTTTCCACAGCCCTGCCACGCCGGCGGCGGCCAGCCCGAATGCCAGCACCTGCATGGTCTTGCCGCGCCGATCGACCTCGCGGTCCAGCCGCCGCAGCGCGGTGTGCCCCTGGGCGATGCTCATGCGCCCGTTGGCCACGCTGTCGGCCACGTAATCGGCCACGCTGAGCTTGTAAAGGTCGTTCTCGCCCGGGGCCAGCCGGATCACCCTGGTGATGTCGCTGGAGCCAATCGCCTTGGTCGGGTCGCTGAAGCTCAAAATGATCCCGGTGGGATTGGACCAGGGCTCGCAGTCCAGGCCCAACTTCTGCGACAGTCCGACCACGGCGGCCTCCAGACGCTGCGCAGTGGTGCCATAGGAATGCAGGCGTCCGGCGATTTCCGAAACAAAGGCGACGCGCTGGGCATAGGTGGCGCTGGCGGACGGTTGGACGACGGTGGCAGCGGACATGCGTGGCGGGTCGGATCGGAGAAACGCCGTCTGGCGAGGCCGCCAGTGTATGCCGCAGCGCACCTGGCCGGCGCGCCGATTGTCTGTGCCGGGACCGCAGGTGCGAAGCGTCCCCATCATTCGCTCACGCCGGGCGCGGTATGCTGGCGCCACGGACAGGCCACCCATGATCAAAGCGCAACCTCCACGCATCGAACAAGACTCGCAGGATCACGCACAGGTCCGCCTTGCTGGCAGTTGGGTCCTGGCGACCGCATTGCCCCAGGCCGAGCTGCTGCAGGCCGTACCCGAGGGGATCCGGCGCATCGACGCGCGCGGCATCGGGCAACTGGATTCGGCCGGCGTGCTGCAGCTGCTGCGCTTCGCCAGCCGCATGGGCCTGAAGGAAGACGCGATCGATTTCCGCGACGAGCACCAGGCCCTGGTGTGCACCATCGAGGAACTCAACGACGAACGCCCCAAGCCCAAACGCGACTACGGCTTCGTCGCCGCGCTGGACCGTCTGGGCCGCACCACCCACGGCGTCGGCCAGGGCATTCTGGAGCTGAACAGTTTTCTGGGCGAGAACCTGGTCAAGATCGCGCGGCTGATCCACGAGCCGCGCCGCTTCCGCCTGACCTCCACCGTGCACCACATGGAGCAGGTCGGCCTGGATGCGGTGCCGCTGGTGGTGCTGCTGTCGTATCTGGTCGGCGCGGTGATCGCATTCCTGGGCTCGACCATCCTGCGCGACTTCGGCGCGGAGATTTATGTGGTGGAGCTGGTGTCCATCGCCTTCCTGCGCGAGTTCGCGGTGCTGCTGACCGCCATCGTGCTGGCCGGGCGCACCGCCAGCGCCTTCACCGCGCAGATCGGCGCGATGAAATCGCGCGAGGAAGTGGACGCCATCCGCACCCTGGGCCTGGACCCGATCGACCTGCTGGTGATTCCGCGCCTGCTCGCGCTGATCTTCACCCTGCCGCTGCTGACCTTCATCGCGATGATCGCTGGCCTGGCCGGCGGTGTCACCGTGGGCGCATTCGATCTGGATATTCCGCCGCAGATGTATCTGGCGCGCATGCACGACACCATCCAGCTGCGGCATTTTCTGGTCGGGCTGTCGAAGGCGCCGCTGTTTGCGCTGGTGATCGGCCTGATTGGCTGTCTGGAAGGTCTGAAGGTTAGCGGTACCGCGCAATCGGTTGGCGAGCGCACCACCTCCTCGGTGGTGCAGACGATTTCCTTGGTCATCATCCTCGACGCGATCGCCGCGCTGTGGTTCATGAAGATGGGGTGGTGATGAGGCCGAGATTCGACATTCGGGATTTGGGATTCGTGCAGAGCAGACGCAAAGCGCTTGCACTGGTATCCGGGAGAAAAGTGCTTTGACCAATCCCGAATCCCCAATCCCCACTCCCGGCACAGAGACCGACGCCGACGACGACCAGTTGGCGATCTCGGTGCGCGGGCTGACCAACCGTTTCGGCAGCCAGGTCGTGCACGAGGAATTGGATCTGGACGTGCGTCGCGGCGAGATCCTGGGCGTGGTCGGCGGCTCGGGCACCGGCAAGTCGGTGCTGATGCGCAGCATCCTGGGCCTGCGCGAGCCGGATGCCGGCAGCATCCAGGTGCTGGGGGCGGATGCGCGCTCGGGCCGCTTCGCCGACCGCCAGCACATCACCCGCAACACCGGCGTGCTGTTCCAGGACGGCGCGCTGTTCTCGTCGATGACCGTCGGCGAAAACGTGCAGGTGCCGCTGAAGGAGCATCACGGCGAGTTTCCGGAGCGCTGGTATTTCGAGCTGGCGCTGCTGAAGATCAAGCTGGCCGGCCTGCCGGCCGATGCGCTGGACAAACTGCCCTCGCAGTTGTCCGGTGGCATGCGCAAGCGCGCCGGCCTGGCGCGGGCGCTGGCGCTGGATCCGCCGCTGTTGTTCCTGGACGAGCCCACCGCCGGGCTGGACCCGATCGGCGCGGCCGCCTTCGACCGCCTGATCCGCACCTTGCAGCAGGCATTGGGCCTGACCGTGTTCCTGATCACGCATGACCTGGATACGCTGTACGCCATCTGCGACCGCATCGCGGTGCTGGCCGATCGCAAGGTGATCGCCAACGCGCCGCTGGCCGAGATCGAACAGGTCGACCATCCCTGGATCCAGGAATACTTCCACGGTCCGCGCGCCCGCGCCGCGCGCGCGGCCAAGACCGACTCCACCGAGACCGCCTGAGCATGGAAACCAAAGCCAATTACGTCCTGATCGGCGCCTTCACCATCGTGGCGGGCCTGGCCCTGCTGCTGTTCGGGCTATGGGCCGCAAAATATTCCTCCGACCGCACCTGGCAGCAGTACCGGGTGGTGTTCCGTGAGGCGGTGACCGGCCTGACGGTCGGCAGTCCGGTGCAGTACAACGGCATCGCGGTGGGCTCGATCACCGAGCTGACGCTGGCGCCGAACGACCCGCGCCAGGTCGTCGCGCACGTGCGGGTGAACTCCACCACGCCGATCAAGAGCGACACCCGCGCCAAGCTGGCCATCACCAGCCTGACCGGCCCGTCGATCATCCAGCTCTCCGGCGGCACGCCAGAGGCACCGTCGCTGACCACCATCGACAAGAGCGACGCGCCGATCATCCAGACCACCCCGTCGGCGCTGCAGAACATCACCGACACCGCCAACCGCATCGTCGAGCGCATGGACCAGATGCTCTCGGACAAGAACGTGGCCAGCATCACCGCCACCTTGCAGAACCTGGAAAAGATCAGCGGCGGCATCGCCGATCGCGACGAAGGCATGCAGGCGCTGATCGTCAGCGCGCGCGATGCCGCACGCAATCTGGACACCACCCTGACCACCACCAACGGCACCATCAAGCGGCTGGACCAGAACCTGGTGCAGCAGCTGCCGGGCATCCTGGCCAAGCTCGACGCCACCCTGGTCAAGCTGGATTCGGCCGCCGGCAACGCCGACAACATCCTCGGCGAGAACCGCGCGGCCATCAACAGCTTTGCCAATGACGGGCTGGGCCAGCTCGGACCCACGCTGACCGAATTGCGCGGCCTGATCCGCGATCTGCGCCGGGTCAGCGACAAACTGGACAACAACCCTGCGCGCTACCTGCTCGGCCGCGACGCACCCAAGGAGTTCGAACCGAAATGACTGCCATGCGCCTGTTGCGTCCCGTGTTGTGCATCTCCCTGCTGGCGCTGGGCGGCTGCTCGCTGCTGACCGGCGGCGACCAGAAGCCGGCCACCATCTACGCGCCGACCGTGCGGGTGACGCCCAATCCGTCCTGGCCGCAGGTGAACTGGCAACTGGCGGTAGCCAAGCCGAGCGCGGCGCGCATCATCGACAGCCCGCGCATCAACGTGCGCCCGACCCCGAGCGAATTGCAGGTCTACCACGGCGCAGGCTGGGCGCAGCCGGCCACCGATATGCTGGAAGACAGCGTGGTGCGCGCATTCGAGGACTCCGGCAAGATCGCCGCGGTCGCCCGCATCGGCACCGGCATCCGCTCCGACTACAAGCTGGCGATCGACCTGCGCCGCTTCGAGTCCGATTACGCCGGCCAGGCGCTGCCCTCGGCCACCATCGAACTCAATGCAAAGCTGCTGCACGCCGCCGACCAGCGCGTGGTGGCCTCGCGCACCTTCCTGGTCGCACACCCGTCCAGCGGCACCGACACGGCGGCAGTGGCAGCGGCATTCGAACAGGCGATGACGCAGGTCACCACCGAGCTGGTGGGCTGGACCTTGGTCACCGGGCAGCAGGATAGCCAACGCTTGCCGGGCCCGCTGTCACCGCGACAGCCGAACTAACGCTCAGAGCAACGCGGCGCAATCCGGCGAAACGTCAGATTGATGCGCTCGCCAATGGGTTTTGCGGTGCGCGGTAACGCATGCTTGTAGTGGCGCTGGGTATCGCCTCCCATCAGCAGCAAATCGCCGTGCCCCAGTTCCAGCGCCTGCTTCAACCCCGCATCGTCGCGATGCCTGAAGGCAAAGCGCCGTGTCGCGCCCAGGCTCACCGAAGCAATCAACGGTCGCGCTCCGAGCTCCGGCTCGTCGTCGCTGTGCCAGCCCATTGCATCGTTGCCACTGCGGTAACGGTTAAGCAGCACGCTGTTGAAGGGCGCCCCGGTCTCGGCCTGCAAGCGCATGCGTAAGGGCTGCAATACCTCCAGCCACGGCTGCGGCGCGAACTGCGTGCCCGAATAGCGATAGCTGGCATCCGGATCGCCAACCCAACTGCTCAGACGCGGCGAATCCACCGTCCGCCCGAACATGCGGATGCGGTGCACTTCCCACTGCACTTGCGTCAGCAGTGCCTGCATCAGCGCATCGGCCTGCGCGCGTGGCAACCAGCCGCGGCACCAAGTGATCTCCGCCTGCGGCAAGGCAACCCGAATCTTCATGCATCAAACGCTAGCACGCCCCACGGAGTAGAGGCCGCGCAGCGTCGATGAATCGATCCGATTTGCCGCCGTCACATCGAATCCCGGAAAATGCGCAGCAGCCATCGAGCCAACGGGAGCGGAGCAATGTCGGAAGCAGGAGTCGGCGCAAGTGCGCCAGAGACGGTCGAGCGCGACGTGATGGAGTACGACATCGTCACCGTCGGCGCCGGTCCGGCTGGGCTGGCCTTTGCGATCCGGCTCAAGCAGCTCGATCCGGCCATCAGCGTCTGCGTGATCGAAAAATCCAGCACCATCGGTGCACATATCCTGTCCGGCGCGGTGATCGAGCCGGGCCCGCTGGATGCGTTGCTGCCAGGCTGGCGCGACAACCCGCCGCCGATCTGCGTGGCTGCCACCGACGACGAGTTCTGGTTCCTCGGCAAGGACAGCGCGCGCAAGTTCCCGGTGGTGCCGCCGGGCATGCGCAACCACGGCAACTTCATCGTCAGCCTGGGCGCAATGTGCGCCTGGCTGGCGCCGCAGGCCGAAGCGCTGGGCGTGGAGATTTACCCAGGCTTTGCCGCTGCCGAAACCCTGCACGACGCCAACGACCAGGTCATTGGCGTGCGTATCGGCGACATGGGCGTGGCCAAGGATGGATCGCACAAGCCGGGCTACACAGCCGGCATCGACATCCGTGCCAAGGTCACCGTGCTGGCCGAAGGCGCGCGTGGGCACCTGACCAAGCGCCTGCTCAAGCGCTTCGACCTCACCGCCAACGCCGACCCCCAGGGCTATTCGATCGGCATCAAGGAGCTGTGGCAGGTCCCGGAGGGGCGCGTCAGCCCCGGCAAGATCGTGCATACGCTGGGCTGGCCGGCCGACAACCGCACCTACGGCGGCAGCTTCCTGTATCACCTGGACAACAACCAGATCGCGCTCGGTTATGTGAGCGGGCTGGACTACAGCGACCCGAAGTACCAGCCGTGGGAAGCCTTCCAGCAATGGAAGAACCACGCGCTGATCAAGCCATTGCTGGAAGGCGGCAGCATCCTCTCGGCTGGCGCGCGTGCCATCGTTACCGGCGGCTGGCAATCGCTGCCGAAGGTGGAAATGCCCGGCGCCCTTTTGATCGGCGACACCGCCGGCCTGCTCAACGTGCCCAAGATCAAGGGCACCCACCAGGCGATCCGCAGCGGCATGCTGGCCGCCGAACATCTGGTGCAATCGCAGCTGGCGCCGCAAGGCTTCGACGCCAAGTTGCGTGCGTCCGATGCGATGGCCGAGCTCAAGCAGGTGCGCAACATCAAGCCCGGCTTCAAGAAGGGTTTGTGGTTCGGCCTGCTCAATGCCGCCTGGGAAACCGCGCTCAAGGGCGCCTCGCCATGGACGCTGAAGAACAAACCCGACTGGTCGGCCTTGCACAAGATCGGCGACTACGAGCAACCCACGCGTGATTACGGCACGCGCGAACTCGCCCCGCGCGACCGCCTGCAGGCGGTCTACTTCGCTGCCACCGAGCACGACGAAGACCAGCCCGTGCATCTGAAGGTACTCGATACCGACGTGTGCGCTACCCGCTGCGTGCAGGAATACGACAATCCCTGCACCCGCTTCTGCCCGGCCAACGTCTACGAAATGGTCGCAGACGCCGGCAGCCCGTCCGGCAAGCGCCTGCAGATCAACGCCGCCAACTGCGTGCACTGCAAGACCTGCGACATCAAGGACCCGTACGAGATCATCACCTGGGTCACCCCGGAGGGTGGTTCGGGCCCGAACTACCAGAATCTGTGAGCAACGGTTGGCATACCGCGTGACCGGCAGTCTCTCCAAACTCCTGGCTGCGGCACGTCGCTCGGTAGAGCTGCATGGTGGCGGCTTCGCGGGCGCAGCCGCGGTCGCAATACGGGCATTCAAGGTCATCCGCGCCATGGGCATACGTGGCCTGGTGGGGCGGCTGCAACTGGCAGGGCGCACGCAGCCGGCGGTCCATCACCTGTCTGACCAGGAACCTTTTGTCGCGCCTGCCCCGTTGTCGCAGCTGCGGCTCAAGATTGGCGTGATGCTGCACGTCTTCTATCCCGACCTGATCGACGAATTCGCTCAGTCACTCCAGCACATGCCGGTGAGCTATGACCTGCTGGTATCGGTGATGGATGAAGCCGCCGCCGCCCAGGCGCGAGAGCGTTTTTCAACGTTGCCGCGGGTGGAGAAGCTCGATATACGCGTCGTGCCCAACCGTGGCCGTGACATCGCACCGCTGTTGGTGACGTTTCGCGAACAGGTCCTGGCATTGGATGTGGTCGGCCATCTGCACACAAAAAAGTCGCTGTATACAGGCAGCGAGCAAGGCGAGTGGCGCCGCTACCTGGTGTCGTCCCTGATGGGGAGCCCGGAGCGTATCGCCTGGCAACTGGGAATGTTTCAGGCCGAGCCGCGGCTTGGCATGCTCTATCCCGAGAGTTATGAACGGGTGCTGCTGTGGGCGCATACCTGGCTCAGCAATTTCAGCGTTTGTCGCGCGCTTGCACAGCAACTCGGATTCGACATCAACCCCTCGGAGTACATCGATTTTCCTGCTGGATCAATGTTTTGGGCGAAGGTGGATGCACTGCGGCCGTTGTACGCGCTGGATTTAGAACTCAAGGACTTTCCGGAAGAACACGGCCAGATCGATGGCACCCTGCACCACGCGGTGGAACGCATCTTCGTCACTGTCGTGCGCCATCAGCAGTATCGGATCGGCGTATTACCGCAGGACGGCACGCTGGCACTCAGCGGCGAAGGTGGACGCAACTGGCAGGCGTCGTTCGAGACGCCGATCGCCACGCGGTTGACACTGTCCTCTCTTCAAGCTCGACTGGTGTCGCTGGATATCTTCGATACCTTGGTGGTGAGGCCGTTCCTGTTTCCGGCGGGTGCGCGCGCCTATCTTGCCCACCTGATCGCGCGACAATTCGGGGTCGGAAATTTTCTCGAACTCCGCGAGCTTGCCGAGTCAAAAGCACGCCATCAACGTGGCGCCGATGTCGATCTATCGAGCATCTACGCAACGCTGTCTGGCCTGCCCGGTGCGGGGGAACTTCCAATCGGTGACCTTCAGGCGCTGGAAGTGGCGCTGGAGGCCAGATTGCTGCAACCACGTCGAGGTGTGATCGCAGCAGCGACGCAGCTGCAACAACGTGGCATCCGCCTGGTTGCGCTTTCGGACATGTATCTGGATAGCGCACTGCTGCAGCAGGTCCTGCCGGCCGACGTCAACGCATTGCCAGCTGCCTGGTATGTGTCCTGCGAGACGGGTTGGCGCAAGGATGCTGACAGCGCCTGGAAGGAGCTTCCGGCCATCGAGAAAATCGATGCCTCGCAGTGGCTGCATGTCGGCGACAACGAACACGCAGATGTCCAGCGTCCACAGATGCACAAGCTGTTGACACCGGTGCATGTGCTTCGCCCATCCGCGCTGCTGGAGGTGGTTCCTGCATTGCGCCCGCTCAGACCGCCGTCGGGTGCCGCAACGCGGTGGCAGGACCAGTTGTGGCTTGGCCTATTGGCCAATCGGTTCGCCGATCTTGCCGACCGGCACCCGGAAACGATGATGCCGCTGCCGATTCTCTCCCCGGCATGTCTTGGCTACCTGGTCATCGGCCCGCTGATCTTCGATTATCTCGCCTGGCTGATCCGCACGGCGAAGCAAGGCAATGTCGAAACAATCCTGTTTTTGAGCCGAGAAGGCTATCTGCTTGAGCAGGGTTTTCAGCTGGTAAGACAAACCTTGCCTGCACTACAGCAGCTTCATGGCACGTATCTGCTGGCATCGCGGCGGGGAACCGGAACACCCTCGCTGCATGCACCGGATGATCTTGCATTGCTGCTGGATAGTACCTACACCGGCACGCTGAGCAACCTGATACAGGCGCGCCTGGGAGATGCGGTAGCAGATATGCTGGAACGTCGCCTGGGGCGCTCGGTCATGCAACGCGATGTCTACCTGCCGGAAATGCATGCCGAGCTGCTGGAACTCATTGCCCCAGCGATCAATGAGCTGCTGGCGCTTGCCGAAACTGAAAGAACGGCCTATCTGCATTACTGGAGAGCGACCGCAGGTGACGGTGCAGCCATGGTGGCCGACATAGGTTACTCCGGCACCATCCAGGCCAACCTCACAAGATTGACTGGGCAGCCGCTGGGCGGCGCCTATTTTGCATTGAATGGGCGCGCCACCAAGATCACTGCCCGGAGTTGGGCCGCCGCCCGCTATTTTGATGGCCGTACCGAGGGTGATCCGGAGCAATCGACGATCCTGCGCCACGATCTGCTTCTGGAAACTCTTCTCACCGCTCCTTCGCCGCAGTTTTCCTATTTTGCAGACTCCACTGAGGTTCCGACTGCGGTCTACGCCAGTGCGGAGCTGTCGCCAGCGCAATGGGCGACGATCGCGAAGGTGCATGAAGGTGCATTGGCGTTCATTGCAGACGTTTGCAAGGTTGCGCAGGACGAAAGCTACCTGCTGGATTTCGATCGAGCCGCGGTCCAGATCCCGCTGCAGTGCGTCGGCTCCGGACGCTGGCAGGCGCCGTGGCTGGCGGATCTGCAACTGGACGACCGCTTCACCGGACGCGGATCGGTTCGGGCCGGATGACCTGACGGCCATCCGGCCTCGCCTCACGGGTGAGGCGTCAGAATTGTCACACCGGTCTTCTGTCGCAACTCCTCCAGCGCTACTCCATCGGCCGCCTCCACCAACACCAGCCCGCCGTCGGTGACGTCGAATACCGCCAGGTCGGTGATGATGCGATCGACCACGCCAACGCCGGTCAATGGCAGGTCGCATTCGGACAGGATCTTGTGGCTGCCGTCCTTGGCGACGTGCTCCATCAGCACGACAACGCGCTTGACGCCGGCCACCAGGTCCATTGCGCCGCCCATGCCCTTGACCATCTTGCCGGGCACCATCCAGTTGGCCAGGTCGCCACGCTCGGTGACCTGCATCGCCCCGAGAATCGCCAGATCGATGTGCCCGCCGCGGATCATCGCGAACGAGTCGTGGCTACCGAAATAACTGGCACCGGCACGCGCGGTCACTGTCTGCTTGCCGGCATTGATCAGGTCCGCATCCACCTCGTCCTCGGTGGGAAACGGGCCGATGCCGAGCAGGCCGTTTTCCGATTGCAGCCACACGTCCACGCCATCGGGAATGTGATTGGCCACTAGCGTCGGCAGGCCGATGCCCAGGTTGACGTAGGCCCCATCGGTCAATTCGCGCGCCGCACGTGCGGCCATCTGGTCTCTGGTCCAGGCCATCAGTGCTGTCCTTCGCGCACGGTGCGCTGTTCGATGCGTTTTTCCGGCGTGGCATTGAGCACCAGCCGGTCGACATAGATGCCGGGCAGATGCACCTGGTCCGGATCGATCGCGCCCACCTCGAAGATCTCCTCGACCTCGGCAACGCAGACGCGACCGGCCATGGCACAGGCCGGATTGAAGTTGCGCGCGGTCTTGCGGAACACCAGATTGCCGGCGGTATCCGCGCGCCAGGCCTTGACCAGCGCGACATCGGCCTGCAGCGCGGTTTCCATCACGTACTGCTTTCCGTCGAATTCGCGGGTTTCCTTGCCCTGCGCGACGATGGTGCCGTAGCCGGTTGCGGTGTAGAACGCGGGGATTCCCGCGCCGCCCGCACGCAGGCGCTCGGCCAGCGTGCCTTGCGGATTGAACTCCAGTTCGAGTTCGCCGGCCAGATACTGCCGCTCGAATTCCTTGTTCTCGCCCACGTAGGACGAAATCATCTTGCGGATCTGCCGGGTGGCCAATAATTGGCCCAACCCGAATCCATCGACGCCCGCGTTGTTGGAGATCACGGTCAATCCGCTGACCCCGCTCTCACGCACTGCCGCAATCAGCGCCTCCGGAATTCCGCACAAGCCAAAGCCGCCGACCGCCAGGGTCTGGCCATCGGCCAGCACCCCATCCAGCGCCGCCCGGGCATCGGCATAGCGTTTGCCGCTTGCCGCACCACGTCCACCCTTGCTCATCACCGCCCTCGCCTCGCTGATGTGAAGCGGCCATTCTAGCCGCTGACTGTTCCCTGTCCCCGATCGCAATTCCGCCACACCCAAGACACGGCACAGCCGCTAAACTCGGAATTCCCCCACCCCAGGAATTGCCCATGACGCTACCCGCCTTCAAGGCCTACGACATTCGCGGCCGCGTGCCGGATGAACTCAACGAGGACTTGGCGCGCCGCATCGGCGTGGCATTGGCGGCGCAGCTGGAGCAAGGGCCAGTGGTCTTGGGCCACGACGTGCGCCTGGCCAGTCCCGGTCTGCAGGAAGCGCTCTCGGCCGGCCTGCGCGCCAGCGGCCGCGAAGTGATCGACATCGGCTTGTGCGGCACCGAGGAGGTCTATTTCCAGACCGATTACCTCAAGGCAGCCGGCGGCGTGATGGTCACTGCCAGCCATAACCCGATGGACTACAACGGCATGAAGCTGGTCCGCGAGCAGGCGCGGCCGATCAGCTCCGACACCGGCCTGTTCGCGATCCGCGACACCGTCGCTGCCGATACCGCCGCGCCGGGCGAGCCAACCGCAAGCGAGCAGAGCCGCACCGACAAGACCGCCTACCTGGAGCATCTGCTCAGCTACGTGGACCGCAGCACGCTCAAGCCGCTCAAGCTGGTGGTCAACGCCGGCAACGGTGGCGCCGGCCTGATCGTCGACCTGCTCGCACCGCAGCTGCCGTTCGAGTTCATCCGCGTCTTCCACGAACCCGATGGCAACTTCCCCAACGGCATCCCCAACCCGCTGTTGCCGGAAAACCGCGACGCCACTGCCAGGGCGGTCAAGGAACACGGCGCCGACTTCGGTATCGCCTGGGACGGCGACTTCGATCGCTGCTTCTTCTTCGACCACACCGGCCGCTTCATCGAAGGCTATTACCTGGTCGGCTTGCTGGCCCAGGCGATCCTGGCCAAGCAGCCGGGTGGCAAGGTCGTGCACGACCCGCGCCTGACCTGGAATACCGTCGAGATGGTCGAAGACGCCGGCGGCATCCCGGTGCTGTGCAAGAGCGGCCATGCCTTCATCAAGGAAAAGATGCGCAGCGAAAACGCCGTGTATGGCGGCGAGATGAGCGCGCACCACTATTTCCGCGAGTTCGCCTACGCCGACTCCGGCATGATTCCGTGGTTGTTGATCGCCGAGCTGGTGTCGCAGTCCGGTCGTTCGCTGGCGGATCTGGTCGAGGCGCGCATGCAGAAATTCCCCTGCAGCGGCGAGATCAACTTCAAGGTGGACGATGCCAAGGCGGCGGTTGCCCGCGTGATGGATCACTACGGCGATCAGTCGCCGGAGCTGGACTACACCGATGGCATCAGTGCCGACTTCGGCCAATGGCGTTTCAACCTGCGCAGCTCCAACACCGAGCCGCTGCTGCGTCTGAACGTGGAAACGCGCGGCGACGCCGCACTGCTGGAAACGCGTACGCAGGAAATTTCCAACCTGCTGCGCGGCTGATTTAACATCTTCCCCCACTTTGACGCACTGGAGTTTCCCCCGCTCATGAGCGACGTCCTTCCGATTATTTTGTCCGGCGGTTCCGGCACGCGCCTTTGGCCGTTGTCGCGCGAATCGTACCCGAAGCAGTTCCTGCCGCTGGTCGGCGAGCACAGCATGCTGCAGGCCACCTGGCTGCGTTCCGCTCCGGTGGCAGCGCATGCCCCCATCGTGGTGGCCAATGAAGAACACCGCTTCATGGCCGCCGAGCAGTTGCAGCAGTTGGGCGTGAAGCCCTCGGCCATCCTGCTCGAGCCCAAGGGCCGCAATACTGCCCCGGCAATTGCCGTCGCTGCGTTGGAAGCCACCCGTAACGGTGGCGATCCGCTGTTGCTGGTGCTTCCTTCCGATCATGTCATTCGGGACGAGGCTGCTTTCCAGGCGGCAGTCACTGTTGCAGCTGCCGCCGCAGAACAGGGCAAGCTGGTCACCTTCGGCATCAAGCCGACCGCACCTGAAACCGGCTATGGCTACATCAAGGCCGGTGCCGGTACCGGCGCCACCGCGGTCGAACGCTTCGTCGAAAAGCCCGACCTGGCCACCGCGCAAGGCTACCTGGCCAGCGGCGAGTATTACTGGAACAGCGGCATGTTCCTGTTCCGTGCCTCGCGCTACCTGGAAGAACTGCGCAAGTTCCAGCCGGCCATTGCCGATGCCTGCCAGAAGGCGTGGGAAGGCGGCAAGCGCGATGCCGACTTCACCCGTCTGGACAAGGACGCGTTCGCCTCCAGCCCATCGGATTCGATCGACTATGCGGTGATGGAAAAGACCGCCGATGCAGTGGTGGTGCCGATGGATGCCGGCTGGAACGATGTCGGTTCGTGGTCGTCGCTGCTGGACGTCTCCGAACAGGACGGCCAGGGCAATGCCCACCACGGCGATGTCATCCAGCTGGACTGCAAGAACACCTATGCGTATGGCTCGCGCCTGATCGCCATGGTCGGTCTGGAGGATGTGGTTGTGGTGGAGACGCCAGACGCCGTTCTGGTCGGTCACCGCGATCGCATCCAGGAAGTGAAGGATGTGGTCGGCCGGATCAAGGCCGACGGTCGCTCCGAGGCGACCTGGCATCGCAAGGTCTATCGTCCGTGGGGTGCTTACGATTCGATCGACATGGGTCACCGTCACCAGGTCAAGCGCATCACCGTCAAGCCCGGTGCCGTGCTCAGCCTGCAGATGCATCACCACCGCGCCGAACACTGGATCGTCGTCAGCGGCACCGCAGAAGTCACGCGTGGCGAAGAGGTGCTGCTGCTCACCGAGAACCAGAGTACCTATATTCCGCTTGGCGTGACCCATCGCCTGCGCAATCCGGGCAAATTGCCGCTGGAACTGATCGAAGTGCAGTCCGGCAGCTATCTGGGCGAAGACGACATCGTGCGTTTCGAAGATACCTACGGGCGCGCCTGATCGCTCGCTTTCGGGATTCTGTAGTGCATAAGCAAACAGCCGGGGATTCCCGGCTGTTTGCGTTTGCGGCTTGAATGCGTCGGCGGAAATATCGCCACTGACCGGGATCGCGGATTTACTGTCTGGCAGCGGCGATTTCGGCAACCACGCGCTGCAGGCCGACTCGCCAGTCCGGCAACACGATGTCGAAATCGCGCTGCAGTTTGTCGATCGACAGCCGCGAATACGCCGGCCGCTGTGCGGGCGTCGGGTAGTCTACGGTGGGGATCGGCACCACACGCGGTGCGCGCGACAGCAAGCCTGCGCTGACCGCTTCCTGGAAGATCGCCTCGGCAAAGCCATGCCAGCTGGTCTGCCCTGCAGCCGTGAGATGCCATGTGCCCGAAGTGTCGGGTCTGCGTTGACGCAGCAACTGCGCGGTGACATCGGCGATCAGGGTCGCAGGCGTCGGTGTTCCAACCTGGTCGGCCACCACACGCAGCTCCTCGCGCTCGGCACCGACACGCAACATCGTGCGCAGGAAATTCGCGCCATGCGAGGCGTATACCCATGCCGTGCGCAGGATCAGATGCTGCGCGCCGGAAGCACGGATGGCCTCCTCACCAGCAAGCTTGGTTTCGCCATACACACCCAGCGGCGAGGTCGGCGCGTCTTCCGTATATGGTGCGCTGCCTCGACCGTCGAAGACGTAGTCGGTCGAGTAGTGCACCAGCGGTACGTTGCGGGATGCGCACCATGCGGCGATGACGCCAGGCGAGGTGGCGTTTGCGCGCACGGCGCCGGCGCGATCCTGCTCGGCGCGATCCACTGCGGTATAGGCGGCCGCATTGACCACATGCGACGGGGAAACCCGGTCCAGCAAGGCAGTCAGCGTTTGCGGTGCGTCAAAATCTGCCGTCTCGCACACGCTGCCATCAGGCAGCTGGCCGCTGCGCGTTGTTGCCCGCACCGAGCCATTGGCTGCCAAGGCGCGCAGCAGTTCCGTCCCGACCTGCCCGTTCGCACCAAACACCAACGTGGTCACGGCATATACACCGGCAGTCGATCAACGGGCACTTCATCCAGGAACGGCGCCCTGGCATCCTTGGCGGACAACAATGGATCGCTGATCGGCCAATCGATCCCGATCGCCGCATCGTCCCAACGCACGCCTGCATCCGCTTCCTTGACGTACACGTCGGTGCACAGATAACTGAACAATGCTTTCTCTGAAAGCACTGCGAAGCCGTGTGCAAAGCCTTCGGGTATCCAGACCTGGCGTCGGTTCTCTGCGCTCAGTAAAATGGCGGTCCAACGCCCGAAGTGAGGAGACCCAGCGCGGATATCCACCGCAACGTCGTATACCTCGCCTTCAAGCACGCTCACCAGTTTGCCCTGTGGCCGAGGCCACTGGTAATGCAGACCGCGTAGCACGCCCCTGGCGGACGTGGAGACATTACTTTGCACAAAACTCTTCGGCAGGCCATGCCGCCCAAAGCGCTCTGTATTCCATGTTTCGAAGAACTGACCGCGCTCATCGCCGAAGACTGCAGGCTCGATGACGACGCAGCCAGGCAACGTCGTTTCGATCACTTTCAATGGACAACCCCACGCTTGGCTAATGCAGTCAAATACTTGCCATAGTCATTCTTCAGCAACGGCGCCGCCAGACGCTCCAGCTGCTCGGCATCGATCCAGCCCTGACCAAATGCGATTTCTTCCGGGCAGCACACCTGCAGACCCTGGCGCATCTGGATGGTCTCGATGAAATTGGCTGCTTCATGCAATGACTGGTGCGTGCCGGTATCCAGCCATGCATACCCACGCCCCAGTGGCTCCAGGTGCAGGTTGCCGGCTTCGAGATAGCAACGATTGAGATCGGTGATCTCCAGCTCGCCGCGCGGCGAGGGCTTCAAGGCAGCCGCGTAGTCGCTGGCCTTGCCGTCATAGAAATACAAGCCGGTGACCGCGTAATTGGAACGAGGCTTTTCCGGCTTTTCGGCAATGTCGATGACCTTGCCTTGCTGATCGAATTCGGCAACGCCGTAGCGCTCGGGATCGTTGACCCAGTAACCGAAGACGGTGGCACCCTGCTCACGCGCATCGGCGCGGCGCAGGGTGTCGGTCAGGCCATGCCCATGGAAGATATTGTCGCCCAACACCAGGCAACTCGGCTTGCCGTCGACGAACTCGCGACCGATCAGATAGGCCTGCGCCAGCCCGTCAGGGCTGGGCTGCACGGCATACTGGATATTGACGCCCCACTGGGAACCATCGCCCAGCAGCGACTGGAACAGCGCCTGCTCGTGTGGGGTGTTGATGATCAGGATGTCGCGGATACCCGCGAGCATCAGCACGCTCAGCGGGTAGTAGATCATCGGCTTGTCGTATACCGGCAACAGCTGCTTGCTGACGCCCTTGGTGATCGGGTACAGGCGCGTGCCGGAGCCGCCCGCCAGAATGATGCCTTTACGTTGTGTCATCAGGGTGTCCTGTTGAGGCCCGCACACGCATGCATGCGCGGGCTATTACCTAAGGGCTCGCGTCAGGCCGCGGCGCCGATCCGTTCCAGCCGGTAGCTGCCATCCAGCACGCCCTGCACCCAGGCCTGGTTGGTCAGGTACCACTCCACCGTCTGCGCGATGCCTTGCTCGAAGGTATACGCCGGCTCCCACCCCAATTCGCTCTTCAACTTGGAGGCGTCGATCGCATAACGACGGTCGTGTCCGGGGCGGTCGGTGACATGGGTGATCTGGCTCGCACGCGGCTTGCCATCCGCACGCGGGCGATGCTGATCCAGCAGCGCACAGATCGCCTGCACGACCTCGATGTTCTGGCGCTCGGAGTTGCCGCCCACATTGTAGGTCTCGCCGACCTGGCCCTTGGCCAGCACGGTGCGGATCGCCTCGCAGTGGTCGCTGACGAACAACCAGTCGCGCACCTGCTTGCCATCGCCGTACACCGGCAACGGCTCGCCGGCCAGCGCCTTGGCGATCACCAGCGGAATGAGCTTTTCCGGGAAATGGTAGGGGCCATAGTTGTTGGAGCAGTTGGTGGTCAGCACCGGCAGCCCGTAGGTGTGGTGGAACGCGCGCACCAGGTGATCGGAGGCCGCCTTGGACGCCGAGTACGGAGAATTGGGCGCATACGGCGTAGTTTCGGTGAACTTGCCGGTCTCGCCCAGCGTGCCATAGACCTCGTCGGTGGACACATGCAGGAACCGAAAGGCCTCGCGACGCGCATCCGGCAGCGCTTTCCAGTAATCGCGCACGGCCTCGAGCAAGGCCAGGGTGCCGACCACGTTGGTCTGGATGAACGCGCCGGGGCCTTCGATCGAGCGATCCACATGGCTTTCGGCAGCGAAGTTCAGCACTGCGTCCGGCTGATGTTCCTGCAGCAGACGGGTCACGAGCGCGCCGTCGCCGATGTCGCCCTTGACGAAGACGTGGTCGGCATTGCTTTCCAGCGACGCCAGCGTGTTCAGGTTCCCCGCATAGGTGAGCGCGTCCAGATTGATCACGCGGATTCCGCGCGCGACCGCCTCAAGAACAAAATTTCCGCCGATAAATCCGGCCCCGCCGGTTACTAGCCAAGTCGCCACTGTCTACCCCTCCTGGTCGCGCACGCACGGCGCCGCGTTTTCAAACCACACAGGATATACGGTCAGAGCAATACCGGGCCTAAGCATTGCCCCCAAACCATGCTCAGGGCTATTGCGCCGCAACATCCATACGCCATCGCATGGTGCATCCGGCCCGGTTAGAATGACGGCACTCCCGAGCCTGCCGCCGCGGCCGGGCCTTCCCGCAATAGCTGAAGGATCTCGTACACGATGAAAATCCTCGTCGCCTACAAGCGCGTGGTGGACTACAACGTCCGCATTCAGGTCAAGCCCGATGGCTCCGGTGTGGTCACCGACGGCGTCAAGCTCTCACCGAACCCGTTCGACGAAATCGCCCTGGAAGAGGCGTTGCGCCTGCGCGACGCCGGCATCGCCACCGAGGTGGTGGTCGCCACCCTGGCGCCGGCCGATGCTGCGGCGCATCTGCGCAACGGCCTGGCCATGGGCGCCAACCGCGCTATCCACGTGGTCACCGACGCGGCGATCCAGCCGCTGACCGCCGCGCGCACCCTGCTCAAGCTGGTCGAAAAGGAACAGCCGGACCTGGTCATCCTGGGCAAGCAGGCGATCGACGACGACGCCAACCAGACCGGTCAGATGCTCGCTACGCTGTGGGGGCGCCCACAGGCGACCTTCGCCGGCAAGCTGGTGGTCGCCGACGGCAAGGCCACGGTGACCCGCGAGGTGGACGCAGGCCTGGAAACGCTGGAAGTGGACCTGCCGGCGGTGATCACCACCGATCTGCGCCTGAACGAGCCGCGCTTCATCAAGCTGCCGGACATCATGAAAGCCAAGAGCAAGCCGCTGGAAACACTGGCCTTTGCCGATCTTGGCGTCGCTGCGCACGACAGCCTCAGCACCACCCACTATGCGCCGCCGTCCAAGCGTAGCCGCGGGGTGATGGTCAAGGATGCCGCCGAACTGGTGGCCGCACTCAAGCAGAAGGGGTTGCTGTAATGGCCAAGGTTCTCATCGTTGCCGAACATCTCAACGGCCAGCTCAACGCGGCCACCGCCAAGACCCTGAGCGCCGCGCTCGCCGTGTCGGCCGAGTCCATCGACGTCGTCGTGCTGGCGGCCGACCCTGCCGCGGTTGCGACGCAGGCCGCGCAGCTAGCGGGTGTTGCCCGCGTGCTGACAGTGGCAAACGCCGCCAACGAACATGCCATCGCGCAGGTACTGGGGCCGCAGATCGCCCAGCTCGCCGGCCAGGGCTACACCCACGTGTTCGGCCCCTCGACCACCTTCGGCAAGGACCTGATGCCGGTGGTGGCCGCGCTGCTGGGTGTCAACCAGGTCTCCGACCTGATGGCGGTCGAAGACGCCTACACCTTCAAGCGCCCGATCTACGCCGGCAACGCGATCATCACGGTGAAGGCACCGGCCGACCAGATCGTGGTGGCAACAGTGCGCAGCGCCTCGTGGCCGGAAGCGGCAGCCGGTGGCAGCGCAACGATCGAGTCCGTCGCTGTGGATGCCGCGCTGCCGACCCACACCCGCTTCATCGGCCTGGCCGCAGGCAGCTCCGACCGCCCCGACCTGCAGAGCGCCAAGCGCGTGGTCTCCGGCGGCCGCGGCGTCGGCTCGGCCGAGAACTTCCAGCACATCTACAGCCTGGCCGACAAGCTCGGCGCCGCCGTGGGCGCCTCGCGTGCCGCCGTGGACGCCGGCTACGTGCCCAACGAGTTGCAGGTCGGCCAGACCGGCAAGATCATCGCCCCCGAGCTATATGTGGCGATCGGCATCAGCGGCGCCATCCAGCATCTGACCGGCATCAAGGACGCCGGCACGATCGTGGCGATCAACAAGGACCCGGAGTCACCGATCTTCGAGATTGCCGATATCGGGCTGGTGGGGGATCTGTTCACCCTGCTTCCGGAGCTGGAACAAGCGCTGAACTGAGCCGGGCAAGCACCCCGCGTATTCTTTCGGACTACGCGGTTTTTCTTGAACGATCCAGATGCGGTCGAGCGGCAGCAGCGCACAAATGATCCGTCGTGGTAGAACGTGTCGCTATAATTTCAGACCAATCTACAATGACGCCTTTGATTTCGTCCCTGTGCCTATAACCGCTTTGTGGAGAAGTGGGAAAGCCGGATCTGGCGACAGCTGAGGCCTGCATCGCTTCGGGAGAGTACTTTTTAACAGCGGCGTACTTTCGTTCATGGGCATTGCGCTAACCGCAGCTTGAAGGACCCAGACAACGTTCCACCAGAACTGTTAGAAATCCAACCCGGTAGCCACCTGGAACCAGACGGCATCGTCTCGTTCAAAGATTTCAGTACAACGGTGCCTCAACACTAGGCGGCACGTCATTCCAACTTGCACATCTACTCAAACTCTGCGGATCCCATGGACGCTCTGATTCCTGTTAACTCGCTATCCCGCCACATCGCTCCCTTGCAGGACACGCTGTCCCAGATCGCCGGCAGCATCATCGCCAGCGGCTACTACGTCCTCGGCCCGAACGTAAAGGCCTTTGAGCAGGAGTTCGCGGGCTATTGTGGCGCCGCTTACTGCGTCAGCGTAGCCAACGGCACCGACGCCCTTGAGCTCTCCTTGAAGGCGCTGGGCGTAGGCCAAGGTGACAAGGTTGCGGTGGTGGCCAATGCTGCCATGTACGGTACCAGCGCCGTTCTGGCGTGTGGCGCGACGCCCATTTTTGTCGATACAGGTGCAGGCACGGGACTAATGTCCGTGACCGCGCTAGAGGCTGCGCTGGCGGGTGGTACAACCCCCAAGGCCGTGATCGTGACCCACCTGTACGGACAGTTGGCCGATATCGAGGCCATCGTCGCGCTCTGTCAGGCACGCGGCATCAAAGTGGTAGAGGATTGCGCGCAGGCGCATGGCGCAGAACGCAATGGCCGCCGCGCGGGCAGCTTCGGCGATATTTCGTCCTTCAGTTTCTACCCGACCAAGAATCTGGGCGCCCTGGGCGATGGCGGTGCCATCGTGACCAGCGATGATGCCTTGGCCACCCGTGCGGCACAGCTGCGCCAGTATGGTTGGACGGCCAAGTACACCAACAGTCTGCGCGGCGGTCGCAATAGCCGCCTGGACGAGCTGCAGGCCGCAATGCTACGGCATATGCTCGCGCTGCTGGATGGCTGGAACCAACGCCGACGCGACATAGCCAACCGCTATGCCCGGGGGCTGTCCAATCCGAAGATTGCAGCAGCTGGCGTGGTGGGGGCAGACAATGTGGCCCACTTGTACGTGGTGCGCTGCGACGAGCGTGAGGCACTGCGCGCCCATCTACAAGCGGCCGGTGTGCAGACCGACGTCCACTACCCGCTGTGTGACCATCGCCAGCCCTGCCATGAGGGCGCTTTTGAGTCGGTGGCGCTACCGAACACGGAAGCCGATGCGGCGTGCGTGATGACGCTGCCTTGCTTCCCGGAGCTGACCGACGAAGAAGTCGACCAGGTCATCGATGCATGCAACCGGTTCTGAGCGACGTGCAGCCACCCTCCCTCAGCCTCGTTGTCCCGATCTATCGCAATGAGGGTTCGATCGACGACCTGCTACAGGCCATCGACTTCATCGCACGGAGCGTGAATGGGGATTTCGAAGCGGTTTTCGTGGTGGACGGCAGCCCTGACCGTAGCTATGCCTTGCTGCGGGAAAAGTTGCCTGGCTGCGCGTTCCGTTCGCAACTCGCAACGCTGACCCGCAACTTCGGCGCATTTCCGGCAATCCGTACCGGGCTACAGCTCAGCTCCGGGGAGCTGACGGCGGTCATGGCCGCCGATCTTCAGGAACCCCCCACGCTGGTGATCGACTTCTGGCAGCGCTATGCAAGCGCACGCTACGACGTGGCCTTTGGCGTGCGCGAAGCACGCAGCGATCCGGCTGCCTCGAAGCTGGCGTCGACCTTGTTTTGGGCGACCTACCGACGGATGGTCATCAAGGACATTCCCAAGGGTGGCGTGGATATCTTCGCTGTCAGCCGTGGCTTCCTCGAACGGCTGTTGCTGTTGAACGAAGCCCACTCCAGCCTGCTTGCGCAACTATTCTGGCTGGGCGGCAAGCGCGAATTTGTCAGCTATCAGCGGCGCGAGCGGCAGCACGGCAAGAGCGCCTGGACCTTGAGCAAGAAACTGCGATATCTATCCGACAGCGTCTTTGCTTTCACCGACCTGCCGGTCCGCATGCTGACGGCGCTGGGCCTGATTGCGCTGGCCTTTACCGCGCTGCTCGGTGCGCTGGTGCTGGCAGCAAAGTTTTCCGGACTTGTCGCAGTGCCAGGCTATACCCTGACCATCCTGACCATTCTCTTTTTCGGCGCTCTCAATTCATTGGGCCTGGGTATCGTGGGTACCTACGCCTGGCATGCGTTCGAAAATACCAAGGCACGCCCGCTGTCGATCATGCAGTCGGTTGAAAACTTCGAAAAGGATAACCTGTGAGTCATTTCGTGCATCCCAATGCCCTTTGCGAAAGCGACACCATCGGCGAGGACACCCGCGTCTGGGCATTTGCCCACGTGCTGCCCGGTGCCCGCCTCGGTCGCGACTGCAACATCTGCGACGGCGTATTCATTGAATCCGATGTTGTGGTCGGCGATCGTGTGACCATCAAGTGCGGCGTACAACTGTGGGACGGAGTGCGCCTGGGCGACGATGTCTTCGTAGGCCCCAACGCCACCTTCACCAACGACCTGTTCCCACGCAGCCGGGTGTATCCCGAGAAGTTCCTCGGCACCGTCGTGGAATCGGGCGCTTCGATTGGCGCCAACGCGACCATTCTGGCCGGCACCACCATCGGCAGTGGCGCGATGATCGGCGCTGGTGCGGTGGTCACGCGCTCGGTACCGCCCAATGCGATCGTGGTTGGCAATCCTGCGCGCATCGTGGGTTACGTGTCCGACAAGGATGCGAGCAAGACGGCTCCACTGCCCGCCGGCCAGGGCATCACCGATACTGTCGTTCCCGGCGTCAAGCTTTACCAGATGCCCAGCTTTGCCGACATGCGCGGGTCCCTGTCGGTCGGCGACTTCGACAGCTTCCTGCCCTTCAATGCGCGGCGGTACTTTCTTGTCTACGGCGTACCTACACAGGAAACCCGTGGCGAGCATGCGCACAAGCGCTGTCATCAGTTTCTCATTTGCGTATCGGGCTCGGTCAGGGTCCTGGCTGACGATGGTTCCCGCCGCATCGATGTCGAACTTAACTCGCCGAACCAGGGCATCCATCTGCCGCCGATGATCTGGGGCACGCAGTACAAGTATTCCAAAGACGCCGTGCTGCTGGTGTTTGCGTCCGAGCCCTACGACACCGATGAGTACATCCGCGATTACGCGTCCTTCAAGAGTCTGGCGAATGCGGGCGGATGAGTCCCCACAGGCCGATACCCTGCTTCGGCGGCATCGGCCATTGGTCTCCGTAGCACTGCGCTTCCTGCTGGGCGGAGCACTCAACACGGGCCTGACCCTGGTGCTGTACTGGGTGCTCCTTCGCTTTATGCATTATCAGTGGGCTTATCTTGCGAGTTTCTGTGCAGGCATCTTGCTCAGTTACCTGATCAACACCCGTTATGTCTTTCGTGCTGAACATAGTTGGTTGAAGTTTGCGGCGTTTCCGCTCATCTATCTGGTGACCTACGCACTTGGGGCCTTGGCGCTGAAACTCAGCGTCGGGCATCTGGGCGTGCCGGCGGCGGTCGGTCCCCTGATCTCCATCGTTGTCACGCTGCCCGTGTCGTTCATCCTGAGCAAGTTGTTGTTGCAGGCTCCCAAGCCTGACTCCCCCCAGGGCTGAGCCAGACACGGCCCAGAATGTCACCCCACCTCACGCCTGCCTGCAGCCCCAGATGGCGCAGCGCATCCATTCTTGAACTGTGGATTACATGAGCACCCTACTTCCTTCTACGACGCCGGCCCGCCCACTTATCAAGGCCGAATGGCTGCCGATGCTGTTAGGCGCCGTTCTGTCCGTAGTGGCAGGCAGCGTCCTGCTTGTCGGCTGGCGGGCGGGCCTGTTGCCTGTACTGGATTACCCACTCTCGTATAGCGGCGACGCTTTGAGTAGCCTCTGGCTGACGCAGCGAGCAATGGAAGGATGGATCTTCGAAAACGCCAGGAGCGGATTCCCATTCGGCTCATCCTTCCTGGATTATCCCGGAGCAGATTCCGGCAGCTTCCTGTTCCTGAAGCTTGCCGGCATGCTGACTGGCAGCAGTGCCGCGGCACTCAATCTGTTCTTCCTGCTGGGCTTTGCCGCGAACTTTCTGACCGCATATTGGGTGATGCGCTGGCTGCGCGTCGGTCGTTCGCTGTCCTTTACCACTGCCATGCTCTTTACGCTGGCACCGTTCCATTTCCTGCGGTTGCAGCACATCTTCTACACCTGGTATTTCGGCATCCCGATCTACTTCATGCTTGCGATCCGGATTGCACGCGCCGACGCATCGCTGGATTTCTGGAGCGCCCGGCCCACGCGCAAGATCGCGCTTGCTGCGCTGTACCTGGTCCTGAGCTGTTTCGGCGTTTACTACACGGTATTCGGCCTGATCCTGATTGGAACAGCGTGCCTCATGGCGCTGTTCCAGAAGAACTGGGTCTCCATCACCCGCCTCGCAGCACCCGTCATTTTCTTCCTCGCGCTTGGCACGTTGGCAAATGTTGCACCCAACGTGATCAATGAACGGATCAACGGCCACAACCCGGAAGTCGCTGCCCGCGCGCCGGCAGAGTCCGAGATCTACGGCGTGAAGTTGATGCAGTTGATCCTGCCGCGGCCCGACCACAGGCTACCGAAGCTAGCCAATGTGACGGCCAGCTACATGGCCAGCACACCGTTGATCAACGAGAACACGACTGCCTCCCTGGGCCTGATCGGTTCCTTCGGTCTTGCCATCCTGGCGCTGGTCGCGTTCGCGCGCCTGTCCGAGCGGCGCAATGAAGAACGCATTGCCCTACTGGCGATTCTCTCTGGGGTCCTTCTGGCATTCATGACCATCGGTGGGCTTGGCTCACTCTTCGCGCACGTTGTATCGCCCTCCATCCGCGGCTGGAATCGGGCCAGCATCTTCATCACGTTCAGCACGCTGGCTGCGGTGGCCATCGCCGTGCAGATGCTGTCCGACAAGGTGGGGCGTCGGTACCGCATGACCATCGCCTCGATCGCTGCCGCCGGCATGCTGGTCTTCGGCATCTGGGACCAGACCTCGGCCGTGTGCGGCCCGTGTCAATCCAGCGCGCGCACTGCGTACGAGCAGGACAAGCGTTTCATCCGCAGCATTGAAGCTGCCTTGCCTGTCGGTGCAGCGGTTTACCAGTTGCCCTACATGCCGTTTCCGGAGGTGCCGCCCAAGAATGCCCTGCACGCATATGACCTTGCGGTGGGATTCGTCCACTCGCAGCACCTGAAGTGGAGCTACGCAGGCATGAAGGGCCGTGAGGGCGACCTGTTCTACCGGAATCTGGAAACCCAACCCGCCGCAGCACAGCTCCAGGCAATCAGCCGCTTCGGCTTCGACGCTGTCTACATAGACAAGCGCGGCTATGCCGACCAAGGAGCGCAGGTCATTGCTGAATGGACACAGGCCATTGGCGCGCCGCCGGCGATGACGCGCGAAGATGGCGCTGTTGTGGTCTTCCGTCTGCCAGGTGGTGCAAAGCCTGCAAGCGCCGATGCTGCCAAGGACACCGTGGTCACCGAGCCCGCGGCAGATACCAGCATTACGCTCCCCACGCTCCGCAGCTTGCTCACGCAAGGCTGGTCGTCCGACGAGGCATGGGGTGTCTGGTCGGAAGGCCAAAGCTCATCGCTGCGCTACCGTGTCAACTCAACGACAGTCGGCAAGACAACGGTGATTCTGCGCGGCAACCCGTTTCTGCCCGGTCCCCAGCAAGCGCTGCGCATCCGTGCCACGGTCAACGGCGTTCAAGCGCTCGACACCCGTGTCACTGCAGCGCAAGCAGCGCCGCTGGAACTACGGGTTCCTGTCACGACCCACCAGCCTGGTGAAGTGGTGCATCTTGTTCTGAACTACGAGGTACCGGTCTCTCCCGCGCAGGTAGGCATGTCAGCGGACCAGCGGTTGCTTGCCTTCGGGCTGACCAGTCTTGAAATTTGCAAGTCCGATTGCGGCAGATAAGCCGGCAGGGAAGCACCAACGCCGGCGCGTTCCTCGCTCCTTTAACTTGGCGCGGTTTCTTGCGAATGCCGGTGCGCCTTCACGATAACGCTGAACAAAAACACCAAGCATCCGCAAAGCGAGCTTCGGCTGAGTTCCAGCCGAAGCTCGATTGCTCTCAATGATGCCCTTGGATTGCTCTCACTGCTCAGTGCTCGCAGCTTCAAGCATCCAGCGCAGCGTGTCCTCCAACGCAAGACTCTGCCAATCGCCGATCAGCTTCTGCAATCTGGCATTGCTGCCAAGCAACTTCCTGACTTCATTCTGCCGAACGAACGCGGGATTCACCTGGACGTCGATGTCGTGGCCGGTGATCTTCGAGCAGATCCTGATGATGTCCCCTAGCGAATTGGCGACGCCCGAACACACATTGACGGTCTGCCCCTCGGCTGCAGGCGCCTGCAGGAGCTTGCGGTAAGCCAGCACGACCGATCTGACATCACCGAAATCGCGCCACACTTCGGTGTTGCCCAACTCGATCGAAGAGGCACGCGATGCGAAATGGGAAACGATCTTGGGGATCAGGAAGTTGGTCGCCTGACCGACCCCGGTATAGTTGAAGGGGCGGGCAATCACCAGGGGCAGGCGCTCGCGCCACAAGCTGGCGACATACTCCATGGCGAGCTTGCTCACCGCGTAGTCGTTCGCGGGCGCGGGCGTGACCGACTCGTCGATCACGCCTTCGGTTGCATTGCCGTAGACATTGGCACTGCTCGCGATCAGCACCCTCTCCGGGCGGTGTTGGCTTGCGGCCAGCGCCTGCAGCAGGTTACGCGTGCCGAGCAGATTGACGCGGTAAAAATCGTCTGCATCCCCATGACCGACAAAGGCCACTGCCGCCAGATGCACAACGTAGTCGGCTTGGGCCTGCGCAACGGCGCGGGCGACGTCGGCAGCGTCGCGCAGATCCATCGGCCAGAACTCGTCGGTGCTGCCCGTGCCGGCAGCGTCCGAACGCGTCCCAACGCCAATGACCGTGCAGCCCTGTTCCTTGAGCTGCTGGGTCATGTAGCGCCCGGTGAACCCGGACGCTCCGCTGATCAGAACCCGCTTGCCCGCCAGGTCAGAATGAGAAGCCACGCTCGTTCCTCTTCAGATCGGCCTCGACCATCATCTGGCACAGCTGCTCCAGCGTGGTCTCAGGCTTCCAGCCGAGGATGCGGGCCGCCTTTTCGGGATCGCCGATCAGCAGCTCCACTTCTGCAGGGCGGTGGAACTTCGGGTTGATGCGCATGACCACCTTGCCGGTGGCAGTGTCCACCGCAGTCTCTTCAGCGTCCTTTCCACGGAACTCGACGTGGATGCCCGCGCCCTTGAACGCCATGCTGACGAAATCGCGCACGGTCTCGGTGCGATTGGTTGCGAGCACGAAAGTATCCGGCTCCTCGGCCTGCAGCATCCGCCACATACCTTCCACATACTCGCGCGCAAAGCCCCAGTCACGTTTGGCGTCCAGGTTGCCCAACTCCATGCAGTCCAGCAGGCCGAGCTTGATCTTGGCCACCGAGTCGGTGATCTTGCGCGTCACGAATTCACGTCCACGCAATGGACTTTCGTGGTTGAAGAGGATGCCGCTGCAACCAAAGATGTCGTAACTCTCGCGGTAGTTCACCGTCATCCAGTGCGCATAGAGCTTGGCGACGCCGTAGGGGCTGCGCGGATAGAACGGCGTGCTTTCGATCTGCGGGACCGCCTGCACCTTGCCGAACATCTCCGACGTCGAGGCCTGGTAGAAGCGGATATCCCGGTTCACCTGACGGATCGCCTCCAGCAGGTGGACAGGACCGATACCGGTGATCTGCGCCGTTGTGGTCGGCTGATCGAAAGACACGCCCACAAAGCTCTGGGCCGCCAGATTGTAGACCTCGGTGGCTCCGGTGCTTTCAAGCATACGGATGCTCGACCCTAGATCCGTCAGATCGTATTCGATCAGATTGAGGTTCGGGTGGGCTGCAATTCCAAGCTCTTCGATCCGCCAGAAATTGACCGAACTGGTACGACGATACGTGCCAAATACGCGGTAGCCCTTGTCCAACAGCAGTTCTGCCAGGTAAGCGCCGTCTTGACCCGAGATTCCAGTAATTAACGCAGTTTTCATTAACACATTCTCTTATTTACGTATTGGTTCCGGCTTTGAGCCGATGCAGGATCGGGCTGTGCCCGATGCACGGTGCAGCTCAACGCGTTGACAGCGGCTTTCCACCCGCACCGCATATCGTCTGCTTGCCCTGATCGGCGCAGCTGGTGAACGGGCCGTAGTCGAGCGGCTCGATCTTGAAATCGCTGAACCAGGCGACGCCTTCTTGTACCAGCCCAAATCGCAGGCTCTTTCCGACCACTGCCTGGGCGGGCACCTCGGCGATCACCTCGGCGGAGGCACCCGCAGGGATCCCATCAGCTGGAAGCGGAGCACGTACGAAATCCTTCGCCGATACAGCGCCGGAACTGTCTACCAGAGAGATTGCAAGGTTGACCGGCAAGGTGCCCTTCGAACTCAGCGTTTCCTTGCCAGCATTGGTGACCGACACAACGGTTCGTATCAACTCGCCATTATTGGCGACCACAGGGTCCGAAACGATGGCATAGCGAGCCCCTACCTGCTCCTGCGTCAAGGGGGTCGTCATACCGGGGGCTTCGGACGCCGTAGCAGTCTGTTGAGGTGCCGAGGTGGCCGGCTGGTCTGCCTCAGGCGACTTGGAGCAACCAGCAAGAGTGATGACAGTCGCCAGGATGGCGACAGTGCCCAAAGAGACGGGGGTTTTCACAAAAGATTTCATGCGTTAGGACCTGGGTTGGATGAATGTGCCCTCATGATTGAGTGGCTTCTACACGTACGAGCAGCCGGGCTGGTACAAACCCCCGACTTTTGAACCAGCAAACAGATTCCTGGACGAGATCGATTTCCAATTCATACTCACCAACTGCATCTGGCACGCGAAGCGAGATGACCTGTTCGCGACACGAAGCTGGCTCGATTGGCTCGTCGATCCATTGGCGCGGCTGCTCCACTTGCTGCAGCGGTGCAACAACGGAGCGCCAGTAGTATCCGATGTAAATGCCGAACGGCATCACCGAGTGGCCGGGCGGACTGAGCCACGGGAACCCGCTGGTATTGTTCAGCATCAGCCTTACGGTGACCTCGCTGGAGGGCTCCGCCACGCCAAGATCGGTTTCGATCAGTGCCGCCCCTCCCTGGCATGCTTCGACCGGCAAGGCCTCAGTATAAGGGTACGGCTCGACCGTGGCGAAGACCATTTGTCCGTGCGCGTCGACCTGGCGCTCGGATAAGGCCTTGAGCGCAGAATCGACCCACCGGTCACCACGCAGCGTACTGCGGACATCGATTCTCTGAACTTCGCCCGACAGCGGAGAATCAAGGTCGATCTTGAGATCGACCAAGGCCTCGGCGACGCGATCCCTGAAATCGGAAAAGACACGGTTGGATTTCAACAGCTTCACATAGCGGTCGGTAGCACCGTATGGGTCAAGCTCCGGGCGACTCGCCTGATCTCCACATTCTTCTGCCCAACGCGAGTACGCTGCCGAATCCAGTGCAAAGTGCCGCAACAGACTGCCAAGAACCTCTGGACATTCGGAAGTGGGGGGCACTTTCCTGACGCAGGACGGCAGTTCTGCGTACCAGCCCTGATCCGATACCACGACAGGCAGGCCCGCCTGCAACGCCTTTGACACCACCGCGGATGCTTCGCCCATGGTTGGCTGGCGAAGCGCGATCATCAGGTCGGCGCGCTCGAACACACTGCGAAATTGCTCGTCGTCGATGCGACCATGATTGACCAGCCGCACGTTCTGCAAACCCGAAAGCCGTTCCAGCTGTAGCTGCACGGCAGGTTCGACCACACCGGCTATCTCGAGAGAAAGCGGGTGAGTCAACTCGGGGGCGACCTGCAGCAACGCCTCAACGATCCAGTCGAACCTGCGATTCACCTGCCCACCGCCCATCACCGCAATGGTGCTGAGACGATCACGCACCCGATGCCGCGCGGCGACAGGATAGAGCTGGGGGATGACCGTAACAGGCAGCCACGGAAACTCCTTGGCAACCCTTTCGGCCGCGTATCGGGAATGCACGACCACCTCGAGTGCGAATTTCGTCGCCACCTGATGAAGCGGGTAATGCACGATGTCGTCTCGGCCCCAGATCGGAGAGCCATAGCGCAGTGCAAGCGTTGCGTTCTTCACTTCAACAGCGGAATGCCATTGTTCCAGCACCCGCGCATACCCGTCACCGAGCAGCGCCTCGTCACTCAGGACACCCGCCACCATGTGGTGCAGCACCAGATCATGCAGATGAACAACGCCGGGAACACATGCCATTAGTGGAAGCATCCACCCATGAAAGGCGGGATGATTTCCCATCTGGTAGACAACGGCATCCGCTTCAAGCAGCCCATCGACAACCTTCTGGACTCCCATGCGTTCCACGTCACCGCGGACCACTGTGTCGACCTGCATGCCGCGCGCGCGCAGCAGTTCCACCAGCCCGGCTGAATACTCGGCAATACCGGAATGCTCGGGGGGTAGTGGCCCGACCATGGCAATGCGGAAACGCGTGTTCAAATCCTTTCCTCCACGAGCTCGCGTATCACGCGATCCCATGTAATCGAGGTGCTGAGTCGGTATCCTTCATCGGCAAGCGCGCGTAGTTGCGCACCGGTTCTTGCGTAGCAATCCCCGATACTCTGCGCGATTTCCTCTGCCGTGGGACCGGTGACCCACCCACTTCCGGTGGCTTTTACGATCCTTCCGACTTCGCCGCTGTCGTCCACAGTGATGACAGGCTTATGCGCCGCAAATGCCTCCAGGGTTGCGAATCCGTAGTCTTCGTCAACGGGAGAGTAGAAAACGGCCCTGCAACCCGCGATCAACGCGAGCAGTTTCTCATCCTCGACAAAACCCGTCAGTTCCACCCTGTCCTGCAACCCCAGCTCATGCACCAGCGGTGCCAGGGAGAGCGCGTAATCACTGGCTCCTGTGCCCGCTATGACGATTTTGGCTTTTGGCACATGTGTCGCTGCGCGAATCAGCAAGTCGGGCCGCTTCATCGACTCGAGTCGACCGATGCACAAAATATAATCGCCGTAGTCACCAGATGTGATCAACGGGGCCAGTTTGGATGGAGGGTATAGAACCTGCGAAGAAAGACCATTGAACTGTTGAAGCCTCTCGGTCACGGTCTGCGAGATGGTGTAGCGCGATTCGATGTCCGACAACAGTTGCGTGTCTGAAACGCGCAAGGCGTCGCGCAACGCCACATCCCGGGAGTTCAGATGGGGGAAATCAAAACGGGTGCGCTCCAGATCGTAAAGTACCCTGTGCTGATGCACCAGCCACAGCGTCTTGTTCGCATGCGAGGCAGCATATGTTGGAAACTTGGTACAAATGCACAGGTCGATCTTCTGCCCGTTACTTTCATTCAGATCCAATAAACGCCACGCCAATGTGGAGGAAAGGATTTCCGTTTCGGGGTACCAACGATACGGCAGCTGCACCAGCTCGGCGACGACCTGGCGTTGCTTACCCCACAGATTGATCTGACGGACTAGCTCCTCATTGAGAAACTCTGCCCCGCCCCTGATAAATGGCACCTGCGCACCGAGCACGATGACTCTTTTCACGACCCAAACCCCCTACATGATGTCCTTACCACAACGTTGACTTCCCCTGGATTATTTACGTGACTTGCGGATACGACTACCCAGCTGATCGACTGCGGCAACACGCTTGTCCATTGCAGCTTCGGCCGGACTCGGCACCGAACCATCAGGAGTGGCCACGTCCTCCAACTGTGGGTCTGACGCGTCACGGATACTCGCAACATTGCCGCCGCCACGTTTCAGTACTCGTGTGGTGAACAAACGTAGCGGCGCCGTAATCCGCCAGGACCGGCTTGCGTGAAGGCTGTCGATCTGTCCTTCCAGGACCTCCACCGCCAACTCGAGCTCACGAATGTGCTCTCGTGCTGCAGTGGCAATCTGCATGCTTCTGGAAAGATCGGTCTGCAGCTCTTTCAATCGGCTTCTATCCTGCTCGCGCGAGTTCTCGAGCTGGCCAATCTGTTGCTGCTGTGAGGCAATTCGAGCCTGCAAGTCAGCATTCGTCGTTTCCTGCTGCTCAACGACGCGTTGGATGCCCAGCACATCAGTCCTCGCAGCGTCACGCTCTTCGGTCAGTCGCGCCACGTCGACGGCCAGCAACTCGGCCAGCTCCCGCACACGCTGGCGCTCCTGCAGCTCTTGCTCAAGCTCGGCAATCCTGGCTGCAAGTACAGCCTTGTCAGATTCCAGCTCGGCAGCACGTGCGGCCAGCAACTCAGTCAGCTCCCGCGCACGCTGGCGTTCCCCTACCTCTTGCTCAAGTTCGGCGATGCGCGCCGCAACTGCAACGTTGCCTGATTCCAGACCGGAAGCGCGCGCGGCCGACGCTTCGCTCTCACGGTTAGATGCGATCGCTTGAGCTTCGAGTCCTTTGGCCCAAGCCGCCAGTTTCTCGCTGTCCTCCTCAAGTCGCTGGCACCTGCTTTCGGAAGCGGCAATTTGCTCTTCAAGCAACTGGATGCGCCCCTGATCTTTCGATGCGTTATCGCGAAGATGCTCGATCGCCGCGCCACGCGCGGCAAGCTCCACCCGATGATGCTCCGTTTCGATATGCACCGCGCTCAGCCGCGCGTTATAGATGAGTAGCGCGTTATGCAGACGTTGGTAAATCGATGACCACTCGGGAAGCGGGGCCGGGGCGGCATCGGCTTGCTGAAGACACTGCTGCAGCATGGCGAACGTCAACTGGGAACGATTCTGTCCAAAGAGCGCTACAAACGCATTGCAATACCGCGCGGGAAGTGTCGTGAAATCCAGCGCAGGCTCACGGCTTGGACTGGAGGAAACAACCCGGCGTTCAAGAATCTCCTTGACTGTGATCAGGAAGGAAAACAGCAAATCCTCAAGCCAGGAGCAGTCGGCGGCTTTGGTCGAAATCGCACCGTAATCAATCAGTACAGCGCGCATTTCCGATGTGATGAGGATATTCCAGCAGCGCACGTCGTTGTGATACAAGCCAGCGCGTTCAAGCAACACAAGTTGCCCAAGAATCTGCGCAATTATTTCATCGGCGTCATAAGCCGAGCCATCGTCGATCGCTTGGGAAAGAAGCCGCCCATCCATCATGGACCTGGCAAGAAACAAATCCCTGGAATCGTTCAGCGACGCGATCAGGCGCGGCGCCGGGTAACCCAGCGGTGGATTGCTTAAAAACTCCACCTCATTGATGAATTCACGCAAGTTGATCTCTGCGCGTTCTTCAACGCCCAGCGTCATTCTTTTTACGAAAACCTGCGCCCCGAAGTAATAGCGACGCGATTGCAGGTGCGTGCCCCGCCCATGCGCATGCGACTCGGCTGACCAGGACGTGAAATCACCGATGATTCCGTCCACATACCAGAACTGGCTGCTCGTGAAATAGAGCGGCCTTGACACTGCTGAAAGGTGTGTCTCTTGTCGCGAAAGCAGGCGCACAAACGCGTAACTGGACAAGATTTCGGCAGGATCCTGCGGTAATGATGGCGCCCAGTAAAGTGGCTCTTCATGCAAGGCGAGTTCAAACACTCCCGCAGCAGTCTTTTCCGAAAGTTTACGACACAGCTCCGATACGCTCAGGATGCCTCTGGCGTGTACGAGATGATGGAAGACACTGAGCCCGAGGACCAGATCGTACTGATCCTGTTCAAGCCGATCTATCACGTCCTCAACCGTACCGTGCTCAAAGCTCGCTGCAAACGACGGATTCTCAGCAGCCAGCGCTTTGCACACATTTACATTGAGATCGAGAAAGTCCACGCCGTGTACCGTATGGCCATCAGACGCCAGGTTCAGTGAGAAGAAGCCCTGTGCACAGCCAAGATCGAGGACGCGTAGCGGACGCCCGAGCGCAGCCTGAAGGCGCTGCGCGCACTGGCGAATTAACAGCAGCCTATCCTCGCAACCACGCGAGCTGCCATCGGACAGGTCCGGATGCGCGAAAATCGGCTGATATTTCTCGGGCAGGGCTGACACAAGGGCGCCCATATTCAGTAACTCGGTCATGACTATTCGCTCTTTGAATTGATGTGAAATCCTGCCGACGTCATGACAAGGCCTCCACGATTTCGAAATCGGCCTTTAGGTCCATCATTCCCCAAAACTGCATACCTCTGGCCACGTTCAGCACGATGGCATCGTAACGCCGATCCAGTGGTGTCAATTCCACTAGCGGATCTCCGCTGGAGATGCCGAGCGAAATCAGGTAATTCGCTTCATTCAGATCAAGAGGCATGGTGAACTTGCAGACAATCACGTCTCCTGCCTTAGCCGCAATCCCGGTGCGACCCTCACTGGAAAGAAAGGAATTCGTTCCGTAGAGAAACAATCCTTCAAGCGTTTTTACCAAGATACCCGGGACTACGCTATCGAAATCCTGATCGAATGCGATCTTGACGTAGAACGTCGTCCTTGAGCCGCTTTCCACACGCGCGGGAAATTCCTGACCGTCGCTGGCAACCACGTAATCCAGAATTCGTGCACCGCCCTGCCCCCAGCGATGCTCAGCCGCATTGTAATATGGCCGGGTATGGAACACGTCTTCGCTGCCGGTACGGAACTCCATCGGGGTGTCCTTGGCCTCCGCTTCAAGCGAGACGGGCTTCTTGCCAAATAGCTCATCGAGATACAGGTTGGATACTTCGCGGGACGGACCATCGGCGTGCACGCCGCCGTCCTTGATCAAGATAGCCCGGTCACAGTGCTTGACGACGTCTCCCACCGAATGACTCACCAGGATCAGCGTCATCCCCTGTTCCTTGAACGACAGGATTCGCTTGAAACATTTGGCCTGAAAATACACGTCTCCGACCGACAATGCTTCGTCGACGATGAGTATATCGGGACGGAATGCAGTAGCGACTGCGAACGCGACACGCACTTGCATGCCACTCGAATATGTGCGTACCGGCTCATCGAAATACTCGCCGATCTCCGCAAATTCCTGTATTTCCGGCAGCACCGTCTCGATCTGTTCCAGCGTATAGCCCATAAGTCCGGCCGAATGCCGGGCGTTTTCCCGTCCACTCAGGTCGGGATTAAACCCCATACCGAGTTCAAGGATCGCAGCAATGCGCCCGCGCCGAACGATACGCCCTTCGGTGGGTTGCGATGTACCGGTGATCAGCTTGAGCAATGTGCTCTTTCCGGCGCCATTGCGCCCCATGATTCCGATCGACTCACCCGGAGCGACCGAAAACCCAAAATTCCGCAGAACCCAGTGCTCCTCCCGCGGCTTGACCTTCAGGCCGAACCAGCTGGCCGCACGAAGCCACTCACTACCCCAGACACGGTAGGATTTCCCCAGACCCTCAACCGTCAGCACGGCACTCATAGCGCATCCACCATTTCGGCACTTGCGCGACGGAAAACGACCAGAGACACAGCGCACAGAACGGCCGTCGCCGCCATCAACGGCACTAGATCCATCCACTGCGGAGAGCGCCCGTAGAGAAGAACTCCCTGGTAGGCGCTAACCAGCGGGAATAGCGGATTGAGCTTGAACAGTTGCTGCGTCTGCGCCGGAAGAATGTCGATGGTATAGACGATAGGTGTTACCCAAAACATGGCCTGCAGAACGACTGGCACAACCTGCCCGATGTCACGCACGAAGACATTAAAGACACCGAGCAACAGTCCGATCGACATCGCAAAAGCCAGCGTCAGCAGCATCAGCAAGGGTAGCCAGCATGCTTGCAGCCCCAGCGTGTGCCCCAATACAGCAAAAACGATGATGATCGCCAGAAACAATAGAAGATTGTTCACCAGAACGGTGCCGCCAGCGATGAGCGGAAGGCAGATCCGCGGAAAAGCCTGCTTCTTCATCAGATTGCCATTGTCCACAAACAACGAAGCGCATTTACCGATGCACTCAGCAAACATGCTCCAGCAAAGTGTTCCGGCCATCAGGTATAACGCATAAGCAAACTTGTTGTTGACACCTGGCAGCTTCGCAGCCAGGACCTCCGAGAGGATCGTCGCAAAGATCAATACCTGCATGAGCGGATGGATGACCATCCACAGCGCACCCAGCTTGCTCCGTACAAAACGGACACGCAGTTCATTCCTGATTGATGAAAGAATGAAGTATCGGAAAGCCCATACGGACCGGATCATGTCCAACGTCACTACCTCTGGATTTTTTATTATCTGGCGGAATGGAATACACGCGATTGGCTGCATGCCGAGATGGGGGCGCTGCATTACCTGTGCGTTCAGTTCATAGCCTCTGTGATTTCCGCAGCTCTCGCTGACAAATGCCGCGCTGCGCTGTCTGGAGAAAGTTGCAAACAGATATCTGCCCTTGCCGCTTCGCCGAGCTCGCGCGCGCGCTCGGGATCATTTGCAAGGCGCCGCATGGCAGCAGCGGCACTTTCAACTCGCGGCTCAGCCCACCGGGCACCGTCCGAGTCGGGGTACTGGCCTGCAACGGCGACCAAATCGTACTCTACAAGACAAGAGTTCCGATCGGTCATGAATTCCATATTGCCCGACCATCCGGTCGCGATGACAGGCTTCCCTTGCGACATGCATTCGGCAAGTCCCAGTCCGAAACCCTCTGCCCGATGTAGCGAGACATACACATCGCAGCAGCGCTGGAGTGCACGCACATGCGCTTTGTCGATCACTTCATCACGTAGCAGGATTCGCGAATCCTGGACCACGAGTGTGAGGAGCTCACGCATCTGTTCGGGATACATGTGTCCATTGCTTGACTTCAGGACAAGGCAGACGTCGTCACGATCACGCGGGAACGCCTGTTGAAATGCATGCACAACTGCATGGGGATTCTTTCTGGCGACGAAGGAATGGAAATCGAAGGTGAAAAGAAAAATGAACTTGCCTGCATCAAGCCCGAAGTCATGTCTCTGCAGCCCACTATCACGCAAGTCGGACAACGGCAGGGGCAGCCGCATGATGGGCTTGTCTGTCACTCGCCCAAAGGCGTCTTCGATGAACCGCGAGGCCACCATGATCTCGTCCACGAGCCCGATGGCGCTTAACCAGCTTGGCGGGACCACTTCAAGTTCCCAGAACCAGCAGGCGATAACGTAATGCCCCTCCATGCGCGCACGACCGACCTGCTCGAGTGCGGCCTCCATGTAGTCCGGATTCACGAACACGACGGTGACCCGGTGCGGCAGACGCTGATCGATGAAGCTATCCATGCTCCGGTCCTGCCACGAATGCGGCAAGCCCATATCCAGGTCGTACAACGACACCGGAACACCCGCATCGATGAGCGCACGCGCATACATCCTGGCACTCTCGGCCAGCCCGAATTCGCCGCGGATGTAACCAAGGATATTGATTCCCGCCAACGATCTAGACCTGGGCGCAATGCCCTCCTTCTCAATACCTAAGGACGCATCGCTGCCTTTCAGAGCGTGTTCCCAGGCATCGGTCCGCTGGAAGCGCGTATTGACGACAGAGCGGGCGGACAGGGCTGCAGATACGCGATCGCGCAAACTGGGCGGGAACAATCGATAGATGCGCTGCAGCCAAGGCTGCTTACGCACCCATGACTGAAGGTGCAGTCCTGCAAGCCCGGTCCGCCAAGAGGCAGAGATGCCCTGACGTTGCGGAGACGCGGTCATGGGGACCTGAATGCCTCAAGCGCTTGCTCCAGATCCCCCCGCAAATCCCCCACATCCTCAACCCCCACGCTCAACCGCACCAGCGCATCGCTGATGCCAAGCTGGTCGCGGCGGTCCACCGGGATGGAGGCATGCGTCATGACGGCGGGATGGTTCACCAGGCTTTCCACGCCGCCGAGCGATTCCGCCAGGGTAAACAGCTCGGTACGTTCGCAGAAACGCTTCGCCGCATCGAAGCCGCCCTTGAGCACGATCGAGACGATGCCGCCGAAACCGGACATCTGGCGCTGGGCCAGTGCGTGCTGCGGATGCGAGGCCAGGCCGGGGTAGATCACCTTTTCGATCGCGGGATGGGTTTCCAGCCACTGCGCCAGCGCCAGGGCGTTGTCGCAATGTGCGCGCATGCGCAGCGGCAGGGTCTTGAGGCCGCGCAGGGCGAGGAAGCTGTCGAACGGCCCCTGGACGCCGCCGATGGAGTTCTGCAGGAAGGCCAGTTGCTCGGCCAGTTCGGCGTTGTCGCCGACCACCGCGATGCCGCCCACCATGTCCGAGTGACCGTTGAGGTACTTGGTGGCCGAGTGCACCACGATGTCGGCGCCCAGGCTGAGCGGGCGTTGCAGCATCGGCGAGGCGAAGGTGTTGTCGACCACGATCAGCAGGCCGTGCTTGCGCGCGATCGCGGCGATGGCCGCGATATCGACCAGCTTGAGCATCGGGTTGGTCGGGGTCTCGATCCACACCATCTTTGTGTCGGGGCGGATCGCCGCTTCGAACGCGGCCGCATCGGTCAGGTCGACGAAGCTGAAATCCAGGCCGGCGGTGCGGCGGCGCACGCGCTCGAACAGGCGGAAGGTGCCACCGTACAGGTCGTCCATCGCCACCACGTGGCTGCCGGCGTCCAGCAGCTCCATCACCGTGGAGGTGGCAGCCATGCCGGAGGCGAACGCGAACGCGCGCGTGCCGCCTTCCAGCGATGCGACGCAGCGCTCATAGGCAAAGCGCGTGGGGTTGTGGGTGCGCGAGTATTCGAAGCCCTGATGCTCGCCCGGGCTGGACTGCGCATAGGTGGACGTCGCATAGATCGGCGGCATCACCGCCCCGGTGCTGGGATCCGGCGACTGCCCTCCATGGATCGCCAGCGTCGCGAGCGACAGCGCGCGCTCGCCATCGTGGCTGGGTGGGGTGCGATTGGACATGGAGGTTCCCGGAAAAAGTGGCGGATTGTAGCAAGCAGGTCTGAATGGCCGGTGCCGCGCGTCTCGTCCGGGCGCGCGGCCGACAGCGATCACTGCACGCGGCGGCGCAGGTAGTTCAGCAGGTCGATACGGGTGATCAGGCCGAGGAACTGGTTGCCGTCCATGACGATGGCGACCTGGCCGCGGTCGAATACCGGCAGCAGCGCTTCGATCGGCGAGGCGACATCCAGGCGATCGAGCTTGCTGACCATGGCGGTGGAGATCGGGTCGCGGAAGCGCGCCTCGTCGCCGTACACATGCAACAGCACGTCGCTCTCGTCGACGATGCCGACCAGCTCGCCGTCATCGATGACCGGCAGCTGCGAGACGTCGTACAGCTTCATGCGCTGGTAGGCGGTGGTCAGCAGGTCCTTCGGCCCGACCACCACGGTGTCGCGCTTGTTGTACGGGCGCAGGATCAGGTCGCGCAGATCGCCATGCTGCGGGCGCTCCAGGAAGCCGTTGTCCAGCATCCAGTAGTCGTTGTACATCTTGGACAGGTACTTGTTGCCGGTATCGCAGACAAACACCAGCACGCGCTTGGGCGTGGTCTGCTCGCGGCAGTACTTCAGCGCAGCAGCCAGCAAGGTGCCGGTGGACGAACCGCCAAGGATGCCTTCCTTGGCCAGCAACTCGCGCGCGGTGTGGAAGCTTTCCGCGTCGGTGATCGAATAGGCCTTCTTGACCCGCGAGAAATCGGAGATATCCGGCAGGAAGTCCTCGCCGATGCCTTCGACCAGCCAGCTGCCGGATTTTTCGCTGACCGTGCCCTCTTCGATGTACTGGGTCAGGATCGAACCGACCGGGTCGGCCAGCACCAGCTCGGTGTGCGGCGAGGCGGTGGCAAACGCGCGCGACAGGCCGGTCATGGTGCCGGAGCTGCCGCAGCCAAACACGATCGCGTCCAGCTGGCCGCCCATCTGCGCCAGAATTTCCGGGCCGGTGCCGAATTCGTGCGCGGCCGGGTTGTCCGGGTTGCCGAACTGGTTGATGAAGTAGGCGCCCGGGGTCTCGGCGGCAATCTTGGCGGCCAGGTCCTGGTAGTACTCCGGGTGGCCCTTGGCCACGTCCGAACGGGTCAGCACCACCTGGGCGCCCATGGCCTTGAGGTTGAAGATCTTCTCGCGGCTCATCTTGTCCGGCACCACCAGGATCAGCGTGTAGCCCTTCTGCTGCGCCACCAATGCCAGCCCCAGACCGGTGTTGCCGGCGGTGCCTTCGACCAGGGTCGCACCGGGGGTAAGGTCACCGCGCTGCTCGGCCGCTTCGATCATCGACAGGCCGATGCGGTCCTTGATCGATCCGCCGGGGTTGGCCGCCTCCAGCTTGAGGAACAGCTCGCAGACGCCGGTGTCCAGGTGCTGTGCCTTGACGATCGGCGTGTTGCCGATCAGTTCGAGTACGGAGGAATGGATCGCCATCGGAATATCGTCACTGCGTCGCGCGGGGCTTGGCCGCCCATTATCCGACGAACGGCTGGGGAATGCTCATTCAGACTGGACCCGATCGCGCCTGCCCATGAACGAGCGGGCTCAACAAGCACTACAACGACGACCGACGACCTGACTACAAGGCCGTCAGGCAGGCGTTCGCACCATCTTGCTAGCCGCGTGACACGGGTTGCGCAAATAAAGACGCGGACGGTGGCAAGCCGACGAGGAGGCCGCCACCGCCCGCGACGGTGAACTTGTTCTAACGGTGGGGAAGGATCAGTGGGTGAGCTGGTCGTACATCCGGGTGAGCTTCTCTTTCGCCTGCAACTTTTCGCGCTTCATCTGGCCCAAGGTCACGTCGTCGATGGGGAGCACCCCGAGTTCGGCGTCCATGCATTTCTTGTTCAAGAGCTTGTGGCGTTGGTACAGCTGCTTGAACTCGGGATCGGACTTGACCAATGCGTCGATTTCGGTCTGCGGTTGCCCTTCGAACATGGCGTTACCTCCTTCACTTGAAACACTTAAAACAAGAACGCCCCGGCCGCGGGCGGCACGGGGCGCTGCTTGGGGATGGAAGACTCGCGGATCACAATGGCAAGCGCACTGGCGGAACCCACACGCTGTCCACCGAATTGCGTTGATGCGTGCCCTTGCGTCACTGGCCCGGCCCTCCGTACGTCCAGGCAGCGGAGTGCTGCCCGGGAGTACGACCCTACGCCGGTCGCGGAGGGGGTTCAAGGCCAGAACGGCCGCTTTTGCCGTTCCCTGTGCCAATCAGTGACCGCGGTTCAACCGGGCGTCATGCCCGGGTTAAAAGACCTTAACTTCCAACCACTTGCATTACGGCGACACAACCACCTCGGCAGCGCGCGTCTTGCTGGCGGCGGCCTTGGTGCCATTGACCTGCAGGCGTGCGCTGGCAATGCCGGCAGCCACCAACGCATCGCGTACTGCTTCGGCCCGCTTCTTGGCCGTGGTCGCATCGTTGTCGTAGCCGACGATGCTGACCCGGCCCTTCTTGCCGATGTTCAGATACTCGGCCAGCGCCTTGGCCTGCCCTGCGGCATCGCCGGACAGCGCCGCCTTGCCACCGAACGCGCCACTGCCCAGCGAAAACACTTCGCCGCGGCTGTCGAACTTGGCGGACGGCAACTTGGCCCCGGACACCAGCTCGGCTTCTTCGTGCGCCAGTTGCACGGCCTTTTGCTGGGCCGCATTGAGCTTGGCGGTCTGCTTGCCGGCCACGCTGGTCAGCGCCAGCTCGGCATCCTGGCGGGCCAGGGTCTCCTGTTCGGCCGCCTGACGCATGCGCTCGGCCTCCTCGGCCTGGATCTGCGCCTGCACGCGCAGACGCTCGGCCTCCTGGCGCGCGCGCGAGGCGTCACGGCGGCTGGCCTCGATCAACAGGTCGTTGCGGGTGCCCTCCAGACGATCCAGCTCCCGCCGTGCCAGCGCGGTGCGGGCGGTGAGTTCGGCGATTTCAACCCGGCGGTCGGCCAGGAACACCAGTTCGTCGCGGTCGCGCCGCTTGGCCTCGGCCAGCGCCGCCACGCTCTGCTGCGCCTGCAGCCGCTCGAAGCGGGCCAGTTCGTTGGTCTGCGGGTCGTTCTGCAACGCGGCCAGGCGCCGGTTGAGCGCATCGGCCTGCGGGTCGTCCTTGGCCGCCATTGCCAGCGGCGGCAAGGTGGCAAGACTCAGCACACCGAGATAGAGAAGCGGACGCAGCTTCATCGGCCGGCCTCCCCGGTGTTGAGGCTGTTCTGCAACTGCGCCACTTCCTTGCGGCGTTGTTCCAGCTGGGCGGTGACCACCGCTTCTTCGCTGCGCGCCTTGGCCAGGTCGGCGTCGGCCGCTGCGCGCAAGGCGATCTGTGGCATCTGCTTGCGCTGGCGTTTGTCCAGTTGCGCCTGCTGGGCCTGCATCAGTTCCTGGCGGGCCAGGTTGACCAGATCGGGGGCGTATTGGTCGGCATCGGCCTGGGTGGCGCGTTGCACGGCCTGTTCGGCGGCGGTGAGCTCCGGTGCCACCTGGGCGGCAGCAGGAGAGGAAAGAACCATGAAACAGGCGATGCCATACAGGGATCGCCGCAAGTATGCGAAGCTAGCCGTCATTAGGGGAGCCGTAGCGAGAAGTCTCGAGCACGGCCATTGTCGGAAGCCTGCGGCGGACTTGCAACGAGACGCTGCTGTTTGTTGGGGAACCATTGCGCATGGATATCGGCTATTTCCTGAAGCTGATGACCGAGAAGAATGCCTCGGACATGTTCTTGACCACCGGCGCGCCGGTGTACATCAAGATCGAAGGCAAGCTCTACCCGCTCGGCAATACGGGGTTGCCGCCGGGAATGGTCAAGAAAATCGCCTACTCGTTGATGGACGAAGGCCAGGTGCCGCAGTTCGAGCGCGACCTGGAACTCAATATGGCCATTGCCCTGCAGGACGCCGGACGCTTCCGCGTGAACGTGTTCAAACAGCGTGGCGAGGTGGGCATGGTGATCCGCGCCATCCGCAGCCGGATTCCCAGCATCGAAGAGCTGAATCTGCCGCAGGTGCTCAAGGACGTCATCATGACCCCGCGCGGGCTGGTGCTGGTGGTCGGCTCGACCGGCTCGGGCAAGTCGACCTCGCTGGCCTCGATGATCGACCACCGCAACAGCACCACCACCGGGCACATCCTCACCATCGAGGACCCGATCGAATATCTGCACAAGCACAAGATGTCGATCGTGAACCAGCGCGAGGTGGGCCTGGACACGCATGCCTTCCAGAGTGCGCTGAAGAACGCGATGCGCGAGGCGCCGGACGTGATCCTGATCGGCGAGATCCTGGACGCCGAGACCATGGAGGCGGCGATCGCCTTCGCCGAGACCGGCCACCTGTGCCTGGCGACGCTGCACTCCAACAATGCCGACCAGACCATCGAGCGCATCCTCAATTTCTTTCCCGAGAGCGCGCACAAGAACGTGCTGATGAACCTGGCGCTGAATCTGCGCGCCGTGGTGTCGCTGCGCCTGGTCAAGGGCGTGGACGGACGCCGCCGGCCGGCGACCGAGGTACTGCTCAACACGCCGATGATCCGCGACCTGCTGCGCCGCGGCCAGGTGCACGAGGTCAAGCAGGCGATGGAAGAATCGCTGGAAGAAGGCATGCAGACCTTCGACCAATGCCTGTTCCGCATGGTCAAGTCCGGCGAAATCGAGCAGGAGGAAGCGCTGCGCGCGGCCGACTCGCGCGATGGGCTGGCGTTGAAGTTTCGCCTGTCCGAGGGCGGCTCCGGCGAGCATGACCCGTATGCCGATTACGAGACCGCCGCGGCGCCCAAGATCAGCCACGGGTTTGTTTAGAGCGACCAACAAAATTGAGCGTGCGGCCGCCGGGCGGTGAGCGCAGTGGTTTTGTCGGCCGCATTTTGGTGGATGCAGCCAGAAGTCCAGCTCAAACGCTGAGTGGGTCGAGGGCGCGGTGCCCTCACCGCACCAGAGAGTTAATCGGTAGCTTTTTTGAAAGCCTGCAGATTGATCGCCTTGGGTTGCGAAGCTGATCCGACGCGGCGTTATTCAAACAACGCACATCCTGCCTTGTTTGCACCCCTGCACACCGACCATCTCGACTGGTCCTTGCCCGCCCACCGTCGCGGGACCTTACGCGGCATGGATGCCGCGTAAGAGCTTACACGGACGTACTTGCAGCGTGTCCCGCGATGGTGGGTGGGCAAGGGCCCTGCAGCGCGGCCGCAGATCAGCGACCTGCAGTAGACCGGCGTGAGCGCCAGGGTCCGCACGCGCGTCGATGGCTTGGCGCGCCCTCTAGCATTGCAGGAGGCTGCCCGACGGGCAGATGCGGCCGGCAACTCCCCGCTTCTACACTGCCGCGTCAGTCTGCATTTCCGGCCGCGCCGTATCGAACGCCGGCAATGCCAGGCAGGCCTGTTCGATGCGTTGCAGGATGGGATATGCCATCAGATCGACGGCGAAACGGCGCGCGTTGTACAGCTGCGGAATGAGCACGCAATCAGCCAGGCCCGGCGTGTCGCCGTGACAGAACGTGCCGGTGTGCGGATCGCCTGCCAACTGCGCTTCCAGTGCCGCAAAGCCGCGCTGCATCCAGTGCTGCGTCCACAGCTGGCGTTGCGCGGCATCCAGCTGCCATTCGCGCTCGAAAAACTGGGTGACGCGTAGATTGTTGAGCGGATGCACATCGCAGGCGATCACCTGCGCCAGGGCGCGCACGCGGGCGCGCGCGGCCGGCGCGGCGGGGAGCAGCCGCGTGCTGTCCGGGAACGCGTCTTCCAGATACTCCAGGATCGCCAGCGACTGCGGAATCACCACCGCGCCATGTCGCAACGTCGGCACCAGTTGCTGCGGATTGAGCTGCGCATAGGCGGGGGCGTGTTGTTCGCCGCCATCGCGCACCAGATGCACCGGATGCGCGAGGTAGGCCAGCGCCTTCAACTGCAGGCCGATGCGCACGCGATATGCGGCGCTGGAGCGCCAGTACGAGAACAATTCCAGTGGCGCACTCATGCCCGGTCTCGCGTGTGGTGTTGTGCAGACGCCAGCGCCGATGTCATGGCAGCGGCTGACGTTCGACGCGTTGTTCGATTGCACCGAAGATGCTGCCGCCATCGGCGGAGAACATCTCGATCCGAACTACGTCGCCGAAGGACAGGAACGGCGTACTCGGCGCACCGTCGCGCAGGGTTTCCACCACGCGCTGTTCCGCAAAGCACGAGGCGCCCAGCGTGGTGTCCTGATTGGCGATGGTGCCGGAGCCGACAATGGTGCCGGCCGAGAGCGGCCGGGTCCTGGCGGCGTGGGCGATCAGCTCGGCGAAGTCGAACTGCATGTCGTTGCCGGCTTCCGGCGCGCCGAACCAGGCGCCATTGACGTGGGTGACCAGCGGCAGGTGCACCTTGTTGTCGCGCCAGGCCTCGTCCAGCTCATCGACGGTGACGAACACCGGCGACAGCGCCGAGCGCGGCTTGGATTGCACGAAACCGAAGCCCTTGGCGAGCTCGGCCGGGATCAGATTGCGCAGCGAGACGTCGTTGACCAGGCCGACCAGCTGGATATGCGCGGCGGCCTGCTCGGGCGAGGCGCCCATCGGCACATCGTCGGTGATCACCACCAGTTCGGCTTCCAGATCGATGCCGTGGTCTTCGCTGATCACCTTGATCGCATCGCGCGGGCCGTAGAACCCGGCGCTGGTGGCCTGGTACATCAGCGGGTCGGTGTAGAAGCTTTCCGGCACCTCGGCATTGCGCGCACGGCGCACGCGCTCCACGTGCGGCAGGTAGGCACTGCCGTCGACGAACTCGTAGGCGCGCGGCAACGGTGCGGCCAGCGCCTGCAGATCCAGATCGAACACGCCATCGGCGCTGCCCTCGTTGAGCGAGGCCGACAGGGCATTCAGGCGCGGCGCAACATTGCTCCAGTCTTCCAGCGCGCGCTGCAGCGTGGGCGCGATACCGGTGGCGCGCACTGCCGTGCGCAGGTCGCGCGCGACCACGATCAGGCTGCCGTCGCGGCCGCCCTCCTTCAGGGAACCTAGCTTCATGACCGTCCTGTGCTGTGGCTGATCGGTCGATTGTACGGCCTGCGGCAACAGTAGTTGCAACTGAAACAACTAACCCGTAGCCCAACCGATGAACTCGCCTTTTGTGCAGCGCGCCAAACGCGCGTACACTGGCCCGGTCTGCATGCGGCCGTCCGTTTCCCTTAGGGACAGCCGGCGAGGCCAGGATCGATCGATCCGCTCGCCCGCCCCACCCGACGCCTTTCGTGGTGCCGACAAACCCATCGCTTCTTGATTGGGTTGTTCCACCATCTCGCAGCGCGGTTCACGGGAACGCTCCGAGCCTCACCTTTTTGCATCTGCAATGCGTTTGCGCTCCGGGCCTGTCCTGGCGGCGACGCTTTACTTGGAGCTTCCTGATGTCTTTTGAATCCCTGGGCCTGGCGCCCTTCCTGCTGCGCGCGTTGGCCGAGCAGGGCTACGAAACCCCCACTGCGATCCAGCAGCAGGCGATCCCGCTGGTGTTGGCAGGTCATGACCTGCTGGCTGGCGCGCAGACCGGTACCGGCAAGACTGCCGCATTCGGCCTGCCGCTGCTGCAGCACCTGGGCACCACGCCGCAGCCGGTCAACGGCCCGCGCAAGCCGCGCGCGCTGATCCTGACCCCCACCCGCGAGCTGGCCACCCAGGTGCACGACAGCCTGCGCGGCTACAGCAAGTACCTGCGCATTCCGAGCGCGGTGATCTACGGCGGCGTGGGCATGGGCAACCAGCTCGACACCCTGCGTCGTGGCGTGGACCTGCTGATCGCCTGCCCGGGCCGGCTGATTGACCATATCGAGCGTCGCAGCGTGGACCTGTCCGGCATCGAAGTGCTGATCCTGGACGAAGCCGATCGCATGCTCGACATGGGCTTTTTGCCGTCGATCAAGCGCATCCTGACCAAGCTGCCGCGCCAGGACCGCCAGACCCTGCTGTTCTCGGCCACGTTCGAAGAGAACATCAAGCAGCTGGCGCTGGAGTTCATGCGCAACCCGATGCAGATCCAGGTCACCCCGAGCAACACCGTGGCCGAGAGCATCACCCACCGCGTGCACCCGGTCGATGGCGCGCGCAAGCGCGACCTGCTGCTGCACCTGCTGGCGCAGGACAGCCGCGAGCAGACCCTGGTGTTCGCCCGCACCAAGCATGGCAGCGACAAGCTGGCGCTGTTCCTGGAGAAGTCCGGCATCAAGACCGCGGCAATCCACGGCAACAAGAGCCAGGGCCAGCGCATGCGCGCGCTGAGCGACTTCAAGGCCGGCCGCGTGACCGTGCTGGTGGCCACCGATATCGCCGCGCGCGGCATCGATATCGACCAACTGCCGAAGGTCATCAACTACGACCTGCCGATGGTGGCCGAGGATTATGTGCACCGCATCGGCCGCACCGGCCGTAACGGCTCGACCGGCGAGGCGATCTCGCTGGTGGCGCAGGACGAAGCCAAGCTGCTGCGCCAGATCGTGCGCATGCTGGGCCGCGATGTGAAAATCCGCGACGTGCCGGGCTACGAGCCGCAGACCCCGATCCGTTGGGGCAACAGTGCCCCGGGTCGTGCCGAGCAGCCGGGTGGCGATCGCGCGCCGCGCAAGAGCCACGCCCGTCGTCCGCATGGCGATGCACCGCGTCAGGCGCATGCGCATGCCGGCCCGAAGAAGCCGGGTGGCCAGCGCAGCAGCGGGCCGCGTCAGGCCGGTGTTGCCGCCGGTGCCGGCGCAGGCCGTCGCGATGGCGGCCGTGGCGGTCAGCGTCCGAGCGGTACGCGCTGAATCCTGCGCACCTGTTTGGCCGGCGCTTAGGCGTAGGTTGAACTGACAAAAAAGCCGCCCTTCGGGGCGGCTTTTTTGTGGGCGTGGCACAGACGATGTGGGCGCTCGGGTGCGAACAAAACTGCGCGCAGACCTCGCGAACGCAGTGCGTCGCTCCCCTAGCCTTCGATCAACGCGGTATTGCGATCGATCGCCTCGCGGTACCGATCCAGCACCGCAGCGGTCTGCACGATATAGGCGCTCAGATCCTCCCAGCGCCGGTCTTCCAGCGCTTCGCGGATGCCGGGCAGGGTCTTGACCTCGTAACCGGTGGCCAGGCCGGGGGCGTAGATCAGGTTCCGGTACCACGGCCGCCCCGGCAGACCGCCTTCGGCCAGCAGCGTCTGGTCGATGCGCTGCAGCGAGGCATTGAGCTTGCCGCGCACGCGTGCATCCAACGCGCCGCCGCGCGATGCCAGCGCATCGTCGTAGCGTCTGGCACTGGTTTGCAGGCGGGTAATGGCCTGATCCAGTGCGGCGAAGTCGATCTGCGGCACCGCGGCTTTCGGCTCGGGGGCGCGTTGCGGCCGGTTCGGGTTGTCGACGGCCGCATAGGCGCCGGCCTGCAACAACTCGGCCTGGGTGCGTGCGGCAGTGCGGTCGTTGTCGGCCTGCTGCTTGAGCTCCTGCGCGTAGCCGGCCACCGCGTCGGCGAAGTCGCCGAAGCGCTGCGGCAACACCGGCGCGTTGGCGACACGCAGCACCGTGCGGCCGACCGTCTGCGACAACAGCGGCAGATAGCTGAAGTCCGGGTCGATGTAGCGCGCGAAATAGTCGTAGGAGTCGTACAGCGAGTGATAGACACCGCTGCCGCCGCCCTGCCCGCCATAGCCCAGATCCAGCGTGGTCAGCCCCAGATGTTGCAGGAACGGGCTGTAGTCGCTGCCCGAGACGAGCGCCTTGAGTGGCACGTCGCCGCCGGCCGCGACCTGCCTGGCGATGTCCTTCTGCGCCGGCTTGGCGGTGGGCGCCAGCGCATCGATGCGGGCGCGGGCGCGTTGACGTTCGAGCACGCTCACGCCGCTGTCGGGATCGCGCAGGTCCGCCGCCACGCCGTTGACCAGGCGCTGCAGCGCATGGCTGCCGCCGGCATTGAGAAAGCCGCGCCCGTTGCCGTCGGTGTTGACGTACAGCACCGCCTTGCGGCGCAGTTCGTCGGCATGCTGTTCGGCCCATTCGGTAGAGCCGAGCAGGCCGGCCTCCTCGCCATCCCAACTGGCGTAGACAAGCGTGCGCTTGGGGCGCTGCCCCTGCCTGGCCAGTTCGCCGATCGCCTTGGCTTCGGCCAGCAAGGCAGTAGTCCCCGAGAGCGGATCGGCCGCACCGAACACCCAGCCGTCGCGGTGATTGCCGCGCACCACCCACTGGTCCGGATACTCGCTGCCACGCAGGGTGGCGATGACGTTGTAGATGGTCTTGCTGCCCCAGTCCGCATCCACCTTGAGATGCACGCGCGCGGTGTCGTCGCCGCCGATGCGGTAGGTGATCGGCAGCGCGCCGCGCCAGTCCTCCGGCGCCACCGGCCCGCCCAACGCGGCCAGCAAGGGCTGCGCGTCGCCCCAGCTGATCGGCAGGGTCGGGATCTTCAACACGCTGCCGGCCTGGTCGATTCTCAGGCGTTTGGCGCCCTTGCTGGCGCCGACGCCCGGAGTGAGCGGATCGCCGGGATAGATGGCGAAATTGGCGACCGAGCCGCGCTGCACGCTCCACTGATTGCGTGCCGGGCCATCCGGATGCGCCCGATCCTGGAAATACCCGTCGTCGCGCGGATCGGAATAGATGATCGCACCGATCGCGCCATGCTCCTGCGCCAGCCGCGGCTTGAGCCCGCGCCAGCCCTTGCCGTAGCGGGCGATGACGATCTTGCCGCGCACGTCCACGCCGTTGCGCGCAAGCGCTTCGTAGTCTTCGGCGATGCCGTAATTGACGTAGACCAGATCGCCGGTGACATCGCCATTGCCGCCGTAGATGACGTAGGGCGGCAAGACGTTCTCGGTTTGAGTGGAGGTGCTGTCGCCTGGCAGCGGCGGCTCCTTCAGACGCGCGACATACGGCTTGGCCCCGAGCAATTCCAGCTGCGAGCTCCTGGGCGAGGGCCACAGCACCTGGAAGGTTTCGATGCGCGCGTCCCACCCGTAGCCGCGCAAGCGGTTTTGCAGATCGCGGGCGTTCTCCAGGTTGTGCGGCGAGCCAACGTGATTGGGCGCCGACGCCCATTGCTTCAACCAGCCGCGGTAATCGGCGTCCTTCAGGCCGCTATCGAAACGCGCTTCCAGCGCGCGCTGCGCCTGTGCGGCAGCGGTGTCGTAACCCGGCAGCGCAACGGGTTGGGCCGCAGGTTGGGCCGCGAGGGAAGGTGCGACAAAAGCCAGGGCGAGCAGCCAGGCGTGCTGCGAAGACATCATCGGAGTTCCTTGAAGAGTGTCCGGGGGCGAACGGCGATTGGGTTGAGACAGCACGCTGGAGCACGCACGCACCATTGCACGGGCGTGCATGGGCCGTGCCTGTGCCAGTCAGAATCGATAGTCCAGGCCCACGGTGAAATAACGCCCGCGCAGGTCGTACTGGGTGAAGTCGTAAGGGGCGCGAATGCCCGGGAACGAGGCATCCACCGGCGGCTGCTTGTCGGCCAGGTTCTCGATCTTGGCGTACAGGGTGAGCTTGTCGATCCCGGTGTACCCCAGATACAGGTCGAACTGGTTGTAGTCGCCCACGCGCGACTGCACGGCAGTAGCCGCGGCGCTGGCCTTCTGGTCGTAGCCGCCGGTGTGGTACCAGGTCAGTGCGGCGCTGACGGTGCCCAGGTTCCAGTCCAGCGTGGTGGTGGCCTTGTTGCGTGGCAGCGACGGGCCGAGATTGCTGCCGGCGTAATCCTGCAACGGGCCACCGACCACGGTGGGGCGGCGGTAATCGCGCACATGGGTATAGGCGGTGTTGAGGCCAAAGTTGCCAGCTGCTTCGGTGCGCCAGCGCTGGCGCAGTTCCACATCGATCCCCGAGGTCGTCAGTTCGCTGAGGTTCTGGTAACGGTTGTACACCGCCACCAGCGTGCCGCGCGCGTCGCGGATGACGTCGGCCGGGTCGTTGTTCTGCACGATGGTGGCGTTGTTGCCGGTGCCGACCAGATTCTCCAGCTCGATCTTGTACCAGTCCACGCTCAGGCTGGTGTCGGCCCACGGCGACAGCACCACGCCGAGGTTGTAGCTGCGCGTGCGCTCGGGTTCGAGCGCGGTGTTGCCGACGGTGAAGAAGGTCGGGTTCTGGCGCGAGCCCGGCACGTCCGGATCGAACGGGTCGACCACCGAGCCGTAGGAGATATTGGTGCTGGCCGCATTCTCCGACAACGACGGTGCGCGAAATCCGCGCGAGGCGGCCGCGCGCACCAGCACGGCGTCCAGCGGTTGCCAGCGCAGGCTGGCCTTGGGCGAAAACGCCTCGCCAAAATCGCTGTAATGATCGCCGCGCCCGGCCAGTTGCAGTTCCAGCGACTGCAGCAGCGGCAGGTTGACCTCGGCATACAGCGCCGACACCCTGCGCTCGCCATCCACCGCGGCGATTGCGGGACGGATCTGCAGGCCTTGGTCGATCTGCCAGGGATTACGCGAGACCAGCTCCTCCTGCCGCCACTCGGCGCCGGCGGCGAATCCGACGCTGCCGGCCGGCAGCTCGAACAGGTTGCCGGACACCTTGGCATCGACGCCGCGCAGCGTCGATTGCGCCGGGCGCAAGGTGCTGAGGTTGATGCCGTCGATCACCGACTGCGGCGTGGCCGATGGATCGAGCAGGTTGTAGCTGCCGTCGGCCAGCGCCTGCGCCAGGGTGAAGCGATTGGCGAAACCGCCAGAGACGGTCTCATGCTCGGTGCTGCGCGCGGCGAACGCCGCCGCTTCCCAATCCCAGCGCTCGGTCTTGCCGCGCACGCCGCCGAGAAAGCGGTAGGACTGCGAGCGATTGGTTTTGACCGTCTGGCCCAGATCAAAGAAGGTGTATTCGATCGGCACCGCGCTGCCGTACGGGTTGTACGGGCTGGAGGCCGGCAGCAGGTTGGACACCGGCTCGGCCAGCCCGCTGCTGGCGTTCAAGGCGAAGCGGCCGCCTTCCAGGGTGAAGTACGGGCTGGAGCCGAAGATCGACACGCCCTTGACCTCACTGTAGAGCGCCTCGCCGAAGGCTTCGACGGTGTCGCTGAGCCGGAAGGTGGCGTTGGTGTAGGCCTGATAGCGCTTGGTCGAGGGGATCAGCGTGGTGAACGGGGCCTGGTTGAAGCCGCAGGTGTCGCCGGCCAGGCCGTCGATCGGTGCGCTGGCGGTCAATACCGTCCCGGCGGGACAGTTGCCTTGCGCATCCAGCATCGGCACCGAGCGGCCACCGACCAGGTAACGCGCGCCCTTGGCCGACCAGCCGTTCCAGCGCCCGCCGGGCAGGTCGGTGTAGATACCCGAGCGGGTCAGCGCGCGCTGGTCCTGATCCAGCCGATCACGGTTGTAGGCGTCGAAACTGAAAAGGATGTTGTAGCCGTCGCTATCCAGGTCGCCGATGCCGCCGATGAACTTGGCACGCTGGGTGTCCATGCCGCCCTGATCGGAGGTGCCGCCGCTCAGGCCCAGCTCGGCACCCTGGAAATCCTGCCGGGTGATGATGTTGACCACGCCAGCCACGGCATCGGAGCCATACACGGCAGAGGCGCCGTCCTTGAGCACTTCGATACGTTCCACCGCCACCAGCGGCAGCGCATTGAGGTTGACGAAGGTGTCGCCCAGGCCATTGACAGGAAAGCCGTAGTTGGCCAGGCGGCGTCCGTTGAGCAGCACCAGCGTGTTCTTCTGCGACAGCCCGCGCAGGCCGATGCCCGCCGAGCCGGAGGCCCACCCGTTGTTGGTGGTTTCGTTGGTGGCGTTGCCGGTGTTGGCCGAGATCGCGCGCAGCGCGTCGGCCACGGTGACCTTGCCGGACTGCTCCAGCTGCTGGCGGTCGATCACCTGCACCGGGTTCGGGCCTTCGCTATCGGTGCGCTTGATGTTGGAGCCGGTGACGCTGACGGTGGCCAGGGTCTTGCCCGCGCCGGGTGTCGCGTCATCGGCATGGGCGAGGGGAATCAGCGCCGACAGAACGGCAGCAGACAGCAGATAAGGCATCGGGCGCTTCACGCACGGCCTCCATGAATGGGGGTGTTGCAGTGGGCCACGTGCAATCGATTAACAAAAATTACAGATCTGCATAGAGATATGACGCGCGGTGACACACGCCGTTGGCCAGACGCGGTAGGACGCGCGTCGGACTTCGTGCGGCCGGGTGTGGTGCTCCGGCGCGGTGCGGCCAACCCGTGTTGTGGGTGCGATGCGAGCGCGCCAGTCCGCTGTGTCGCCGCGATCGGGTCAGCCCGGCAGGCACCGGCGCACTTACAATGGCGCGCATGGATATCTTCAAAGTCTTTACGCTCGAAGCCGCGCACCGGCTTCCCAATGTGCCGCCCGGCCACAAGTGCGCCCGCCTGCACGGGCATTCGTTCCGGGTCGAGCTGCATGTCAGCGGCGAACCCGGTGCCGAGACCGGCTGGATCATGGATTTCGGCGACATCAAGGCCGCCTTCCAACCGATCTACGACCGCCTGGACCACCACTACCTCAATGACATCGAGGGACTGGAAAACCCGACCAGCGAGCGGCTGGCGATCTGGATCTGGAACCAGCTCAAGCCGGCACTGCCGCAGCTGAGCGAGATCGTGGTGCATGAAACCTGCACCTCCGGCTGCCGCTATCGCGGCTGATCGTGTCGCGCAGTCGTGTGACCCAAGGCCGCCTGCTGGGCGGCCTTTCCATTTCTGCGGCACGAATAATTGATTGATTCCACGCCACTTTCCAGGCGATTTCGAAAATTTTCAGCAAACGTGTTGCATCGCAACAATATCCGCGTATGCTGCAACGCAACAAACGGTCACGGCTTTCCCCAAGGGGTTCGCAATGTCGGCGCAGTTCGAAAACAGCTTTACCAGTCAGTTCGCCTCTGTCGCAGCACGTGCCAACCAGTTGGCATTGGACACGCTGGAACAGAACGTCCACGCAACCACCACGTTTTTCGGTGAGTTTGCGCAGGCACGCGATCTGGGTGCCTACCAGACGCTTTGGCCAAAAGGCCTGCAACTGGCCCGCGACAACCTGGAACGGCTGGCTTCGGCCAATCAGGAAGTGGTTGGGATGGGATTGAAGATGTCCAGCGAGCTTGGACAGTTTGCAAAGCAGCAGTTCGACACCGGCAGCAAACAGGCCGGCGCAACAGGCAAGAACCGGCGCAAGTAACGGCCGCCAACATTCAGCGCCTTTGCATGGGTCCCTCCCCCCATGCAATCCGGCCCGACAGATCCCTCCCTCTGTCGGGCTTTTTTATTGCTTTCTGTGCGGGCGTCTTCAATGCAGCGCCGGCATGCGGGCTGCGGCAGGGAGCGTACCGGAGCCGGGCGCCCGGGACCGACAGCGCAACGTCCGCTTGCCGGCGCAGGGCGCGAGGTGAAGCACGGCCCTGATCTCAGCGGCGGCGCGTGCGCGGGCCGCAGCCCGGGCCGATGAAGAGCCTGTCCGCAGCAGCAGAACACGCAATGACCGCCTCCAACTAGGCTGGCAGCTGCAGCCCTTGCGCCTGGCGGGCGGCGTCGGCACCGGGTGCCCAGCGGATCCGGCCCCAGCACGGCATCGCCAGGCGCTGGCACAACATGCCGATGTTCTCCTCGATGCGCTCCATCTGCGGGTCGATCTCGTTGGCGATCCAGCCGATGCAGTCCAGCCCGTCGGCGGCGATCGCCGCGGCGGTCAGGCGCGCGTGATTGATGCAGCCCAGCCGGATGCCGACCACCAGTACCACGGGCAGCTTGAGCGCAGTTACCAGATCGGCCTGGTCCAGGTCGGCGCTCAAGGGCGCGGCCCAGCCGCCGACACCTTCCACCACCACCACCTCGGCCTGCGCGCGCAATTGCGCGAAGGCCTGGGCGATCGGCTCCAGCGCCAGGGTCACGCCGACGTCGGCGGCAGCCAGTTCCGGTGCCAGCGGTGCGGGCAAGGCATAGGGATTGAGGGTGGCGTAGTCGGGTTGCGGGGCACTGGCGGCCTGCAGCGCCAGCGCGTCCTCGTTGCGCCAGCCCTGCGGCGTGTTCTCGCAACCGCTGGCCACCGGCTTCATGCCTACCGCCGTGCGGCCTTGCGCGCGCAGTGCGTGCAGCAGAGCGGTGCTAGCCATGGTCTTGCCGATGCCGGTGTCGGTGCCGGTGACATACAACGCCGGAAGCTGCATGCGTGTGTTCCTGCGGCCGCGCCGCGGTTGCCGTGGGGGCGCGCAGCATAGCGTGCGGATCCGAACGCGCGGCTGAGTCGCAATGCCGCTGCGGACGGCCGCTGCTAAACTTCGGCCATGTTCGCCACCTCTTCGCTGACCGGCAGCAAGCCGGAACAATACGCCCAGCTCACCGCCCAGGCCCAGGCACTGGTGCACGGCGAGCCGGATCGGATCGCCAATGCCGCCAACCTGGCTGCGCTGATCTTCAATTCGCTCCCTTCGCTCAACTGGGCCGGCTTCTATTTCTACGACGGCCGCGAACTGGTGGTGGGGCCGTTCCAGGGCTTGCCGGCCTGCGTGCGCATTCCGCTGGACAAGGGCGTGTGCGGCGCGGCCGCCAGCACCCGGCAGAGTCAGCGCATTGCCGACGTGGATGCCTTCCCCGGGCATATCGCCTGCGATTCGGCCTCGCGCTCGGAGCTGGTGATCCCGCTGGTCAAGGGCGATGCGCTGATCGGCGTGCTGGATCTGGACAGCCCGGAGCTGGATCGCTTCGACGCCGACGATCAGCGCGGCCTGGAAGCCATCGCGCAGGTCTTTGTCGGCGCGCTGACGTGACCACCGAACGGCTGCGCAACATCGGCCCGAAAAGTGCAGCGTGGCTGCGCCAGGTCGGCCTGCGCACGCAGCAGGATCTGCAGGCGGTGGGCGCGGTGGGCGCATTCGTCAAGGTACGCCGCGCCGGCTTCAAGCCCAGCCTCAACCTGCTGTATTCGCTGGAAGGCGCATTGACCGACTGCCATTGGCAGGACGTGCCGGAAGCGCGCCGGCATGCCCTGCTGGCCGAATACGAAGCGGCCAGCGCGCTGTTGCCGGTGCGCGGCCGCGCAGTCGGTGGGCCGGTGGAAACCGTGCACTACGCACGCGCCGATAACGACGACACGCACGGCGACCTGAGCGAGGCTGCCGACGACGCTGCGGACCTGAGCGACACGCGCGACGATTGAGTGCCTGCGCCGAGTTGCCGTCGCTGCATGCGCGCGGCGCCCGCGCTGCGACCAGCAACAGCGTGCTCGTCGATGTCTGGAGCGGTTTATCTTCGATCGCCTGCTTGATGGAACGTCATCGACGCGTCGCTGCATCCCGCAACGTTGGCGCCAGCGATGCGCCCAACGTCTGGCCATGGCTGAGGCCTGGCAGCGGTTGATAGTCGGCGGTGAGGCCGGGTAACGACGACAGCAGCGCGACGAGGCGTTGTGCGGCCTGTGGATCTGCACGCGGCCGCCCCGGACGATCCGGTTTTGCATTCTTCGCTGGTGGTGCGCCCTCGCCTGCCATCAGCGTCAGCCGACACCTGGATGGCTGCGTGCCTGCCGAAACTTCCCGTGCATGCTCGACCACACGCTGCGCCTGCTGCACGACAAACCCATCGCCCCACCACAGCGACGGATCGACCGCGACGTAGTGCTGGAACAGCTGCGGCTGCGTCAGCACTACCTGCAGCACGAACAGCCCGCCATACGAATGGCCCCACAGCGTCTGCCGCTGACGATCCACCGCCACGCGCGCTTCCACCTGCGGGCGAATGCGTGTTGCGATCAGTTGCGCGAACGCCGCCGCACCACCGGTTCTGCGCTGCGGATTCAACGGATCGGTTTCCACCCGCCCGTCGCTGTAGCGCGCCGGCGTGTAGTCCAGGCTGCGCCCCACCGCATCGATGCGCAACGCGCTGTCGTCGGCAATGAACACCAGCACCGGCGCATGGCCTTGGGTAGGCAGGCTGTCGAGCAGGCGCTCATCCAGTTCCATCAATGCCGCATTGCCATCCAGCAGATACACCACCGGATATCCCGCCGTCGGTGGCGCCGCTTTGGGGGTGGCAATGCGCACGCGGTAATGGCGTTGGCCATCGGCCGAATCCAGGCGCAACGCGCTGAAGTCATACGAGGCACTGGGACGATCGGCGACGGTGCTGCCGATCGTGCGGCTCAGGTCCGGCTGTGCGAACGCCGGCATAGCGCCGGCGATCCACATCAGCGCGGCGACACACGCAAGCCGCCAAGGATGCTGTCGGGTCATTGCACTCTCCTGTTGCGCGCGCACGTTTGCACCCGGTGCCGCATCGCTGTCAGAAACCGAAACTCAGGCTCGCCCAATACGCGCGACCCGGTTCGTTGTAGGTGGCCGCACCCGCCGCGCCGCCGGTGTTGTTGGTGCCTTCGCGAAACAGACGGGTGTCGAACAGGTTGTCCACACCAACGCCCACGCTGACCTTGCGGGTGATGCGGTAACGCGCGCTGACGCCCCACAGATCGTAGGGGTCGCGCGAGTCGGGGGCGATGGCACCGCCGCTGGTGCTCGATTGCGTGGCCGACTCCTGCTTGCCGTAGAACGTGCCGGTGAGCAGCAACGACAAGGCCTGGGTCGGTTGCCAATCCAGCGTGGTGTTGACCGTGTATTCCGGGATCACCGACAGCGGCTGATCGGTGGCGGTGTTCTTGTTCTCGATCATGTAGGTGACATTGGTGTTCCACTTCAACACGCGGCCCTGCTCGCCCAGCAGCGGCAACGTGAGATTGCCTTCCACCCCCTGCACGATCGCTTCCGATGCGTTGGTCCACTGGAATACCTGCCCGCGCCGGTCGACCGTGACCCCGACCGGCACCATTCCGGCGACGATCTTGTCGTCGTAGGCGTTGTGGAAGTACGTCAGCGAGGCGTGGTGACCGGTCTGCGGTGCCCACTCGATGCCGATCTCCTTGTTGATGCTGGTCTCCGGATCGAGGTTGTCGTTGCCCTGGATATAGCAGCCCGAGCCGAGATTGGGGAACAGCACCGGGCAGCCATTGCCGCGCGTGTAATACAGATAATTGGCGTTGGACTGGTACAGGTTGGGCGCCTTGAAGGCGCGTGCGATACCGCCCTTGAGCAACCAGTCTTCGCTGAGCTTGTACTGCACGTTGAGGCTGGGGCTGAGGTTGTTGCCGAACTGGCTGTGGTGATCCAGCCGCACACCCGGCGTCAGCGTCAGCCGCTCGCTGGCGTAGATGTTGTCTTCCAGATACACCGCGCTGAGCGTGGCCTCGCTGCGCGGGCTGCGCGTGCCATTGGCAAGACCGGGAAAGCCGCCGCCGGCGCTCACCGTCTGCGACATCGAATACGCATCGCTGAGGCGGCTCTGGCGGCGCTCGAAGCCCAGCGTCAGCACCTGCTCGGCCCAGGCCTGCAGCGGCATGTTGAACTCACCGTCGATATTGAGGTTGTCGAGCGTGGCGGTGGAATTGAGCAGGCTGGCGGCAATGGAGCCTTCCGGGCCGCCGGCCAGGCCTTCGTTAAGGCGGGTATTGTCGGTGCCTTCATAGGCGGCGGTGAGGCGCGAGGTGCCGAGCGCCCAGGCGCCGCGATGGGTCAGCGAGGCGGTGCGGCGGATCATGGTGTTGGTTTCGCTGCCGAACAAGGCGCACAGGTCGGCACCGGCCAGGCCATCGGCGCTGACCGCGCGATCGCCGGCGTACAGGTTACCCTGGCGGCTGACGCCTGCATCGAGTTCAATCACCTGGCCCTCCATCGGATCCCAGCGCAGCAGGCCGTTGATGTCCTTGTTGCGCACGCCCTCGCGCCCGGCCGGCGGCACTGCGGCGGCACTGCTGGCAAAGCGGCGATTGAGCTCCAGCGAATCCGGATCGGTCTTGTTGAGATTGCCGTAGAGGCGAAAGGAGAACGTATCGCTCAGCGGTCCGCTGAGCTGGAAGCCGGCACGCTGGCCGCCGCCTTCGGCACTGTGCTGCGGCACCAGGCCGAACATGCTCATCGAGCCGGTCAGATCGCCGGTGGGTTTCTTGGTGATGATGTTGACCACACCACCGGAAGCACCGGAGCCGTAACGTGCCGCGGCCGGGCCGCGCAGCACTTCGATGCGCTCCACCGCTTCGGCCGGCACCCAGTTGGTGTCGCCGCGCGTATTGCGCTCGCCGCTGCGGCCCATGCGCACCGCATCGCGCGATCCCACCGGTTTGCCATCGACCAGAATCAGCGTGTTTTCCGGGCCCATGCCGCGCAGATCGATCTGGCGGTTGTTGCCGTACTGGCCGGAGGCGCTGTTGCCGGTGAGGTTGACGCCCGGCATGGTGCGCAGCAACTGCGATAGATCGTTGACCGGCGGACGCCGTTCGATGTCTTCGGCAGTGATCACCGATGACCCCAGGGCCTGGCGTGCGATCTGCGCGGCGGTGACGTGCACGGTGTCCAGCGACTGCGGCTCGGCCGCGGCGTCTTCGGCCGATGCGCTGCAAATGCCGCTGCCACAGCCGAACGCAATGGCCAGCACCAGCTGACGGTGGGACAACACGGGACGACGTGCAGACGCAGACGTCCATGACCGGCGTGATGCGGACATTCTCAAACCTCTCGACAGGAGATGGACCTCTGGCGACGGCTTGAGGTGACACGATGGGGTGATGCGTGCAGCAGGCGCGCGACCTGCGTGCGCGGCTGACGCGGTCAAGTGTGTCCGCGCATTCTACACAGATGCGATTCATTCTCAAATCGAAAGGCTGCGCTGGCGCGTCCGTGTGCGGGCGTTGCAGCGCCGGGCAGCTCATGCGTCACCGATGAAGCGCACGATCGGAGGCAGCCGTGCGCGTCAGCTGGCTGACGATGCGGTCGTCGCGTGAAAGACCTTCATCCAGGGCGGCAAACGCAGCCATCTACGGCGGTGTTCGTCGTTGCACGGCGTCGTGGACGATGCCTGCACCGCGCTGGCATCGCCGTGGGCCTTACTTCAATGCAAGCAATTGCCGCATGTCATCGACAATGGCCACCGCACCGGAGCTCTGCACATCAAAGCCGCGCAGATAGCCGTAACGCACCATCGCCAGCGGCATTGCCGCGGCGTTTGCCGCCGCCGCATCGGTGGCCGAATCGCCGACCATCAGGCACTGCTGCGGTGTGTGCCCGAACTGCCTGGCAAGGTGCAGCAGCGGCGCCGCATCGGGCTTGCGCTGCGGCAGCGAATCGCCACCGAGCACACTGCTGAAATGCGCAGCAATGCCAAGATGCTCCAGCAGCGGCGCGATGAAGCGCGCGGGCTTGTTGGTGCACAGCGCCAGTGTGGCACCGGCCTCGCGCAGGCTGGCCAATGCCTCGGCAACACCGGGATAGAGCTGCGGGTTGTGCAGCAGGCTGGCCTGGTAGTGACGCATCATCAGCGGCATCTCGGTATCGGCATCGTGCGTGCCGCCGGCTTCGCGCAGGGCGGTGGCAAGCAGCACATGCACCCCTTCACCGATCCAGCTGCGGATCGTCGCCTCGCTGAACTGCTGCAGCCCGAGTTCCTGCAAGGTGGCGTTGAGCGCTTCGGCGATATTGGGTGCGCTGTCCACCAGCGTACCATCCAGGTCGAAGATCACCAGCGGATACGGAAACATGCGCACAGTCTCGTTGGGGAAGCGGTTTGCAGTGTACGAGCTAGGGGATTCAGGGCGCGTCACCGTGGCGCGATGCAGATTTTCGATGCAAGCGTCGATGCAGGTGCCCATGCGTGCGTGGTTGCCGTCATCGCTGCACACAGCACGCCACGCCCGCAGTAACGTGGGTATGACACGCGCACTCACTGCGCCTGCGGCATCTCGCCGAACAACTCGCCCTGCACCGCGCCCGCTTCCGCGTCGCTGAAACCGCTCAATCCCACCCCGACCAGGCGATAGCGCGTGTCCTCGGGCAACTCCACGCGCCGGGTCAGCGCCAGCGCGATCTCCGCCAACGCCTCCAGCGAGGCCGGTGGCTGATCCGGCGTGTAGGAGCGGGTCAGGATGCGAAAGTTGGAGGTCTTCAACTTGAGCACCACGGTGCGCCCGATGCGCTCGGTGCGCCGCGTGGCGAGCCAGGTCTTTTCGGCCAGGCGCAGGATGTGCGGATCCAGTGCCTCCAGCGCGATGTCTTCGCTGAAGGTGTCTTCCGAGGACACCGACTGCACCTCCTGATCCGGCTCGACCGGGCGCTCGTCGATGCCGCGCGCGCGACGGTACAGGCTCTGCCCGAAGCTGCCGAAATGCGCCTGCAATTCTTCCAGGGGGCGCAGCCGCAGATCACTGACAGTGACGATGCCCAGCGCCGCCAGCTTGCCATCCATCACCTTGCCCACGCCGGGAATGCGGTTGACCGGCAGCGGCAGCAGGAACGCATCCACACGACTGGGGGCGATGACGAACTGCCCGTCGGGCTTGCGCCAGTCCGAGGCGATCTTGGCCAGGAACTTGTTCGGTGCGATGCCGGCCGATGCGGTGAGCCGGGTCTCCTCGCGGATCTGGCTGCGGATCAGCTGCGCGATTTCGGTGGCCAGCTGCATGCCGGTCTTGGCCTGCGTGACATCCAGATAGGCTTCGTCCAGGGACAGCGGCTCGACCAGATCGGTATGGCGATGAAAGATCTCGCGCACCTGCCGCGACACCGCCTTGTAGCGCGCAAAATCCGGCGGCACGAACACCGCATCCGGACACAGGCGCTCGGCACGCAGCGCCGGCATGGCCGAACGAATGCCATAGGTGCGCGCTTCGTACGAGGCCGCGCACACCACCGAGCGCGCACCGCGCCAGGCCACCACCACCGGCTTGCCGCGCAGCGATGGATCGTCACGTTGCTCCACGGACGCGTAGAACGCATCCATGTCCACGTGCACGATCTTGCGCATCAAGCTGGCATCTCTCCGAAAGCGTACCGGCAATGATAAATCAGCCGCGTCTCACGCCTTGCGCCGGGTCAGGCAGCCCGGGCGCGAACGGACGCAAGCGCTGGCGGGACGCTCTGCTGCGTCTGTTTGTGTGCTGATCCACGCCGAGCAGGCATGCCTGATCGCGTCCCGCTGAATGCCGTCATCTGCGTTGGATCCTGTCTGCAACACACACTTGCCGCACTGCGCGCGCGGCTGAAAACAGCACGCATGCGTACGGATAAAACGTTTGATTGAACCGCGCGCCCTCATGCACCCTTGCCCGCCTCGCCTTTCGCTTCTTGCAGGAAACGTTCGTCATGACTCGTCAAAGTGCGTACTCGCGCGACCAGCTGCTGGCCAGCGCGCGCGGGGAATTGTTCGGGCCCGACAGTGCCCGCCTGCCCAACGATCCGATGCTGATGTTCGACCGCATCACCGAGATCAGCGACAGCGGCGGCGCGCATGGCAAGGGCGTGATCCGCGCAGAACTCGACGTGCGCCCGGACCTGTGGTTCTTCGGCTGCCATTTCATCGACGACCCGGTGATGCCCGGCTGCCTGGGCCTGGACGCGATGTGGCAGCTGACCGGCTTCTTCCTCACCTGGATCGGCGCCGCAGGCCGCGGCCGCGCGCTGGGCTGCGGCGAGGTCAAGTTCACCGGCCAGGTGTTGCCCAGCGCGAAATTGGTCAGTTACGAAATCGATGTCAGCCGCGTGATCAACCGCAAGCTGGTGATGGCGCAGAGCGATGCACGCATGTTGGTGGACGGGCGCGAAATCTACACGGCCAACGACCTGCGCGTGGGCATGTTCACCTCAACGGAGAATTTCTGATGCGTCGTGTCGTCGTCACCGGAATGGGCATCACGTCCTGTCTGGGCAATGATCTAGACACCGTCTCCAGCGCCTTGCGCGAGAGCCGCTCGGGCATCACCGCATTGCCCGATCATGCCGAGGCCGGCCTGCGCAGCCAGGTCGGCGGTGCGGTGGCGCTGGATCTGGACAGCCTGATCGACCGCAAGCTCAAACGCTACATGGGCGATGCCTCAGCTTACGCCTATCTGGCCATGCGCGATGCGATCGCCGATGCCGGACTGGATGCCGAGCAGGTCAGCGACCTGCGCACCGGCCTGATTGCCGGCTCCGGTGGCGGGTCCAGCCAGTGGCAGGTGGAAACCGCCGATCTGCTGCGTAACCGCGGCGTGCGCAAGGTCGGCCCGTACATGGTGCCGCGCACGATGTGCTCGTCGGTCTCCGCCTCGTTGGCAACCGCGTTCAAGATCCGCGGCCTGAGCTATTCGCTGTCGGCGGCCTGCGCGACCTCAGCGCATTGCATTGGTGCGGCCGCCGATCTGATCCGGCATGGCGCGCAGGATGTGATGTTCGCCGGCGGCGGCGAAGAACTGCACTGGACCATGAGCGTGATGTTCGATGCAATGGGCGCGTTGTCCACCGGCTTCAACGATCGCCCCGCGGTGGCATCACGGCCCTACGATGCGCAGCGCGATGGCTTTGTCATCGGCAGCGGCGGCGGCATGCTGGTGCTGGAGGACTACAACCACGCCATCGCACGCGGCGCACGCATCCATGCCGAACTGCTCGGCTACGGCGTGACCTCCGATGGCGCCGACATGGTGGCGCCCAGCGGCGAAGGCGCGGTGCGCTGCATGCACATGGCCATGCAGGGCCTGACGCAGCCGATCGACTACCTCAACACGCATGGCACCTCCACGCCGCTGGGCGATGTGACCGAGCTGGGCGCGGTCCGCGAGGTGTTCGGCGACAACGTCCCGCCGCTGTCCTCGACCAAGGCGCTGTCCGGCCATTCCTTGGGCGCGGCCAGCGTGCACGAGGCGATCTACAGCCTGCTGATGCTGCGCGACGGCTTCATGGCCGGCTCGGCGCATATCGACGAACTCGACCCGCGCGCCGAAGGCTTCCCGATCCTGCGGCAGACCCGGGACGCCACCTTGAATACAGTGATGTCCAACAGCTTCGGCTTCGGCGGCACCAACGCGGCGCTGGTGTTCGGCCGGGTGTGAGGCGCGGCGCAAGGCGCCGCGCGGAACCGGGAATTGGGGGTCGGTGTGCCGAGAGCGCGCTCTTGGCACTCCCCACTCCCGATCCCCCAATCCCGGCTCAGCCGGCCATGCCGTTGTGCCGCAACAGCGCATCGATGCTCGGCGCGCGCCCACGGAAGGCGCGGAAGTTGTCGGCCGCGCTGCGGCTGCCGCCACGCGACAACACTTCATGGCGAAAACGCGCCCCGGTGTCGGCCACCTGCTTGGGCGCTTCTTCGAAGGCGGCGTAGGCATCGGCGCTGAGCACTTCGGCCCACTTGTAGCTGTAGTAACCGGCTGCGTAACCGCCGGCGAAGATGTGGCTGAACTGGTGCGGGAAGCGATTCCATGCCGGCGGGCGGTTGACCGCCACCTCGTCGCGCACCCGTTCGATCAGTTGCAGCACGTTGTCCTGGGTCGGGTCGAAGCTGCTGTGCAGCTGCATGTCGAACAATGCGAATTCCAGCTGGCGCACGGTGAACATGCCGCTCTGGAAATTGCGTGCAGCCAGTAGCCGGTCGAACAGGTTGCGCGGCAGCGGCTCGCCGGTCTGCACGTGCGCGGTCATCGCCTGCACGCGCTCCCATTCCCAGCAGAAGTTCTCCATGAACTGGCTCGGCAGTTCCACCGCGTCCCATTCCACGCCATTGATGCCGGCCACGCCCAACTCGCCGATGCGCGTGAGCAACTGATGCAGGCCATGGCCCATTTCATGGAACAACGTGGTGACTTCGCCATGCCGGAACGTGGCCGGCGTATCGCCACTGCCGCGACCGAAGTTGCACACCAGATACACCAGCGGCGTCTGCACGCCGTTGGCGGTGTCGCGGCGGTTGCGGCAATCGTCCATCCACGCGCCGCCACGCTTGCCTTCGCGCGCGTACAGGTCCAGATAAAACTGGCCGACCAGCGCGCCCTGCGCATCTTCCAGGCGATAGAAGCGCACGTCCTCATGCCAGACCGGCGCACGATCGAGCTTGACGGTCAGGCCATACAGGCTGTGGATCACATCGAACAGGCCGGCCAACACCTTCGGCTCGGTGAAGTACTGCTTCACCTCCTGCTCGGAGAAGCTGTAGCGCGCCTGCTTGAGTTTTTCGCTGGCGTAGGCCAGATCCCAGGCCTGCAGTTCGTCCAGGCCCAGCGCATCGCGTGCAAAGGTTTCGAGTTCGGCGCGATCGCGTTGCGCATACGGCTTGGCGCGCGCCGCCAGATCGCGCAGGAAGCCCATCACTTCATCGGGGCTTTGCGCCATCTTGGTGGCGACTGAATACTCCGCGTAACTGGCAAACCCGAGCAGCTGCGCCAGCGCGGCGCGCAGGGCCAGGATACGATCGATAGTGGCGCTGTTGTCCAGCGCCGCATCGCCGAACTCGGAGGCGCGCTCGGCGTTGGCGCGATACAGCCGCGCGCGCAGTTCGCGATTGTCCGCATCGGTCTGCACCGGCAGGTAGCACGGCATCTGCAAGGTGAGCTTCCAGCCCGGCACGCCGTCCTTTTCGGCGGCGGCGCGTGCCGCGGCGACCACTTCGGCCGGCAGGCCGGACAGCTCGCTTTCGTCTTCGCTTACGTACGACCATGCATCGGTGGCATCGAGCACGTTCTGCGAAAACTTGGCGGCCAGCGCGGACAGTTCTTCCTGGACCTGCGCAAACCGGGCCTTGGACGCGTCATCCAGCTCGGCACCGCCGAGGCGGAAATCGCGCAGCGCGTTTTCCAGCACCTTGCGCCGCGCGGCGTCGTAATGCGCCGCTTCCGGCGCGTCGGCCAGCGCCTTGTACTGCGCATACAGCGCCAGGTTCTGCGCCAGCGCACTGCCGAAGCGGCTGAGCTTGGGCAGGTTGCTGTTGTAGGCCTCGCGCAGTTCCGGCGTATTGACCACCGCCTGCAGATGGCCGACCTGGCCCCAGGCACGCCATAGCCGCTCGGTGGCGTCGTCCAGCGGCACCACGAAGCTGTCCCAGCTGACCGGGCTGACCTGCTCGGCCGCTTTCACTGCGGCCTCGGCGTCGGCCAGCAGTTGATCGATCGCCGGGCCCACGTGCTCGGGGCGGATCGCATCGAAGGACGGCAGTCCGGACAGGTCGAGCAGCGGGTTGGTCATGGGGCGCTCCGGCAGTGGACTGGATCAGGAATCAGGATGAGGCGCTGGCAGAGGTTGCGATACGCAACGGCTTTGCCAGCGGCGTGCAGGATATGGCGGTCATTCCAGCGCCGCACAAGGCAGCGCCGGCAAGTCGCCGCCGTTGACAGCGACGGCAATGGCCGCATCGCTGTCGGTAACGTCGATGTCGCGCGCCGCGTACCAGGCCGGGTCGTAATAGCTGTGCGCGTAGCGCTCGCCGGCATCACACAGAATGGTGACGATGGAGCCGCTGCGGCCTGCCTGGCGCATGCGCTGGGCGGCCTGCAGCACGCCCACGAAATTGGTGCCGGTGGAACCCCCGACGCGGCGGCCGAGCGTGGCGCTGACATGGCGCATCGCCGCCAGGCTCAAGGCGTCGGGCACCTTGATCATCATGTCCACGCAGCTGGCGATGAAGCTGGACTCCACCCGCGGGCGGCCGATGCCTTCGATGCGCGAGCCGCCGGTGATGGCCAGCTCCTTGGGGCACTGCCCGTCCACCGCGCGGCAATAACCGTCGAAGAACACCGATACTTCCGGGTCGGCGCACAGGATGCGGGTGGCGTGGCGTCGATAGCGCACATAGCGGCCCAGCGTGGCGCTGGTGCCGCCGGTGCCGGGACTGCAGACGATCCACTCGGGAATCGGATGCGGCTCCTCGGCCAGCTGCTTGAAGATCGATTCGGCGATGTTGTTGTTGGCGCGCCAGTCGGTGGCGCGCTCGGCGTAGGTGAACTGGTCCATGAAATGGCCGCCGGTCTCGCGCGCGAGCTGGTGCGAGGCGCTGTCCAGATCGCAGGCACGTTCGACCAGGTGGCAGCGGCCGCCCTGGAACTGAATCGCGGCGATCTTTTCCGGCGAGGTCGACGCCGGCATCACCGCGATGAAGGGCACACCCAGCAGCCGCGCGAAATAGGCCTCGGAAATGGCAGTCGAGCCACTGGACGCCTCGATCACCGGCCGCCCCGCACGCAGCCAGCCGTTGGTCAGCGCATACAAAAACAGCGAGCGCGCCAGCCGGTGCTTGAGGCTGCCGGTCGGGTGGCTGGACTCGTCCTTGAAATACAGGTCGATGCCCGGAAAGCCCGGCAGGTCCATCGGAATCAGGTGAGTATCGGCCGAACGGTTGAAATCGGCCTCGATCTTCTGGATGGCGGCGGCCACCCACTGGCGCTGCGACATGGCAGGACTGTGCGGCGTAGGAAGCGTCAATTCTACCGCTGCCGGGCGCGCGGCCACGGCGGGCGGGTCATCGGGCGGACAGCTGGGCGCCGGTGCTATGCTGGCCGCACCTGTCCGCCGCCCTGACTGCCCGTGCTGCGTTGCCTGCTTCGCCTGCTGCTGTGCCTGTGCCTGATTGCCAATACGGCCACCGGCGCGTGGGCGTCGGTGGGCATGGCACTGCCGGCCATGGCGTCGGCCCAGGCGGCGTCGGCCGCAGCGATGGCGCATGCGGCGATGCCGGCGGCGCTGCCGTGCCATGAGGACATGCCGCCACCCGCTGCGGCGCATACCCCCGATAAAACCCAGCACGCGCACGCGGCCGACTGCTGCAAGCTGGGCAGCTGCGATTGCCTGCAGCACTGCAGCCTCGCCCTGCTGACCCTGCCTGCGGTGCCCGCCAGCCTGCCTGGCCGCCCCACGCTGCCTGCCACCCTGGCCGAGGGACGCAGCAGCCCGGTGCCCGAGCAACCGGTTCGACCTCCCATCGCCTGAGCGCTGACGGCCTTGGCCGTCATCGGTCCCGCGCGCGTGTTGCGTGGGCTTCCCAGCGATGCATGCGCCCGCCTTCAGTGGTGGGCCGCAGCGGAGATGTCATGTCTTTCGATCCAACTTCTTTCGATCCACCCTCCAATGGGGGCCTGAGCCGACGCCGCTTCGTGCAAGGCCTTGCCCTGGGCGGTGTTGCCGCCACCGGCGGCCTGTGGCGCAGCGATGCGCGTGCATCCAACCCGATGCGCACGCCGGTCCTGCGCGGCGGTAGCCAATCGCTGCAGATCGGCCGCATGCCGGTCAACCTCACCGGGCGCACGCGCAGCGCCATCACCGTCAACCAGAGCCTGCCGGCGCCCACGCTGCGCTGGCGCGAGGGCGACACGGTCAGCGTGCGCGTGCGCAACGCGCTGGCCGACCAACCCACCTCGGTGCATTGGCACGGCCTGTTGCTGCCGGCCAACATGGACGGCGTGCCGGGGATGAGTTTCGACGGCATCGCGCCGGGCCAGGAGTACCACTACCGCTTTGCGCTGCGCCAGTCCGGCACCTACTGGTATCACAGCCATTCGATGTTTCAGGAACAGGCCGGCCTCTACGGCGCGATCGTCATCGACCCGCTGGCGCCGCCGCCGTATCGGCACGATCGCGAGCATGTGGTGCTGCTCTCGGACTGGACCGACCTGGATCCGGCCGCGCTGTTCCGGCGGCTCAAGCAGATGCCCAGCCACGACAATTACGCACAGCGCACGGTGGGCGATTTCCTGCGCGATGCGCGCGACGGTGGCCTGCGCGCAACGCTGGCCGACCGCGGCATGTGGGGGCGCATGCGCATGACCCCCACCGACCTGTCCGACGTCAACGCCAACACCTATACCTACCTGCTCAATGGCGTCGCCCCGGCAGGCAACTGGACCGGACTGTTCACCCCCGGCGAGAAGGTACTGCTGCGTTTCATCAACGGCTCGTCGATGACCTACTTCGACATCCGCATCCCCGGCCTGCGCATGACCGTGGTGGCCGCCGACGGCCAGTACGTGCATCCGGTCAGCGTGGACGAGCTGCGCATCGCCGCCGCCGAAACCTTCGACGTGCTGGTCGAACCCATCGGCCAGGATGCGTTTACGTTGTTCGCGCAGGACATGGGCCGCACCGGTTTCGCCTGCGGCACGCTGGCGGTGCGGCAGGGGTTGCAGGCGCCGATTCCTGCGCTGGACCCGCGCGCGATCTTGACCATGCAGGACATGGGGCACGGCGATGGCATGCACCATGAGGTACCGCCGATGCACGGCGCCGCCGGGATGCAGGCCGCGCATGCGGGGCATTCCATGCACACGCATGACGCTGCCCCGGCGGAGGCGCACGACAGGACGCCACGCCACCCTGCCAGCGAAGATGGCAACCCCTTGATCGACATGCGCAGCGATGCCACCGCACCGCGCCTGGACGACCCCGGCGTTGGCCTGCGCGACAACGGCCGCCGGGTGCTGTGCTACGCCGACCTGCACAGCCTGTTCGAGGATCAGGACGGCCGTGAGCCAGGGCGCGAGATCGAACTGCATCTGACCGGGCATATGGAGAAATTCGCCTGGTCGTTCGATGGCATCGCCTTCGCGTCGGCAGAGCCCTTGCGGCTGCAGTACGGCGAGCGGCTGCGCATCGTGCTGGTCAACGACACCATGATGCAGCACCCCATCCATCTGCACGGCATGTGGAGCGATCTGGAAGACGCTGACGGCAACTTCCAGGTGCGCAAGCACACCATCGACATGCCGCCCGGCACGCGCCGCAGCTATCGCGTCCGCGCCGATGCGCTGGGCCGCTGGGCCTACCATTGCCATCTGCTGTACCACATGGAAGCGGGCATGATGCGCGAAGTGCGGGTGGAGGCATGAGCGCACTGCATACGCAACACGTGGCGCTGCTCGCACTACTGCTGAGCGCATCGGCTGCTGCACAGGAGCATGCGCATGCGGTGATGGCGTCATCCGCGCATGCCGATGACGCGCATGCAATGCAGATGGCTGAGCAGGCGACGGCTTCCCAGCCGCAGACGTCCATCGCGTCAGAGACATCGCCGTCATCCGCGCAGGTGAGCGCAGATGCAATGCAGATGGATCATGCGCATCTGCACCACGCGCAGCACTCCAGCACTACATCGGCATCGGCATCGACAAACGCTGCTGACAGCACGCCTGCGCAACGCGCGGTACACGCCGACGTTTCGGCAGTGCCGACATCGACGCACCACGCCGGCATGCAGCACGCCGATGTCCAGCACGCCGCACACCAGACCTCTGCCGATCCACGCCTGGACCACACCCTGCAATCACAGGTAGACAGCGCCCACGACGCGATGGAGCACGCGTCGATGGATCACGCTTCCATGGAGCATGTGTCAATGCAACATGGACAGGCGCAGCACGGGGCGATGGATCACAGCGCGATGGAACACGCGCCGCATCCCGAAGCAACGACGCAAACACCGGCATCACCCACCGCCAGCGCAGTGCCACGCACGCCGATCCCCGAGCCCACGGCCGAGGAAATCGCTGCGGCATTCGCACCCCTGCAGCACCATGCGATGCACGCGCCAGGCATCTATCACTACGTACTGCTCGATCGGCTGGAAGCCTTCGACACCACGCGTGGCAGTGGCCAGGACTGGGAAGCACGCGCCTGGATCGGTGGCGATATCGACCGGCTCTGGTTGCGCAGCGAAGGCGAGCGGCAGGACGGGCGCACGCAGGCCGCATCGGTGGAGGCGTTCTATGGCCACGCCATCTCGCCATGGTGGGATCTGCTGGTCGGTGCACGCCAGGACATCGGGGCGGGCGAGCATCGCAACTGGGCCGCCTTCGGCGTGCGGGGACTGGCACCCTACAAGTTCGAGACCGAAGCCACGCTCTACGTCGGCAGTGGCAGCCGCGCCGCCTTGCGGCTGGAGGGCGAGTACGAGGTGCTGCTCACCAACCGGCTGATCCTGCAACCGCGTGTGGAAGCCAGCATCGCCCTCACCGATGATGACCGGCGCGGCGTCGACAGCGGCCTGGAGCAGGTCGAGGTCGGCCTGCGGCTGCGCTACGAAATCACCCGCCGCTTCGCGCCCTATATCGGCTGGGTGCACAGCCGCAGCTTCGGCGACACCGCCCGCCGCGCCGCGAGCGACGAGGAACCGGCACGCGACAGCCGGTTCGTCGCCGGCGTGCGCCTCTGGTTCTGAGACAGCCGGTGTGCGCATGGGCCTGGCCATTGGGGTTCCAATGCAGGCCCATGCCACGCGCTTGACCAGCGCAAGTCGTGCTGTCGCGCGCGATCGATCAGAGCAAGATGCCAGATCACCGACGCGCCCCCTGCAGACATACCGACAACCCCTGCCCCGCTACCATCGGCGCCCAGCGCAGCCCGACCTGCCACCACATTCCACTGAGGAGACAACAATGCCCTTGACCGACCTGCAACACGTCCCCGGCGCCAGCGCCGCACCTGCCGACACCGCCGGCTTCGTGTTCAACCACACCATGCTGCGCATCAAGGATGCGCAACGCTCGCTGGACTTCTACACGCGCGTGCTGGGCTTCCGCCTGCTGGATGCGCGCCATTTTGCCGATGCACAGTTCAGCCTGTATTTCCTGGCCCTGCTGCCCGACGGCACCGCGATTCCCGACGACGATGCCGCGCGTCGGCTGTGGATGGCCGGCATCCCCGGCGTGCTCGAACTCACCCATAACCACGGCACCGAAACCCAGGACGGCCCGGTCTACCACGACGGCAACAGCGATCCGCGCGGCTTCGGCCACATCTGCATCTCCGTGCCCGACATCCACGCCGCCTGCGCGCGTTTCGACAGCCTCAACGTGCCGTACCAGAAACGCCTGGAAGACGGCCGCATGAAACACCTGGCCTTCATCAAGGACCCGGACGGCTACTGGGTGGAGATCATTTCCAATACGCCGCTGGCGTAACGCATAACACCGCAGGACGAAGTGCCCGGGGTTCCCGGGCACCGACTATTTCAAGCATTCCGCTACCGGCACTTGTCACCGAACGCCGCGTGCTAACAGGCTGCGCCAGCGGGGACCACCGCCCACGCATGTGCCCGCGCAATGCACCCAGATGCGGGTGCCATCGTGCGCCACGACGCCGGGCGGAACATCGCCAGCCAGTGCGACGCCACTCAGCGCCGAGATCGCCACTGCAATAAACGCTTTCATGGATTCCTTCCCCTGGAGAGCGTCGCATTGCGTGTCCCCCACGCAATGCGACATGGCACTGTCAGATCGCGCGGACAGCGATCAACGGCACAGTGCGTTGGTCCATCAGACAACGGCCCGCAGTCGGCTAGAACGCTCAGTTGCGGACTGAGTGTGCGCGCATCGTGCGCAATTGGCAGTCGGGGCGGTCCCCACATCTGTCGGGACCGCCCCGGAAGTGGCGATTATCTATGCATGCAGCAGTCCGCCGTGACTGCGCTGCCACTCGCGCGGCGGGCGCAGTGCAGCAAGCGTGTGGACCAGCTCGCGATAGGTGGCGGCCAACTGTGCGAACAGGCCTGCATCGCTGTAACGCGTGTCGGCCACTTCGAAATACGCGCCGCGGCCCAGCTCGATGAAGTAGTCGACGTTGAGCCGTCGGCGCTGCGCAATCCCGGGAAACAGGCCTGCAATCAGCAGGCATTGATCTCCGATGTCACGCAATGCATCCGCGCGCAGACTGCCGATCTGGTCCTGCGCATGCAGCCAGGCCAGCGCCTGCGTGCGCGAGAACAGCTGCGCATCGCGCTGCAGGCGCAGCAACACGAACACCAGATAGTGCTCGCGCGATTCGTCCAGCGGATGCGCGATCCGCTGCCCCGCCTCACGTACCAACGCCTGCCACAATTCCGCCGGCGCGCCCTGTTTGAAAGACTGGTGCATACGTCCTCCTGCGTGATGGGACCCTCGCAGGAAGCGTATGCATAACCTGGGCCATCGCGTTGGCAGCCGGGTCTGTCGTCTGCCAATCTTGTATCGCTGCGGCACCGATAGCGCCCTGCGCCCGGTGGCGCGACGCGGTGGCCCATCCACCTGTGGGAAATGGCGACGCAAGCCGGTGCATCCGTTACCCGATGCCAGGGCGTAACCAAGGGGAGTCTGGCCAGACCTGGCGGGCAGTCGTTGGCGGGTGCGGTGGATAACCGCCATGCACGTGGGTGGGTGCCGTAGCTGGCCGCGACTGCGCTCGCGTTGCACCGAGCGCAGCCCTTCGATCAGCTGCGCCTAGTTACTCCACCGTCACCGACTTGGCCAGGTTACGCGGCTTGTCCACATCGGTGCCGCGCGCCAATGCGGTGTGATACGCCAGCAGCTGCACCGGGATGGTGTGGATCACCGGCGACAGCACGCCGGCGTGGCGCGGGGTGCGGATTACATGCACGCCTTCGGACTCGCTGAAGTGGCTGTCCTGGTCGGCGAACACGAACAGCTCGCCGCCGCGTGCGCGTACCTCCTGCATGTTGGACTTGACCTTCTCCAGCAGGCGGTCATTGGGCGCGATCACCACCACCGGCATCGCCGCATCCACCAGCGCCAGCGGGCCGTGCTTCAACTCGCCGGCCGGATACGCTTCGGCGTGGATATAGGAAATTTCCTTGAGCTTGAGCGCGCCTTCCAGCGCGATCGGGTAATGCAGGCCGCGACCGAGAAACAATGCGTTTTCCTTGGCCGAAAAACGCTCGGCCCAGGCCATGATCTGCGGCTCCAGATTCAGCGCGTGCTGCACGCTGCCCGGCAGAAAGCGCAGCTGCTCCAGATACTCCGCTTCCTCGGCCTCGCTGATGCGCCCCTGCAACTTGCCCAGCACCATGGTCAGCTGGAACAACACCGCCAGCTGGGTGGTGAACGCCTTGGTCGAGGCCACGCCGATCTCTGCGCCGGCACGCGTGTAGCAGACCAGTTCGCTGGCGCGCGGGATCGCGCTTTCGGGCACGTTGCAGATCGACAGCGTGTGCAGATGCCCCAGCGATTTGGCGTATTTCAGCGCCTCCATCGTGTCCAACGTTTCGCCGGATTGGGAGATGGTGACGATCAGATGTTTCGGGTTGGCATAGGCGGCGCGATAGCGGTATTCGCTGGCGATCTCAACGCTGCACGGCAGCCCGGCGATCGCCTCGATCCAGTAGCGCGCGGTCATGCCGGCGTAGTAACTGGTGCCGCAGGCCAGGATCTGCACGCCTTCGATGTCGCGCAACACCGCTTCGGCAGTCGGGCCGAACAGGGACGCAGGGAAGCCCTTGGCATCGATCGCCGCTTCGATGGTATCGGCCAGCGCACGCGGTTGCTCGTGGATTTCCTTCTGCATGAAATGGCGGAACGGGCCCAGTTCCAGCGATGCCAGCGAGACGTCCGACAGATGCAGCGGGCGCTCGACCGGTGCGTCGTTGCCATCGAAGACGCGCACGCCATCGCGGCGCAATTCGGCGGTGTCGCCCTCTTCCAGGAAGATCACCTGGCGGGTGGCCTGCACGATGGCCGAGACATCGGAGGCGACGAAGTTCTCGCCCTCGCCCACCCCGATCAGCAGCGGGCAGCCCATGCGCGCGCAGACGAAGCGCTCCGGCTCGGCCTGGCTCATCACCGCCAGCGCATAGGCACCGGTGAGCTCCTTGACCGTGCGCTGCAGCGCTGTCAACAGGTCACCTGTGCTGACCAGATGGTGATGGATCAGGTGCGCGATGACTTCGGTATCGGTCTGCGACTCGAAGGTGTAGCCGAGCGCGCGCAGCTTCTCGCGCTGCTGCTCGTGGTTTTCGATGATGCCGTTGTGCACCAGTGCCACGCCCGCACTGATGTGCGGGTGCGCATTGGCCTCGGTCACGCCGCCATGGGTGGCCCAGCGAGTGTGGCCGATGCCCAGCGTCGCGCCGAACTGCTCGGCCTGCGCCGCCTGCGCCATCTCCGCCACGCGCCCGGTGCGGCGCACGCGGCGCACCTGGTCGCCATCGAGCACGGCGATGCCGGAGGAATCGTAGCCGCGGTACTCCAGACGCTTGAGTCCTTCGATCAGGACCGAAACCACATCGCGCCCGGCGATCGCTCCGACAATGCCGCACATAGGACAACCCTTGAGGACGAAGCCGCGCATTTTAGCGTGTCCGCTCTTGTCCGCTGCATGACCATGCCCGGACAACCTGTCCGCAGCGGTGTCCGCGGACACTGCGGACACCGCTCGCCAGCCCATAAAGATGATTGCTTTCAATCACTTGAAGATTGGCATACGTCCTGCTTTATCGCAGTGACGCCACCGAGCCAGCCGACCATGATTCGCGATACCTCCGCCCAGGACCAGGTTCTCCGTACACCCGCCCGGCACGCGCCCTGGCGCCGTTGGCTATGGCCCGGCGTCGCCGTGGTCGCGGTACTGGCCGGCATTGGCTGGGCGGTCACCGCGTGGAGCGCCGGCAGCCGTTCGTTCGATGCAAGCCGGGTGCGGATCGCCACCGTCAGCCAGGGTGACCTGGTGCGCGACATCGCCGCCGATGGCCGCGTCATCGCCGCCAACAGCCCCGTGCTGTACGCCATTTCTGCCGGCACGGTGACGCTGAGCGTGGTGGCCGGCGACGTGGTCAAGCAGGGCCAGGAGCTGGCGCGCATCGACAGCCCGGAACTGCGCAGCAAGCTGGCCCAGGAGCAGGCCACGCTGGCAGGCCTGGAAGCCGAATCCAGCCGCGCCGGGCTGGACGCCACGCTGGCCCGCGCCAACGCCAGCAAGCTCACCGACCAGGCCAAGATCGACAAGCAGGCTGCCGCGCGCGACCTGGAGCGCTACCAGCGCGGCTACGATGGCGGCGCGGTGCCGCAGGTGGAACTGGCCAAGGCGCAGGACACCTTGAAGAAGACCGACATCGACCTGCAGCACGCCGAGCGGGATGCGTCGCTGAAGAGCCAGGGGGCAGACCTGGATTCGCGCAACAAGCGCCTGCTCGCAGACCGCCAGCGCGCGGTGGTGGCCGAGGTGCAGCGCCAGGTCGATGCGCTCACGCTGCTGTCGCCGTTCGATGGCCAGGTTGGCCAGGTGCAGGCGGTGCAGCACACCCAGGTCGCGGCGAACGCGCCGATCCTGGGCGTGGTCGACCTGTCCAAGTTCGAAGTCGAGATCAAGGTGCCGGAAAGTTTTGCGCGCGACCTGGCCATCGGCATGCCGGCGCAGCTCACCAGCGGCAGCGGCGAACCGTTCCCCGGCGCCATCTCGGCGGTGTCGCCGGAAGTGGTCAACGGCGAAGTCACCGCACGCATCCGCTTTGCCGACAAGCAGCCGCCGGGCCTGCGCCAGAGCCAGCGCATGAGCGCACGGGTGGTGATGGACACGCGCCGCAACGTGCTCAAGGTCGAGCGCGGCCCGTTCGTCGAACAATCCGGCGGCAGCTACGCCTATGTGATGGATGGCAACACCGCGGTGCGCCGACCGGTGCGCATGGGTGTCAGCAGCCTGGGCGAGGTGCAGGTGCTGTCCGGGCTGCAGGCCGGCGACCGCGTGGTGGTCTCCGGTGCAGACAACTTTGGCGATGCGCCGCGCGTCACCGTCCACTAGAAAGCAGCCACTACGCAGCCTTACACACGCCTGACGACCGCGCGCCACGTTGCGATCACCACTCTAAAGCTCTTTCGCACATATCTCTTGCAAAGGAATCGGCAATGCTCAAGATGCAATCGGTCTCCAAGGTCTTCCGCACCGAACAGGTGGAAACGCACGCGCTACGTTCGCTGGACCTGCATGTGCGCGAAGGCGAATTCGTCGCGGTCACCGGCCCTTCGGGCTCGGGCAAGACCACCTTCCTCAACCTGGCCGGGCTGCTGGAGACCTTCACCAGCGGGCAGTACCTGCTCGACGGCGAGGACGTCAGCCATCTGTCCGACGATGCGCGTTCGCGCCTGCGCAACCGCAAGATCGGTTTCATCTTCCAGGGCTTCAATCTGATTCCCGACCTCAACCTGTTCGACAACGTCGATGTGCCGCTGCGTTATCGCGGCATGGCTGCGGCCGAGCGCAAGCAGCGCATTGAGGAAGCCTTGACCAAGGTCGGCCTGGGTTCGCGCCTGAAGCACTACCCCACCGAGCTGTCCGGCGGCCAGCAGCAACGTGCCGCCATCGCCCGCGCATTGGCCGGCAGCCCGCGCCTGCTGCTGGCCGATGAACCCACCGGCAACCTCGACTCGCAGATGGCACGTGGGGTGATGGAACTGCTGGAAGAGATCAACAGCCAGGGCACCACCATCGTGATGGTCACCCACGACCCGGAACTGGCCGCACGCGCGCAACGCAACGTGCACATCGTCGATGGCCAGGCCACCGATCTGGAACGCAACCCCGCCCTGATGCGCGCGCGCCACAGCGCACCCACCCTGGCCGAATAAGAGGCACATCCCATGCTCGGCTACTACTTCAATCTGGCGTTACGCAGCTTCCGCCGCAACAAGATACTGACCGCACTGATGGTGCTTGCGATCGCGCTGGGCATCGGCGCCAGCATGACCACCTTGACGGTGTTCTATGTGCTGTCGGGCGATCCGATTCCCGAAAAAAGCGGTGTACTGTTTCATCCACAGCTCGATGCACGTTCGTTGGGCTATCAGGACGACGATGCACTGGATCAATTGACCCGGTTCGATGCCGAGGCGCTGCTACGGGATAAGCGTGGAGATCGTCAGGTCATGATGACCGCGGGTACCGTCCCACTGGAGCCGGACAACACCTCATTGCGACCGATGATGCTGGACGCGCGTTACACGTCTGTCGATTTCTTTCCCATGTTCGATGTGCCGTTCCTCTATGGCGGCCCATGGACTGCCAATGACGATGAAAGCCGTGCACGGGTGGTGGTGATCTCCGAAGCACTCAATAAGAAGCTCTTCAATGGTGAAGACAGCGTCGGCCGCACGGTGAACTTCAATCGGAACATCATGCGGGTCGTTGGCGTGGTTCGCGAATGGCGTCTGACACCAACGTTCTACAACTTGGGTGGCGGGGCCTACGACAAGTCCGAGCAGGTCTTCCTGCCGTTCAGCACTGCAATCGAATTGAAACTCTCAAGCAGTGGACAACGTTCGTGCTGGGGCGAAAGCACTCCGCCGGAAGATCTCAATGCTGCCTGCTCCTGGGTCCAATACTGGGTGCAATTGGACACTCCGCAGAAGGTCAGCGCGTACCGCCAGTATCTGGAGAACTATTCGGACCAGCAGCGGCGCGCGGGACGCTTCGAGCAACCGGCAAATGTCCAGCTGCGTAGCATCATGGAATGGCTGGACTTTAAGAAGGTTGTTCCCAGCGATGTGCGCCTGCAGACCTGGCTGGCGTTCGTTTTCCTGCTGGTGTGTCTGGTCAATACCATCGGTCTGTTGTTGGCCAAGTTCATGCGCCGCAGTGGAGAAATCGGCGTGCGGCGAGCATTGGGGGCAACCAAGCGCAGCATCTTCGCGCAGTCCCTGGTTGAAGCAGGAACCATCGGTCTGGCCGGCGGCATCCTGGGACTGGCTCTTGCCACGCTGGGCCTGTGGGGAGTGCGTCAACAACCGGCTCAATATGCCGATCTGGCAAGGCTTGATCCGGCAATGTTGCTGGCCACTTTTGCTCTTGCACTGGCGGCCAGCATCGTGGCCGGGCTGCTCCCCGCATGGCGCGCGTGCACTGTGCCTCCAGCCATTCAACTCAAGGCCCAGTGAGCTGACCTCTGAACCGCGTGTGCTCTCGCACCGTTCGCCAGCCCCTCAAGGAATTGCCCATGGAAATCCGACCCATTCTGTCCACGCTACGGCGCCACAAGACGACTGCTGCCCTGATCGTGCTCGAGGTGGCACTCAGTTGCGCCATCATCTCCAACGCTTTGTTCCTGATCGGCGATCGCCTGGAACGCACACAACGCCCCAGCGGTCTGGCAGAAACTGAACTGGTGACGCTCACCATCAGCGGCATCGGCCGCGACGAAAACGCACGTGCACTCACCGATACGGACTTGGCTGCGCTGCGTCGTATTCCCGGCGTCAAATATGCCTCCAGCGTCAGCCAGATTCCTTATGGTGACAGCATGTGGGTCAGCGGCCTCAAACTGACGGCTGACCAGAAAAACTCAACGATCGACGTCAACGACTACACCGGCGACAGTCAGACCTTGGACACGATGGGCTTGACATTGATACAGGGGCGCCGTTTCACGGAAGGCGAATTCACCTGGTCGGATGACAAGACGGCCATCATCCCAAGCGCCATCCTGACCAAAAGCGCGGCCGACAAGCTGTTCCCAGGCCAATCCGCATTGGGGAAATCGATCTATCGCGACGCCACGCCCATCAAGGTCGTCGGCATCGTGGAGCATCTGGCGCGTGTCAACAACTATGGTGGCGCGGCCGTTTACGACGATTCGATGCTGACCCCGGTCAAGACGACCTACAAGGACGGCGGCCGCTACCTGCTACGCACCGATCCGGCGCGCCGTGACGAGGTCCTGCGTCAGGCAGTGGCAGCACTGGAGAAGAACAGTGCAAGTCGCATCATCGAGCAACCAAGAGTCTTCGAGCAGATGCGTCGAAATTTCTATCGACAGGATCGCTCGATGGCCTGGCTACTGGTCACCATGAGCATCGCACTGCTGATCGTCACCGCGCTGGGGATCGTTGGCCTGGCCAGCTTCTGGGTGCAGCAGCGCACCAAGCAGATCGGCATCCGTCGCGCACTGGGCGCTACACGCGGGCAGATCCTGCGCTACTTCCAGATCGAGAACTTCCTGCTGGCCTCGATCGGCATTGTGCTCGGCATGCTCATGGCTTACTCCATCAACGTGTGGCTGATGGCGCGCTACGAATTGCCACGCCTTCCATTGATCTATCTGCCGATCGGCGCGCTGTTGTTATGGGCACTCGGCCAGATCGCGGTGTTCTGGCCGGCCAGGCGCGCCGCGCTGGTGCCGCCGGCAGTGGCAACGCGTAGCGCATGAAGTGGGCGGTACAGCGCCGGGCAATGCAGCCGACGCTGTGCCGGATCTGCCGCTGGCGTTGGGCCAGATTGCGTGATGGGTCAATGCGATATGCGCGGCTGCAGGCTGTCCCGGCAGCACATATCAAGGTTGGTACTTAACCTGAGTCAGTGACGCGTATGCCTCGTTGACTCCATCGCCGAGGCATGCAGCACCGCCGTTCTCACCGGCAGGCAGCAGCACGGCACGCGCCGCGAATACCTGAGTCCGGCAGCGCGGATGCAGTCACGCAGCCTGTCCGGCGTACCGGTTCCATTGCCGCACTCGCAGCATCGCCCGAAAACTCCGCTAGCAGGCAGGTCGGCCATGCGCGTGCACCAGACATTCATGAGCGACGCGCAGCGCAGTTCCGCCGCGCACCGAATCCTGTTCTGATAGCCACTCTCGCCCGCGCCATCATGAGTATCGCAATGCCGCAGATCCTGATCATCGACGACAACACCGCCGTGGCCACTGCGCTGGAGGTGCTGTTTTCCTTGCACGACATCGAGGCGCGGCACGCGCATTCGCCGCAGGCCGGGTTGGCGCTGCTGGACGAGCAGGTGTTCGACCTGGTGATCCAGGACATGAACTTCACCGCCGACACCACCTCCGGCGAGGAAGGCGAAGCACTGTTCACCCAGATCCGTCAGCGCCACCCGGATCTGCCGGTGATCCTGCTCACCGCGTGGACCCATCTGGGCAGCGCGGTGGGCCTGGTCAAGGCCGGTGCGGCCGACTACATCGCCAAGCCCTGGGACGACACCAAGCTGCTGACCACGGTCAACAACCTGCTGGAGCTGTCCGAAGCGCGCCGCGAGCTGGAACGTCGGCGCGCGCGCGAGCGGCGCGGTCGCGAGCAGCTGACACAGCGTTACGATCTGCGCGGCGCGGTGTTCGCCGACCCGGCCAGCGAACGCGCGATCGCGCTTGCCTGCCAGGTCGCACGCTCGGACCTGCCGGTGCTGATCACCGGCCCCAACGGCAGCGGCAAGGAGAAGATCGCCGAGATCATCCAGGCCAACTCGCCTGCCAGACACGGCCCCTTCATTGCGCTCAATTGCGGCGCATTGCCGGGCGAACTGATCGAAGCCGAATTGTTCGGCGCCGAGGCTGGCGCGTATACCGGCGCCAACAAGGCGCGCGAAGGCAAGTTCGAAGCCGCCGATGGCGGCACGCTGTTTCTGGACGAAATCGGCAACCTGCCGTTGGCAGGGCAGATGAAGCTGCTGCGCGTGCTGGAAACCGGCCGCTACGAGCGCCTGGGCTCCAACCGCGAGCGTCATGCCAAGGTGCGGGTGATCAGCGCCACCAACGCCGACCTGCAGACGATGATCCGCGATGGCAGCTTCCGCGAAGATCTGTACTACCGCCTCAACACGGTGGAAATCGCGTTGCCGGCCCTGGCCGAACGCCCTGGCGATATCGGCCCGTTGGCCGAGCACTTCCTGGCCGGCGAAAAACCCTTGTCCACACAGGCACGCGATGCCCTGCAGCGGCACGCCTGGCCCGGCAACGTGCGCGAGCTGCGCAACGTGCTGCAACGTGCGTTCCTGCTCGCGCAAGGTGCGCGCATCGAAGCCGGCGATCTGAACCTGCCGCGCGCGGCCGCAGCGCGCCCGGCCGCGCCGACCACCGGCGAACCGGATCGCGCCCGGATCGAGCAGGCGCTGGCGCGCGCGCAGGGCGTCATTGCCCAGGCCGCTGCCGAGCTGGGGCTGAGCCGGCAGGCGCTGTACCGGCGCATGGACCGCTACGGCATCAGCCAGGAGTAAGCCTGAGCATGTGGCAGCCACGTTCCTTCACCTTCTCGCTGTTCCTGCGCCTGCTGCCGGTGCTGGTGCTGGCCGCCGCCCTGCCCTGGTTCACCGCGTACTGGCTGGATCGCGGCTGGGAAGTGGCGTTGATCTCCGCCATCGTGCTGCTGGCGACGATGTGGTGGAGCCTGCAACGCGCCACTGCACCGATGCGCTCGCTGTTCCGCGCCCTGGCCGGCACCACCAGCAGCTACCGCGATGGCGAATACAACTTCGGCGTGTACTGGCGCGGCAGCGACGAACTGGCGCAACTGGTGCAGGCGCATGCGGAACTGGGCGAGGTGCTGCGCGCGCAACGGCGCAATCTGGTGCAGCGCGAACTGATGCTCGACACCATGTTGCAAAACACCCCGGTGGCGATGCTGCTGGTGGTGGCCGGTGGCGATGGGGTGCGCCGCATCGGTTTCTCCAACAACGCCGCACGCAAGCTGTTGCACGACGGCCGCAAGCTTGAAGGCCAGCACCTGGACGACGTGCTCGCGCGCATGCCCGGCGAACTGCGCGATGCGCTGGCACGCGGCGGCGATTGCCTGTTTGCGGTCCGCGAGGACGGCGATGACGAAGACGACGAGCAGATCTATCACCTGTCACGCCGCAGTTTCCATCTCAATGGACGCGGCCACGAGCTATTGCTGATCCGCACCTTGACCACCGAATTGCGGCGCCAGGAAGTGCAGACCTGGAAGAAGGTCATCCGCGTGATCAGCCATGAATTGAACAACTCGCTCGCACCAATCGCCTCGCTGGCGCATTCCGGCGCCGAGTTGCTGCGCCGCGAACGCACCGACCGGCTTGGCACGGTGTTTGAAACCATCGAAGAACGCGCCCGTCATCTGGAAGGCTTCATCCGCGGCTACGCCCGCTTTGCCAAATTGCCGCAGCCGCAATTGCAGACCATCGAATGGGCGCCGTTCCTGGAGCGTTTGCGGCAGCAGATTCCGTTCCAGCTGCAAGGCGCACTGAGCGATGTCTCCAGCCGCATCGATGCCGCGCAGATCGAGCAGGCGCTGCTCAACCTGCTCAAGAACGCACACGAGGCCTGCAGCGAAGCGCAGCCGCCCAACAGCGATGTCGCCGTGCGTGTCACGCGCGTGCCGCAATGGCTGCGGATCGAAGTGCTGGACCGCGGCAACGGCATGAACGAGGCCGTGCTGCACAACGCACTGATGCCGTTCTACTCGACCAAGCGCAATGGCACCGGGCTCGGGCTTGCGCTCACCCGCGAGATCGCCGAAGCGCACGGCGGGCGCATCTCGCTGCATAACCGCGAACACGGCGGCTTGTGCGTCACCTTGCTGCTGCCGGCGGCGGCGGCCGGTTAGTTCGCTGCAAGCGATCGCAGCGTTCAATCGCCGCGCAGCGTCCCGCGCTCCTGGATCCGCGGCTGTTTCAACGCGCCACAGGCATCGTCGGCACCGCTGGTGCGGGTGGCGGCGATGGCGCCGTAATAGCCAGCCCCCACGGTGTTGTCGACGAACTGCCCGCCTTGCGACGGACATTCGCCATCGGGCTTGATCCAGTCCGAAAACGCCGCGTACTTGCCGGCCCGGACGAAACGGTTGGACGCCACGTAGGTGTTGTCGGAGGCATCGCGGGTACGCACGGCATCGCCGTTGACCTCGGTGAAGGTATTGCCTTCGATGCGGTTGCCGGAGGAGTGGCGCGCCAGGTAGATCGCGTGCACGAAGCCAGAGGTCCGGGTGTCGTTTTCGATGGACATGAAGCGATTGCGTTCGATGCGGTTGTCGCGCGAGTTCTGCAGGCGGATCGCCGCGAACGAATAGGCGGCCTCGCTGCTGCTGCCATGGATGCCACCGATCCGCTCGAAGCTCATGTTGCGGATGACGTTGCCGCTGTTGCCGTCGGCGCTGCGCTTGCTGCTGCCCAGGTCCATCGCCATCCAGTAATTGCTCACCTTCAACCCGGCGAAGGTCAGCCGGGTAGCGGTATCGCCGCCGCCCTTCAGCGTGAACCAGGTCGCACCGCCGCGTCCGTCGAACCATGGTGGCGCGGCCGCATCCGGCGCAGCGATGAAGCGAATGGGCGCCCCGTTGGTGAAGGTCCATTGCACCGATTGCCGCAGATACGTGCCTGCGGCAATCACCACGTCCACCGCGCCGCTGGGCCGCTGCTCCAGCAACCGCTGCTGGGCGCCCGCCAGACTCCGCAACGCGGTCGTTGCGCTGGTGCCCGCCGCCGCATCGTTGCCATCCGGCGCCAGATACAGCCGGTGGGTCTGCGCATAGGCTGACATGGGCAGCAATGCCGCCAATGTCAGCAGTAATGTCACCCGCAACGCGCAACGTGACGTTTGCATCGTGCACCTCGTGATCGGTCGTGACGGGGGTGGCCTGTGCATGGCACCGCTGCACAGCGGCGGCCCGCCCCTTGCAGCGACGTGCAGCCACGCCGCACGCCTAGAAAACACGCTATTTCTTGGTCGGGCGTTCCCAGCCTTCGACCACGGTCTGACGCGCACGCGTGACGCTGAGCTGGCCGGCAGGCGCATCGCGGGTGATCACCGAGCCCGCGCCGATGGTGGCCATGGCGCCGATCTCGATCGGTGCCACCAACGCGCTGTTGGAGCCGACGAAGGCGCCATCGCCGATGCTGGTCTGCGACTTGTTCACCCCGTCGTAATTGCAGGTGATGGTGCCGGCACCGATGTTGACCTTGCTGCCGATCACCGCATCGCCCAGGTAGGTCAGATGGTTGGCCTTGCTGCCCACGCCCATCGTGACCTTCTTGGTCTCGACAAAGTTGCCGATATGCACGCCATCGGCCAGCACGGTGCCAGGACGCAGCCGCGCGAACGGGCCGATCTGCACTGCCCCTTCGGTCACCACGCCTTCCAGATCGCAATGGGCGCGCACCTGCGTGCCGGCGCCCAGCGTCACATTGCGCAAGCGCACGAAGGGGCCGATCACCACGCCATCGCCAAGTGTCACATCGCCCTCCAGGACCACATCGATGTCCAGCTGCACGTCGCTGCCTACCGTCACGGAGCCGCGCTGCTCCACGCGCGCCGGGTCGGCCATGCGTACGCCCTGCAGGCAGAGCGCACGCGCCGCACGCAGTTGCCAGGCGCGCTCCAGCTGCGCCAGCTGCCAGGGGTCGTTGGCGCCTTCCACATCCTGCGCATCGGCCACGTGCACCATGTCGGCCGGAGTGAAATCGGCGGCGGCGCTGGCGAACACGTCGGTGAGATAGAACTCGCCCTGTGCATTCTCGTTGGACAGACCGGCCAGCCAGCGGCGCAGCGCCGTGGACTCGGCGGTGAGGATGCCGGTGTTGATGGTGCGGATGCGGCGCTGCTCGTCATTGGCGTCCTTCTGCTCGACGATCGCGGCGACCTTGCCTTCGGCATCGCGCAGGATGCGGCCGTACCCGGTGGGATTGGGCACATCGGCCACCAGCACTGCCATGCGCCCGGGTGCGTGCAGCAGCTGCAGCAGGTCCTGGCACTGGATCAGCGGCACATCGCCGTACAGCACCAGCACTGTCGCCGCATCCGGAATTGCATCCATTGCCTGTTGCACCGCATGCCCGGTGCCCAGTTGCTGTCGTTGTTCGGCCCAGTGCAGATCGCCGTGCGCGGCAAACGCCGCCTGCACCTGCTCGCCGCCGTGCCCGTGCACCACATGGATCGCTGCCGGCTGCAGCTGCCGCGCGGTGGCGATCACATGTGCCAGCATCGGCTGGCCCGCCAGCGGCTGCAGCACCTTGGGCAGGGACGAGCGCATGCGCTTGCCCTCGCCCGCGGCCAGGATCACGACGTGCAAGGGCAGAGTCATCGAAGCGTTCCAGAATGTGGGAGCGCCAAATTCTAGTCGCTGTCCCGGCAATGCGTGGTGTTCCGCCTGCAGCACGCGCGACGATGACACTTTTCAAGCGTCGCTGCCGTTAGCATGAGCGCCCCTCCACGATGACCCGGCCTGCATGAGTCTGTTCCGCCAAGGCAGCCAATTCATGATCATTGGCGCCCTGCAGCTGGCGGTGGATTGCGGCATCTTCATCGCCGCCACCGCGGCGGGCATGCCTGCCGTGCCGGCCAATCTGCTCGGGCGGATCAGCGGCGCGGTGCTGGGCTTCTGGCTCAACGGCCGCTACACCTTCGCCCAGGACGGCGGTGCACGCCTGGGCTGGCCGCGTTTTCGCCGCTTTGCGCTGATGTGGCTGGCACTGACCCTCATCAGCACCTGGCTGTTGTCGGCAACGGTGGATCTGGTTGGCCTGCGCCAGGCCTGGCTGGCCAAACCGCTGGTGGAAGGCGGCCTGGCGATCGTGTCGTTTTTCCTGGGCCGGCACGTGGTGTATCGCTGAGCGAGCGCAGTGACCGAAGACGCTGCTGCTTTCGACTGAAGAAAACGCGATCTATGTCGCCACCATGTGCAGATCAGCCAATGCATCGCTGATCGCTTGCTTGGTAGGGCGTCCCCCTCCCCCAAGGGGACGGTCGGCGCTTGAGTGCTGGTGGCGGTGCGGGGGTTCAGCGGCAGAAATCGCCCAGGCTGCGCACCAGTGCGGCGCGATGCAGCGCGTCCAGCTGCCACTGTGCAGCGTACCGGGCGGCGGCATGCGCCGTATTGGCCGGGCATTGCGGCGCTGCACGTGCCGGCGCGACACCGGCCAGTGCGTCGAGCAATTCGCCTTGCAGTTGATCCAGACGCGTGCGCAGGCTTGCCAGATCCGGACGCGCCGTGTCCGGCGCGCGCCCACGTTCGCGCCAGTGGTTCAACAATGCGTACTGCACCGACTTGTTGGCCTCGATCTGCGCAGCGAAGAAGCGCGCCGCATCGTCGGCATCCAGCCCGTGCGCAGGCGCCTGCTCGCGCACGCTCTGCAGCACCGCCGCCTCGCGGGTCTGGTCCAGCACCGGCTTGCCGCTGTCCCATTTGCTCAGCGCCACCGCATCGCCGATGGCGTTGCGTTGCACGATGCGATCCAGCAACGGATCCAGCGGCGGCTGGCTGCGGGCCGGCAGCGCACATCCCAGCATCGCCACGGCCAGCAGGCCGCTCAGCGCATAACCACGAAAGCCATCGATCGTGCGGGTCATCGGGTGTTCCTCGACATGCATGAGTGAGATGCTGCGCCACCTGCAGCCGGCGGCACAGCGTAAGGCAGGCAGTGTGCCTGCCGCACCCAGGCATGGAGGCCGCGCCACGCATGCGCAGCGCCAGAAACGAAAACGCCGACACGAGGGTCGGCGTTTTCACTCCACACCTGGGTGTGGCGGTGCAGCGGGCATCGCGTTACGAGCAAACGGGCGCGAGCCCGCGTGCTTAATGCTTGAGGGTGCGACGCAGCCGTTCCAGTGCCTGCAGCTGCACGGTCGCTTCGGCCAGCCGACGCTGCGCATCGGACACGTCCACGGTGTCGCCACGGTTGGCCAGCAGACGTTCGGCCTCTTCCTTGACCTTGCGCACGGCGGCTTCGTCGATGTCCTGCGCGCGCACCGCAGTGTCGACCAGCACGGTCACCACTTGCGGCTGCACTTCCAGGATGCCGCCGGAAATGGCGAAGTCCAGCTGTTCGCCGCTGGCGGTGGTGACCACCACCTTGCCCGGCTTCAGGCGAGTGATCAGCGGCGCGTGCTTGGGCGCGATGCCCAGCTCACCCAGCTCGCCGGTGGCCACGACCAGCGTCGCCTCACCGTGGAAGATTTCCTTCTCGGCGCTGACGATGTCGCAACGGATAGTGCTCATGGTGCCTCACGTTGTGAGGCGGGGATTGGGGATTGGGGATTCGGGATTGGCAACCGCAGCTTTCACTGTGGCCACTCACCTCGTCTCCGCACCCCGCTCACCGCCGTACCAAATCCCGAATCCCGAATGCCAAATCCCGGCTGTTACGCCTTGGCGCTCATCTTGTTGGCTTTCTCGACGGCTTCTTCGATGCTGCCAACCATGTAGAACGCCTGCTCCGGCAGGTGGTCGTACTCGCCGTCGCAGATCGCCTTGAAGCCGCGGATGGTGTCCTTCAGCGAGACGTACTTGCCCGGCGAGCCGGTGAACACTTCGGCCACGTGGAAGGGCTGGCTGAAGAAGCGCTCGATCTTGCGCGCGCGCGACACCGACTGCTTGTCTTCTTCGCTCAGCTCGTCCATGCCCAGGATCGCGATGATGTCCTTCAGTTCCTTGTACTTCTGCAAGGTCTGCTGGACGCGCTGGGCGGTGTCGTAATGCTCGTGGCCGATCACCAGCGGGTCCATCTGGCGGCTGGTGGAATCCAGCGGATCCACTGCCGGGTAGATACCCAGCGAGGCGATGTTACGGCTCAGCGTGACGGTGGAATCCAGGTGGGCGAAGGTGGTCGCCGGCGACGGGTCGGTCAGGTCGTCCGCAGGCACGTACACGGCCTGGATCGAGGTGATCGAACCGCTCTTGGTCGAGGTGATGCGCTCCTGCAACACGCCCATTTCCTCGGCCAGGGTCGGCTGGTAGCCCACTGCCGACGGCATGCGGCCGAGCAGCGCGGACACTTCGGTACCGGCCAGCGTGTAGCGGTAGATGTTGTCGACGAACAGCAGCACGTCCTTGCCCTTGCCGTTCTCGTCCTTTTCGTCGCGGAAGTACTCGGCCATGGTCAGGCCGGTCAGCGCCACGCGCAGACGGTTGCCCGGCGGCTCGTTCATCTGGCCGTACACCATCGCGACCTTGTCCAGCACGTTGGAGTCTTTCATCTCGTGGTAGAAGTCGTTGCCCTCGCGGGTACGCTCGCCCACGCCGGCGAACACGGACAGACCCGAGTGCGCCTTGGCGATGTTGTTGATCAGCTCCATCATGTTGACGGTCTTGCCGACGCCGGCGCCGCCGAACAGGCCGACCTTGCCGCCCTTGGCGAACGGGCACATCAGGTCGATGACCTTGATGCCGGTTTCCAGCAGTTCGGTGCTGGACGACTGGTCTTCATACGACGGCGCAGCGCGATGGATTTCCCAATGGTCCGATGCCTGCACGTCGCCGGCTTCGTCGATCGGACGACCCAGCACGTCCATGATGCGGCCCAGCGTCCCGGCACCGACCGGCACCGAAATCGCACGCTCGGTGTTGGTGGCCAGCAGGTTGCGCTTCAGGCCGTCGGTGGAGCCGAGCGCAATGGTGCGCACCACGCCATCGCCGAGCTGCTGCTGCACTTCCAGGGTGATTTCGGTACCTTCGACCTTCAACGCGTGATAGACCTTCGGCACTTCATTGCGCTGGAATTCGACGTCGACGACCGCGCCGATGATCTGAACGATCTTGCCCTGACTCATTTGGATAACTCCACTAATGTCTGTTCGATTCTTGTGTCGGGAATAGGGAAACGGGAGTCGGGAATGGGAAGATCAAGTGCTGCTGCTTCGACCATTCCCGATTCTCCATTCCCTATTCCCGGCTATACGGCGGCCGCGCCGCTGACGATTTCCGAAATTTCCTGGGTGATCGCCGCCTGGCGCGCCTTGTTGTAGACCAGTTGCAAGGTGCCGATCATCTTGTTGGCGTTGTCGCTGGCGGCCTTCATCGCCACCATGCGCGCGGCATGTTCAGAGGCCACGTTTTCCAGCACGGCCTGGTACACCAGCGACTCGATGTAACGCGTCATCACGTGCTCCAGCACGGTCGCGGCATCGGGTTCGTAGAGGTAATCCCAATCGTGGTGGGCCACCTTGTGCTCGGCGGCCGGCAGCGGCAGCAGCTGATCGAAGCTGGCCTTCTGCGTCATCGTGTTCACGAAGCGGTTGTAGACCAGATACACGCGGTCCACCTTGCCCTCGACGAACGCATCCAGCATCACCTTGATCACGCCGATCAACTGCTCGATCTGCGGACTGTCGCCCAGATGGGTGACGCTGCCGACCATGTTGACCTTGATGCGACGGAAGAACGCCGAGGCCTTCTGGCCGATGGTCACCACGTCGATCTCGGCGCCCTGCTCCTGCCACGGGCGCACGTCGCCCAGCATCTTGCGGAACAAGTTGTTGTTCAGACCGCCGGCCAGGCCGCGGTCGGAAGAGATCACGATGTAGCCGACCCGCTTGACCTGCTCACGCTCGACCAGGAACGGATGCTGGTAGTCGGTGCTGGCCTGCGCCAGATGCCCGATCACCTGCTTCATCGCCTGCGCGTACGGACGCGAGGTCTTCATGCGGTCCTGCGCCTTGCGGATCTTGGAGGCCGAGACCATTTCGAGCGCGCGCGTCACCTTGCGGGTGTTCTGCACGCTCTTGATCTTGGTTTTGATTTCGCGTCCGCCTGCCATACTCGCTCGCTTCGCTCGCTTAGTGGGAATGGGGAATCGTAAGTCGGGAATTGGCACAGCCAACCCGCTTTGACGATTCCCTATTCTCGATTCCCGATTCCCGCAGCTGGATTTACCAGCTGCCCGTGGTCTTGAACTCTTCGATGCCCTTCTTGAAGGCAGCTTCGATGTCGTTGTCCCAGCCGCCGGTGGTGTTGATCTTGGAGATCAGCTCACCCTGGGTGTTGGCGAAGTGCGCGTGCAGGCCTTCTTCGAACGCCAGCAGCTTGTTCACCGGCACTTCGTCGAGGTAGCCCTCGTTGACGGCATAGATCGACAGCGCCTGGTTGGCGATGGACATCGGCGCGTACTGCTTCTGCTTCATCAGCTCGGTGACGCGCTGACCACGCTCGAGCTGCTTGCGGGTGGCTTCGTCCAGGTCCGAGGCGAACTGCGCGAACGCGGCCAGCTCACGGTACTGCGCCAGCGAGATACGGATACCGCCGGACAGCTTCTTGATGATCTTGGTCTGGGCCGCACCACCGACGCGCGACACCGAGATACCGGCGTTCACGGCCGGGCGGATGCCGGCGTTGAACAGGTCGGTTTCCAGGAAGATCTGGCCGTCGGTGATCGAGATCACGTTGGTCGGCACGAACGCGGACACGTCGCCGGCCTGCGTTTCGATGATCGGCAGCGCGGTCAGCGAACCGGTCTTGCCGGTCACCGCACCGTTGGTGAACTTCTCCACGTACTCCTCGGACACGCGCGCAGCGCGCTCGAGCAGACGGCTATGCAGATAGAACACGTCGCCCGGATAGGCTTCACGACCCGGCGGGCGCTTGAGCAGCAGCGAGATCTGGCGGTAGGCCACGGCCTGCTTGGACAGATCGTCATACACGATCAGCGCGTCTTCGCCGCGGTCCATGAAGTACTCGCCCATGGTGCAGCCGGCATACGGGCTGATGTACTGCATCGCGGCCGATTCGGACGCGGTCGCAGCCACCACCACGGTGTGCGCCAGCGCGCCGTTCTCTTCGAGCTTGCGCACGATGTTGGCAACGGTCGAGGCCTTCTGGCCGATCGCCACGTACACGCACTTGATGCCGGTGCCCTTCTGGTTGATCACCGCATCGATCGCCAGCGCGGTCTTGCCGGTCTGACGGTCGCCGATGACCAGCTCGCGCTGGCCGCGGCCGATCGGAATCATCGCATCGACCGACTTGTAACCGGTCTGCACCGGCTGGTCGACCGACTTGCGCCAGATCACGCCCGGCGCCACACGCTCCACCGGTGCGGTCTGGGTGGCACCCAGCGGGCCCTTGCCATCGATCGGCTCGCCCAGCGCGTTGACCACGCGACCGAGCAGCTCCGGACCGACCGGCACTTCCAGGATGCGGCCGGTGGTCTTGGCCACGTCGCCTTCGCGCAGGTTCTCGTAATCGCCCAGCACCACGGCGCCGACCGAATCGCGCTCCAGGTTCAGTGCGAGCGCAAAGGTGTTGTTCGGCAGTTCGATCATTTCGCCCTGCATCACGTCGGCCAGGCCGAAGATGCGCACGATGCCGTCGGACACGCTGGTCACGGAGCCTTCGTTGCGCGACTCTGCGGACAGCTTGACCGCCTCGATGCGGGTCTTGATCAGGTCGCTGATTTCGGAGGGGTTGAGCGTGGTTGCCATCGTTCAGTCCTAGGTGCCGGCCGCGAGGGCCATGCGTTTATGTGAATTCAGTGGGCGAGCGAGCTTTGCAGACGCGCAAGCTTGCCCTTCAGCGAGCCGTCGATGACCACGTCGCCGGTGTCGATCACCGCGCCGCCGATCAACGAAGCATCCACCGCGGTGGTGATGTCCACCTCGCGGCCGAAGCGCTTCTTCAGCGCAGCAGCGATCGTGTCCACTTCCGCCTGGCTCATTGCAGCCGCCGAGGTCACCGTCGCCTTGACGACGTGTTCGGCGTCGGCCCGCAGCTGTTCGTACAGTCCTGCCACTTCCGGCAGCAGCGACAGCCGCTGCGCGTCGGCCAGCAGGCCGAGGAAACGCAGATAGTCTTCGCTCGCCTGCGGCGGTGCCAGCAACGTCACTGCCTGATCCTGGCGCAGGGCCGGGTTGAGCAGCAGCGCGACCACGCGCGGGTCGCCGGCCACCTGCGCCGAAAACGCCAGCGCATCGGACCAGGCCGCGAAGTTGCCGCCCTCACGCGCGATCGCAAACGCGGCGCGGCCGTACGGACGGGCAAGTGTGAGGGCCTGACTCATCGATTAAATCTCCGCCGCCAGCTCGTCGAGCAGCGCCTTGTGAGCGTTGGCATCGATTTCGCGCTTGAGCAGCTTCTCGGCACCGCTGACGGCCAGCACGGACACCTGCTTGCGCAGTTCCTCGCGGGCACGCGTGGCGGACGCGTCGATCTCGGTCTGTGCCAGATCCTTCTGACGGTTGGCTTCGGCAATTGCCTCGTGCTTGGCCGCTTCGATGATCTGGTTGGCGCGCGCATGGGCCTGATCGATGATCTCGTTGGCCTTGGTGCGTGCGTCCTTCAGTGCTTCGTTGACCTTTTCCTGCGCCTGCGCCAGATCCTTCTGACTGCGATCGGCAGCAGCCAGACCTTCAGCGATCTTTTGCTGACGCTCTTCGATCGCCTGCAGCAGCGGCGGCCAGATCTTGGTCGCGACGATCCAGATCAGACCGGCGAAGGCCAGCGCCTGGGCAAAGATGGTAAGGGTGATATCCATGGGTCGCTCAATCGCTGTTTAGGGGTGAAAGCGCCACCGCGGGGCGACGCTTTCCGACCTTCATCCGCGGGGGCAACCGCACGCGGTTGCCTCCACATCCTGCTACCGCTGGATCAGCCGGCAGCCTGCGACAGACGTTCGATGAACACCTGGGCCAGCGGGTTGGCGAAGGCGAACAGCAGGCCGACAGCGACGCTGATGATGAACGCGGCGTCGATCAGGCCGGCGGTGATGAACATGCGGACCTGCAGCACCGGAATCAGTTCCGGCTGGCGCGCGGCAGATTCCAGGAACTTGCCAGCCATGATGGCCAGACCGAGGCCGGCACCCAGCGCGGCCAGGCCGATCATGATGCCGACGGCGAGGACGGTGGAGCTCTGGACTTGAGCGAGGTTGGTCAGGACGGCGAGGTACATGGTGATCTCCGAACGAAAGTTTCTAAGGGTGATGGATGAATCGGGATGAAGCAGATGAAGGGTGCAGCAAACTCAGTGGCTGTCTTCGGCAAGGCTCAGATACACGATCGACAGCATCATGAAAATGAAGGCCTGCAGCGGAATCACCAACAGGTGGAACAGCATCCAGCCGAGGCCGAATACGCCGCCAGCGAACATGCCGGCGATGCCCGCACCGCCCAGCACCCAGATCAGCAGGAAGACGATCTCGCCGCCGAACATGTTGCCGAACAGTCGCATCGCCAGCGAAATCGGCTTGCTCAGCCACTCGACGATGTTCAAGAGCAGGTTGAACGGCATCATCCACTTGCCGAACGGCGCCGTGAGGAATTCCTTGGTCATGCCGCCCACGCCCTTGGAGCGCAGCGAAAACACGATCATCAGGAAGAACACGCTGATCGACATGCCCAGGGTGGCATTGACGTCGGCGGTCGGCACCGGCTTCCAGGCGTGGATGCCGGCCCAGCCCAGCGGGATGGCGATGAAGTCGGCCGGGATCATCTTGATGAGGTTCATCAACAGGATCCAGAAGAAGATGGTGATCGCGATCGGCGTCACCAGCTTGCTGCTGCCGTGATAGGTGTCCTTGGCCTGGCGGTCGACGAACTCCAGGCAGATCTCGACGAACGCCTGCCACTTGCCCGGCACGCCGGCGGTGGCATTGCGGGTCGCCGTCCAGAACGCCAGGACCATGACCAGGCCCATCAACACCGCCATGACCAGGGTGTCGACGTGGATGGTCCAAAACGTGCCGCCACCCTCGCGAACCGGATAGATCAGGTTCTGCAAGTGATGCTGGATATAGGAGGTAGGTGTTGCTGCCTCGCCCGCCATGTGTCCGGAGCCCTTTAAGTTCGAATCAACGCCTGGCCAGAGCCAGAACCTGAAAAATCAGCCCGATGGCGATACCCGCCAACAGGGCCAGAGGAGGCAGCCGCCACAGGCCGAAGCCAAGCGCCAGCGCCACGAAAACCAACACCCACTTCAACACCATCGCCAGAATCAGCCGGACCATGGCAATGCCGGCTGCCTGAATACCGCCACCTAGCGCGGTACGTGCTGCCACCCAACCGCCCAGCACCGTCGCAAACCCGGTCAATGCCAGACCGGCAGAGTAACGGGGACCGACCAACAGCAACCCCAGACTGGTTATAGCTACGGCAGCAAGCGGATATACCGCAGCGCGCAGCATCAACCGCCGACCCGCGTCAACGGAGTTCAGCACTACGGTTACCTTACGTGTGAATGAGTGGGAAGCGCAGATGCGCCTCGTCGAGCCGCGAAAGTATAGCAATGGGACAAATTGCGAGACAACCGGCAGAGGTCATCCGTTGCTGCGTCGCACCATACAGGGGTTGCCGCAGCGGGTGGGAACTTTGCCACAAACCGGCGGTCATATCCCGCGAGGCCTGCACATCCTCGTCGAAAGGTCCTGCCGCAGGTCGCGTATGGGAGCCCCGGGCCACCGGGGCTCCTGCTTTTTGCGCATTTTGTCGCACCCCGCGACCTTCCCATCGGCGGTCCAATCGGTGCAGTCGCGGCGCGGCACCCGCCATCGTGCTTCGCCATTGGCGCCCAAATTGCGTGGCGTACGACTAAAGTCGGACTGCCTCCAGCAGCGGACCGTTTTGTCCGATTGCTATCTCGGCCTTCACGGCAATGCGACAGCTCCTTCACTTATGGAAGACGCCGTCTTATCGAAGATGCGCGGCACAGGCCCAACCGCCTGACCATTCCAAGAATTCGGAGCTCTCCATGAAACACCTCCTCGCACTGGCCATCCCGTGCGTATTGGCTGCCGCCTATGCCGCGCCCGCGCACGCCGAAGATACCGATGACCGCTTCCAGCTCCGTCTCGGTGCGATGAACGTCGACAACGACAACACCATCCGTGGCAACACGCTGGTGGCGGGCAACAACGTGTCGGTCAACGAAGATTTCAAGCTCGGCGGCAAGGAATGGGAGCCGCGCATCGATGGCGTGTTCCGCATCAGCACCCGTCAGCGCCTGATCTTCGATTACTTCAAGTACGACAAGGATCGCCGCGAGACCCTGACCCAGGATCTGAGCGCCGGTGGCGTCACCGTGCCGACCGGCAGCTTCATCAAGGGTGAGCTGAAGTATCAGGTCGCCACCCTGGTGTATGACTATTCGGTCATCGATTCGCCGGAATTCAGCCTGGGCTTGCAGCTCGGTGCCGAGTACGCCAAAGTCGAAGCCAACGCCTATGCCGATCTGGGCAGCGTGTTCACCGGCGACGTGCTGAACGAGAAGGCCGACGGCGTTGCGCCGGTGGTCGGTATCCGCTTCACCGCGCGTCCGAGCGAGCATTGGCTGTTCAACGTGCAGGGCCAGTACCTCAACACCAGCTGGGGCAACTTCGACGATTACGACGGCGACCTGAGCCGCGCCAACGCGATTGCCGAATACCGCTTCACCAAGAACTTCGGTCTGTTCGCCGGCTACGACTGGTTCAAGCTCGACGTCGACCAGCGCGGCAGCGACGGTCTGATCGGCCTGAAGCAGGAGTTCAAGGGCCCGGTCGCAGGCGTGACGTTCGCGTTCTGATTCTTTCGGGCCCCGGGACCCGGGACCCGAAAAAGCAGCTTCATGCAGAACCCCGCAGCGATGCGGGGTTCTGTCGTTCAACGGATGCGTGGCAAGTAACCGACGCGGCTGCAACCCATGGCAGCAGCGGACACGCTCAGGGCGGCTTGGTCGCACCAGCTACCAACAGATGCTGGTGCGTGGTGCAGTAGCACTCGTCGTGCCAACCGTAGTGCGGATCGGTGCAGATCGCATGCTGCACCGTTGCCGGCAGCGACGCCACGTCGCTGCGCAAGTCGCGCTTCAGCGAGACGAACACCGAGCCCGGATGTGGCCAGTCGGTCCGCCGCGGCGGCTCGGCGATACGGTTGCCGCTGGCCAGTTCGCGCTGCAGCAGCGCCTGCAGTTCAGGACACAGATTGCCCTGCCCCATCACGACCTCCATGCGTCGCCTCACCACCGCGGCGACCGCACCACACGCGGCGGCAAGCCTGTGCGGAACGGCGCTTACTTCTTCTTCGGGATGTACAGGTCGGTGATGGTGCCGTCGTAGACCTCGGCGGCCATGCCGACCGACTCGCTCAGGGTCGGATGCGCATGGATGGTATGGCCGATGTCTTCGGCTTCGGCGCCCATCTCGATCGCCAATCCGATCTCGGCCAGCAGGTCGCCCGCATGCACACCGACGATGGCACCACCGATGATGCGATGGGTGTCTTCGTCGAAGATCAGCTTGGTGAAGCCTTCGGTGCGGCCGATGCCGATCGCGCGACCACTGGCGGCCCACGGGAACTTGGCCACGCCGACCTTCAGGCCCTTGGCCTTGGCCTCGGTCTCGGTCACGCCGACCCAGGCGATTTCCGGGTTGGTGTAGGCCACCGACGGAATCACCCGCGCCACCCATTCCTTCTTCTCGCCGGCAGCCACTTCGGCGGCCAGCTTGCCTTCGTGCGTGGCCTTGTGCGCCAGCATCGGGTTACCGACGATGTCGCCGATGGCGAAGATATGCGGCACGTTGGTGCGCATCTGCCGATCGACCGGGATGAAGCCGCGCTCGGTGATGGTGACGCCGGCCTTGTCGGCGCCGATCTTCTTGCCGTTGGGCGTGCGGCCGACCGCCACCAGCACGCGGTCGTAGGCGGTGGCCTGCAGACCCGGCTTCTCGCCTTCGGTGGCCGCTTCGAACGACACCGTGATGCCGCCGGCGTCGGCGGTGACGTCGGTGGCCTTGGTCTTGAGATGGACCTCCACGCCCTGCTTCTTCAGCCGATCGGCCAGCGGCTTGACCAGGTCCTTGTCGGCGCCCGGCATCAGCTGGTCCATGAACTCGACCACGGTGACCTTGCTGCCGAGCGCGCTGTACACCGTGGCCATTTCCAGGCCGATGATGCCGCCGCCAACCACCAGCAGGGTCTTGGGGATGTCGTGCAGTTCCAGCGCGTCGGTGGAATCCATCACGCGCTTGTCGTCCCACGGGAAGTTGGGCAGCTTCACCGCCTGCGAACCGGCGGCGATGATGCAGTGCTCGAAGCGCAGCAGCTGGGTCTTGCCGTCGTCGCCGACGATCTCCAGCTCGTTCGGCGACACAAACGATGCCACGCCGGTGACGGTGCGCACCTTGCGCTGCTTGGCCATGCTGGCCAGGCCGCCGGTGAGCTTGCCGACGACTTTTTCCTTGTACTCACGCAGCTTGTCCAGGGTGATCTGGGGCTGGCCGAAGTCCACGCCAAAGTCGCCGGCATGCGCCACTTCGTCGATCACCGCGGCGGCATGCAGCAGCGCCTTGGACGGGATACAGCCGACGTTGAGGCAGACCCCGCCCAGGCTGGCGTAGCGCTCGATCAGCACCGTGTCCAGGCCCAGGTCGGCGGCGCGGAACGCGGCGGTGTAGCCGCCGGGGCCGGCGCCGAGCACCACCATCTTGCATTCGATATCGGCCGGCTTGCCGCTGGCCAGTGCCGGCTTGGACGGCGCCGGTTCGGCCGGGGCGCGATGCGACGGCGTCACCGGCGGCTTGCTGCCGGGCGCGGCGGCAGGCGCCGCAGCCGCCGGTGCGGGCTTGCTGTCGGCCTTGGCGGGCGCAGCCGGTGCGGCGGCCTCACCTTCGGCTTCCAGCAGCAGCACCAGCGCACCTTCGGACAGGCTGTCGCCCACCTTGACCTTGAGTTCCTTGACCACGCCGGCGGCCGAGGACGGCACTTCCAGCGTGGCCTTGTCCGACTCCAGCGTCACCAGGCCCTGGTCCTTGACCACGCTGTCGCCGACGGCGACCAGCACTTCGATGACGGGGACATCGCTGTAATCGCCGATGTCGGGAACCTTGATTTCAATGACCGCCATTTGCTTCTCCTGTGGCTCAACCGGCCGTGCCGGCAAGCGTCTGCTGGAGTTCATCCAGCGACGATTCGACTTGGGTCCAGCGCTTGTCGCGCTTGTTTTGCTTGCTTTCGCTGGCTTCGATCAGCAGCGCGGCCTGCTGCAGCAGCAGCTCGCCGGCGCCGCAGCTCGGGCGGGTGCCGCTGTAACGCACGCCATCGACCTGGAACGACAGCACCTCGCCCTCGCTCACCGGCGCGCTGCGACCGCTCGGCGCCAGTTGCGTCAGTGCGCTAGTCCAGTTGCTGACCAGGCGCCTTGCCAACGCCGCCGGAATCGGGATCTCCACCGTTTCCGGAGTCTGCTCGGTGCGGAACTGCACGCTGCCGCGATCGCTCTGGCTGACCCAGCTGTAGACGCGCTCGTCGGCGCGGCTATGCCGCAAGGTCCAGTCGGCGCCATCCTTGCCTGGCACCAGCGAAACGCCGCTTTCCACGCCACGGGTGGGCAGCGTCAGCAACGCCAGGCTCGGCCTGGTGCCGGCGTCGAGCAGCGTGGTCACCGCAGTGCCGTAGTTGCCCACCGCCGGCGGCCAGCCGCGCCCGAGCGTGCTCTCGCACTGGCGTGCTGCCGCGGATGTCCACGGCAGCACGCCCAGCAGGGCGAAAGTCAGCAGCGCTGCTCTCACAGCAGGACGCGGCGCATGTCGGCCAGCACCTGGCTGAGGTAGGTGGTGAAGCGTGCGGCCAGCGCGCCGTCGATGACGCGGTGGTCGTAGCTCAACGACAGCGGCAGCATCAGCTTGGGCGCGAATTCCTTACCGTTCCACACCGGCTGCATCGCCGACTTGGACACGCCCAGGATCGCCACTTCCGGCGCATTGATGATCGGCGTGAACGCGGTGCCGCCGATGCCGCCGAGCGAGCTGATCGAGAAGCAGCCGCCGCTCATGTCGGCCGGGCCGAGCTTGCCGTCGCGCGCCTTCTTGGCCAGCTCGCCGCTTTCCTGCGCGATCTGCAGCACGCCCTTCTTGTCGACGTCGCGGATCACCGGCACGACCAGGCCGTTAGGGGTGTCGGCGGCGAAGCCGATGTTGATGTACTTCTTCAACGTCAGGTTTTCACCGGCCGCATCCAGCGAGGCATTGAACTCGGGGAACTTCTTCAACGCCGCGGCACTGGCCTTGACCAGGAAGGCAAGCATGGTCAGCTTGATGCCGGCCTTCTCGTTTTCCTTGTTCAGCGCCACGCGCAGCGCTTCCAGGTCGGTGATGTCGGCCGATTCGAACTGGGTGACGTGCGGAATCATCGCCCAGTTGCGCGCCAGGTTGGCACCGGAAATCTTCTTGATGCGCGACAGCGGCTGGGTCTCGGTCTCGCCGAACTTGCTGAAGTCCACCTTCGGCCAGGCCAGCAGGTTCAGGCCGTTGCCGCCACCGGCCGGCGCAGCACCGGCTGCGGCAGGCGTACCGCCGCTGAGTGCGGCCTTGACGAAGCGCTGCACGTCCTCACGGGTGATGCGCCCGCCCTTTTCGCTGCCCTTGAGCTGGTTCAGATCCACGCCGAGCTCGCGTGCGAACACGCGCACCACCGGGCTGGCGTAGGCCACCTTGGACGGCAGCACGCTGTCGGCGTCGAAGGTCACCGGCGGGCTGGACGGGCTGCCGGCCGACGGTTGGCCGCCCTGCGCAGGCTGTGCGGCCTCGCTGGAGCGAGCGCCCTGCACCTGCGCGATCTCGCGCTGAGCCAGCTTGTCCGGCACCGCAGACACCGCGACCGGCTCGACCTTGCCGGCGGTTTCGGCGGTGTCGGTGCTGGGCTTGGCCGGAGACTGCGCCGCACCGGCGCCGCCATCGCTGGCAGCGATGATCGCCACCACGTTGCCTTGCGAGAGCGTGTCGCCGACCTTGACCTTGAGTTCCTTGACCACGCCGGCGGCCGAGGACGGCACTTCCATCGTGGCCTTGTCCGATTCCAGCGTGACCAGGCTCTGGTCCTTGGCGACGGTATCGCCGACGGCGACCAGCACCTCGATCACCGGGATGTCGGTGTAGTCGCCGATATCCGGCACGCGCGCCTCGACCAGGCCACCTTCCGAAGACGCGGCAGGCGCCGCCGGTTCAGCCTTGGCGGCAGGCGCCGGCGCGGCGGCGGGCGCGGCCTTGGCCGGGGAGGCCGGAGCGGCGGCCGTTGCGGGCGCGGCGGCGGTCTCGGTGCCGGCGTCGGCCACTTCGATCAGCGCGACCAGCGCGCCCTGCGACAGCGAATCGCCGACCTTGACCTTGATCTCCTTGACCACGCCGGCCACCGACGAGGGCACTTCCATCGTGGCCTTGTCCGATTCCAGCGTGACCAGGCTCTGGTCCTTGCTGACCGTATCGCCGACCGACACCAGCACCTCGATTACCGGGACATCGCTGTAGTCACCGATATCGGGGACAAGTGCTTCCTTGATTTCGGCCATACGGGGAACTCCGGCAACAGAATGGGGAAACCCCTATTGTGGCCGGCTGCGGCCCGCAGCGCCAACCATTGCCGTGGAAAAAGTCGCGCATCGGGCGGGACGCAGCGTTCGCAGGCGCAGGCGCCGGATCATTTCGAGGCGTGTCGATCGACCCGCAACAGTTGCAATGGCTCGCCCGAGGGCAAACGATACGCCAGCGCATTGTCCAGGCCGTCGAGCGCTTCGACCCGTGCGCACAGCTGTTGCGCGCGTGGTCGCAGTGCATGCGCCTGTGGCTCGATCAGGCGCTCGATGCGCGTTCCCAGCCCCTCCAGCGACCGCAGCTGCAGATCGTTTCCGGTCAGTGCCGTCTGCACCGCGCCGGCGACGACATCGCCGATCAGCTGCGGCAGCAGCTCGGCCACCATCGCGCCGATGTCGTCATCGATATCGATCGAGGTCAGCTGGCTTTTCCCGAAGCTCTGCTTCAGGCGGGTGTCGATCTTTTCGCGCACGGCCGCCAGTTGCACGCGCGTGGCCTCGGGACTGCGGCTGAAGCCGGCCGCGACCTCGCCCAGCGCGGTGACGGCGATATCGGCCGCTTCGCGCCCGACCTCCTGCGACAGCGGCACCACGTCACGGGTCTGCCGCTCGAACTGGATCAATCGGGCGCGATCGTCCGCGCTCAACGCGACCCAGTGGTCGTCGACGAACAACGCGCCCTGACGCAGTACCAGACGCTGCGGCGCGCCCGACGTGCCCGACGTGCCCGACGTGCCCGACGTGCCCGACGTGCGGATCAGGATCACGCTGCGCGGGTTGAGCGTGAGGTCGTAATCGCTGCTGACGTTGCAGTGCAGATCGTCGGCGCTGGCGGCCTGTCCGGCGACCAGCAGGCCCAGCAGCAGGCCCGCTGCCCTCGGTAATGCGTGCTTGATCGCCATCTGGTCGTTTCCGCTATGCGTTGGGGGCAGCATGCCTGCGCAGGAGGCGCACTTGCCCGTGCCGGAGGCTGGCATGACTTCCGGCCGGTGGCTGCGCCGTCGCCAGCACGGCCGGCACTGCGGTGGTCACACGTGCTGGCTGGACCGGCCGCAGGTAGCTGGCGCCAACGGCGCCCCTCGCCCTACGGATGCCTCGATCGTGGAGTGGCTGCGTGGCGATCCAACGTCGCTACTCCAGCGCATCGCGCAGCGGTTGCCAGGCCGCGCACAGCCGTTGCAGCGACCACGCCGCATTGGCCGGGCTGGTGGATGGCAACGCCCACACCGGCACTGTTTGCGACGCGACCGGCAGCAGCAACGGCTGCACATGCCGGCGCCATGCCTGCGCGGCGGCCGCGCCATTGCAGGCCACCGCGCGCAGCTGCGGCAGCGTGGCCAGCCGCGCCGCCAGCGGATTGACCACGATGCTGCTGGCAACGATGGCGGTGTCCAGGCTGCCGCGCCGCTCGCACTGGCCGATCACGTCCCACAGGCCGACCCCGCAGCCGGCCAGCGCCTGCAGGCGCGCCGGGTACGCCATCCCGGCATCGATGCCCAGCAATGCCTGCATCAGCGGCCAGAATCGGTTGCGCGGATGGGCGTAGTACATCGCCGCGTGCAGCGAGGCATTACCCGGCATCGAACCGAGCACCAATACACGGCAATCGTTAGGAATGTGCGCTGGAAGGCCCTGCAACACGTCGGTTTTCGTCACGGCGATCGCATCTGCGTGAATGTCTTTTTCAGCTTGCATGTCGTAGCCACGGCCTTCTCCGGAAACTTGCTGAACAAACGAAATTTTAGCGAGCCACGGGTGGGCGTGGATTCAGATTTTCAGGAATAGCTTTGGCGCGGCCCACTCCACGGGCCTAACAAGAACACTGAGGAGACCCCCAATGCGTGCCATTTCCATCCTGAGCCTGGCTGCCGTATCCGCACTTGCGTTTGCCCCGTCTGCATTTGCACAAGACACCACCTACACCGGCGATACCACCTCGGCTTCCACCAGCGCCGACAGCGCCTCCGGAAAGCATTGGGCCGTGGTCGGCGGTGTTGCTCTGATCAAGCCGAAGAACGATCCGGCCCCGGGCCTGGACGTCGATGGCGGCCCGGCGCCGACGCTGAGCGCCAGCTACTACATCAACGACAACTGGGCCGTTGAACTCTGGGGCGCAGCCGACAAGTTCAACCACCGCGTCAACGCCGATGGCGTGGGCAAGGTCGGTACCGTCGAGCAGCAGCCGATCGCCATCAGTGGCCAGTACCACTTCGGCCAGGCCGATAACGTGTTCCGTCCGTTCGTGGGCGTGGGCTACTACGAGTCGAACTTCAGCAACGAGAAGATCGACGCGGCGTCGGCCAGCGGCCAGCACGTGGGCCTGGACACCGCCAAGGGTGTCATCGGCACCGTCGGCGTGGACATGAACATCAACTCCACCTGGTTCGCACGTGCCGACGCCCGCTACATGCGTTCGCGTCCGGAACTGCGCGAAGGCGGCCAGGGCACCGGCAGCGAGCTGGAACTGGATCCGTGGACCGTCGGCTTCGGTGTCGGCGCGCGCTTCTAAGCACACCGATTGACTAAGCACCTCACCAAACAGGCCCGCAAGGGCCTGTTTTTTTGATCAAAACCTCAGTTCGAAGGGAATTTTACGTTTAGGATTTCGTTGCGGGGGGGTAGATCGCGTAGAAATCAGCGCGACTTCTTCAATTAAATATGGAGATACCATGAGAATAAGATGCCATGCGGCAGCGATATTTCTTCTTGCACTCGTTTCCTTTGGAGCTCAGGCTCAGACAACCGTCCCTACCACAGGACTTGGAACCTGCATTGACTTTATAACTTCCCAATCAACGACACTTACTGCACAGATAAACAGCAGCACCACTTTCAAGATCGCTTACGGCTCGGCCAGCTATACGGACATGCCAAATAAAGTTGTATATATCCGAAATTATAGCTGCGCGAGTCAAGATATGCCGGGCATGTATTTTACAGTCTCAGCCCTAGCCCATGAATTTGGCCATGTGAAATTCAATTATTCGTTTACCAAAACGACTCGGCAAGCATATATAGATGAAGCATGCAAGATGGAAGGACTTGCCGTAACAAATAACATAGTTGCAAGGAATGAAATATGGAGTTCCACTCAAAATAGCATAGACATTAAGCTTGCAGCATCAAATCCCGATCAGCTTTTTGGGGTTTACTATGCTGGAGGACCTAATGTCGCATCAAACGTTGGAAAATCTTTCTGCGCGAACAACGTAACCTCAACCACAGGACAGAACTATAACGCATATTATGGAGAGCAGTATGACAAACTTCCTTAACAGATCATCATATTCCCGCCTTACAATAACGCTGCTTGCTGCTCTGATTGCACCTTCATTATATGCAACTAAGATTTCAACAGCGACAGCAGCGACAGCAGCGACAGCAGCGGATGCTGCTCGTACGTTTGAACTAGCCGAAGAAATTTCGAGAAATCTCAAAAAATCACCCTCTGAATTTATTAATTCATGGCCTGGAGCCAGAATTTCGACGCCGAGTCTGAAAAACGAAGGAACGTATAAAGTTAGCGGAGGAATATTAAAAATAGGCGATCATCTGACTGCCAAGGACTCTTCCATATCAATATCAGCCGATAAAAAAAATATCGAATCAGTCTTACTCAGTCTGGAAGGTTCCTGCGTCTCTCGCCAGGACTTTAAGAGCCAATACCCAAATTATCTGATTTCAAATATTCCGAGAGGACAGAGTAGCTCAGAAACATTAACTTTAGCCGTTGTTAAAAACCAGGAGAAGATGGAGTTCTCGTTCCCGGAAACCTCTCCAGATTGCCTAAGTGCCATTCGCATAGCACCAGCAGACGCGCAGATGCTCAAAGCTGCGGAAGCATTTAATTAATTAGGCATACTTGAAATTGTTAATGCCAGCACCGAGAGGGCTGGCAGTAACAGTGGTTACACCTTAGTACTACTCATCCTGACCGGATAAATGGTACCTAGTGATATACAATCTGAGCACTTCTTGAAAGTCGAGGTTTGTAGAAACGCCAGTTATTTCGGAATTGTGCGTTGGTAAGGCTTCAATTTAAGGATCACCGCCAGTAAACGCTGCCACGCAGGCGCGCACTGCGCCAACGCCACCACAGCAAGGTGGCATACGCGAGCGCATATCCAAGCAATACGCCGGCCGCGCCCAGCAAACTGGCATGACTGAGCCAGCCTTCCGTGGGCCAGGCCACGCCCTGCCAGGCGCTGCGCCAGCCCTGCACCATGCCGGCGATGACGCGTACCACCACCAACGCCGTCACCGCGAGCACCAGCCACAGATTGGGCCGGTAAAACAGGCCCTGCTGGGTGCGCTCGAAGCGGGTCAACCGCAACGCCAGCAGACCCAAGGCCAGCCCGCAGGCCCAACCGAATGCGGCGTGGCTGATCGCGCCGGGCCAGAACGCCGCAGCAACCAGCGCGAAAATGACGAACAACACGTTGGAGAGCGCAGCCGAGGCCAGATTGATCATCAACAACCAGCCACGCGCCTGTCGCCGCGCAGTACCGACACGGAAGCGCTGCACCAGCGACAACGGCAGCAGCACTGCGAGTACCGCCAGGGCGATGATCACGGCCAGCGGAATGGCGAGGAGAAGTGGCATCGGATGCTCGGTGGCGGCAAGGAGTGACCAGCACGACATAGCGCGCGGTCGTCAGGTGCACGTGGACAGCGCGCTCGGAACTGACGTGTCCGCGTGGTGCATGCCGACGCCGCGCACCGACCGCCCCCCGCCTGGCGGTGAGCGCAGTCGGTTTGTTAGCCGCTCTCAGAACGCCGGCAACACCGCGCCTTTGTACTTCTGCTCGATAAACGCCTTCACTTCCGGGCTGGTCAAGGCCTTGGCCAGCTTCTGCACGCGCGGATCGTCCTTGTTGTCCGGGCGCGAGACCAGGAAGTTCACGTACGGCGAGTCCTTGCTTTCGATCGCCAGCGCGTCGCGGGTCGGGTTGAGGCCGGCGTCGAGCGCGTAGTTGGTATTGATCAGCGCCAGATCGACCTGGTCGAGCACGCGCGGCAGCATCGCCGAGTCGAGCTCGCGGAACTTCAGCTGCTTGGGGTTCTCGACGATGTCGCGTTGGCTGGACAGGGCGTTGCTCGGGTCCTTGAGTTTGATCACACCCGCCTTGTCCAGCAGGATCAGCGCGCGGCTGTTGTTGCTCGGATCGTTGGGAATCACCACGTCGGCGCCGTTGGGCAGTTCGGCCAATGCCTTGAACCGGCGCGAATACGCGCCGAACGGTTCGATATGCACGCCGACCACGGTCACCAGCTGGCTCTTGCGGTCGCGGTTGTAGGCGTCCAGATACGGCTCGGTCTGGAAGTAATTGACGTCGATCTGCTTCTGCACGACCTGGTCGTTGGGCTGCACGTAGTCGTTGAACACGCGCACGTCCAGCTTGACGCCCTGCTTGGCCAGCAGCGGTTCGACCACCTCCAGGATCTCGGCGTGTGGCACCGCGGTGGCGGCCACCGTCAGCGTGTCGCCGCCGCTGCTGCCGCCGCTACCGCCACACGAGGCCAGGGCCAGCGTGGCCGCAGCCAGGAGGGAACGAAACGCAAATGTGCTCATGTAGGGGTCCGTGGGAGGAGGAATGCGGCACTGCCGCAAGAGGTAAACCTAGCAGACCGCGGGTGCAGCGGCGATTCGCAAGCGCATGCCGCATGCGCCGCCCTCCGCGCCACGCGGCACCCGGTCGCGGCAGACCTCAGCGCCGGCTATAGCGCGCCACCAGCCAGTCGCCCAGCATCTGCAGCAGTTGCACCAGCACCAGCAGGGCGATCACGGTGATCAGCGCGACGTCCGAATGCGAACGCAGATAGCCCTCGCGATACGCGACATCGCCCAACCCGCCGGAGCCGATCGCACCGCCCATCGCGGTGAAGCCGATCAACGCGATGGTGGTCACGGTGGCACCGGCGATCAGGCCCGGGCGGGCTTCGGGCAGCAGCACGCGCAGCACCAGCTGGCGGGTGGTGGCGCCCATCGCCTGGCTGGCTTCGATGATCCCGCGGTCCACTTCGCGCAAGGCGGTTTCCACCAGCCGCGCATAGAACGGCGCGGCGCCCACCACCAGCGGCAGGATCGCGCCGCGCACGCCCAGCGAGGTGCCCATCAGCATCAGCGTGAGCGGAATCATCGCGATCATCAGGATGATGAAGGGCACCGAGCGCAGCAGGTTGATCAGCGCCGCGAGCGCGCCGTACAGCACCGGGCGGCGGCGCAGCTGCGGGGCGCCGCACAGGAACAGCGCCACCCCCAGCGGCAGCCCGATCAACAGCGTCAGCGGCAGCGCGCCGGCGAGCATCAGCAAGGTGTCCAGGGTGGCCTGGCCGATGTCGCCCCACTTGCCGGCGTCGAGATTGCGGAAAAACCCGCTGGTTGTCGCGGTCGACAGGGTCATGTGCGCAAATCCTCCACATGCACGCCAGCGGCGACGAAGCCGGCGCGTGCCGCGTTATGGTCGCCGCCGGTCAGGGCGACGATGAGCTGCCCATATGGGGTGTCCTTGATGCGGTCCACGCGCCCGGACAGGATGTTGTAGTCCACCCCGGTCTCGCGGACGATGCGGCCGAGCACCGGTTCGTAGGTGCCGTTGCCCAGGAAGGTCAGCCGCACGATGCTCCCGCCCACCGCAGCGAAGTCGCGATGCAGCTCGGCTTCGTCCACGTGTTCGGCCTCGGACACGAAGCGCCGGGTGGTGGGGTGCTGCGGATGCAGGAACACCTCGGTCACCGGGCCGGTTTCCACCAGCTTGCCGGCATCGAGCACCGCGACGCGGTCGCAGACGCGGCGGATCACGTCCATCTCGTGAGTGATCAGCACGATGGTCAGGCCCAGCTCGCGGTTGATCTGCGCCAGCAGCTGCAGCACCGAGGCGGTGGTCTGCGGGTCCAGCGCGCTGGTGGCCTCGTCGCACAGCAGAATCTGCGGCCGGGTGGCCAGCGCGCGCGCAATGCCCACGCGCTGCTTCTGCCCGCCGGACAACTGCGCCGGATACTTGCCGGCGTGCTGCTCCAGCCCGACCCGCGCCAGCAGCTCGGCCACGCGCGCATCGACCTCGGCGCGCGGTGTACCGGCCAGTTCCAGCGGAAACGCCACATTGCCGGCCACGGTGCGCGAGGACAGCAGGTTGAAGTGCTGGAAGATCATCCCGACACGCCGGCGCAGCGCGCGCAGGCCCTGGCTGTCCAGCGCGGTGACGTCCTCCTCGCCGATCAGCAGCCGCCCGCCGCTGGGTTCTTCCAGCCGGTTGATCAGCCGGATCAGGGTCGATTTGCCGGCACCGGAATGGCCGATGATGCCGAACACCTCGCCGGGGCCGATCCGCAGATCGAGGGGATGCAGCGCCACGATCTGGCGACCGTCAACGGAATAAGACTTGTGCAGGCGCTGAAACTGGATCACCGCGCGTGGCCGATTGGGGGGCCGTGAAGCCTACCAGTCAATGTTTGCGGACGATATTCCATTGAGTTCTAAGGTGGGGATTTGGGATTTGGGAGTGGGGATTCGTAACAGCCAAAGCGCCTTGCCGTTGCTCTAGCGAATCCCCAATCCCCAATCACGGCTTATCCAACGACATCGGGCGATCCGCCTGCCGTATCCGCTCCCGGCGCAGCAGATACAGCCCGCTGGCGACGATGATGCCGGCGCCGGTCCAGGTCCAGCCATCGGGCAGGGTCCGCCACAGCAGCCAGTCCCAGCCGATCACCCAGACCAGGCCGGTGTATTCCAGCGGCGCGATCATCGAGGCTTCGCCGCGCAGGAAGGCCTGGGTCAGCGCAATCTGCCCCAGCGCGCCGGCCAGGCCCATGCCGGCGATCAGCCAGGCATGCTCGCCCCGCAACGGCACCCAGTCGGGGATGGCCAGCACCCCGGCGCCGATCGCCATGAACAGCAGAAACCACACCACCATCGCCTGCGGGGTGTCGGTGCGGGTCAGCAGACTCACGCTGATGGCGGCGATGGCATAGGCGGTGGCCGCCAGCAGCACCATCAGCCCGGGCAGCGAGATCAGCCCGTCCACCCCGGGGCGCAGCACCACGATCACCCCGACCAGGCCAATCCCAATCGCCGTCCAGCGGCGTGGCCCGACCCGCTCGCCCAGCAACGGCACCGACAGTGCCGCCACCAGCAGCGGGGCGACGAAATACAGCGTGTAGGCGGTGGACAACGGCATGCGCTTCAGGCCGTAGACGAAGCAGCCGATCATCACCATGCCCAGTACCCCGCGCAGCAGGTGCAGGCCCCAGCGCACCGGCACGATCGAGCGCGGGCCGGCGGTGGCAAATACCCACACCAGCACGAACGGCAGCGAGGCGGCGCCCCGCAACAAGGTGACCTGCAGCGGCGGGTAATGCGCCGACAGCAGCTTCATTCCCGCATCCATCAGCGAGAAGCAGGCCACGGCGGCCACCATCCAGGCGATGGCGGGAAGCGGAGAGCGGGTGGTGGGCATGGACCATTATCGCTGCGCTTGCGCGCAGACTGCCAACCGTGTGTCGACAGGGGCGACGACGCGATGCCCTAGAATGGCGGCTGTTTATAGAGAGCAGGAGCTTTGCATGCCTTCCTTCGATGTGGTGTCCGAAGTCGACAAGCACGAACTGACCAATGCGGTGGACCAGGCCAATCGCGAGCTGGATACACGCTTCGATTTCAAGGGTGTGGAAGCCCGGTTCGAGCTGGAAGACGGCAAGGCGATCAACCAGTCCGCGCCCAGCGATTTCCAGGTCAAGCAGATGACCGACATCCTGCGCGCGCGCCTGCTGGCACGCGGCATCGACGTGCGCTGCCTGGAGTTCGGCGACATGGAGACCAACCTGGCCGGTGCGCGCCAGAAGGTCACCGTCAAGCAGGGCATCGAGCAGAAACAGGCCAAGCAGCTGGTCGCCAAGTTGAAGGAAGCCAAGCTCAAGGTCGAAGCGCAGATCAATGGCGACAAGCTGCGCGTGAGCGGCAAGAAGCGCGACGACCTGCAGGATGCGATGGCGCTGCTGAAGAAGGCCGATTTCGAGCTACCGCTGCAGTTCGACAACTTCCGCGACTGACGTGCGCGTTGTGGCTGACACGGCGCCTTGTGCTGCCGCGCTGCGCAGGCAGACCGCGCGGCGCGGCGGGCCGACTGTCCGACATGCGGGCATCGGTCAGGGTCGCGCCAGCGCGTTACGGATCTGATAGGCAGATGCGCGGCCTGTTCTCCACCTTGCTGCACCGCGCGCGCCCGGCCACAGTGCCCCAGCCGCGCGCCGCCGGGCCGGCATGCGCCGTGGCCCACGCACAGCCGCGCATCGAAACCGGCTCGACGCTGCACACGCTGGCCGGGCTGGACCCGGTGGCGGCGGCAACGTTTGCCAGTGCCTTTGCGGCGGAAGTGCAGCGCGCCATCGCCAGCTGCACGCTCGGCCAGGCCGGCACCACCCAGGCACAGGCACTGGAGCAGATCCATTCGCTCAAGAACACGCTCTCGCTGACCGGCTCTGCCGAACTGATGAACGCCTGCGACCAGTTGCGCGGCGATGTCGACGGCGGCGAACTCGGGTGCGCGCTTGCGCAGCGCTACACCGCGATCGCCACCGCGGCCGGCTTGCTGGTCAAGAATTACCGACGCACCCTCCCCAACGACGACACCGCACCCGATGCGTAATGGATCCAACCGTGCAGCGCCCGGCCTGATTCTGGCCGCCCGGCAGCTGCGCAACGACCGGCTCGTGCGGCTGTTCGAATCGTTCCTGGAATACCGCGCCTGCGTCGGCCGGGTGATCGTGCAGAGCATCGTGGCCCTGTGGTGCTTCGGCTGGCTGTACGGGCCGCAGCCGGTGCTGGTCAGGGATGCGCAGGCGGTCTTCCCCACCGCGGCGACGCTGTGGGGAGTGGCGGTGGTCTGGATGGTGCTGGTGCGACGCAGGATCATCCCGCCGGGCGAGTGGCTGGATGCGATCGGGTTTGCGATGAATCTGCTGTTCATCGGCATCCAGACCTGTCTGGCCTTCATCCTGCTGATGTCGCTGAACGCCTTCCTGCCCTTCATCACCATCGCCGCGGTGGCGCGCTATGGGCAGAAGGCGACGCTGCCGGTGCTGCTCAGCACCTTCGTGCTGATGCTGTTGACCGCGCCGGCCGGCTACTGGCTGTCGCGCCCTGCCTACTTCGTGTATGCGGTGGCGCTGAGCGTGGTGCTGCCGCTGCTGGTGGCGCGCATCGTCAGCGCGATGCAGGAAATCGCCCTGCAGGCGCTGGCCTCGCGCGATGCGCAGAGCCGCTTCATCAGCACCATGAACCATGAACTGCGCACGCCGTTGAACGCGGTCATCAACTGCGCGCAGCTGATCGATGGCGACACCTTGTCGGCACAACAACGCGAACTGATGCAGGCGATGACGGTCAATGCGATCGCGCTGCGCCACCGCGTGAACGAAGTGATCGACGTCGCCAGCATCGACGGTGGCCGGCTGCAACTGCACAGCAAGCCGCTGAGCCTGCGCGACGTGCTGACCACGGTCAAAGCCGTGTGCGCGAGCGTAGCGTCCACCAAGGGCGTGGCGCTGGAACTGCGCAGCGAGGCGGTGCAGACGCCTGACCTCATCGGCGACGAAGGGCGTATCGAACAGGTCATCACCAACCTGGTCATCAACGCGATCAAGTTCACCCCGGCCGGTGGGTCGGTCGACGTCCTGATCGCCGCCACGCAGGTGCAGCAGCGCTGGGCGATCGCGGTGACCGTGACCGACACCGGCATCGGCATTGCCGACGACCAGAAGGCCTACATCTTCACGCCCTTCACCCAGCTCAGCACCGGTTTCAGCCGTGCCGAAGGCGGGGTCGGCCTGGGGCTGTACATTGCGCTGTCGGTCTCCGATGCGATGGGTGGCAGCCTGAGCGTGCGCGACAATCCCGGCGGCGGCAGCATCTTTCGCTGGACCTTCGAGCTGTCCGCCGCCGCGGCGCAAGGCCGCCGACCGCCGGCGCTGCGCGAAGCCCTGCAACAGCATGCCGAGACGGTGCCGCCGCTGCATTGCCTGGTGTTCGAGGACATGGACACCAATCGGCTGGTGATCGGCAATCTGCTCACCCGCGCCGGGCATCGGGTGAGCTTTCTCAGCGATGGCAGCAATGCGGTGCAGCGCATCCGCGAGGCGGCGCCGGACCTGGTGTTTCTCGACCTGCACATGCCCGGCACCTCGGGCTGGGACGCGCTGCGCGAGGCGCGCGCGGTGATCGCCGCCCTGCCGCCGATCATCGTGCTGACCGCCGACACCCGCACCGATTCGATGCGCGAGGCGACCGCTGCCGGTGTAGCCGGCTATCTGTCCAAGCCGATCAACGCGCACGAGTTGCTGGCCATCCTGGGCGCGCACGCCTCCCATGCAACCGGCTGACCTGAAACCGGGCAACGCGGCGCGCCAGCACTGGCATACCGGCGCGCAGACGCGCACACCATTGGCGCTTCTGTACCTGCACGGGTTCACCGCCAGCCCGGGAGAAGCCGGCGACCTGCCCGAACAGATGGCCGATGCGCTGGCTGCCAACCTGTACGTGCACCGTTGGCCCGGGCATGGCCGTAGCACGGCCGACGCGATGGAAGGGCTGACGCCGGCGCTGTTGCAGGCTTCGGCCCTGGAGGCCCTGGCGCAGGCGCAGTGCATGGCCGCGCGCGTGGCGATCGTCGGCTCGTCCATGGGCGCCACGCTGGGCTTGTGGCTGGCGGCGCAGTGTCCGGACGCGGTCGCCGCGGTGATTGCCTGGTCACCGGGCATCCGGCCGGCCGACCCGGCGCTGCTGGATCAGGTCTGCGCCGCGCAAACCCCATTGACCGACCCACGCCCGCGCACCGCCGCGTCCCTGGCATTCTGGTCGAGCACCATCCACCCGGACGGGTTCCGCGCGCTGCGCAGCCTGTTCGACGCGGTTGCCACCGATCCACCCTGGCCACGCGTGCGCTGCCCGGTGTTTTTGGGCTATTACCGCGCTGCCAACGGCAACGAGGATCCAACCGCCTCGGTGCCGGCGATGCTGGCCATGTTCGCTGCGCTCGGCACCGCGTCAGGGCACACCTGCGCGATGGCCTTCGATACCGGCGCGCATGCGATCGGCTCGCCGCACAAGACCCCGCACGCCGATCAGGTTGCGCAAGCCTCGATCGCATTCTTGCGCGCGCATGTCGGCGACAGTAGCAAACGCCAATGACGCCGGGTCCGCGTGAGCGCTGCAACTGCCGCGGGTTTTCCCTGCACTCCGCTCGCCGTGTCGGCCGCGCCCGCTCGGCGCGGCGCCGCAGTGGCACGGGCGGCCGCGCCGGCAGCGATCGCATACACTGGCCCACCATCACGCCGCCGCCACGATGACGCCCACCCCTGCCACGCTTGATCCGTTGACCGCCACCCGCCAGTGGATCGAGCGCGCGGTGATCGGCTTGAACCTGTGCCCGTTCGCCAAGGCGGTCTACGTCAAGGAGCAGGTGCGGCTGGTGCTCAGCGATGCCAGCACGCCCGAGGCGCTGCTCGAACAACTGGCCGAGGAACTGGTGTTGCTGCGCGACACGCCGGCCGAGCAGATCGACACCACCTTGATCGTGCATCCGGACGTGCTCACCGATTTCCTGGACTACAACGACTTCCTCGACAACGCCGACGCGGCGGTGGATGCGCTGGATCTGGACGGCGTGCTGCAGGTGGCCAGCTTCCATCCGGACTATCAGTTCGCAGGCGCAGCGGTGGATGACGTGGCCAACTTCACCAACCGCTCGCCCTTCCCCACCTTGCACCTGCTGCGCGAAGACAGCGTGGAGCGTGCGGTGGCCGCGTTTCCGGACCCGGACGTGATTGTCGAACGCAATATCCAGACGCTGGAACGCCTGGGCCAGGACGGCTGGGAACAGTTGTTGAGCGCATCGCAGCACTGACCGCCGCATCGCGTGTGGCAGCGGCGGTGTCGGAAGGCGGTGTCGGAAACGCGTACTGCCGTGCCGGCGCGTCATAGCTCGGCACGCCGATGACGGCGCGGCAAGGCACCCCGAAGGCGCCAACATGGCGGCATCGCGCGTAGCGATCGCGTTGCTACGGCCACCACGGCGCCCGCGCTACAGTGCGCGCGACCTCACTGCCATGGTGCGCCCGATGCCGCTGACCCCCGCCGTCTCCGCGTGGAATCCCTCGCCGTTGCAGGACCGCGTGGTGGTGATCACCGGTGGTGCCCAAGGCATCGGCCGTGGCATCGCGCAGGCGGTGCTTGGCGCGGGCGGCAGCGTGGTGATCGGCGACCTGGATGCCGATGCCGGCAAGGCCTGCCTGCAAGAGTGGGCGTTGCCGCGACGCAGTGCCTTCGTGCGTTGCGATGCCGCACGCGAACCGCAGGCAGCGCGCCTGATCGCCACCGCGCTCAAACGCTTCGGGCGACTCGATGGCCTGGTCAACAACGCAGGCGTGGCCGATCCGCATGTGGCGCCGTTGCCGCAACTGGACTGGGACGAATGGAATCGCCGGCTGGCCAGCCTGCATGGCGCATTCCTGTGCAGCAAGCAAGCCTTGCCCGCCTTGGCGCAGGCCCCGAGCGGCGGCGCGATCGTCAATATCGCCTCCACCCGCGCCTGGCAATCCGAGCCGCATAGCGAGGCCTATGCCGCCGCCAAGGGCGGGCTGGTGGCCTTCACCCACGCCTTGGCGCTGAGCGAAGGCCCGCAGGTACGCGTCAACAGCATCAGCCCGGGCTGGATCAGCACCGACGCCTGGCGCGCGCCGCAGCGCCGGCGCGCACCGAAATTGTCGCGGCGCGACCATGCCCAGCATCCGGCCGGACGGGTCGGCACGCCGGACGACATCGCGCAGCTGGCGGTCTATCTGCTGTCGCCGCAGCTGTCCGGCTTTGTGACCGGGCAGGACTTCATCGTCGATGGCGGCATGTCGCGCAAGATGCAGTACGTCTGAGGCATTGCGGCGCAAGCGGCCTGCAGCAGACCGCGCATGCCGGACTCACCGCATCGGTGATCAGCGGCAATGCGGATCAGACTTGCTCGCCGCGGCCGAACAACACATCGAGATCCCCCGCCTCCAGCGCGCGCCATTGCCCGGACGGCAGACCATCCAGCGACAAGCCACCGATGCGGCTGCGGTGCAAGGCCACCACGTGATTGCCGGCGGCGGCGAACATGCGCCGCACCTGGTGATAGCGGCCTTCGTGCAAGGTCAGGCGCGCCTGGCGCGGGCCGAGCACGTCCAGTTCGGCCGGCAGCAGCGGCTTGGTTTCGCCTTCCAGCAAGAGCGTGCCGCTGGCAAACAGCGTCGCCTCGTCGCCACGCAGGTCCTCGGCCAGGGTGACGTCGTAAACCTTGTCCAGCGCCGACTTGGGCGAAATGATCCGGTGCAGCAGCGCGCCGTCGTCGGTCATCAGCAACAGGCCGCTGGTCTCGCGATCCAGCCGACCGACGGGCGCCAGCACCGGCGCGCGCGAACGGAAGCGCGGCGGCAGCAGTTCGTAGATCAGCCGGCCGGTGTCCTTGGTCGAGCAGGTGTAGCCGCCGGGCTTGTGCAGCAACAGGCTCAGACCCGGTGGCGGATCCAGCGGCTCGCCATCGATGCGGATCGCATCGTGCTCCACCTGGTCGTCGGCATACAGCACCTCGCCTGCGGCATCGGTGACCGCGCCCTGGCGAAACAGCTGGGTCACCTGCTTGCGGCTGCCGTAGCCGAGGTTGGCGATGTGCTTGACCAGCTTCATGCGCGCGCTCCGCGACCGCGCACGGCGGAGATCAGCTTGAAACCGTCGCGTTCGGCGGCCACGCGCACCTGCCCGAAGCTTTCATTGAGTACGTACTCGTAGGGCAGATGCCGGTTGGCGACCAGCAGCAGTTGTCCCCCCGGGCGCAGGGCCTGCGCGGCCACGGCGATGAAGCGCTGGCCGATATCCGGCCGATCGGCGCGCGAAGGCGTGTGGAACGGCGGGTTGCTGACGATGAAATCGTACTGCGCCCCCAGGCCGGCGGTAACGTCGCGCCAGTGGTACTGCAGCTGCGCCGGATGTGCGATGGCCTGCAGGTTGCGCTGCGCCAGGGTCAGCGCACGCGCTTCGGCCTCGTATAGATCCAGTCCGGTGACCTTGGGGCAACGCGCCAGCACTTCGGCCGACAGATAACCAAAGCCCGCGCCCAGGTCGGCGCCGTGTCCGGCAAGCGTGCTCGGCAGATGCTCGACCAGCAGCGCAGAGGCGGGATCGATGCGGTCCCAGGCGAACACACCGGGGCGGCTGACGAAGCGCCCGTCCAGGATCGTGCGCGGCGCATCCAGCGCGGCCCAGCGCGCCTGCAGCGCCGCATCGGTGTCGGCAGGCAGCGGCGCGCTCCAGTAGGTGCGGCAATGGTGCTTGGTCAGGCTGCCGGCCAGGCCGGTGAGCTGACGCAGATCCGCCTCGCCCGAGCGCGCGCCCTCGTTGTTGGACTGGCAGGCCACCACGCGGCCGCCCGGTGCGGCCAGTGCCACCGCGCGCGCGAACAGGGCACGCGCTTCCTCGCGTTGCCGCGGCGGCAGCACCAGCACCAGGGCGTAGCGGGTGCTGTCGGCCTCGATCTCGCCCTCTTCGCGCACGTTCCAGCCGTTGCGCTCCAGCGCCTCGGCGAACGGGCGAAAGCTCTGCTCGCAAGTCAGTGCATCGGCGGCCGCATGCTCGCGCAGCGGAAACCCGTCGCGCGCGCGCAGGAACAGCACCGGGCCGCTGGGCCATGGCAGCACGCCCTGGGCGAAGGGCAGAAACAGAGCTTGAAGCGGGGCATCGTGCGGGCCAGCCATCGGATCATCGGGTCGGGAACAGGCCGCCATTGTAAGGGAGCGCTGCCTGCCGCCCGCCCTGGCGCCCGCTTGGGCGGGCATTCGATTGCGTGACCTGCAGACGGCGGCCCTTCCAATGTCTATACGGACTATTGATGCGCACGCAACATCCGCCCACCTAGGCTGGAATCACACCAATACCGGAGAGACGCGATGCGAGCCCTGTTCGTAGGTGGAGTGGTCGACAACAGCGAAATGGATCTGGATGACACCCCGCCACCGATGCATTACCCCGAAAACACCGGTGCGGGCCGGCCGCGTTATCGCCTGCACCAGGTCGGCGAGCGTGACGACGGCAGCGTGGCCTACGCGGTGTATGGCGCGCCGGAGATGGCCGATGACGACATCAGCCGAATCACCGAAGAACGTGGGTATGCGCGGCGATTCAGTGCGTCGCCGGAGTCGCCGCGCTGAGCGCACTGGCGTGACACCGCGCATGACCGCGGGACGCGTATGAAAAAACCGGGCCTGGGCCCGGTTTTTTGTTTGAATGCCTGGACCAGCGCAGCGCCTGGATCAGCGCGTCTTCGGTGTCACCCGCCAAATCACGTTCCCGACATCATCGGCCACCAGCAGCGCGCCGGTATTGTCCGGGCTCACGCCCACCGGGCGTCCTTGCGCATTGCCCTCGGCATCCAGAAAACCATCCAGCACGGTGATCGGCGTGCCGCTGGGCTTGCCGTCGACAAACGGCACGAACAGCACCTTGTAGCCGCTCGGCGGATCACGATTCCACGAGCCATGCTGACCGATGAAGGCGCCCTGGCGGAAGCGCTCCGGCAGCAAGCTTCCGCTGGCAAAGCTCAGACCGAGCGAGGCGGTATGCGGGCCCAGCGCGTAATCGGGCTTGAGGGCCTTGGCCACCAGCTCGGGGTTTTGCGGTTTGACCCGCTCGTCCACATGCTGGCCGTAATAGCTGTACGGCCAGCCATAGAAGCCGCCGTCGCGCACCGAGGTCAGGTAGTCGGGCACCAGATCGCTGCCGATCTCGTCGCGCTCGTTGACCACCACCCACAGCGACTTGCTCTGCGGTTCCCAGGCGGTGCCGACCGGATTGCGCAGGCCGCTGGCGAACACGCGGCTGCTGCCGGTGGCTGGATCGATCTCCAGGATCGCAGCGCGGTTGAGTTCGGCCTCCATGCCGTTTTCGGCCACATTGCTGTTGGAACCGACGCCGACATACAGCTTGCTGCCGTCGGCACTGGCCAGCAGCGACTTTGTCCAATGGTGATTCAGCCCGCCGGGCAGATTGGCCACGAAGGTCGGCTTGGCAGTGATATGCGTCTCGCCGGGCTTATACGGAAAGCTCACCAGCGCATCGGCATTGGCGACGTAGAAACGATCGCCGACCAGGGCCATGCCGAACGGCGAAAACAGGCCGCTGATGAACTGGGTACGCACTTCGGCCACGCCATCGCCATCGACATCGCGCAGCAGGGTGATGCGGTTGGCACTGGGCACCACGGCGCCGGCCTTGCTCATCATCGCGCCCTGCACCTTCTTGCGAATGCCGCCGCCTTCGGCGCTGTCCGGCTTGGGCGGCTCGGCGGTTTCGGCCACCAGCACGTCGCCGTTCGGCAGCACATAGATCCAACGCGGGTGATCCAGATCGCGCGCGAACGCGGCAACCTGCAGGTCGTCGGCGGCGATCGGCTTGGCGTTCTCGGTCCAGCGCTTGACCGGCGCCACCTTGACGGTGGGGATCAGGCGTTTGACCGGCTCGGGCAATTGCGGGTTCGGCCCGGTCCCCTGTTCGATGGCAAGCGTGGCGGTGTCGCCGCAGGCGGCGAGGATGGCGACGGTCAATAACGACAGCGGCCAGCGAGCGAGCTTCAACACGGGAGCATTCATTGCGCGATCAATCCTGAACAGTTACGACAGTCGGCCATCATGCCGTCAACGCCATGACGAGAAGTAAACACATCGTCAATGCATCGCTCAGGGAACAGTGTGCGGATCACTGCCCAACGGCAAGGGATGCACTGCCACGATGCGGTCCATCCAGATCCAGTGCGGCTCCTGTGCGGCGTCCAGCTGGTCAATGCGCAGCTGGCCGTTGAGGCCTTCGCGCTGCTGGTCGTCCAGATAGGTCTGGATGCTCGGGCGCACCGCGACGGTGCCGCTGATCATGCTGCCGTCGTCGAGCTCGACGCGGACACGCTCCTGGCCACCGAGTAGCGACACCCAATGTTCGAGCGTGGCGATCTGCACTTGTTCCGAATAAACATGCGGGGCGTATCTGGACATGGCGTCAACTCCATCGGGGGAGTGCACCACGCTAGGCCACACACTGTGAAAGAGGCAGCAAACAGCCTGTTTCACCTGGCTGCGGGTTCGACGACGCAGCGGCACGATATCGGCGCCGCCTGCCGTCTCACTCCATCGATTCACGCGCTGCGCGTACCGCCGTGACCAGTTGCGCAACGCTGTAGGGTTTGGCCAGATGCTCCTGAAAACCGGAGTCCAGCGCGCGCTTGCGGTCGTCATCGCGTGCCAGTGCGGTCACGGCCACCGCCGGCAGTGCTGCCGCGTCCAGCCCCAGGTTGTCGCGCACGGTGCGGATCAGCCCGTAGCCGTCCATGCCCGGCATGCCGATGTCGGTCAGCATCAGATCGAAGCGTGCGTGGCCGCGATGATCGATCAATGCCAGCGCGTCGGTGGCGCTGCCGGCGGTGACCACTTCGGCGCCCTGCTCTTCCAGCAGGCGGCGCAGGTAGTCGAGCATGTCCGGCTGATCTTCCACCGCCAGCAAACGCAGGCCATTGAGCGCACGCGCTTCGATGATCTGCTCGGACATCAGCCGCCGGCGCAGCTCGCGCCGCGGACGCCTGGCCTGGTCGGGAATATGCTCGGGCAGGCGCACCGTGAACGTGGCGCCCTTGCCGCGCCCGCCACTGGTGGCGCTGACCTGGCCGCCATGCATTTCCACCAGTTGCTGCACGATCGCAAGGCCCAGGCCCAGGCCGCCATGCTGGCGCGTGGTGGTGCCGTCGGCCTGGCGAAACCGGCCGAACAGGTGCGGCAGGAATTCGGCTGCAATGCCGTCGCCCGAATCGCGCACCGACACCAGCAAGTGACCGTCGTCGCGCTCGATGGTGACGTCGATGCGGCCATGCGCCGGAGTGAACTTGATCGCGTTGGACAGCAGATTCCATAGCACCTGCTGCAGGCGCGTGGCATCGCCGAGCACCAGGCACGGCGTCGACGGGGCATGTACCTCCAGCACTTGGTCCTTGCCCTCGGCGGCCAGCTCCTGCGTGTTCAAGGCTTCGCGCACCTGCTCGGCCAGATCCAGCGATTCGACCTCCAGCTGCACCTTGCCCAGCAACATGCTGCTGAGATCGAGCATGTCCGAGATCAGGCGTTTCTGCGCACGGGCACTGCTGGCGATCACCGACAGGCCCTTGTAGTTGGGATGGCCTTCCTCGACCCGCTGCAGCAACAGCTCGCTCCACCCCAGGATGGTGGTCAGCGGCGTGCGCAGTTCGTGCGACAAGGTGGCCAGGAACTCGTCCTTCAGCCGCGCCATGCTCTCGGCTTCGTTGCGCGCACTGCGTTCGGATTCGAGCAGCTGCTCGCGCGCCAGCTCGATCTCGCGCTGTTCGGTCACATCCGGGCTGCTGCCGGCCAGGCCGATGAAGCGCCCATCGGCCGAATAGCGCGGCGTGGCGGTCATCTCGATCCAGCGCCATTGCCCGTCGTGGCGACGCGCACGCACCAGTGCATGCAGGCCGCGCTGTTCTTCCAGCGCCGTGGCAAGTTCGAACTGGAAGATCGACAGGTCGTCCGGATGCAGCAACTCGCTCCAGGCCGACACCGTGCCGCTGGAAATGTCGATGCCGAAAAATTCGCCATACGCGCTGTTGACGAAGCGCACCACGCCCTGCGCGTCCAGCACCCAGACCGGCATCGGCAGGCCATCGGCAAGGGCGCTGAAGCGCGCCTCGCTCTCGGCCAGCTCGCGCTCCACCCGCTTGCGCTCGGTGATGTCCATGAACAACACCGCCACACGCCCCTGCTCCGGTTGCCCCACCCGGAACGCATCCACCGAGTACCAGCGGCGCAGCGCCTTGGCCTGCATTTCGAAGTGGATCCGGTTGCCGGTGCGGGCGACATGGCCGTAGCGGTCGAACCATTCCTGTTCGTGATCGACCAGCATCCCGCGAATGGAGACGTTCAATACATCAGACAGACCGGTGTAGCGCTCGAACGCGCCATTGGTCATGCGGATCACGTAATCGACGGCTTGGTCGCCATCGAACACCATATCGATGACGCAAAACCCTGCGTCCAGGTTATGGAAGATCTCGTGGTACATCCCCGGGTCGAGGAAGGGCTCGGCGGATGCTGCCGGGAGGCCGATGGCCAGATCGGGGCTGGTGGTCGAGGTGCTCAAATCGGGATCCAGGGGTAATGCCAGGGCGGATGACGAGCAGATGAAAGCACGCACGGTGTCGTCAGCGGGTGCACAGCCAGCCAACGCGGTTCACGCACGTCCAACCGGCTCCCCGGCGATCACCACAGCAGCGCCGCGCACAGCGCGATGCATGCCGCCAACACCACGATCCCGGCGATCACACCGCGAAACACCCACTCGCCCTCGCGGCGCAGTTGCTCGTCCATCCAGCGCTGCGCCTCTTCGCGCCAGGCAGTGGAGCGCGCGTACTCGGCGTCCAGCAACAGCAGCCGCACCCGCGACAGGCCGAGCTTGGCGCATTCGCTGCGACAGCGCTCGCTGAAACCATCTTCGCCGGTGGCGACCTGTGCGCCCAGCGGCAGTTGCAATTCGAGTTCATGCCTGGACATAACGGGGACGCTCCTGATCAAGCTCGTGTTCCAGCGCCATCCGCGCCAGTTGGGTGTAGTTGGCGCGCGGGCCCTGGCCCCGGCCGGTGAGCACCCCCTGGTAATCCAGGTCCTGCCAGACCCGCCCGGTCCACTCCACGCAATCCTCGGCAATCACCAGCATCAGCGAGTAGCGATACTCCAGCCCGTTGGCAGCGGTGTAGGCGTAGACGGGCGGGAACTGCACTGCCACATCGCCCTGCCGTGCCAGCCCGGCCAGATGCTCGCGCAAGGCCTCGCGCGGCGAGGTACCCGGCTCCAGGCGCAAGGTGCGCGTCGCCAGATCCAGATCCACGTCGCTTTGCAGGGCGACGAAGGCGGCGGCTCCGGTGGCGGGGTTATGGCCGTGCTGCTTCGCCCAGTCGATGAACTGCAGGCGCACGTCCGACGGCATGTGTGCCGGCGCCGAAGAAGCTGACTTTGTGCGGAAAGAGTGGGTGTCCATGCTGGCGATCTTCCCGGCTGCGCCGTGAAGCGCAGGCGCAGGCGCGGTGAACCCGCCGTCATGGCGCCGCTGCGGTGGATTAACCGCGTGGCAACGCACCGGCGAGCCCTTGCGCAGCAAGCGTTGCCGGCGAGTAGGCGCGCCCCCACACTGCATAGACGCCCGGTACTCACAGGTACCTTCCGCTCGGAGACTTTCCATGAAACGTTCCAGCCTTTGCGGCGCCAGCCTGTTGCTGGCAGGACTGCTCGCGGCAACCGGCGCGCAGGCACGTGTACGCAACGTCACCGACCCGCAGGCGCCGCGCGCGTTGAGCGGCGACGGCAAGGTCGATGTGCGCTGGACCGATCCGGCGCAGTTTTCCGAAGTGCGCTTCAGCGGCAACCGCTGGGAAGCGCAGCGCGGTGACTGGGTGACCCAGCTGGCGACCTACTTCCAGCAGAGCGCCGCGCGCAAACTCCCCGACGGCCAGCGCCTGAGCGTGACCATCACCGACATCCGCCGCGCCGGCCAATACGAGCCCTGGCACGGGCCGCGCATGCAGGACGTGCGCATCGTCAAGGACATCTACCCGCCGCGCCTGAGCTTCAACTACACGCTGACCGGTGCCGACGGCCAGGTGATCGACCAGGGCGAACGCAAGCTGGTGGATTCGGCGTTTCTGATGAGCGGCCCGCGCCTGACCGACAGCGATCCGCTGCGCTTCGAGAAGGCAATGATCGACGACTGGGTGCGCAAGCAGTTCCGCGGCGATCGGAGTACGGCCGGGCTGTAAGCTGCCGCTGAAAGCCCCTCTCCCGTCGGGGCGCCACGCCACTGGCGCGCGTGCCTTGGTGCGCCTGCGCCGCTGGCGCAGGCCGGGGCGCGGAGCGGGGGTTGGGGTGAGGGTACGGAGCCAAGCCCACCTGTTGTTCCAAGTGCATGTGGCTTCGCACGTCCCCTCATCCGCCCCTTCGGGGGCACCTTCTCCCGATGGGATAAGGGACACACCTCACCGCGTGAGGCCCTCGCCCACTGCAGCCTCACCCACATACACCCGCGGCACGCGCTTGAGTCCACACAGAAGTTGATATGCGCTGACATTGCACTGCGTTGCCAGCGGACTGACGCGCGGCGCATCTCCCCACAGCTGCACTGACGCACCGATGTCGGCCTGCGGATGCTCGGTGAGATCCACGGTCAGCATGTCCATCGACACGCGGCCGATCAGCGGGCAGGCCTGTCCATCCACCAGCACCGGCGTGCCATTGGGGGCGAACTGCGGATAGCCGTCGGCATAGCCCATCGCCACCACGCCGACGCGGGTCGGCCGCTCGGCGACGAAGCGGGCGCCGTAGCCCACCGGCTCGCCAGCCGGCAGCTCGCGTACGGAGATGATGCGCGAGCGCAGCGTCATTACCGGGCGCAGCTGCGCGGTGGTGTCGGTGTCCTGCGCAAACGGGTTTGCGCCATACAGCATCAGCCCCGGACGCGACCAGTCGTTGCGCAGCGCCGGCCAGCCGAGCAGGCCGGGCGAATTGCGCAGGCTGGTTTCGGCCTGCATGCCGCCTGCGGTGAGTGCGAACGCCACCGCCTGCTCGTCGGTGCGGCTGCACTCCAGCTCGTCGGCGCGCGCCAGGTGGGTCATCAGTACCAGCGAGGCAATCTGCGGCAGCCCGCGCAGCCGCAACCACGCCGCACGAAAGTCTTCCGGCGACAGGCCCAGGCGGTGCATGCCGCTGTCCAGCTTCAGCCATACCCGCAACGGACGCGGGCTCTGGAATTCGGCCAGTGCGCGCACCTGCTGCGGCGTGGCCACCACCGTCCACAGATCATGCTCGGCGATCAGGCGCAGTTCGTCGTGTTCGAAGAACCCTTCCAGCAGCAGGATCGGCGCGCAGATGCCGGCCTGGCGCAACTCCAGCGCTTCTTCGATGCAGGCCACCGCAAAGCCGTCGGCCTCGCCGTCCAGCGCCTGCGCGCAGCGCACCGCGCCGTGGCCGTAGGCATCGGCCTTGACCACCGCCAGGGCCTTGCTGCCGCCCAGGCGCCTGGCCAGTCGGTAGTTGTGGCGCAATGCATCCAGGTCGATCAACGCTTGCGCAGGACGCACTACGCGGCCTCCTGCTGCGCGCGTGCGCTGCGTGGCGACAGGTAACGGAAGATGTCCAGGCCTTCGCTATCGATGTCAGGCGTGCGGCCCTGCATCAGGTCGGCCAGATAGCGGCCAGACCCGCAGGCCATGGTCCAGCCCAGGGTGCCATGGCCGGTATTGAGGAACAGGTTGGCATACGGCGTCGCGCCGACCACCGGCGTGCCGTCCGGCGTGGCCGGGCGCAGGCCGGTCCAGAACTCGGCCTGGGCCAGATCGCCGGCGCCGGGGAACAGGTCGTTGACCACCATCTCCAGCGTGGCGCGGCGGCGCGGATTCAACGACAGGTCGAAGCCGGCCACCTCGGCCATGCCACCGACGCGGATACGGTCGTCGAAGCGGGTCAGCGCGATCTTGTAGCTCTCGTCCAGCACCGTGGAGGTCGGCGCGCGCTGCGCGTCCACGATCGGGATGGTCAGCGAGTAACCCTTGAGCGGATACACCGGCAGATGCAGGCCGAGCGAGAGCAGCAGGTCGGCCGAATAGCTGCCCAACGCCAGCACGTAGCGGTCGGCGGTGTCGATGCGGCCATCGATCTGCACGCCGGTGACGCGCCCGCCCGCGTGCTGCAGATGCTCGATCTGCTGCCCGTAGCGGAACTCCACCCCGGCCTGCGCGGCCAGTTCGGCCAGGCGCTGGGTGAACAGCCGGCAGTCGCCGGTCTGGTCCTCGGGCAGGCGCAGGGCGCCGGCCATCTGCGCGCCACCGCCGGCCAGGCCCGGTTCGAACTGCGCGATCTGCGCCGGGGTCAGCAGCTCGTAGGGCACGCCGTACTGGGCCAGCACCTCGATGTCCTGCGCGGCGGCATCCAGCTGCTGCTGGGTGCGGAACAGCTGGGTGGTGCCGAGCTGGCGGCCTTCGAATTCGATGCCGGTGCTGGCACGCAATGCGTTCAGGCAATCGCGGCTGTAGTCGGACATGCGCACCATGCGCGCCTTGTTCACCGCATAGCGCTCGGCGGTGCAGTTGCGCAGCATCTGGCTGAGCCAGGCCAGCTGACGCAGGTCGCGGGTGGGCCGGATCGACAGCGGTGCATGCTGCTCGAACAGCCACTTCACCGCCTTGCCGGGCACACCCGGCGCGGCCCACGGCGAGGTGTAGCCGAACGACAGCTGGCCGGCGTTGGCGTAGCTGGTTTCCAGCGCCGCCGCCGGCTGGCGGTCGACCACGGTGACCTCGCAACCAGCCTGTGCCAGATACCAGGCCGTGGTGGTGCCGATGACGCCGCTACCGAGAATGAGCACCCGCATGTCGTTCTCCTGGAAAGGGTATTCCCCCACAACCAGGCGCCGAGGGGGATAGTTAGACGCAGTATATTGCGAGCCAGGCAGTGCCATTTCTGGAATCAGCGCAGCTTGGCAGTGAATCCTCCTGTCAAAACTTGTGGAAGCAGACCCGATGACGACCCGCACCCGCGAGCTGGACAAGATCGACCGCAAGATCCTGCGCATCCTGCAGCAGGAGGGGCGGATTTCCTTTACCGAACTGGGCGAGCGGGTGGGTCTGTCGACCACCCCCTGCACCGAGCGCGTGCGCCGGCTGGAGCGCGATGGCGCCATCACCGGTTACTACGCGCGGCTGGACCCGCACTATCTCAAGGCCAGCCTGCTGGTGTTCGTGGAGATCAGCCTGGCCTACAAGTCCGGCGACATCTTCGAGGAGTTCCGGCGTGCCGCGCTCAAGCTGCCCAACGTGCTGGAATGCCATCTGGTCTCGGGCGATTTCGACTACCTGCTCAAGGCGCGCATCAGCGAGATGGCCTCCTATCGCAAGCTGCTCGGCAGCACCTTGCTGACCATGCCGCATGTGCGCGAATCCAAGAGCTACATCGTGATGGAAGAGGTCAAGGAGACCCTGGCGTTGCCGATCGAGAGCTGATGGCGGGGATTCGGCAGGCGGGATTGGGGATTGGTAACGGCATGGATCAGCGCACCACGCGCATGCCGTCGCCGGCCGGCACCGCGTCGTAATAGCGCCCGGTCTTGGTATCCAGCACCCGGTTGGCGCCGGCCGGCTGCATGCCCTGCAGCAAGCGGCCATTGCGGTCGTAGACCATCGGCGCGCTGGCCGGCAGAACCTGGCTGCCGGCCGGTGCCACCGGCGTCTGGGCCGGGCCACGGGTCGGGATGGTGGGCGCTCACGGGCGTTGGCCGAGTTGCGAGGGCACCGGAGCCGTGGCCGGCGCAGGTTGCACGGCGCGCGGCGCGGTCAACGTGGGCTGGGCGGGCGTCGGGGTGGTAATCGGCTGCAAGGTATTGGACGAGCGCGTGGTGGTGGCCGATTGCGCCGCTGCCGCACCGGCAATCGCCAGCAGGCCGCACAGCAGCAGGCCGCGCGTTGGAGAAGGGATCGCCATGACGGACACCGTGCTTGATCGAGGAGTACTGACTGCATGGGGGCGCCGGTGTGCTGCGGCAATGCAGGGGATTGGCTGCGGGATGAACGCGTTCGCGAGATGAGTGCGGCGCGAAAGCACTTCCTTCTCCCATCGGGAGAAGGTGGCGCGCAGCGCCTGATGAGGGTGTGTACGAAGCCTGGCAACCAGTACTGCGTCACGGCTTCGCTGCCGTACCCTCACCCCACCCCACCCCCCCGCTCCGCGCCCCGGCCTGCGCCAGCGGCGCAGGCGCACCAAGGCACGCGCGCCAGTGGCGCGCAAGCTGTGCCGTGGCGCCCCGGCAGGAGAGGGGCTTGGTCCCCCCGCACGCTTGAACCACGCGGACTACGCCCACATCACAGGTGCAGGCGCGGCACCCTGCCAGCGCGCGCATGCGAGAACCCCATGAGCCAGTTCGATCTGACCCCTCCCTCCCCCGCCCAACGCGATGCCCTGATCGCCGGGCTCAGCGACGAGGAACAGCGCGTGCTGCTGCACCATGGCACCGAAGCGCCGTTCTGCGGGGTGTTCCTGGACAACAAGCTCGACGGCGTCTACACCTGCCGCCTGTGCGGCTTGCCGTTGTTCCGCTCCAGCGCCAAGTTCGAATCCGGTACCGGCTGGCCCAGCTTCTTCGCGCCCTACGACGCCGCCCATGTGCGCGAGATCCGCGACATCAGCTACGGCATGATCCGCACCGAGATTGTCTGCGCGCGCTGCGACAGCCACCTGGGCCACGTCTTCCCCGACGGCCCGCCGCCGACCGGCGAACGCCACTGCCTGAACTCAGTCTCGCTGGGGTTCACCGAAAACGGTCAGGCCCTGCCCAACCCCTTGCAGCGCGAGGGTGCCGAAGCGCAACCGGCCTGACGTGGCATATGCGTCCGGCTTGGAGTGATACGTGCCGGACGCCGTCGCGTAGTACCTGCGTCCGTACACGTGCCTACCGGTCAGACGCTACGCATCTCAGGCGCTGCGCATCGCCGACGCAACACGGCGACCGCGACAAGGCGACAAACCAACCCTGCAACCAGGTGCAATTCACCTAAGCCGGGCTGCGTCATGACAAGCGCTGCAGAGACTGCTTGCAGAAGGCAGCTGCGCCGCGAAAAGCCTTTGATCAAAGGCTTGGACGTCCTGAGCGCGACGTGATGCAACCAGCGACCTCGCCACAAACCTCCCGCGTGAAGATCTGCCGCACCGGCTGATCGTTCAGTTACACCGCACACCTTCACGCCGTGCGCTTCAAGAATCCGCCGCGCAAGCCGAAACAACAGCAACCTTGTTTGCTTTTGGCTGCGCCATGCTCATCATCATCGGCTTCATCGTCGTCATCGTCAGTGTCCTCGGCGGCTATGTGCTGTCGCATGGCAAGCTGGGCGCGCTCTGGCAGCCGTACGAGCTGATGATCATCGGTGGCGCGGCGTTCGGCGCGTTTCTGGTCAGCACGCCCGGCAAGATCGTCAAGGAAACCTTCAGCAGCATCCTGGGCGTGTTCAAGGGTCCGCAGTACAAGTCCGACGACTACAAGGACACGCTGAGCCTGATCTACGAGCTGCTCAACAAGGCGCGCCGCGACGGCTTCATGGCGCTGGAAGACCACGTCGAAAAACCGCAGGACAGCACCATCTTCGGCAACTACCCCAAGGTGGTCGCCGACCATCACCTGCTGGACTTCATCACCGACTGCCTACGCCTGATGATCGGCAGCAACATCGAGCCGCACGAGCTGGAGCCGCTGCTCGAGCTGGAGCTGGAAAAACATCACCACGAAGCGCTGGCGCCCTCGCATGCGTTGAGCAAGGTGTCCGACGGCCTGCCCGGCTTCGGCATCGTGGCGGCCGTGCTCGGCATCGTGATCACCATGGGCTCGATCGGCGGGCCGATCGAGGAGATCGGCCACCACGTCGGCGCCGCCCTGGTCGGCACCTTCCTGGGCATCCTGCTGGCCTATGGCTTCGTCGCGCCGCTGGCCGCGGCGATGGAAGCGCGCGCCGAGCAGGACGGGCGCATGTACGAGGCGGTCAAGACCGCGCTGCTGGCCTGCCTGCGCGGCTACAACCCGAAGATTGCGCTGGAATTCGCGCGCAAGACACTGCCCTCCAACGTGCGTCCGAGCTTTGCGGATTTCGAAACGCACCTGAAGACGATCAAGTAGGGCCGCGATCATGGCCGAGGGCAAATCCACCGTCGTCATCCGACGGGTCAAGAAGGTGCAGGGCGGCGGCCATCATGGCGGCGCCTGGAAAGTGGCGTTTGCCGACTTCGTGACCGCGATGATGGCGTTCTTCCTGGTGCTGTGGCTGATGGCAGCCACCACCAAGGAACAGCGCGCGGCGATCTCGGAATACTTCCGCAATCCCAGCCCGTTGTCGGGCAAATCGCCGGCACCCTCGCCGGGCATGAACGGCCCCGGCGGCGCCAGCACCTCGATGATCAAGCTCGGCGGCACCGCCGACATGGCCAAGGGGCAGAAGGACGAGATGGGCCGCAAGCGCGACAACGCCGCCGACACCAGCGAAGACAGCCGCGCCAAGGACAAGAAGCGCCTGGAAGCGCTGATGCAGGACCTGAAGGAGGCCATCGACAAGAGCCAGGCGCTGGAACCGTTCAAGGACCAGTTGCTGCTCGACCTCACCCCGGACGGCCTGCGCATCCAGATCGTGGACAAGCAGAACCGGCCGATGTTCGACATGGGCCGCGACCAGCTCAAGCCGTATACCGTGGCGATCCTGCGCGAGCTGTCCAGCTTCATCAACCAGGTGCCCAACCACATCAGCATCACCGGCCACACCGACACCACCGCCTACAGCAGCGATGCCGGTTACACCAACTGGGAACTCAGCGCCGACCGCGCCAACGCCGCGCGCCGCGCGCTGGTGGGCGGCGGCATGGACGATGCCAAGGTGACGCGCGTGGTGGGGCTGTCCTCGTCGGTGCTGTTCGACAAGACCAACCCGCAGAACCCGATCAACCGCCGCATCAGCATCGTGGTGATGACCCAGGACGCCGAACAGGCCGCGCTGGCCGGCGCCGGCCAGGGCATTGCGCTGGGCAAGCCCACCCACGATGCCGACACCCATGTGCCGGATCTGAGTGCCGCGGCGACTGCGGCCACTACGGCGGTGGGGACACCGGCCGCGCTGCCTGCGGCAGGGCCCACGGCCGCGGCGGCGGCGGGCGGATCTGCGGCTGCGGCCAGCGCCACACCGCCCGCTGCAGCGACCGCTGCCCCCAGCGCCGCGCTGGTGGCACCGCGCGTCTCCACACGCACTCAGGTGGCCTCGGCCACCGCGCTGGCCAAGGCTGCCGAAGCGGCCGTGGCTGCACCGCGCACTGCCGTCGGTGAAGCGCCCCAGCGGCGCTGACGGCGGCTGAGAGAGCTTGGCCAGCCTGGCTAGCGTTGCTTGGCGGTCGCTTGGCGGTCGCTTGGCGGTTGCTTGGCGGTTGCTTGGCGGTTGTTGGCGGTTGTTGGCGGCTGCGGACGGCTGCGGACGGCTGCAGGCTGCAGCCTGCAGACGGCACGTTGTCTTACATGTCGAATCTGACTTGCATACCGAATCTGGCCGCCCGGCAGGCTGCTCGTCGGGCTGCTTGTAGTCCTCTATTCCGATCCTGACCAGCATTCGCGCGTCTGTCGGCGCGCAGACGCGCGGTGCCAGTCTGTGGCTTGTCCGAACTACCGGCGTCAGTGACCTGCGGAACTCTGGAATATCCGACAGAAGCGTCGACCGGCGCGGCCGGCATTCACTGGCCTGGCGGCGGTACCCGAGCCGGCTCGCGCGCAAGCGCCTAGAATGGTCGGCCATTCCCAGCGTCGAGAACACCGTGTCCCGCAATTCCAAGGCCAAGCGCGACAAGCGCAAGAAGTCCCAACCCAAGCGCCCGATCGTCCGTCTGGGCCAGGCGCCGCAGATCGCCAACCATGCCGTGCTGCAGGATGCCGACGGCCGCGTGGTCGCGGCGATCGGTTTGCAGAACGACAGCGAATGGCTGCTGTCGATCGGCGGCCAGACCATGGGCAGCGCCGACAATCCGGTGCCGATGCTGGCCATGCTCAAGCACCTGGCCAATCTGCAGGAGAAGGAAGGCAAGACCATCTCGCTGGAATACTCCACCCAGCTGCAGCAGATGATCGACGACCTGGCCGCCGAAGACGGCAAGACCGCCGAGGAATACCTGACCACGCTGGTGTCCGAGTTCGAGAACAGCGACGCCGAAGGCGACGACGGCGAAGCCGAAGACGCAGAGGCCGAGGCAAGCGATGGCCAGGCAGATGCTGACGCTGACGCCAGCGCCGAAGACGCCGCTGCCGACACCGCAGGCGACACGCCGCAGGACGATGCCGACGACGCAAGCGACGGCAGCAAGAAAAAGAAGGGCAAGAAGGCCTAAAGGCCTGCCGGTGGCCGTCTACGTCGACGATGCGGTGCATCCGTGGCGCGAGCAGCGCTGGGCGCATCTGCTCGGCGATACGCTGGACGAGCTGCATGCGATGGCGGCGCGGCTGGGCATTCCCCGCCGCGCCTTCCAGAACAAACTCAGCGGCGCGCACTACGATGTGCCGGCGCCATTACGTGCCGAGGCGATCGCACTCGGTGCCATTGCGATCTCCCGTCACACCGACCGTGTCTTGCTCAAGGCCTTGATCGCCAATGCACGTGCGCAGGCGCGCGGCGAGGTGCCTTGAGGCGGGGATCGGGGAGTCGGGATTGGGGATTCGCACGGCAGTGGCCGCAACCTGATTGGCGGCACGCCCTTGTAGGAGCGCGCCCGAGCGCGAGGAGCCATCCCGGTAACGCCCGATCGCGCGCCAGCGCGCTCCTACGTGGCAGCTGGTGGCACGTGGCACGTGTTCTGGCCTGGAGGAGGCCTGCAACTTCAGCACGCGCAATGGCGGCATCCCTCTGCACATGACGGCACGCCGTTGTAGGAGCGCGCCCGAGCGCGAGGAGCCGTCCCGGTAACGCCCGTCGCGCGCAGGCACGCTCCTACGTGGCAATCGCCGGGCCGTGGACAATGCCTGCGCGGTAGACCCTAGCGGCTACCACGCGCTTGGCGTGCTGCCGCAGCAGCACGCACCACCGCGGCTCGACACAACCACACCCACAGATCGCTCCTACGATTCCCGATTCCCGATTCCCGATTCCCAACTCCCCAATCCCGGCCCCTCAGAACGCCTCATTCCCCAGCCGCACCTCGACACCCAGCAGCGAGGTCAGCGCCAGCATGGCGTCGTCGTCGCGGCTGAGCGCGATCCAGCCGGCATAGGCGTCGCCGCCGGTGTTCCAGTTCCACAGCGAGTAGCCGTGCTCGCGCAGGCGATCGAAGGCCACCGCCATCAGGTCGGGCACACTCAGATCGCGAGAAAATTCCTCGTCATCCAGGTCGCCACCCCAATCGATACGCAGGTTCCAGCGCGCGCTGAGTTCGTCGATGGCGGCAATGAACGAGTCGGTGTCCTTCCAGTCCACGAAGAAGCCCGAGCGCCAGTCAATCGCATCCTTCAAGGCCCACAACCAGGCATCGTCGCCCTCGTCGTCGTCCAGGTCGGCCTGCGCCTCGCGCCAGGTATCGAACTGGCCCAATGCGGTGTCTTCATCACCGGGGTTGATCAGCACCAGCAGATTCCACACCCGCGCCGGGTGGTCGTCGACATCGTCTTCGTCGCCCTCGGGCTGCAGGCCTTCGTCGTCTTCGTAATCGGCACTGTTGTCAGGCATGGCGGTCTGGGTTCTCAGGAATGCAGGCGTGAAGTGTGGAGGCCTGGCGGCGCGCAAGCAAACCGGTCGGCGCATGCGCATGCAGCGCCGGGGCTGATCTTCGCGGCGCGGGCCCGTATCCTGTGCGACCGAAGACGGCCATCCCGGCCGCCATGACGCCTTTCCCATGAGCGATACCCCTCCCGATCATCTGGCCATCGATGCACGCAGCCCGTTCCACAATGCCGATGCGCTCGGCCGCGGCATCGGCGTGCGCTTCAACGGTGTCGAACGCGACAACGTGGAGGAGTATTCGGTCAGCGAAGGCTGGATCAAGGTGCAGGTCGGCAAGGCCCGCGACCGTCGCGGCAACCCGATGACGATGAAGATCAAGGGCGAGGTGGTGGCCTACTTCCTGGACACCAAGAACGACGCCAAGCCTGCTGCCGAGTAAGAGCGGCTGACAACACCACTTCACGCCAGGCGACTGCAGGCCGGCTGATCTGTGCCCTGGCTGCAGGGTCCTTGCCCGCCCACGATCGCGGGACCTTAAGCGGCATGGATGCCACCACCGAGCCCCCAGGGATGGGTTCACGGCGTGTCCCGCGAGCGGCGAGGGCACCGCGCACTCGACCCACTTAGCGTTTGATCTGGACTTCCGACGGAATCCACCAGCATGCGGCCGACAACACCACTGCACTCACCACTCAGGCCTTGAGCCGATAACCGCTGCGGAAGATCGCCGCCACCACGCCAAGGCACACCAGCAGGAACAGGAAGGTCATGCCGGTGCTCACCGCGATGTGCACGTCGGCCTTGCCGTAGAAACTCCAGCGGAACCCGCTGATCAGGTACACCACCGGATTGAACAAGGTGACCTTCTGCCAGAGCGGCGGCAGCATGTTGATCGAGTAGAAACTGCCACCCAGGAAGGTCAGTGGCGTCACCACCATCAGCGGGATCACCTGTAGTTTTTCGAAGCCGTCGGCCCAGATGCCGATGATGAAACCGAACAGGCTGAAGGTCAGCGCGGTGAGCACCAGAAAGCCCAGCATCCACAGCGGATGCGCGATCTGGTAAGGCACGAACAGCCGCGCGGTAAGCAGGATCAGCAAGCCGAGCAACACCGACTTGGTCGCCGCCGCGCCCACATAGCCGATCACGATCTCCCACCACGCCACCGGCGCCGACAGCACCTCGTAGATGGTGCCGGCCCAGCGCGGCATGTAGATGCCGAACGAGGCGTTGGAAATGCTCTCGTTGAGCAGCGACAGCATCACCAGCCCGGGAATGATGAAGGCGCCATAGCTGATGCCGTCGATGTCGCCCATGCGCGAGCCGATCGCCGCACCGAACACCACGAAATACAGCGAGGTCGACAACACCGGCGAGGCGATCGACTGGGTCAGCGTGCGGAAGGCGCGCGCCATCTCGAAGCGGTAGATCGCCGCGATCGCATGCCGGTTCATGCGCGCACCTCCACGTTGCGGGCGCCATGCACCAGGTTGACGAAGATCTCCTCCAGCGAACTCTCGCTGGAATGCAGGTCCTTGAAATCGATGCCCTGCTCGTTGAGCCGGCGCAGCAACGCGCCGATGCCGGTCTGCTCGGCCTGGGTGTCGAAGGTGTAGACCAGGCTGTTGCCGTCGGCCGACAGTTCCAGCGGCAGATCGCCCAGCGCGGCCGGGATGGACTGCAGCGGCCCCTGCAGGCTCAGCGTGAGCTGCTTCTTGCCAAGCTTGCGCATCAGCGTGTGCTTGTCTTCCACCAGCACCAGCTCGCCGCGGTTGATCACCCCGACCCGGTCGGCCATGTCTTCGGCTTCCTCGATGTAATGGGTGGTCAGGATCACCGTGGTGCCCTGCTCGCGTAGCCGCCGCACCATCTGCCACATGTCGTGACGCAGTTCCACGTCCACGCCGGCGGTGGGTTCGTCCAGGAACAGGATGCGCGGCTCGTGCGCCAGCGCCTTGGCGATCAGCACGCGCCGCTTCATGCCGCCGGACAGCGTGGAAATCTTGTTGTGGCGCTTGTCCCACAGCGAGAGCTCGCGCAGCACCGTTTCCAGATACGCCGCATTGGCCGGCTTGCCGAACAGCCCGCGACTGAAGCGCACGGTGGCCCACACGGTTTCGAACGCGTCGGTGGCCAGCTCCTGCGGCACCAGGCCGATGCTGGCACGCGCGGCGCGGTAGTCGCGCACGATGTCGTGGCCATTGGCCAGCACGGTGCCGGTGCTGGGGTTGATCAGCCCGCAGATGATGCTGATCAGCGTGGTCTTGCCGGCGCCGTTGGGACCGAGCAGCGCGAAGATCTCGCCGCGCCGGATTTGAAGGTCCACCTGCTTGAGCGCCTGAAAACCGCCAGCGTAGGTCTTGCTCAATCCCTGGATGGAAACGATTGGAGTCATGTCTTCTGCACTGGAACGATCAGCCGCACAGGGTAGGCCGTGCGCCATGAAGATGGGAGCAGTGCGGATGGGATGGTGTCTCCCGACGCGCGCCGGGGACCGTCAGCGAACTCAGCTGCGCACGCACGTTGCGTCTGTGTGTTGGCGCATCTTTCTGTAGGAGCGCGCTTGCGCGCGATGGGGCGTTTGCGGGAAAGCGCCATCGCGCGCAAGCGCGCTCCTACACCCAGGCGGCACGACCGCTGTGGCCCTTGCGATTCCCCAATCCCGATTCCCGATTCCCGCGCGCCAGCGCGCTCAAGCGCGCTTGCGCGACTCGATCAGATCCAGGTTGCGCACCAGCCGGCGCGACAGGTCGTCGGAAATCTCGCGGCGCCGGGCCAGCTTGAACAACTCGTTGCGCTCGGCCACCAGCGCGGCATGGCGGAACTGGCGCAGCGCCTGTTCGTAGGCGCCGGCCTCTTCCGGATCGGTCTCGGCCATGTCCACCGCGCCGAGCTTGCGCTGATAGCGCTGGCTGACCTGGTTGGCGGCGGCGTTGTAGCGCTCGGCGTGCTTGCTGCCGTCCACCAGCCGCTGACGCAGTTTTTCCACCGCTTCCAGCGCCGCCTGCGAGGCCGCCTTCACCGCCAGATCTTCCTTGAGCTGCTCGTCTTCCTCTTCGGGCAATTCCAGCCCGCGCAGCAGCCGCGGCAAGGCCACGCTGGCCACCAGCAACGACACCAGGATCACCGAGGCGGCCAGGAAGATCGCCAGCTGGCGGGCCGGAAACGGCGAGCCGTCTTCCAGCATCAACGGTAGCGTGAGCACGCCGGCCAACGTGATCGCGCCGCGCACGCCGGCCAGCGAGACCGCCACCACGATGCGCCACGGCGGGCTGACATGCTGCTCGCCGCGCCACTGCGCCTTGAAGATGTTCCAGCGCAGCGACAGGAACACCCACACGAAGCGCAACGCCATCAGGCTGGCGCTGATGGTGGCCACGTACACCGCCAGCCACCACGGATTGAGGTGCCCGGCTTCCTGCACGCTGCGCACCGCCCCGTCCAGGATGCCCGGCAACTGTTCGCCCAGCAGCACGAAGATGATGCCGTTGAAGGTGAACTGCACCGTGTCCCACACCGCCGAGCGCTGCAGGCGCATATTGCCCGGCGCGTTGCCGGCCATTTCCACGTAGCTCATGGTGACCCCGGCCGCCACCGCGGCCAGGATGCCGGAGGCATGGAAGGCTTCGGCCAGCAGATAGGCTGCGAACGGGGTCAGCAGATTGACCAGGATCGCCGAACCCGGCTCCTCGCCGAAGTGGCGCCAGATCCAGGCCTGGATGCGGCTCAGGCCGAAGGTGGTCGCCACGCCCAGGGCCAACCCGGCCAAGGCCACCCACAGGAAGGTCAGCGAGGCGGTGGCGATCGAGAAGCTGCCGGTCAGCACCGCGGCCACCGCGAACTGGAAGCACACCAGCCCGGAGGCGTCGTTGAGCAGGGACTCGCCTTCCAGGATGTGCATCAGCCGCTTGGGGATCGACACCTTGGAGGCGATCGAGGACACCGCCACCGGATCGGTCGGCGAGATGATCGCCGCCAGCGCGAAGGCCACCGCCAGCGGCATTGCCGGGATCAACCAATGGATCAACAGGCCCGCGCCGACCACGGTGAACACCACCAGACCCAGCGCCAGCTCGAGGATGGCCGCCTTGTCGCGGAACAGGCCTTGTTTGGGAATGCGCCAGCCATCCAGAAACAGCAGCGGCGGCAGGAACAGCAGGAAGAACAGCTCCGGTTCCAGCTCATGCCCGGCATCGAACACGCCCGAGACCACTGCGCCAAGCGCAATCTGGACCAACGGCAGGGGCAAGGAGAACGGCAGGATGCGGATCAGATAACCGCTGGCCGCGACCGCCAGCAACATGGCGAGGACGACATCGATCGAATGCATGGAAAACCCGGAAGAAGAAACAGTGCGCGCGGCATCGCAGAGTGCAACGCACCATCACGTGCCAACGGGAACATACCGGTTTGCACTCGGCGATGAAACCTTTGCGCCACCTCGCCCGGCTTGCGGTACGGCGCGGCAGATCTGCCATGAGGGCCTGTCGATGCCACACCGTTGCCGATCAGCATCGACCCGAGGCCGTTGGATACGCCAGCGAATGGACACGGACCCGATGGTGCCGGAGTGCCCTGCCGAGGCCCACGGCCTGACACGCTGGTCGGCCGCTGCAACGCCAGCAACGGGAAAGCTGCCCACCGCACACACCGCCTGCGGAGGGGCGCAGTTGCTGCGTTAGCCGCTTTCCAGGCAGCTCACCGGCAGAACGCAATCAGGTGTGGCGAACGTGCCTGTTCGCATGCGGCGTCGATTGCCGCGTGGTCTCGACCGGGACGATGAAGGTTGCTTCGTGCAGCTTGAGCCTGGAATCGTAGTGACTCACCGTCACCTTGACTGCCTTGGGCTTTTTCTTGAAGGCATACGGCCACTGTGCACCGACCATCTGCTGGCCGATCTTCTGGCCGTTGGTGTCTTGCACCAGCTTGAGGTGCACCGGGTAATTGCCTGCGCCGCCATTGTCCGCATCGTTGGCGTCGACCACATCGATGTGGGCCTTCGAAAACGCCAGCGTCGAGGGCCCGCCGTCCTTGTAGTTGGCGCTGTCATCGAACCCGATGTTCTTGTAGCTGTAACTTACCAGCAGCACCTGCGTAGGCCGCCAGGCACCACCGCCATCATCGTGGATGTTCACCTTGGCCGGGCGCACCGCAGTGACAGTGAACTCCCACTCGCCCGGAACAATCCATTGCTGCCCTGGCCGATAGCTTTCACTGGACGAAGCAACGGCCTTTGACGGCATTGGCGTGGAGGCAGGCGCCATGTCCGAGGCCTGCGCGATGCTGCACAGCGTCAGCGCGCTTGCAGCCAACCATGCTCCCAGCGCCAGCCGAGTGACTTCAATTTTTTTCTGCGTCATGTATCTACAACTTTTCTGCGTGATTCGGGGAGTCATATCGAATACGGATGCCGGACAACGACGTTCAAAGTCATTATCTACACGCGTCACCAACGAGCATTGGAGCATTGGAGCATTGGCGGAAGGTTACATGACGCAAGTGGTAGATCACGGGCAGAAGCGTACTTTATCCGCGGTTATTTAGTCCGGCTTCACGCACGAACTTATGTCGCAAAAACCATCACGAAATCATCCATCCGATAATCATGCTGCAGCGCGGTGGATAATCCGCCCAACCATCTCCCCGTTTGCCGATAACCGTGGTTCGCAACGCATTGAGAACGCCTGCCGCTGGTTCCGCACTGCCGGGATAGCGGCAGGTCGATCGCGCTCCATCTGCAATAGCAGCGCGACCTGCAGCACTTGTATCCAACAACCGGCCGATACTGGCATTGCAGTTGCCGCCTGAGCGCAGCGACCGCAACAAGCGGCGTCGACGCCTGCCTTATGGCGATCTCGAGCGATGCGGTGCCGGGCATGCCGGTGTAAAGACTGCGTGATGCATCCGCGCTGCATCTACCCGCGTATCCAGCACTACGATTGCCATCCAGGCAGTCGCCTACCCAAAGGATCGATGCCTCATGAAGACCTCATTCCAGTCGCTTGCCGTCGCCACTGCCATTGCCCTCACCAGTGCAATGGCCCCCGCCTATGCCGCATCGAACCCGACCGTGGGCGGCGCGCCGATGCTGGTGACCAAGGACATCGTCGACAACGCAGTCAACTCCAAGGATCACACTACCCTGGTCGCCGCAGTCAAGGCCGCCGGCTTGGTCGACACGCTGAAGGGGCCGGGCCCGTTCACCGTGTTCGCTCCAACCAATGCCGCATTCGCCGCACTGCCGGCCGGCACGGTGGAAACCCTGCTCAAGCCCGAATCCAAGCCCACGCTGACCAAGGTGCTGACCTACCACGTGGTGCCGGGCAAGGTCGACGCTGCGTCGCTGATCGCCAAGATCAAAGCCGGTGGCGGCAGCGCGACGCTGACCACGGTGCAGGGCGAGGCGCTGACCGCAAAGCTCAACGGCAAGAAGGTCACCATCACCGACGCCAAGGGCAACACCGCCAACGTCACCATTGCCGATGTCATGCAGAGCAATGGCGTGATCCATGTGGTCGACAAGGTATTGATGCCGTAACTGGGTCTTGCAGTGAAGCAGGCGGTTGCATGCACATGCCTCCATCGGCGGAACGGAGCCCGTTCCGTCGGTGGATCGACAACGATTTGCGCAAGCCGACGGTTTAAGCGTGGAGATGAGGCATGACAAGCACTCCGGTAAGTGCCGACGTTGCGCTCGAAGCCGGGCGTACCGGCGGTACATGCCGATTTCGAACACTGGCCGCGCCTGCCTGACGGCTATGTAGCAGTCGTCCTGCGGGCCGTTCTTGCTTGACGTGTTTGGCTGCGCCGGCGTTGCACTACAACGCCAGCGCATCGGCTGCACGTTACGACGTGCAGACATTGTTGAATTGCGAATCCGCGCGTGCCTGGAAACAGGGTCCAGGCAGCGCCACCACACCGCGAAGCGGCGGTGAGGGGATCACTGGCTCGCCAGTGGTCCCACTTGGTGTCTCGTTCTCCGACACCGTGCGCGTGCACTTGCACGCGCATTTTTTATGTCCGGACAGCGCGATCTGCAGCGCTCGGCGCATCCAGCAACTGGCGCAGATCGGCGACAAATCCGCGGTAGCCTTCTTCGCGCGCGGCCTCCGAGCCTTGCCGCAATACCCACGAGGGATGCACGGTGGTCAGCACCGGCGTGCCGTCGTCCAGCCGCTGCCACTGGCCGCGCTGCTGCATCAAGCGAAAGCCGTTTCCCAACACCGCCTGTGCCGCGGTTGCGCCCAGGCAGACGATCTGCGCCGGACGCAGCTGCGCGCGTTCGGCCTGCAACCAGCCACTGCAGGCCTGCACATGCGACCGTTCCGGGTTGCGATGCAGACGCCGCTTGCCACGTTGCTCGAAACGGAAATGCTTGACCGCATTGGTCACATAGACCGTGGCGCGATCGATCCCGATCTCGCCCAGCGCCATGTTGAACAAACGCCCGGCCGGCCCGACGAACGGACGCCCGCTCAGATCCTCTTCGTCGCCGGGCTGCTCGCCGATCACCATCACCGACGCATCGCTCGGCCCTTCGCCGAACACCGTTTGCGTTGCCGGTTGCCATAACGCGCAGCGCCGGCAATCGCGCGCGGCCACGCGCAACTGCGCCAGGCTTTGCGTGGCCACTCCCGCAACCGGCGCCGGTGCCACCGGCACGCGCCGCCGCACCGGCTCGGGCGCACGCTCGGCCATCTCGCGCACGCGCACCCCGGCCTCGCGGATCAGTTCCGGCAACAGACTCGCCTCGGGCAGGTTCTTCCAGTATTTCTGCGGCATTTCCTGCCGCATCATGGTCGGATTGAGCCGCGCCGGATTGAAGATATGCGCGTAATAGGTGCGCCAGAGCGTTTCCTGCGCATCGTCGGCCGGCACCTGGGTGCGCACGGCGCCCTCGCCGAACGTCAACGCCTCGCCATCCCAGCGCACGCTGCGATAAGGGGTGAGGATCGCCCAGCGCATCCCGGCGAAGCGGCGCGCGAAAAACGGCGCCACCCGATCCACGATCCAATGCTCGGGCTCGAACCACGCCACGAAGTCTTCCTCTTCCACCGGCAAACGCCGAAAGCGCACGAACGCCTTCATCTTGTGCGTGTCGCGCTGCACCGCCTTTTGCCACTGCGTCACCCGAAGCACATCGACATCGGTGGCCCGCTCCAGCAGCGCGCGCTCTCCGCACGCCACCCGCCACAACAACCGATACAGCACCGCATAGCGCTGCGGATCGCGATGACACAGCACCGCTCCCGCCATCTGCAGGAACTCCGCCGACACCCGCGGCGCCGCAACCACGGCCGGCAAGTCCAGCAGCCCCTGCCCCATCAACAAGCCACCCTGCTCCCCCCCATTCCACGCGATGGAGTCAGGCTCCACCTGCGCACACCACCCCGCCCGCGCCAGCGCACGCCATGCATCAAGACTCCAACCTGGCTCAACTTCAGCGCTGAACATCGCTTACACCTGACCTCAAGATTTCCGATCTCGCCATCGCTCTACTGGCGGCACTATCGTTGCGTTGTTGCGATTTTTTCGCGGGCTTTTGCGGCTATTGCTGCTACTGGTTACTGGTTACTGGTTACTGGTTGCTGGTTGCTGGTTGCTGGTTGCTGGTTGCTGGTTGCTGGTTGCTGGTTGCTGGTTGCTTGTCGCTTGTCGCTTGTCGCTTGTCGCTTGTCGCTTGTCGCTTGTCGCTTGTCGCTTGTCGCTTGTCGCCGTTGATTTTGCTGCACCAAGTCGCCTTAGAGCGAGCCGAGCACCGCAGCCATGCGTGGCCGAAGAGGCGCCCTGTCTGAGCGCAGCGAGTTTGGGCGCCGTGCCGCGCATGGCGAGGAGCACAGGGCACCGGTGCAGCTGTATCGCACCGGATCGCGTCAGGCGAAATGGTTTTGGTTACTTTTGCCGAAACAAAAGTGACTCGCGCCGACAGGCGCGAAAGCTCTGCACTTGATGAGTCGAACAAGACACAAGCACCCATGATCGCGCGCAACCGTACCCTCATCCGCCCTTCGGGCACCTTCTCCCGACGGGAGAAGGGACAGGCGTCAATCGAACAAACTTGCCTGTCGCGGTGCCGGCGCCAACTGCGCGCGCAAGCGCACCGGATCGTCCAGGCGCTGGCGCGGATGGTGGTCCAGCACACTCACGAACGGCAGCAGCTTCTTCATCGGCACCCGCAACCGCGCCAGATCGCCCACCCGCAACCGCGCATGCCGGCGCGACAACAACAGACGCTCCACATTGCGGGTGCCCAGGCCTGGCACCCGCAGCAGCATCTCGCGCGGCGCTGCGTTCAAGTCCACCGGAAAGCGCTCCGGATTGCGCAGCGCCCAGGCCAGCTTCGGATCCACGTCCAGATCGAGCATGCCGCTGGATTGCGCCGGCGCAATTTCCTCCACGCTGAACTCGTAGAAGCGCAGCAGCCAGTCAGCCTGATACAGCCGGTGCTCGCGCTGCAATGGCGGCGCCTGCAGCGGCAGTTTGGACGAGGCATCCGGGATCGGACTGAAGGCAGAGTAATACACCCGACGCATCCGGTAATTGCCGTAGAGATTGTGGCTGGTGTCCAGGATGCTGCGGTCGTTGGCATCGTCGGCGCCGACGATCATCTGCGTGCTCTGCCCGGCCGGCGCAAACCGCGGCGGCTTGGCGCGGCGCACCTTTTCGGCCTTGCGCTCCAGCTGGTTTTCTTCGATGCGCCAGCGCAACTCGCCCATGGCCGAACGGATGCCGCCGACGCTTTTTTCCGGCGCCAGCAGCGTCAACCCCTGCTCGGTCGGCAGTTCCACGTTGATGCTCAGGCGGTCGGCATAGCGGCCGGCGGCAGCCAGCAGGTCGGGCGCGGCATCGGGAATGGTCTTGAGATGGATGTAGCCGGCGAAGTGATGCACCTCGCGCAGCTGCCGCGCCACTTCCACCAGCTGCTCCATCGTGTAATCGGAGTTGCGGATGATGCCGCTGGACAGGAACAGGCCTTCAATGTAATTGCGCTTGTAGAAGTCCAGCGTCAGCGTGACCACTTCTTCCGGCGTGAAGCGCGCGCGGCGCACGTTGCTGGAGACACGGTTGACGCAATACGCGCAATCGAACACGCAGAAGTTGGTGAGCAGGATCTTCAACAGCGACACGCAGCGGCCGTCGGGTGTGTACGAGTGGCAGATCCCCATGCCCTCGGTGCTGCCGACCCCGCCGGTGCCGAGCGAATTGCGCTTGTTTGCGCCACTGGAGGCGCAGGACGCGTCGTATTTGGCCGCATCGGCCAGCACTGCGAGTTTGTCGAGGATTTTCACGCAAGCAGCATGTCGTGAAGGCGTCTCAGCCTATGAGACTGCACGACACCTTATCGTGAATGCTTCAGAGCGCTGCGCTGCCGGCTCTTGTGGGCAGCTTGCCTTGGCTGCGGGCCGGTGCGCCGTAGGCACCGAGCCGTGTCGTTGCGGGTCTTGCTTGGTGTAGCCACCGCACCACACCGGTTTGCAGCGGCACTAACTGGCCACATGCCTTGGCTTGCAGGCGGCTGGGCAGTGCCTCGGAATTGCAGGGCCGGCATGCCGCCTGCACCGTCGGTGACGGCTACGGTGCAGGCGTGCCGCGGTCGCCATGGCTCATGCGGCGACCGGGCCCGCAAGCGCGCGATCGCCGTCCGGATCGCCATCGAACCGGTAGATATCCATCGCCAGATACCCCGCATCGATGCCGGCATCGATGCGCTGTGCGCCGAGCCGGTCCCCGCCGGCCGCGCCCATCGCCACGTACAGCGGCAACAGGTGCTCGTCGCTGGGGTGCGCCCGCGCGGCATGCGGCGCCTGCCGGCGATAGTCCAGCAGCGCGGCGATGTCGTCCTCCACCAACTTGCGCTCGGTCCACTCGATGAAGGGCCGCACATACGGCGCCTCGCGCTCGGCGCTATAGCCATGGCGGAAGTCGTGCAGATTGTGGGTGATGCTGCCGGAGCCGATCACCAGCACACCTTCCTCGCGCAGCGGCGCCAGCGCGCGGCCAACCGCAAACTGATGCGCCGGCCCCAGCTCGGGCTGGATCGACACCGATACCACCGGGATCCCGGCGGCCGGATACAGCAGGCGCAGCGGTACCCACACGCCATGATCGAAGCCGCGCTGCGGGTCCAGGTGCGGATGCAGGCCGGCCTGCTCGAGCCGGCGCACAATCTGCTGCGCCAACACCGGCTCGCCGGGCGCGGGATAGTCCAGCTCGTACAGCGGCGCCGGAAAGCCGCCGAAGTCGTGGATGGTGGGCGGCCGCAGCGCGCCGCTGACCAGCGGGCGACGGCCCAGCCAGTGCGCGGAGGCAACCACGATCGCGCGCGGCCGCGGCAAGGTCTGCGCGAGTTCGGCCAGGCGCACGCCGACCTGCCCCGGCTGCAATGCCGTCATCGGCGATCCGTGCGAGATGTACAGGGAAGGCAAACGGGTCATGGCTCACTCCTCAGAAGAACGACAGGTAGCCTCAACGCGCCGGCTTCAGCGCCAACGCGCCCTCGCCAAGCAGCGATTGCACGACCAGCAACACCGCCCACAGCGCCGGGTATTCCCAACCGCCGCCCGGATTGGAGAAGCCGAAGCCGTTGCCGCCATGCACGCTGACGATGGTGCCCAGTAGCAGCGGCACGCCCAGCAGCCCGACCCAGCGCGCGTAGATGCCCAGCAGCAGGGACAGGCCGAGGCCGAGCTCCAGCGCGATGGTGAGGTAGGCCAGCGCGCCCGGCAGGCCGAGCGACTGGAAATAGGCCACGGTGCCGGCCGGGGTGAACACCAGCAACTTGGTCAGGCCATGCGCCAGAAACAGCGCGCCCAGGCTGATGCGCAGCAAGGCGGCGCCATAGGCAGCGGTACGCGGGGAAGCGAGGGAGGTGGACATTGGACGGACTCCAGTGAGGACCTGCACAGCCTATTACTTACAAATTTCTGATAAATAGTTTTAATTCGGATAATTTATTGCGATCAAGGCAACAATCGGACGCTGATGGATACCCTCGATGCGATGCGCGTGTTTGCCGCGGTGGCCGAACGCAGCGGCTTCAGCGCCGCCGCCGATGCGCTGGACCGTTCCACCGCCAGCGTGACCCGGCAGGTCGCCGCGCTCGAACAACGGCTGGGCACGCGCCTGCTCAACCGCACCACCCGGCGGGTCAGCCTGACCAGCGCCGGCACCGCGTATTACCAGCGCTGTCTGCAACTGCTGGCCGACCTGGACGATCTGGAAGCCACGGTCGGCGCGCAGGCGCTGGAGCCGGCCGGGGTGCTGCGCGTCAACGCGCCGGTGAGTTATGGCATCGAGCGTCTGGCCGCGCTGCTGCCGGACTTCTGCGCGCGCTACCCACAGGTGGAGCTGGACCTGTCGCTGTCGGACCGGTTGGTCGACATGGTCGAGGAAGGTTTCGATGTGGCCATCCGCATCACCCGTCAGCCGGCGCCGACCTTGATCGCCCGGCGCCTGGGCACGGTCCGCCTGGTGCCCTGCGCGGCGCCGGCCTACCTGGCCCGTGCCGGCACCCCGATGCATCCGTCCGACCTGGCCGGCCACGACTGCCTGCTATACCACTACTCGCCCAACGGCGACGAGGTGCGCTTCCATGGGCCCGAGGGCGATAGCGAGGTGCGCCTCCACGGCAACCTGCGTGCCAACAACGGGCATGTGCTGAGCGCGGCGGCGGTGGCCGGCCTGGGCATCGCGATCCAGCCGGACTTCCTGGCCGACGAGCATCTGGCTGCCGGCCGGCTGGTGCGCATCCTTCCGCAGTACGCGCTGGGAGAGATCGGCATCTTCGCCGTCTATACCAGCCGCAGCCACCTGGCCCCGAAGGTGCGCAGCTTCATCGATTACTTGGTCGAGCGCATGGGCGATCCCGGGCGCTGATGAGGCCGGCAACAGTACGTCCCGTCGATGGTCATTAACCTGACGCCGCCTGTGTGGTCACAATCGGGGTCCCCCCCCAGACCAACAGGACTGCGCATGAGCAAGATCGCCATCATCTATTTCAGCGGCTACGGCCACACCGTCAAACTGGCCGAAGCCGTGCACGCCGGCGCCGCCAGTGTCGGCGAGGCCACGCTGTACCGCATCGATCAGGACGGCAACCTGCCCGACGATGCCTGGGAGGCGATCGGCGCCGCCGACGCCATCATCTACGGCAGCCCCACCTACATGGGCGGGCCGGCGTGGCAGTTCAAGAAGTTTGCCGACGCCAGTTCCAAGCCGTGGTTTGCGCAGGCCTGGAAGGACAAGATCGCGGCCGGCTTCACCAACTCGGCCTCGGTGAACGGCGACAAGTACGCCACCATCCAGTATTTCTGGACGCTGTCGCAGCAGCACGGCCAGGTCTGGGTCGGTACCGGCCTGCTGCCGGCCAACACCAAGGCGCATGGTCCGCAGGACATCAACTGGACCGCCGGCTCGGCAGGCGCGCTGGCGATCTCGCCCTCCGATGCCTCGCCGGAAGAAGCGCCACGCAGCGGCGATCTGGAAACCGCCAAGCTGCTCGGCAAGCGGGTGGCCGAGTTCGCCGGCAAGCTCAAGGGCTGAAGCGGCGGGCGCTGATGTCCGTATAAGAACACCCGCGCATGGCGGTGGGCCCTGGTCTGCCGACATGCGCGGGTGTTGCGTGGGGTCGCAGCACACGCGATCGGGTTTGCGCAATCGGGTTTGCGCGATGTAATGCCGAGTGCTTGCCAGTGAGCCGCTTGCCTGTGACCTGACTGGCCGTAAGCCGCTTGGCGGCCAATGCGGTCTGGCTAAGCTGCGCCAATGTCCTTCCGCCGCGCAGGCGCGTGCACCCGCCGAAAGATGCCGAACGCCTGGATGGCGACTTCCGGATGCCGCAGCGACTCGGCAGCGATCCTGTCGCCTGGTGCGCTCGTCCGTTCCCACCCTGCCGCCACGCGCCACCGCCGCAGCACGCCAGCCTCCAAAGCGCGTCATCGCACGGGCCACATCGCGCTAACGCGCACCGCCGCATCCTCCCCCTGCCTTCCTTGCCGCTCGGAGTTCTCCCCACCATGCAAACCCGCACGCTTGGCCGTTCCGGCCCCACCGTCTCTGCGCTCGGCCTCGGCTGTATGGGCATGAGCGCGTTCTACGGCGATCGCAGCGACGAGGCCGGCTCGATCGCGGTGATCCATCGCGCCCTCGATCACGGCGTCAGCCTGCTCGACACCGCCGACATGTACGGCCCGCACACCAATGAAATCCTGGTCGGCAAGGCCATCGCCGCGCGCCGGCACGAAGTGTTCCTGGCCACCAAGTTCGGCATCAAGCTCGATCCCAACGACCCGTCGGTGCGCGGCATCGATGGCAGCCCGGACTATGTGCAATCGGCCTGCGAAGCCAGCCTGCGCCGCCTGGGCGTGGAGCATATCGACCTGTACTACCAGCACCGCGTGGACCCCAACGTGCCGATCGAAGACACGGTGGGTGCGATGTCGCGCCTGGTCGAACAAGGCAAGGTGCGTTTCCTCGGGCTGTCGGAAGCCGCCGCAGCCACCATCCGCCGCGCGCATGCGGTGCATCCCATCACCGCGGTGCAGACCGAATATTCGCTGTGGTCGCGCGAGCCCGAGGACAATGGCGTCTTCGAAACCGTGCGCGAGCTCGGGATCGGATTTGTTCCGTATTCGCCGCTGGGCCGCGGTTTCCTGACTGGCGCCTTCGCCTCCCCGGACGACTTCGAGGCCGACGATTACCGTCGCCATTCGCCGCGTTTCCAGGGCGAGAACTTCACCCGCAACCTGCAACTGGTGGAGCAGGTCAAGGCGATCGCCGCCGACAAGGGCATCACGCCGGGGCAGCTGGCGCTGGCCTGGGTGTTGGCGCAGGGCCAGGACCTGGTGCCGATCCCGGGCACCAAGCGGTTGGCCTACCTGGAAGAAAACCTCGGCGCGCTCGATGTGGCACTGATGCCGGACGAGCTCGCACGGATCGATGCGATCTTCCCGCTACAGGCCGCGTCCGGTACGCGTTATCCGGAAGCGATGATGGGCGCGCTCAGCCGCTGAGCGGTGCGCGTGGAAGCCCACGCCACCGCGGTGGCCCGGCGATGGCGTGCGCTCACGCCATCGCACCGGCATGGCTCGCACACTGGGCCTCACCGCCATCCCGAGTGACGCGTCCTGCCATGCTGTCCTTCGTGATCCCCGCCCATGACGAGGCCGCGCTGATCGGCCAGACGCTGCAGTGCCTGCACGCCTGTGCGCAGAGCCTGCAGCTGGACTACGAGGTGATCGTGGTGGCCGATGCCTGCGAGGACGCCACCGCCGCCATCGCGCGCGCGGCCGGTGCGCAGGTGCTGGAGGTGCAATTGCGCCATATCGCCGCCACCCGCAATGCCGGCGCGCAGCAGGCGCAAGGCGATCGCCTGCTGTTTCTGGACGCCGATACGCTGGTGAACCCGCAGGTGGTCGGCGCCGCGCTGGCGGCGCTGGATGCCGGCGCCGTCGGCGGTGGCGCGCAGGTGCATCTGCAGGGCAGGCGCATGTGGTTCGAGCGCATGGCGCAGGCGATGTTCGGCGGGTTATTCCGTCTCGGCGGCATCGCACCGGGCTGCTTCCTGTTCTGCACGCGCGCCGCATTCGTCAGCGCCGGCGGCTTCGATACGCGTTACTACGCCGGCGAAGACGTGGCATTGAGTCGCGCGCTGGCACGCTGCGGACGGTTCGTGATCCTGCGCCAGACCGTGCACACCTCCGACCGCAAGCTGCGCAGCTTTTCCAAGCGCGAGCACCTGGGCCTGCTGTTGCGCTTCCTGTGGCGTGGGCGCCGCATGCTGCAGACCCGCGATGCACTGGGCTTCTGGTACCAGCGCCGGCGCTGAACCGCGCGTGTCCGCAGGGCTGCTGTGCCTGCTGCACCCTGCCCTCGCGTCGGGACGTGGCGACGGTGGCAATTTACACTGGTATGTCTGTTTTTCGTTTCCGAGTTGCACCGCATGGCTCTTCTGCACCGTCCTGTCCTGATCGCTGCGCTGTCGGCTGCCCTGCTGAGTACCGCCGCGTGCCACCGCGATGGCGCCTCACCGGCAACGACGACGCACGCCAAGGCCACACCCACCACGCCCAAGCTGGGTGATTTCGGTTTCGATGCGGCGGGCATGGACCGCAGCGTGGCAGCGGGCGACGACTTCTTCAGCTACGCCAGCGGCAACTGGGTCAAGACCACCCAGATTCCGGACGACCGCTCCAGCTTCAACAGCTTCGTCAGCATCGCGATCGAGACCGAGCAGCACAGCCGCGACATCATCGAAGGCGCTGCCGCCAACGACCGCGTCACCGGCGAATACAAGCAGATTGGCGACTACTACGCGGCCTACATGGATGAAGCCGGTATCGAGACCAAGGGCGTGCGTCCGGTGCAACCGGAACTGGACGCCATCGCGCAGCTGGACGACAAGCAGGCGCTGGCGCGCACCCTGGGTGGCCAGTTGCGCGCCGATGTGGATCTGCTCAACTCCACCAACTTCTACACCGACCGGCTGTTCGGTCTGTGGATCTCGCAGGACCTGCATCACCCCGGCCGCTACGTGCCGTATCTGGTGCAGGGCGGCCTGGGCATGCCGGACCGCAGCTTCTATCTGGACGACGGACGCATGACGCAGATGCGCGAGGCCTACCGCGCGCACATCGTCAAACTGCTGGAACTGGCCGGCATCGCCGACGCGGCGGCCAGGGCCGAGCGCATCCTGGCCCTGGAAACCGCGATGGCGCGCGTGCATGCAACCGCCGAACAGACCAACAACGTGCAGGCCGGCGCCAATGCCTGGAAACAGGCCGATTTCGCGCGTAATGCGCCTGGCCTGGATTGGGCGCCGTTCTTCGAAGCGGCCGGCCTGAAGGCGCAGCAGGATTTCATTGTCTGGCAGCCTGGCGCGGTGGCCGGGCTGTCGGCGCTGGTGCGCTCCGAATCGCTGCAGACCTGGAAGGATTACCTGAGCTTTCGCGCGCTGGACCGCGCCTCGCCGTATTTGTCCAAGGCCTTTGCCGATGAGCGCTTTGCGTTCTACGGCACCACGCTGGAAGGCACCCCGCAACAACGCCAGCGCTGGAAGCGCGGCATCGACGCCACCAACGCGGCCCTGGGCGAAGCGGTGGGCCAGCGCTATGTGCAGAAGTACGTCAGCGCCCAGACCAAGACGCGTGCCGAGGAGATGGTCAGGAACATCGTCACCGCTTTCGGCAAACGCATCGATGCGCTGGAGTGGATGAGTCCGGAGACCAAGCAGCATGCCAAGGCCAAGATTGCCGGGCTGACCGTCGCGGTGGGCTATCCGGAGACCTGGCGCGACTACAGCGGGCTGGATGTGCGCCGCGACGACGCGCTGGGCAACGTGCAGCGCGCCGAGCTGTTCGAGTACCGGCGCAATCTGGCCAAGCTGGGCAAGGCCGTGGATCACCGCGAGTGGTACCTGCTGCCGCAGGAGGTCAACGCGCTGAACGTGCCGCTGGAAAACCGCCTGCTGTTTCCGGCGGCGATCCTGCAGCCGCCGTTCTTTGACCCCGCAGCCGACGATGCGGTGAACTACGGCGCCATCGGCGCGGTGATCGGCCATGAGATCAGCCACAGTTTCGACAACATGGGCGCACAGTTCGACGAACATGGCGAGCTGCACAACTGGTGGACGCCGCAGGACCTGAAAAAATTCGAGGCTGCCGGCAATGCGCTCGCAGCGCAGTTCAGTGCGTACAAGCCGTTCGACGATCTGAGCGTCAACGGCAAGCTGACGCTGGGCGAGAACATCGCCGATGTCGCAGGCCTGGCGACCGCCTACGACGCCTATCAGCTGTCGCTGCAGGGCAAGCAGCCGCAGACCATCGACGGGTTCAGCCCGGACCAGCGCTTCTTCCTGGGCTTTGCGCAGGCCTGGCGCGGCAAGTACCGCGACGCGGCGCTACGCAACGCCGTGCTCACCGACGTGCACGCACCCGGACGCTTCCGCGCGCAGACCGTGCGCAACCTCGATGCCTGGTACCCGGCATTCGATGTGCAGCAAGGCCAGCAGTTGTATCTGCCGCCCGAGCAGCGGGTGCGGATCTGGTAGCTGGTGTTTCGCGGTGATGGCTGCTGCGTGTGACGTAGAGCTGGATCCATGGGCCAGAGCACTTCCTCTCTACCGTCCCCTCACCCCAACCCCTCTCCCGATGGGAGAGGGGCTTGAGAGCAGGATTTAGCAGGGTTCGACACGCGCAGCAGGCTGGCCTTCTCTCCCGCCGGGAGACCCGCCGGGAGAGGGGTTGGGGTGAGGGGACGGCCACACAGTGCACCAGCCCCCGCGTCACACCACCGCACTGCACACCAGCAAGCACGCGCACTCATCGCGCCCCGGGCCACTCCAGCAACATCGTCTGCGGCAGCTGCATGCGGCGGCACGCGCGTGCGGACAGCCCGTCGCGAAGTGCAGTGCGGAACAGCGGCGACAGACTGCGCAGCAGCCGCGCCGATGCATGCGCCTGCGCGCGCTGCGTGGTGGTGCGGCCAAGCATGTCGCTGGCCCAGCCCGGCAACAGGGCGGTACCGGCACCGAGGAACACGCCGCGCGACAGACCGGCCGCCGGCACCGGCAACTGGATGCTGGTGAGGATGTCGAGCACCTCGCGCGAGCGCGTGTCCATGCGCAGCTGCCCGCGCACAGTGGCGAAATAGGCATCGACCTGCGCCTCGCTGGCGGGCACATCGGCCGCGCCCAGCGCTTCGGCGACGCGTCGCGCTTCGTCGTAGTAACGGTCGGCGATGCTTGCCGGCACGTCGCGGCAATAACGTCGGCAGCCCTGCAGAAAACCGTAGGCCTCGGTGACGTGCACCCAGGTCAGCAACTGCGGATCGTTGGCGTCGTAGGGCATGCCGTCGGCGGTTTGACCGTGGATATGCGAGTGGATGCTGCGCACGCGGGCGATCAATTGCTCGGCTTCGGCGCGCGGGGCGTAGGTGGTGCCGGCGACGAAGTTGGTGGTGCGCCGCAGCCGCCCGATCAGGTCGGCGCGGAAGTTGGAATGGTCGTAGACCCCGGCCAGCGCGCGTGGGTGCAGCAGCTGCAGCATCAATGCGCACAGTCCGCCGGACAACATGCCGGGAAATTCCGAATGCACCCGCCAGGTGACGCTGTCGGGCCCGAAGATGCCGGGATCGCCGAGCGGCTGGTCGTAGTCGATGGAGCTCTGGCCACGCGGAAACGCGCCCAGCACCCAGCGGTGGATCTGCCTGGCGGCAGGGGCGGTGAGGGTACGCAGGACGGCTGACATGCATGCGAGCAAACCGAGCCCGCTGCAAGACCGCGTCGTGGCCGTGAAGGGCTGGGATTTGGGATTTGGGATTTGGGATTGGCGAAAGGCGGCTCTGTGTTCGCTGCTCGCCCCCATGCGCATCGACCGTCTCGACGGGTGCTTGCCAGCCTGTCGCCGGACCTTGCGCGGCATGGATGCTTGCGCGGCGCTCACGCGATCTGCACGCCGGAATCGATTGCGCGCCGGTCGCAACCGCCTCGATTACGGATGCACGCACGCAAGCGCGCGTGTGCAGTGCAGCAAGAATGGCCACGCATTAGCGCTGCAGTCGTTCGGCAAACGCTGCAAAGCGCCTGAATACCGCGATTTGTGCGCGGGTACGCAGGATTGGCCAGCCATCGCGTGGCAGCAGGCATTGCCATGCACAGCGAAAGTGCTAGAACTAGGGCCGTCCGAGCGCAGGCTTGCATCACTGTCAGGCATCTGCCCGGTCGCTCCAGGGCACCGGCGTGTTGCCGGGTGCAGCAAGTCGTTCGTACCAGCCATCCGTCAGGAGCTTGTCATGATCGCTTTGTTCCAGGGTTTGGGCCTGCTATTGCAGGACAACGCACTCCATCGGCTCTCCTTCGACGAGCAGGTCGCGCACTGGCGCGAAAAGACCGACGAACAGCTCGACCAGGAGCTCAATCTGCTCAAGGTGGCCAAGAAACAGTGGGTGATCGCCTCGATCATCGGCTGGCAGGCGATCTCGCTGGTGTTGCTGGGCGTGATCACCCATCAGCTGTGGCAGAACGACTACCACCTCACCTTCAGCCGCGTGGTGATCATCTTTACCTCGTGGGCCTCGATCCTGTTCGTCATGTGGTACATCGCCGATCTGTTCGACCACAGCGCCGGTTTCGAACGCTGGCTGCGCGCCTTCAACAGCCGCGCGCGGCTCACACCGGATGCCGACTCGGTCGAGTGCGTGGCCGATGCACTGGACATGACCCGTCGCTACCCGGAAGTGCTGCGCTACAAGCAGGAGGTCAGTTCCAGGCGCGAATTGCGCCACGAGGACATCGTCAACATGCGCGAGATGGGTCGGCTGCGCCGCTATACCGAACTGTTGCGCGATCTGGACCGCTTCGATGGTGCGCCGCGCCTGGTGACCAGTACCAACACCCATAGCGCGGCGGGGACGCTGGCGTAGCGGGCAAACGATGGACACGGTGCTTGCCGGGAGGCGTCGGCAACACCGCGTGCGGGGCGAAAAAACGGACCGATTGATCCGCCCGATGCCCGATCGCAACACGGCGTACGCTGCCAAGACAGTGTCAATCGCTGCACATCACGGCGTGCGTGGCGACCAACAAAAACGGCCGGTGCAGTGCACCGGCCGTCGTTGTTTGCGGCGCCTGCTGGAGCCCGGTCGATCCGTCATCAGCAATCAGGCGCTTACGCCTGCGCGACGGCCTTCTCCACCGACGGCGTGCGCCAACCGCTGCGCACGCCCCAGATGTAGAACACCACCCCGACCGCCGCGACCACGGCCAGATCGGTGCCGTAGTTGAGGTAGCCATGCCCGCCGAAGTCACTGCTGCCGGCCCAGGACAGCAGTGCGATCGTCGGCAGGTAGCAGATCATCCAGGCCGCGCCCTTGAGGTTGCGCCCAAGATCCGGCCAGCCCTGCTTGGCCTGGTAGTAGCAGTACACCGGCAGCGCCACGACCATCAGCAGGATGATCTCGCCGGTCAGCGGCCAGCGCGCCCAGTACAGCAGCTCGGTCGCCATCACGAAGGCCACGCCGGCCAGCACCGGCAGCGCGGCGATGCGCAGCGGGCGGTGCAGTTCGGGCGCATGACGGCGCAGCGCCATCGCGCTGATCGGGCCGGTGAGGTAGGAAATGATGGTCGCCACCGAGATCACCGCCGCCAGCGTGCCCCAGCCGCGGAAGAAGAACAGGAACACGAACGACACCGCCAGGTTGAAGAACATCGCCATGCGCGGCACGCCCCAGACCGGGTGTAGCTTGCCCAGCACCGACGGCATGGTGCCGTTCTTTTCCATGCCGTAGACCATACGCGCGGTGGTGGCGGTATAGGTGATGCCGGTGCCGCTGGGGCTGACGAACGCATCGATGTACAGCAGCATCGCCAGCCAATGCAGGTTGACGATGATGGCCAGCTCAGCGAACGGCGAGCGGAAGTCGATGCCGTGCCAGCCGGCCTTGGCCAGCAGGTCCGGCGGCACCGCGCCGATGTAGGCCACCTGCAGGATCACGTAGACCACCGTGGCCAGCGCGATCGAGCCCAGCACCGCGAACGGAATGCTGCGGCCCGGGTTGCGCGCCTCGCCGGCCAGGTTCACCGGGCTCTGGAAGCCGTTGAAGCTGAAGACGATGCCGGCAGTGGCCACCGCGGTGAGCACCGCGGCCAGGTCGATCACGTGCGCATCGCCGTGGATGCCGACGCTGAAGTTCTCGCTATGGAAGCCGCTGGCGATCAGGGCCACGCCGGTCGCCGCCGGCACCACCAGCTTGAACACGGTGATCAGGGTATTGGAGCGCGCGAACAGCTTGACGCTCCAGAAATTGAGGAAGAAATACACCAGCACCAGCACCGCCGAGATCAGCAGGCCGGGCACCGACAACTCCCCCGCCCCGCCGGGTGCCTGCACATACAGGCCCTGCGCCCAGGCCCACGGCCAGGACGCCATGTATTGCACCGAGGCCTCGGCCTCGACCGGGATCACCGAGACGATCGCGATCCAGTTGGCCCAGCCGGCAATGAAGCCCACCAGCGAGCCGTGCGAGTAATGGCTGTAGCGCACCATGCCGCCGGACTCGGGGAACATCGCGCCCAGTTCCGCGTAGGACAGCGCGATGGTGGTGATGATCGCCGCGCCCAGGATCCAGGCCCAGATCGCACCGGGGCCGGCCAAGCCGGCGGCGCGCCAGGCGCCGAACAGCCAGCCGGAACCGATGATCGAGCCCAGGCCGGTAAGCATGAGGGCGAAGGGGCCAACGTCGCGGCGTAGCGATTGTTCGGACATGAGAGCCTGACTGTGAGGACGCCGTGAACCGGCAACAAGCCGGCAATGATCGCAGAAGCGGCCGCGGATCGTCAGTGCGTATTCAGGCTTGTGCCCGGTTGCAGCATGGCTTGCTACATAGCTGAAACGTGTTTCCGCCGAGCCAGGCCTGCAACACCCGCTTAGCCATGGCAATCCGCGCCGGGGGCGCTGGTATCCACGCAGGTGTGCGCCTGACGCGGGATGCCGCGCAGCTCGCGCACCTGCCCGGGTGTCAGCGCAAAGCTGTCCAGGGTCCTGCGTGCGCAGGCCGGTGGGCGCGCCGTCGCGCCTGCGGCAGGCGCGGCGCAGTGCTCCTCGTAGACCAGGTAATGGCAGCGACCACTGCTGCTGGCCAGGCAGTGCACATGGATGTCGGTGGCGGTAGCCAGGGTCTTGCTGAAAATCACGTCCTGGCCATTGCTGGTGGCACGGGTGATGGAGGTGGTGCCGTTGCGGTCATGGCAACCGGCCAATGCCAGCAGGCAATACACGAGGGAGGCGATCAGGCGCATATCAGCAATCCTTTCAGTCGATGCGATCGGGGGAATTACATGCCGCGGAACAGGGTCATGAAGGGCTGGCTGACAGTGAGCGTTTCGCTGCGCCCGCGCAGCGCCAGCCGGCCCTTGCCGGTGTCCTCGCGCACCACCGAGGCGACCGCCTTCATGTTGACGATGGTGGAGCGGTGGATCTGCTTGAACACCTGCGGGTCCAGCACGTCGAGCAACTCGCGCAATGGCGTGCGCAGGATCGCCTCGCCGGCGGCGGTCATCACCGTGGTGTATTTCTGGTCGGCCTGGAAATACGCCACCTCGTCCAGCGCGATCAGGCGCGTCTCGCGGCCGCTGCTGGCGGTGAGCCAGGCCAACGGCGGCGCGGCGCCGGCGGCGGCAGGGCGCGCGGAAAGGCGCTGCAACAAGGCCTCCAGCAGCTGGCCATCCGGCTGGCCGGCGGCGGCGGCGCGCTGTTGCACGCGCTGCCAGGTGGCCTGCAGGCGCTCGCGGCTGATCGGCTTGAGCAGATAGTCCACCGCGCCGTGTTCGAACGCATCGATGGCGTACTGGTCGTAGGCAGTGACGAATACCACCTGGGTACGCGGGCTGACCTCGCGCAGCGCACGCGCCACTTCGATGCCGGTGAGCCCGGGCATGCGGATATCCAGAAACACCACATCCGGTTGCTGGGTGGCGATGGTCTCCAGCGCGCTGGCGCCGTCCTCACATTCGCCCACGATGTCCAGTTGCGGGCACACCTGGGCCAGCAGGGTCAGCAGCGATTGCCGCAGCAGCGCCTCGTCTTCGGCGATCACCGCACGCAGCGCGTTCATGCCTGCACCTGCGCGGGCCGGGTGTGCGCGTCGGGCAACGGCGGCGGCATGCGGGTGGCCAGCATCTGCGCCGGCAGCGGCAGGCTGATGGTGGCTGCCACACCGCTGGGGAAATTGGACACGATGGCAAAGCTGGCCTTGCCGGCGTAGATCAGCTGCAGGCGCTCGCGCACGTTCTTCAGGCCGATGCCGGTGCCTTGCGTATGCGTGCCGAAGCCCTGGCCGTCGTCGGCCACGGTCAGCGTGGCATGGTCGTCGACGCGACGCGCCAGGATCCATATCGTGCCGCCGCCGGGCTTGGGTTCCAGCCCGTGCTTGATCGCGTTCTCCACCAGGGTCTGCAACATCATCGAGGGCAGTTGCAGTGCGCGCAGCTCGTACGGCACTTCCACCTGCAGGGCCAGCCGCGTGCCCATGCGGATGCGCAGGATCTCCAGATAGGCCTGGGTGCGTTCGAGTTCCTCGCCCAGGGTGGAGATGGCCCCGTCGGCGCTGGGCAGCGAGCTGCGCAGGTACTGGATCAGATGGCCGATCATGATGTCGGCGCGCGGCGGGTCGGTGCGCGCCAATACCTGCGCACTGGCCAGCGTGTTGTAGAGAAAGTGCGGCTCGACCTGGGCATGCAGCAGATTCAGGCGTGCCACGGCCAGCTCCTTTTCCATCACCGACTGCTCGGCCGCGGCCTGCTCGTCGCGGCGCTGCTCGCCGACCCGACGCACCACCGCACGGTTGATCGCCTCGGCGTTCTCGTAATTGCTGCCTTCGTCCACCGCGAACAGGTCCACCCAGGCACCGGCGTCGGGCTCGCACAGCACCGTGACGCTACTGGTGCCCTGCCCCGGCGTGATCGTCACCAGCACCTGGTTGCGCTTGATCGCAAAACGCGCGAACAGGTTCCAACGCGAGGGCTGGCGTCCTTCGTAGGGGTCGATGCGGCGCACCTTGGCGCGGATCAGCAGGCTGCCGGGCGCGCATTCGATGTCCTGCACGCGCGGCAGCACGCGCACCGCCTCTTCGACCACCGCGAAGCTGGCCTGCACGTCCAGCGGCACTTCGATCTGGCGCCGCTGCCGGGTCGACAAGGTGTCGTGATCCAGCCGCCCGGCGATCAGGCGCACCCGCCGCACATGCGTGATCGCACTCATCAGGGCCAGTGTCAGCAGCACCACACAGATCAGCCCGAAGAACGCGCCGGTCGAGCCGAACAGCTGCGCCCACATGATCCCGGCCACCACCAACGCCGCAGCCCAGGCGAACACGATACGCACGATCAGGAAGACGCTGGCAGACACGGGGGGCGACTCGTCGGGTAGGGACGCGGCGAGCATAGCCGGCAAGCGATCGGACGAAAGCCCCGGGCGACGAATGGCCGTCAGCGCGGCCCCAATTGCCCGGATCGCGGTGCGAAACCCGGCCTGGTCGGCAGTGGCAGGTGCAGACGCGCGCGGTATGCTCGACGTCCGTGACCGGCACCCGGCGGCCATCAGGCGTCGGGCGTCGCTCGCGGCCACGCAGCGCAGGGCCTGGCGTATACGGATGCTGCGTGGCGTGCGCAGTGGGGCAGGTCGCACAGGCGCCGTGGTCCCGATCATTTCCTCCGCATCGCTCAGGAGTCGCATGCACCGTCGTCATTTCCTGCACAGCGCCGGTCTTGCGCTTGCGGCCGCTTCCAGCGGGAGCTGGGCCGCGACCGGCAAGGTCGCCGCTGCGCCGTCTTCGCCATTGCCCGCCATGCCGCCGGGTGCCTCGCCCGACCAGTTCGCCGCATCGCTGCCGCTGGCGCCGATCCGTGCGGCGGTCGATCGCATCATTGCGATCAACGGCTGCACCCGCCCGTTCCGTGCGCAGGGACCGCGGATCGAGGCCGAGCGCATCGGTCGCAAGACGGTGGTGCACAACTATGGACATGGCGGCAGCGGATGGTCGCTGTCGTGGGGCGCGGCCGAGCATGCGCTGCGGCTGGTGCGCGCGGCCGATGCGGATGTGCGCGAGCTGGCGGTGATCGGCTGCGGCGCGATCGGGCTGACCACCGCGCTGGTCGCGCAACGCGCAGGCCTGCGCGTGCGCATCTATGCGCGCGAGCGCCTGCCGGACGTGCGCTCGTTCTACGCCACCGGCGTGTGGTCGCCGGACTCGCGGGTGTGCACCAGCGAATACGCCAGCGCCGATTTCAAGACCCGCTGGCAAGAGATGGCGCGCATCTCGTTCCGCCGCTACCAGACCCTGCTGGGCCTGCCGGGCGAGCCGATCGAATGGCGCGATGGTTACGCGCTGTCGGATGTGCCGTTCGACCAGCCGAGCGCATCGGCCGAAGCGCATGAGCCGGACTACCCGCCGCTGGAGCGCGAATTGCTCGGTGATCTGGGCCCGCGCTCGCAGCCGGTCGCCCCCGGCAATCATCCGTTTCCGGTGCCGTTCGTGCGTCGCTACAGCCAGCTGACCTTCAACCTCAGTGCGTATGCGCGGCTGTTGATGGACGACTTTCTGCAGGCCGGTGGCGAGCTGACTACGCGCAGCTTCGAGCATCCGCGCCAGTTCGGCCAGTTGCGCGAAAAGATCCTGGTCAATGCCACCGGCTATGGTGCGCGCGCGTTGCTTGGCGACTACAGCGTCATCCCGGTGCGCGGGCAGACCGCGCGCCTGATTCCGCAACCGGAAGTGACCTACGGGCTGGTCTGGCGCGGCCACAATCTCAATGTGGTGCCACGCCGCGATGGCGTGCTGGTGCAGGCGCAAGGCACCAACGATTTCAACAACCCCGATGCCACGCCGGATCACGCCGCATCTGCAGCAGCGGTCCGCGAGTTGGCACGGTTGTTTCCTCAGGCCTGAGTCGCCTCGCCTGCGTGCTGCAATCAGGACTCGCCAAGCGAGGCCTGCAGCGCGCGGGCCAGTGCGGCATGGCCGCTGACCAGCTCGTCCCACCGCAATGCCACGCCTTTGCGTCGCCCTTTTTCAACCAGCTTCAATCCCTGCGGGTCGATGATCAAGGTATAGGCCTGATCGCCGATCTGCAGCTCGCGGCGTAGCGGTTTGTCCAACGGCGTCATGGCAACTTCCGGGGCAAGGACGAGCCATCGGTTGTAGCGCAACTGTCCGCAACGCGGTGCATTCCCCGTCGTGCATGCTGCACGGTGCCGGTGCAATCGCGGCTCGTCAGCATCGACATCCGGGCAGCGCAATCGACATCAGTGCAAGCGCGTCAGTGATGCCGCGTGCTGGCAGTGGCCATGCGCGTTGTACGCACGCATCTCAAGAAGCCGGCGGCAGCCTCGGTCAGTCCAGTGCGACCGCCACGGCTCGGCGCTACTGCATCGACCGCCCGCAAGACGTCAGCGCGCGGCTTACGGCACAGGTCGTCATCGCATCGGGATCACCGCATCCACCGATCGCGCTAACACGCCGACGACTAGCCTAGCGACCATGCGAGACAGCATGAGCAACCACGACAACAACGCCGCATTGCAGGCCTGGCGTTACATCAGGTACTGCGATGCCGAGATGACGCGGTAGCTGGCTCGCACGCAATCGACCGCAACACGCATATACGGTGCACCGCACTGTTTTTCCATCTATCCATCCAAAGGAGCCGCCCATGGCGATCAAGACAATTGAAGAGCTTTTCGTCCACGAGCTGTCGGACATCTACAGTGCAGAAAAGCAGTTGACCAAATCTCTGCCGCGTCTGGCACGTGCGGCGACCGAGCCCAAGCTGGTGGAGGCGTTCAAGCTGCATCTGGAAGAAACCCAGGGCCAGATCGAGCGTATCGATCAGATCGTCGAACTGCTCGGCATCAAGCTCAAGCGCATCAAATGTGCCGCGATGGAAGGTCTGGTCGAGGAAAGCCGTGAGGTGATCGACGAGATCGAAGAAGGTCCGGTTCGCGATGCAGCGCTGATCGGCGGCGCACAGAAGGTGGAGCATTACGAGATCGCCTCGTACGGCACCATCGCGGCGATCGCAAAGCAGCTGGGCTATACCGACGCGGTCAGCTTGCTGCTGTCGACGCTGGAAGAAGAAAAGGCCACCGATGAAAAGCTGACCCTGCTTGCCGAGCAAGGTGGTAATCAAAAGGCATCCAAGGCCAGCAAAGCGGCCTGATGCAGTGCGCAGGCGGCACCGCCGCCTGCGTTCGCCCGCATCTCGCGGGCAACTCCCCCATCGCCAGCCTCGGGTTTCTGCGCGCATGCCGCGTTGCAGTTGTCCCCGGGCGCCAGCCAGGAAACATGATCCATGTTCATGCATAACAAGCGTTTGATGTACACCGTTCGCGTCGCCGAACCCAATCCGGACCTGGCCACGTTGATGCTCGAGCAGTTCGGCGGGCCGCAGGGCGAACTTGCCGCAGCGATGCAGTATTTCACCCAGGCATTGGGCGAAGACGATCCGGGCCGCAAGGATCTGCTGTTCGATATCGCCACTGAAGAATTGAGCCACCTGGAAATCATCGGCTCGATCATCGCCATGCTCAACAAGGGGCCGAAGGCCGTGTTGTCCGAAGGCATGGAAGAGGCCATGGAGATGCGCTCCATGACCCAGAACAGCACCAGCCACACCCAGCAGATCCTGTATGGCGGTGGTCCGGCGCTGGTCAATTCCAGCGGCGTGCCGTGGACCTCGGCCTATGTCGACTCGATCGGTTGCCCGACCTCGGACATGCGTTCCAACATCGCTGCCGAAGCACGCGCCAAGCTGGTCTATGAGCGTTTGATCACTGTCACCGACGATCCGGGCATCGTGGATGCGCTGCGCTTTTTGATGACGCGCGAAGTGGCGCATCAGAAGTCGTTCGAGAAGGCGCTGTACTCGATCGAGCCGAACTTCCCGCCGGGCAAGCTGCCGGGCGACCCGCGCTTCACCGACATCTACTACAACATGTCGCAGGGCGAAGGCGACACGGTCGGCCCGTGGAATGCCGGCGAGCAGTGGGACGTAGTGGCAGACCGTGACCTGCAGTCCGCGGTCGACGGCGGCGATGGGTCGGCCACGGTTGCGCTGGATGCGACCCAGACCGAGGCACTGGATGCGATGTCACTACGCTTGCTGTCGAATCCGGAATTGGATCGGGTCACCGGTGCAGACCTGGGCGCAGGCCCGGGTGCCGGCTCCACCACTGGCGACATCCAACGCTGATCGTCATCGGCAGCGATTGCTGACACTGGCCCGGGTCGTTCGCGATCCGGGCTTTTTCATGCGCGACCTGCTGTGGACAGCAGGCGACATGCAGTTGGTCATGTTGCAGATGGCCTTCGCAGTGAGGGCGGCCGCCACCTGCGGCCAAGCAATGCGGATGGCTCGCAAAAAAAAAAACGATGCGTGTGCAACGTGTTACCGGACGACTGAAAGCAAAAGAGGCCCGACGGGCCTCCTGTCACTGCCTGTCAACGCGGCTCACACCGGCGCGGCCTGCTTGGCCTGCGCTTCAGTGGCCCACTCGGGCCGCACGCCTGCTGCGGTGGTGCAACGCTCCAGCCGCCATGGCAGGAGATGACGCATCGCCTCCTCGCCACTGACCTGCAGCCATTGCGTGGCATCGCCTTCGACGCATAACGGACGCTGTGTAGGCAGGCTGGTCGAGGAGGCAACCAGCAACGAGAACCCCATCTGCAGGCGGCCGCCGATATCCATGACATTGCGCAGGCCTGCGGCGTACAGCGCACCACCGTCCTGGCTCAACCAGGTTGCCGAGGTGGCGCCGTCTGTCGATGCAGTGCAGACAAATCCACACAGCGGGATCAGGCAGCGCTGGGTTTCCCAGATGGCAAGGTCGACGCGCCCCAGCCATTCCGGCTCCTGGGTATTGATCGAGCGCTGCTGTCCCGGCGCGCGTCGACCAAAGGTTGCACGCTCCTCGCGTTTGCCGCCACGGTCGGCAACCAGAATGTCGGCATCGGCACCGACACCGATCTCGACCCAGGCATTGCTCGCAACGCGGCCTGACAACTGAAGAATGCGCGTAATCATGTTGACTCCACTGTGCAGCTTGATGACTGCAGGAGCTACGCACAATACGCGCCAAGTTTTTCGATGCTGCACACAGCCGCGCTGCAACGGTCTTGCGTGACAGCAGTGGCATCAGCGGCGCTGCGAGGTGCGAATCCGTCGCAACATCTGCACGCACGCGCAGGATTTTCCGTGAGGGCGCGTGGGGATGCACAGCCTTTCGCACATGGGCATGGCAGCGCCTGCCAGAGTGCGCAGACACTGCACGCGAGCGTGCAGCGAGTTACTAATCGTGCAGCGAGGTCAGCGGCAACTGGATCTCGCATTCCAGCCGTGTATCGCTGAGCTCGTAACGCGTCTGTGCGCCATGGCTGTACGGCAAGGCTTTTTCGATCAGGCGGCGGCCGAATCCGCCTGCCTGGTCGCGATCGTTGCGTCGCTGCTGGCTGGCGCCTTCTTCGATCCACGACAACACCAGGCGCGCCGAGGCGTCGTTGTGGGACACCACATCCCAGCGCACCGACAAGGTGCCGGTCTCTACTGCCAATGCGCCATGCTTGAGTGCGTTGGTTGCGAGCTCGTGCAGTGCCAGCGCCAGCGTCTGCACCGTGGACTTGCGCAGCGCCACATCCGGGCCTTCCACCACGATGCGCCGTTGATCGGGCTCGGCACCGAGCGCATCCAGCTCCATGCGCAGCAGTGCACCGATGGTGGTGGGCGCGTTGTCCGACTGCGACAACAGCCCTTGCACACGCGATAACGCAGAGAGCCGGTCGTCGAACCTGCCGGCGAACTCCGGCATGCTGTGGCTGGTCTGTACGGTCTGCTTGGCGACCGACTGCACCACGGTGATCAGGTTGCGGGTGCGATGCTGCAATTCGCTGACCAGCACGCGCTGTTCTTCCTGCAGACGGCGCAGATTGTCCGATTCGGTCGAGGTTCCCAGCCACTCCAGCACCTGGCCGCGCTCGTCCAGCACCGGCGCACTACGCGTATGGAACCAGCGGTAGCGGTCCTCGGCTGCATTGAACAGGCGATGCTCCACGTCCAGCCCGCCGGTGCGCGCGCTGTCGTGCCAGGCATTCAAGGTCAGCTCGCGCTCGTCCGGATGCACCGCCTGCAACCAGCCCAGCTCCAGGCTCTCGCCCGCGCGTTGCCCGGTATAGCTGGACCACTGCGGGCTGGACCAGGTCCAGCGGCCAGCATCGAGCGAGCGCCACACCAGTTGGGGAATCCCTTCCATCAAGGTCCGCAGGCGCTGCTCGCTGCTGCGCAACGCGCGCTCGGCGCGCGTCAGCGGGGTGACGTCCATGAAGGTCAACACCGCTCCGCCGATGAAGTTGTTGACCGTGCGGTACGGCAGCACCCGCACCATGTAGCGGGCACGGGTGGCAGGGTTTTCCACTTCGCGATCCAGCACCGCCAGCGTGCGGATCACCCGGCGCACATCGTCCTGCAGCTCGTCATAGGTCACGTGCAGCTTGATGTTGCTGATCGGCCGGTGGATATCGCTTTCCACCAACGGCAGGATGTCGGTGACCGCAGGGGTGAAGTTGGTGACGCGCAGGTCGTTGTCCAGAAACACGGTGGCGATCTGGGTGCTTTCCAGCAGGTTCTTCAGGTCGCTGTTGGCATGCGCCAGCTCCTGCACGCGGTGGGCCAGCTCGCCGTTGACCGTGGTGACTTCCTCGTTGACCGACTGCAGTTCTTCCTTGGAGGTTTCCAGCTCTTCGTTGGCGCTCTGCAGTTCTTCGTTGAGCGACTGGTATTCCTCGTTGGAGGACTTGAGCTCTTCGTTGGTGCTCTCCAGCTCCTCGATCATCGACTGCAGCCGCTCGCGGGTCATGCGCAGCTCGTTCTCCAGCGCCTGCACGTGGGCGTTGTCGGACACGGTGTCTTTCGGCGGCGCCAGCTCGGCCAGGTCACGCGCTTCCACTTCCTGAAACAACACCACATAGCCGCGCGGAACTTCCGAATCCGAGGTCGGCTCCACGAACAGGTCCACCGCCCAGGTCGCCGCATCCTCGTGCATCTGGACGCCCTTGACCTGCACCGGCGTCATGTCCGCTTCGGCACGGCTGAGCGCGCTGCGTAACTCCAGACGCAGGTCGCGGTGAATGAGGTTGAGCAGGTTGAGGCTGGGCGCGCCGCCGCCGGGACGGATGAAACGCCCGGCCTGCGAGGAGAAATGCAGCACATCGAAATGCTCGTCCAGCACTGCATAGGCCGGTGCGTAGCGATCTGCAATGCGCTCGCCGGCAAGCACCAGTGCATTGCTGACACTGCGCTGCTGACGGTTTGGCGCCGGCGCCTGGCCGTCCAGTCCGAGCGCAGACGACGGGAAGGTCGTATGCATGCGGCTGTCGGCATCGATCTTCTGGAACACGCGGAAGCTGCGCTCCACCGGTGCGAACAACTTGGCATGCCGCGAGACGTTTTCGGCGTTGCCCAGGAACAGATAGCCGCCCGGCTTGAGGGCGAAGTGAAACACCGGGATCACCCGGTTCTGCAGCTCGGCATCCAGGTAGATCAGCAGATTGCGGCATGACACCAGATCCAGCCGCGAGAACGGCGGGTCCTTGACGATGCTGTGCTGCGAGAACACGCACAGCTCGCGCAGTTGCTTGCTCACCACATAGGTATCGCCTTCCTTGACGAACCAGCGCTGCAGGCGCTCCGGCCCCACATCGGCAACGATGCTGGACGAATAACGCCCCACCCGTGCGATGGCCAATGCCCGCCCGTCGATGTCGCTGGCGAAGATCTGGATGCGTGGCGCCACGTCCAGCGTCTGCGCATGCTCGCGTAACAGCATCGCCAACGAATACGCCTCTTCGCCGGTGGAACAGCCCAGCACCCACACACGCAGGTGGTCGCCCGGCTGCTTGCCCTGGAACAGGCGCGGAATCACCTGCTGCTCCAGAAACTCGAACTCGCGGCGGTCGCGGAAGAACTGGGTCACGCCGATAAGCAGATCGTTGAACAGCAACAGCGGTTCGTCGAAGCGGCTGCGCAGCTGCTCCAGATACTGTTCCAGCGTGTCCACCTGCACCACCTGCATGCGTCGCTGCACGCGGCGCAGGAACGTGGCGCGTTTGTACCCATGGAAATCGTGGCCGGTGGCGTTGCGCAGGATGCTGGCGACCTGGCTGAGCTGATCATTCTCGCTGCCGTTGCGCACGCCCACCGGTGCCGGATGACCGAAGCGATGGTGACGCTGCATATGCGCGGCGATGCGTGCGGCCACGCGCGGCAACGGCAGGATGTCGTCGCTGATGGCGGCCGGGTTGCCGGCACTGCGCAGATCCATCCCGTGCAACGACGGATCGTCCACCGCCAGCGCCAGACCGCCGCACTCCTTGATGGCGGCGGTGCCCAAGGTGCCGTCGCCATCGAAGCGGCCCATGATCAGGCCGATCACGTTGCCGTCCTGGTCGTGCGCCATCGAGACGAAGAAGCTGTCGATCAAGCCGTGATCGCTGGCTTCCTGCAAGGGGCGCAGCCGCAACCGGCCTTCTTCCAGGGTCACCAGCGTCTGGCTGGGCGGCAGGTAGATGCGTCCGGGATGCAGCGCGTCGCCATCCTCAGGCGCCAGCAGCAGACTGGATTGCGGCCCGAGCAACTCGCGCAGGCGCGGCTCATCCAGCAGGTGACGATCGCGCAGCAACAGCATGATGACCAGATTGGGCGCGCCGGCGACCGCGTCGAGCAGTTCGGCCAGGCGCGTGGCATCCAGGCCATCGGCACCGACGCCGAGAATGAACAACGGCGGTGGCGCCACGGCGTCGTGCGTCATGGCCGCTGCGGTGTCGTCGCAGGAAGTGTCGTCGTCAGTCATTGCAGCCATCGCATCAACGGCGCCGGGTGTCAGGCGCAATCGTCAATGATGGCGCAAACCCGCCTCTACCGCTACGCGGCGTCTGAGTGGTACAGGGATTGCACGCAACGGCTCTGGAAGCACCTGCTTACGCGCGGCGTTAACCGACGCGACGCGCACTATGGCCTGCGCGTCGCCGGACAGCGCCACCGCTCGAGGAGTTCCCATGCTGGACCATCCACTCAACGGCCTTCGTATCCTCGTGGTCGAAGACGATTACCTGCTGGCCGAATCGCTCAACGATCTGTTGGTGGAAGCCGGAGTCTGCGTGCTGGGACCGGTGGGCAATGTGCCCGAGGCGCTGTCGCTGGTGACCTCCGGACAGACCATCGACGGCGCACTGCTCGACGTCAATGTGCGTGGTCAACCGGTGTTTCCGGTGGCCGATGCGTTGCTGGAGCGCGGGGTACCGTTCTCGTTCTGCTCGGGCTACGACCGCTACACGCTACCGCCGCGGTTTGCGCACCTGTCGTACTGCATGAAGCCGTACAATCCGCGCACGATCACCGCCCTGCTCAGCAACCAGACCCAGCCGGCCGAGCATTACTGATCGGTGCTGCCGGTGGATATCGCATCGTCCTGGCGCAGGGCGCGCTCTTCCTCGCCCAGTTGATTAAGCAACTCCACGGCCGATTGATGGGTGGTGCGCAAAGTCTCTATGGGCTTGGAGGTCTCGTTACGTAACGCATACAACGCAAAACCCATCACGTTGAGGCGGTTGCGCAGCTGATGCAGCAGCTCGCGCCGGCGCCCTTGAGATGCGTCGCCCACTACGCGTCCTTATCGCTGAGCCGGTTGTGCAGCGTGCGCACACTGATGCCCAATTCGCGCGCCGCCGCCTTCTTGTTGAACCGGGTGCGCGACAACGCCGCTTCGATCATGGCGTCCTCGGCCTGGCGCATGGTCCACCCCGCCGGAATCAGCAAGCCATCTGCGTCGGCCTGCGGCACGGTCTGCACCACATCCGGCGCGCTCAACAGATCGCCGTCAGAGCGCAGGTACAGGTAGCGGATGAACGAGCGCAACTCGCGCACATTCCCCGGCCAGGTGTGATACGCCAGATAGCGCAGCAACGATTTGGTCGGCAGCTTGCGGGTGCCGTACTTGACGTTGAGCTCGTCGATCACGCGCAGGCCCAGCAGACGCGCGTCGCCGCGACGCTCACGCAGCGGCGGCACCTGGATCGGATATTCGTTGAGCCGGTAGAACAGGTCCTCGCGCAGCACGCCGTGCTCGCGTTGCACATGCTGGTGCGTGGCTGCGACCACGCGCGCGTCCAGCGGAATTTCCTCGCTGCCGCCCACGCGCATGAAGCTGCGCGACTCGATCGCGCGCAGCAGGTAGACCTGCAGCCGGGTCGGCATCTCGCCGATCTCATCCAGGAACAGCGTGCCATCGGCCGCCTGCTCCAGAAATCCGGCATGCCGACGATCGGCGCCAGTGAAGCTGCCGCGTTCGTGGCCGAACAGCTGGCTGGCCAGCAGTTCCTCGGGAATCGCACCGCAGTTGACCGGTACGAAGCGACCACGCCGGCTGGAGACCCGATGGATTGCGCGCGCAACCAGATCCTTGCCGGTGCCGGTTTCGCCGGTCACCAGCACATTCAGATCGGTGGGCGCCACGCGCACGATGTCCTTGCGCAACAGCACGATGCTGTCGCTGTTGCCGATGAGGCCCAGGTTGCCCTGCTGCGCTTCCCGCAGGCCGCCGAGCACGCGTTCCAGCCGTTCGGGCGCGAACGGTTTGGTGAGGAACTCGCTGACGCCGAACTGCTGCGCGCGGCCCTGGGTTTCGTAGGCGTAGTCGCCCGATACCACCACGATCTGCGGCGTGTGATCCGGGTCGAGCCGTTCGATGAGATCGAAACCGCTGCCGTCGGGCAGGCCAACGTCCACCACCAACAGGTCGGGGAAGTTGCTGTCCAGCCAACGGCTGGCTTCGCCAAGGGTGTGGATGCCCTTGGCACGGAAGCCGCTATCGGTGGCTAACTCAACCACCTGATCGCAGAACTCCACGTCGTCGTCGATGATGGCGCAGGAAAGACGGTCCATGGGCGCTTCTGTCCGCAATGACTAATACATGTTCAGTTGAGAATTGTGACGGCGGCGCGAAAAACGCGCCTGCACACCACCACGAGGTTGCACATCGCTGTCACGGCCGTCCGGCCGCCTGGCGCTCGCTCCCCCAAAGTCGAGCTCGCCGTAGAAGTTTGACCGAAGTACGCAGGGCAACGCTGGATTACGCCAGTGCCAAGCGTCACGGTTGGGGTCGGTCGGTGCGTCGAATGCGTTGAAACGCCAAACAGCGCAAGGTTTGCGGGGGACTAAAGGACAACCCGGATACGGGCGCATTGGACTGAGCGGATGGATCAGCTCGCTTGCACCGTGATGTGGCAGCTGGGCTGTGAGCTCGCGCTGACGCGCGCCACTGCTGGTTGGGGCGTACGCAACCACGGCGGCAAGGCCATCGGGTGCGAGGTGTGACCGATAGCCTACGCGTCAGCCGTGGAGAAAATGTGCATGGAATTGCCATGCCGGCGCAATGACGCGGCGGCGAGCCTGCGTGCGCCCGCATAGCGGACGCAGGGATTGCAGCAGTGCGCGTGACTTAGCGCTTCTCTGAGCCATCTGGTCGCTCGTAATCGTGTTCGGGATCGGCCTTGTTCACATCGCGATCTTCATCGGGCATGTCATGAACTTTCCACTCGACATCCTCGTTGCGCTGCTCCTGCGGCGTAAACGGCTTTTTCTGATCATCATCCGGACCCCACGGCCTCTTCGGTTCACTGCCCATCGTCGTTCTCCTGCATTGTGGTCGTGATCCCACGCTAGGCCGGTACGCATTGCAGAGCAGTGAACAAAGCTGCGCGACGGCGTGAAGCAATCGCCACATGCGCGGGCAGCGGCATCGTCAGCACACATGCCGCCGACATCGCCTAGCCCGTCCGTTTACGTTTGCGCACGCACACTGCTGCTCACTGTGATGCGTCACATCGTCAGGAGACACCAATGCCCGTACCCAACTACCCACGCCCGCCATTCAAACCGCAGCAACAGAGTTTCCCCGGGCGCACCGAAAAGATGGATCCACGCCCGGACCATGGCGAAGAAAGTTATGTCGGCCATGGGCAGCTTACCGGCAAACGGGCGCTGATCACCGGCGGAGACAGCGGCATCGGTGCAGCAGTGGCAATCGCGTATGCCCGCGAGGGTGCCGACGTGGCAATCGCCTACTTGCCCGATGAGCAGGAAGACGCCGCCAGAATCGGCGCATTGATCGAAAAGGCCGGCGTCAAGGCATTGCTGGTGGGCTGCGATATCAGCGACCCGGCCCAGGCAGCTGCGTTGATCGACAAGGTCAACAGCAACTTCGGCGGCCTGGACATCCTGGTCAACAACGCCGGCTACCAGCAATATTTCGAGAAGTTTGAAGACATCACCCTGGACGAATGGCGCAAGACCTTCGATACCAACGTGCATGCCGTGTTCCATCTGGTGCAGTTGTCGGTGCCGCTGATGACTGACGGTGGCTCCATCATCAATACCGCCTCTGTGCAGTCCAAGAAACCGACGCCGAACATCCTGCCGTATGCCGCCACCAAGGGCGCATTGGCCAATCTGACCATTGGCCTGGCGGGCGTGCTGGCCGACAAGCACATCCGCGTCAATGCGGTGCTGCCGGGTCCGATCTGGACGCCGTTCATTCCCGCCGGCATGGATGAGGAGTCGGTGGAAAATTTCGGCAGCCAGACGCCGATGGGCCGCCCCGGGCAACCGGTCGAGCTGGCATCGGCATATGTGATGCTGGCAGCAGATACCGCCAGCTACACCTCGGGCACGCTACTGACCATCGCCGGCGGCGCCGTCACGCTCTAACGTCATCCAGCGCTGCACCTGATCACAAGGCCTGTCTCGCTTGCTTAGCGAGGCGGGCTTTTTCGTTATTGCAGCGTGCGCTTGCAGGGGCGGAGGCGGCCTGGCCTTGCGCTGCGCGCTGCCTGCAACACGTTCCGCGCGCACTCACTGACCCACAGTCACGGTGAGGTTTCGGTCAACGCCATACTCGCGCGGCACGCACCCGCCACTGTGCCTGTTCTCACGGCCGGGCTCCTACCGTAGGTGGCGTTGGAGCGTGATGCACAACCCTTTTCTTCTCGCCCAGAGCTGCCCGCTACCCATGCGTGGCGCAAGAGCAGCGCACTGCCGGCGCGATGACATCACGCAACACGCATCGAAACGTGCAGGTGGTGCATCCGCGCCATTGAGAGGCCGGCGCGTCAGCGCCCTCCACAAGGCAGATAATCAATGAGAATTTTGGTCACTGGCGGCACCGGCTATATCGGCTCACATACCTGCGTCGAGTTGGCGCGCCGCGGCCACCAGGTGTGCATTGTCGATAATTTGAGCAACTCCTCCGAGCGCGTGCTCGATCATCTGCACCATCTGATGGGCTTTCGCCCGGACTTCCATCGCATGGACGTGCGCGCACCCGAGCTGGCCGAGCTGCTGGTTGCGAAGAAGATCGATGCGGTGCTGCATTTTGCCGCGCTCAAGGCCGTGGGCGAATCGGTGCGCGAACCGTTGCTGTACTTCAACAACAATGTGACCGGCACGTTGGCGCTGCTGCGCGCAATGCGCACCGCCAATGTGACCAAGCTGGTGTTCAGCTCGTCGGCCACCGTGTATGGCGATACCAACACCAGCCCGATCCGGGAAGACGCGCCACTGAAAGCGATCAATCCGTATGGACGCACCAAACTGATGATGGAAGAGATGATCGCCGACCTCAGCGCGGCCGGGCCTGAGTTCCATGCGGCGCGGCTGCGCTACTTCAACCCGGTCGGTGCGCATCCCAGCGGGTATCTGGGCGAAGACCCGCGCGGTGTACCGAAAAATCTGATGCCCTACATCGCGCAGGTGGCGGTCGGTCGCCGCGATGCGCTGCAGGTCTTTGGCGACGACTACCCCACTGCCGATGGCACCGGCGTGCGCGACTACCTGCATGTGATGGACCTGGCGCGTGCGCATGTGGATGCCATCGACTACCTGCAGCGCGAGCGCACCGGCCTGGTGGTGAATCTGGGCACCGGGCGCGGCCACAGCGTGCGCGAAGTGGCCGCCGCGTTCGAACGCGCCAGTGGCCGGCGCATTCCGCTGCGCATTGCGCCGCGTCGCGGTGGTGATGTGGCGGTGTATTACGCCAACGCCACGCTTGCCCAGCGCCTGCTCGGCTGGAAGGCAGAACACGACCTGGACCGCATGTGTCGCGATACCTGGCGCTGGCAGTCCATGCACCCGGACGGCTATGCCGCCTCGCGCCTGAGCAGGCCACACGCGCCGGCACCCGTGCCGGAGACCGAGCTTGTCCGCGACGCAGCCGCGCCGGTACGCCGCCTGTTGCCGGCTGCCGATGGCCGTCGTCGCAGCGAGCCGGCGCGCACGCTGGTGCCGACGGACCGTCTTTCGCGCGCCTGATCGGCGTGCATCCCTTTTTCTCCAGTGAGGTCATTCCATGAGTTGGGCTGGTCAGTTCCACTACGACATCGGCAAGACCCGCCGAGCCGTTTCGTCCGACAGCACGCCGCAGTTCGATCCTGCGCGTACGACCCTGTTGTGCCTGTCGCATCTGCGCTGGAGCTTCGTCTACCAACGCCCGCAGCATCTGATGTCACGCTTTGCCGGCGACTTCAATGTGCTGTTCTGGGAGGAGCCCATCGTTTGCGATGAATCCGAGCCCTGGCTGCAGGTGCGTGGCGAAGAGGGCGGCCTGCATGTGCTGGTGCCGCGTCTGCCGGCCGGGTGTACGGGCGAGGATGCAGTACAGGTGCAGCGGCAATTGCTGGATGGCTACCTGGCCGAGCTTGGCGTGGGCGACCTGCTGCTGTGGTATTACACGCCAATGAGTCAGAGCTTCAGTGCGCATCTGCATCCGCGCGCGATCGTATACGACTGCATGGACGAGCTCTCGGCGTTTCGCGGCGCGCCGCCCGAGCTGGTGCAGCGCGAGCGCGAGCTGCTGCAACGTGCCGACGTGGTATTCACCGGTGGCTACAGCATCTGGGAAGCCAAGCGTGCGTTGCATGCCAACACGCATGCCTTCCCCAGCAGTGTGGACGTGGCACATTTCGCTGCCGCACGCCAACCGCAGCAGGAGCCGGCCGACCAAGCCGACATTCCGCACCCGCGCCTCGGGTTCTATGGTGTCATCGACGAGCGCTTCGATGTGGACTTGCTGCGCGAGATCGCCGAGCAGCGACCACAGTGGCAGTTCGTGATGATCGGGCCGGTGGTCAAGATCGCCGCGTCCGACCTGCCGCAGGCCGCCAACATCCATTATCTCGGCGGCAAGACCTACGACGCGCTGCCCGGCTACCTGTCCGGCTGGGAGGTGGCGCTGATGCCGTTCGCAATGAACGCCTCCACCCGTTTCATCAGCCCGACCAAGACCCCTGAATACCTGGCGGGTGGCTGCCCGGTGGTGTCCACACCGATCCACGATGTGGTGCGCACCTATGGCGACACCGGCGTGGTGCGCATTGCCGATACCGCGGCGGCCTTCGTTGCCGCCTGCGAAGCCGCACTGCGCGACGGCACCGATCGCGCGCAGCTGCTGGACACCGCCGATCAGGTGCTGGGCGATATGTCCTGGGACCACACCTATGACTTGATGAAGGAGAAACTCACGTGGAAGCAATGACACCGTCGGGCACCGTCCCGCTGGCGAGCACGCGCACCCTCAGCGGCACCCGGCGCGGATTCGACTACCTGATCATCGGCGCGGGCTTTGCCGGCAGCGTGCTGGCCGAGCGTCTGGCCGCAGGTCTGGGCAAGCGCGTGCTGGTGGTCGATCGCCGCCCGCATATCGGTGGCAATGCCTACGACTTTCATGACGACGCCGGTGTGCTGATCCATCGCTATGGGCCGCACATCTTCCACACCAATGCGCAGCGCATCGTGGATTACCTGTCCAACTTCACCCAGTGGCGGCCCTACGAGCACCGCGTGCTGGCGCAGGTGGGCGAGCAGCAGGTACCGATCCCGATCAACATGACCACCTTGAACCGGCTCTACGGCCTGCAGCTCACCACCGAAGACGCCGCCGCCGCGTTTCTGGCCAGCCGCGCCGAGCCGGTGGCCGACATCCAGACCAGCGAGGATGTGGTGATCAACCAGGTGGGCCGCGAGCTGTACGAGACCTTCTTCCAGGGCTACACGCGCAAGCAATGGGGCCTGGATCCGTCGCAGCTGGACAAGTCGGTGACCTCACGCGTGCCCACCCGCACCAACGACGACGACCGCTACTTCACCGACACCTTCCAGCAGATGCCGCTGCACGGCTATACGCGCATGTTCGAACGCATGCTCGATCACCCCAACATCAAGGTGATGCTCAACACCGACTACCGCGAGATCCGCGACGAGCTGGACTACGACCAGCTGGTCTACAGCGGCCCGGTGGACGAATACTTCGACCATTGCTACGGCAAGCTGCCGTATCGCTCGCTCAGGTTCGAGCACAGCACCGTGGATCAGGAACAGGTTCAATCGGTGGCGACGGTCAACTACCCGGCCGAAACTGTCGCCTACACACGCATCACCGAGTACAAGCACCTGACCGGCCAGCAGCATCCCAAGACCAGCCTCACCCGCGAGTATCCTTCGGCCGAGGGCGACCCGTATTATCCGATCCCGCGTGCGGAAAACGCCGAGCTGTACCGGCGCTACGAACGGCTCGCGGCCGAAACGCCCAATGTCACCTTTCTTGGGCGGCTGGGCACCTACAAGTACTACAACATGGATCAGGTCGTCGGCCAGGCACTGGCCTTGTTCAAGCGCATCGAAGAGGCCGAACACCAACGCCGCGCCGAACTGATCGCCTGAGCGGCCGGACCTCACCCTGCGGACGTCCCGCTGCGGGTGATGCTTGAAGCAGCTCTCCAGGCCGGCGTGTCGTGTCAGTCACATTTCAGTGTTCCGCCGGCAGACTGCGGCGGAGATGCAGCAGGACCTCAGATGCATAGCCCCACAGTGTTCGACAGTTTTTTCATGGCGGGCTTCGAATGTTCGACCCATCGCCGTCGCGATGGCCGCCGGCTGGATCTGATCGCCGGCACCAGGCACGACCGCTGGGCAGCAAACGATTATCACGCCGTCGCCGCGCACGGAATGCGCACGGCGCGCGACGGCTTGCGCTGGCACCTGATCGAGCAGCGGCCCGGGCATTACGACTGGTCCAGCTTCCTGCCGATGCTGCATGCCGCCAATGCCGCCGGCACCCAGGTGATCTGGGATCTGTGCCATTACGGCTGGCCGGACGATGTGGACATCTGGCGCCCGCAGTTCGTCGATCGCTTCGCGCGTTTTGCCGCGGCGGCGGCGCAATGCATCAAGAACGAAACCGATGCCGTGCCGTTCTACGCGCCGCTCAACGAGATCTCGTTCTGGGCCTGGAACGGCGGCGACCATTCGGGCATGTATCCCAAAGCGCGCGGGCGCGGCTTCGAGCTCAAGCATCAATTGGTACGCGCCACCATCGCCGCGATCGATGCGGTGCGACAGGTGGAGCCGCGCGCGCGCTTCGTGCAGGTGGACCCGGCCATCCATGTGACCGCCTCCAACGACCGCCCCGGCCCGCGCCGGGAAGCCGAGCGTCTGCGGGTGGCGCAATTCGAGGCCTGGGACATGATCTGCGGCAGGCAGTGGCCCGGGCTGGGCGGCGCGCCGCAGTATCTGGACATCGTCGGCCTCAACTACTACGCGGACAATCAGTGGTATCTGGGCGGTGCGCCGATCCCGCGCACATCTCCCGACCACCGTCCGTTCTCGGCGATCATGGACGAATTCTGGCAACGCTATCAGCGCCCGCTGATCATCTCCGAAACCGGTGCCGAAGGCGACAAACGTGCCGGCTGGCTTGCACACGTCAGCAGCGAAGTGGCACTGGCCATGCAGCAAGGCGTGCCGATGGAGGGGATCTGCCTGTATCCGGTGCTGGACTATCCGGGCTGGGACAACTACCGCCATTGCCACACCGGCGTGTTCGGCTATGCCGACGAACACGGGCAGCGCCCACTGGACGCTGGCCTGGCCGAGCAGTTACGCCGCGAACACGAACGCTTTGGCCTGCGTGTGCCGCAGCGTGCGCTGGCCGACATCGATACGTGAACACCGTCGCGCAGCCCGCCCTGTTGCCGGACACCCCCGCGCGCTTTCTATGGCATTACATTCGCCAGCGGCCCTGGCACTTTGCCGGGTTGCTGCTGCTGATCATCGGTGCTGCCGGCTGCGCGGTCTCGGTGCAGTACGGCATGAAGGTGCTGGTCGATGCGATGGCCACCGACCAGCGCCGCCAGGCCGATGTCTGGCTGCCGCTGGGCGTGTTCATCGGCCTGATCGCCGTCGAAAACCTGCTGTGGCGGCTGGGTGGCTGGCTCGGCTGTCGCACCGTGGTGGCCAGCGTGGTGGATATCCGTGTGGATCTGTTCCGCCACCTCACCGGTCATCCGATGCGGTATTTCAGCGAGCATTTTGCCGGCGCGCTGGGCAACCGCATCACCGCACTGGGCAGCGCGGCCGGGCAAATTTACGGCGGGCTGGCCTGGAAGATCGTGCCGCCGATCGTGGACTTCATCGGCGCCATCGTGCTGCTGCTCACCGTGGACTGGCGCATGGCCGCCACCCTGATCGGCTTTATCGCGGTGGTGGCGGCCATCATCACCAGCTTCGGCATCCGTGGCCGCGCCAAGCATCAGCGTTTTGCCGCACAGGCCGCACGCGTGGGCGGCGAGCTGGTGGATGCGGTGTCCAATGTATGGACGATCAAGGCATTTGCCGCGCGCGACCGCGAAAGCGCGCGGCTGGCCGAACAGATCGGCGACGAGGCGGTCGCCCATCGGCGCAGCTGGATGTATGTGGAAAAGGCCAGAGTGATCCACGACATCTGCCTGTCGGTGATGGCCGGCGGCATGTTGATCTGGGCGATCAGCATGTGGCGCGCCGGCACGGTGAGCGCGGGCGATGTGGTGCTGGTCAGCGCCTTGACCTTCCGCATCCTGCACGGCTCGCGCGACCTGGCGCTGACGCTGGTGGACACCACCCAGCAGCTAGGCGCCATCGCCGACACGCTGCAGATCATCCTGCAGCCGCATGCCATCGTCGATGCGGATGCACCGCTGGCACTGGCCCAGGGCGATGTGCGTTTCGAAGAAGTGCGCTTTGCCTATCCGGATCGGGTGGCAGTGCTGGACGGATTGAACCTGCACATCCCCGCCGGCCAGAAGGTCGGCATCGTCGGGCCCTCCGGCGCCGGCAAGTCCACCTTGATCGCCTTGATACAACGCCTGGACGATGTGCAATCCGGACGCGTGCTGATCGATGGCCAGGATATCCGCAGCGTCAGCCAGGACAGCCTGCGCGAAAAGATTGCGGTGGTCCCGCAGGAAACCGCGCTGTTCAATCGCAGCATTGCCGACAACATCCGCTACGGCCGCCCGGAGGCCAGCGATGCGGAGGTGCAGGACGCCGCGCGGCATGCATTCTGCGATGGCTTCATCCGGCAACTGCCGCAGGGCTACGACACCCAGGTCGGCGAGCGCGGGGTCCTGCTCTCCGGTGGTCAGCGCCAGCGTCTGGGCATTGCGCGTGCGTTTCTGAAGGACGCACCGATCTTGATCCTGGATGAAGCAACCTCGGCGCTGGACACCGAGTCGGAAGCGGAAATTCAAGCCGCGCTGGATCACCTGATGCGCGATCGCACGGTACTGGCAGTGGCGCATCGCCTGTCCACGGTGATCGGATTCGATCGCGTCGTGGTGCTGCAGGGAGGTCGCGTAGTCGAAGACGGCAACCCGGCACAACTGCGTGGACACGGTGGCGTGTTCGACGGCCTGTGGCAACGCCAGGCCGCGGGCTTCGAGCAGGCTGCGCCTGACGCGTCATGACGACTGCGTTGCGATGAGATCGCCTTGCACTGCACCGGAACCGGAACCGGAACCGGAACCGGAACCGGAACCGGAACCGGAACCGGCTGAGCATGCGGCACGCATCAAACAAGATTGACGCGCGCCCAGCAGCGCCACAACGACAACAGGCAGCCGAAGCTGCCTGTCTGGTGACATCGCACCGCACATCACGTGCGGTGCTTGATCAGCATTCCGCCTATCAGTGCGGCTGGCTCGCCTTGGCCCGCAGCGACTTGGCATGTTCCAGATGCTGGGCGATTGTTTCGCGTGCGCGCTGCAGCTCCTTGCCCAGATCACTCGATCCCGGCTCGCTGGCCAACTGGGCGTCCAGCAACGTCAAGGCCTGCTCGTGACTGGTCACGCTGGCCTGCAGGTACTGCGTCTCGAACTCCTTGCCGTCCAGGCCTTCAAGACGCTTGCGGGTGCCTTCGGCGCTGGTGGATGCAGCCTGCGCCAGCGTGCCGCTGCGATCCGGTGCGAAACGGCTGAGATCGGTCAATGCCGCGCTATGGGCCTCGTCCATCTTGCGGGCAAACTGCAATGTCTCGCCACCAAGCCCTTTCACGACCGCCAGTTGCGCAAGCGTGCGTTCCTGCTCGTTGAACACCACCAGGGCACCGAGGGCCTGCTTGCGGTCGCCGGAGATTGCAGCAGCGTCACGCAATGGATCGCCATGCGGCGGCGTGCTGCCCGCGTTGGCCGGTGCACCCAGCGTCTGCTGCTGAATGTCGCGATCGTTGCTCTTCGGGCTGGCTGTTTCACCAGCTTCGCTCTGACGACGCTGCCACGCCTTGTACGCCACGTAGCCCACTGCACCAGCGGTCACCATCTTGAAAATTCCCATTCCTTTTCTCCTGGTTGATCGCACAGGGCACGATCGTTGATTGTCGGGGTCGCATGGTCGCTGCACGCACTAACCTGCGAACGATTCAGCGTGTCGTTCGAGAGTGCGAGCGCGTGGGTTATCCAGACGTGACACGCGCATCAACGCCGCGTCGCCAATCGAACGCGTCCACACCGTGCGCACGTGCCGTGCTGACGGACTTAACGGCGCGCTACCGACACTGGCTGTGTTGCCGCACATCGACGGCCTTTTCGGAGAACCCCCATGCTCGCCCTCAACTACCACGGCTCACGCGATGTCCGGGTCGAAACCGTGCCGGACCCGATCCTGGTCGAACGCGACGATCTCATCCTGCGCGTGACCGCGACGGCCATCTGCGGTTCGGACCTGCATCTGTATCGCGGCAAGATTCCGGATCTTCGGCACGGCGATATTCTCGGCCATGAGTTCATGGGCATTGTCGAAGACGTCGGCCCCGACGTCACCGCGGTCAAGCGCGGCGACCGGGTGGTGATTCCGTTCGTGGTCGCCTGCGGGCGCTGCTTCCACTGCATGCTGCAGGAATTCTCCGCCTGCGAAACCACCAATACCGGCAAGGGCGCGGCGCTCAATCACAAGGACATGCGTCCACCGGCGGCGCTGTTCGGTTTCAGTCATCTGTATGGCGGCTTGTCCGGCGGACAGGCCGAGTACGTACGCGTGCCCAAAGCCAATGTCGGGCCGTTGGTGGTGCCCGATGCATTGCACGACGAACAGGTGCTGTTCCTGTCCGACATCCTGCCGACCGGCTATCAGGCCGTCATCGATGCCGGGGTCAAGCAGGGCTCGACCGTGGCAATCTTCGGCGCCGGCCCGGTGGGCCTGATGGCTGCGGCCTGCTGCCGCATGCTGGGCGCCGAGCGCATCTTCATGGTTGACCGGCATGCGTATCGGCTGGACTTCGCCTCCAAGGCCTACGGCATTATCCCGATCAATTTCGACGAGGTCGATGACCCGGCCGATGTGATCGTGTCGCAAACCGACGGCCGTGGCGTCGATGCCAGCATCGAAGCGGTGGGCTTCGAGGCCGAAGGCAGCGCAGTCGAAAGCGCATTGACTAACCTGAAGCTGGAAGGCAGCAGCGGTGTGGCGATTCGTCAGTGCATTGCCGCAACGCGCCGCTGCGGTGTGGTCAGCGTGCCGGGCGTGTATGCCGGCTTCATCCATGCCTTCATGTTCGGTGATGCCTTCGACAAGGGCCTGAGCTTCAAGATGGGCCAGACCCATGTGCAGAAGCACATGCCGCATTTGCTGGAATGCATCGGCAACGGCGACCTCAAGCCCAGCGCGATCATTTCGCATCGCATGCCGCTGGCCGATGCCGCGCGTGGCTACGAACTGTTCGACAAGAAGCAGGACGATTGCCGCAAGGTGGTGTTGACGCCGTAACCGCCGGCAGCGCTGCAAACGCAAACGGCGCGGTCGATGACCGCGCCGTTTGCGTTGATGGTCAATGTGCGGCCTGGTCAGTACAGCGGCTTGGCCGGCACGAACGGCGACACCGGATCGCTGGCCGGAAAGGTTTCTTCCAGCGCGTCATCCTGCAAGGCGTCCTGTTTTTCCTTGTCGCTGCGTTGGTCGTCGTGATCGCCGGCCGGGTCGGGCGCAGCTGTGTGGTCATGGGCAGTATTCATGGGATCTCCTGTCGCGTTGATGCAGACCACCCAACGCTACGGTGGCCTGCCGACAGCACAGGTGAAAGAGGTCTTCGCATCGGCACGACAAAGGCAACCGTTTAGGGACACCTCTGCTGCATCCAGCCACGCTGCGCGTTGCGGGCGTTGTTGCACGCTGGCAGCCGATGATCGCTGTGGATCCGGCAATCCCGGCCGCGACGCAACGGAGCAACGGAGCATGCGTGGATCGACGCGCCCTGTGCGTCATGTCTGTCTGCGCATTGCACCGTTCGACATCGCCATCATGATCGGCATGGCGCAGCGCTCGTCTCTTTACCTGCCTTTCTTCTGTCGATGCCAGCGTCGCAGTCTCGATCACACGTGTACATGATCGGCACCACAAGTGACTCGACCGATGCCTCCGCGCGCGACACTCGCACCGCAGGCCCATACGCAATGCACGCATGGCAGCGCCGACCACGCGGCCAGGGCACTGCGGGAGCACAAATGCCAACCCGCTGTATCCAAGGCAGGGACCGGTTCACACCCCGGCACGCCCAAGGTGTATGGTGCAAGGGCGGCCGGACTCCGGTGTCGCCTTCACTCTATCTGGCCTTCTCCATCAAGAATCTCTGCGAACGTTGCGACGCCGTCTGTTGCCGGCTCACCGTCATGGTCGATCCATCCGACCGCATCCCCAACCACTTGACCAGCGTGACACCGCAAGGTTGGCACGTGATGGCGCGTGACGAGGAAGGCTGGTGCGTGGCCATCGATGCGGCGCGCATGTGTTGTTCGATCTACGAGACGCGGCCGGCAATCTGCCGGCGTTTCGTCATGTCCGGGCCGTATTGCCGCGACGTGCGTGCCACCTACGACGACCAACGCCGGCGGGGCATTCCCTTGACGCTGTACAACGCATGAGGATTTCGCCATGAACAACTCCCGCCGTCAGTCGATGACCGTGAGCAATCAGCCAGGCAAGCCGCGTTTGTCCGAGCAACGGCTGGCCGCCGATCTGGAGGCGTTCCAGCAATCCGGCGGCGCGATCGAGCGTCTGGGCGATACCCCGCTGCGTCGCGACAAGAAGCGTGGCGAGCCCGAGGCCGCTCCTGCCAAGGCAGGCAAACCGGCTGCCAAGGCAACCGACGCGTCTGAAGCAGAGACCGCGACAACCGCAACAACCGACGCCGAGTAAGCGCGTCGCAGTGGCAGCACGCCTGCGGTGTGACTGTTGCGGCTGGAGTTGGGTGATCGATGGCGCGCCGCATGCAGACACCGCGGCCGGCTGAACACATAGCCCCTGCATCGTCGGCTTCGAAGTGACCGCCTCCCGGCACGCAGACCCGCGTCGCCAGCAGGTAGGCAAGCAAGCGAGGATTACAGCAGTTGCGCGTGCTTGGTCGCGCCCAGTCCCTGCGCCAGGGAAGCCATTTCGTTGGCCAGTGTGATCAGATCGCCGCCGGCTTGCGCGGCAAGGGTCATGATGCGTTGATACGCGTCCCAGAAGTCCGGTCCACTGCCATAGGCAGCGTGGAACCCTTGCAACTCCAGAACCATGAGATCGGACACCTGCATGTCGCAGCGATCCATTGCGGTCACCTCGTTGGGGAATCGTCCCCGGACGGCAGACTACACGCGTTCACCTTACAAAACAGGGTCGGCCGTGAGACAGCGCAGCTGTAGCTGAATTGGTCAGAGAGCAAGCGCAGACCGACGTGATTGCGCTCGATCGGGCCTGCTGCTGCGTGTGCTGGCGTGTGCGCTGACCCGAACCTGGCGCTACATCGCGGAGAGTCGATGCACACCGTGCACAACCGCTGCCGCAATCCCGCAAGACGCCGCACGACACCGCACGACACCGCGCCAGGCGCCGCACTCACGCCGCATCCTGCAAGCCCTGCTGCAGACATTCCAGCAACCGGCTCAGCTTGGGCAGCAACTGGCGCGCGCGCATCCACACCAGATGCAGCGGCAGGCCTTCGGTATCGCATTGCGGCAGTACCGCGACCAGGCTGCCGCGCTGCAGATGCTGATCGATCAGCCAGGTCGGCAGCTGTGCGATGCCCAGCCCGGCCACCACCGCGTCCACCTGCGCCTCGGCATTGCCGAACACCACCCGCGCGTCCATCGCACGCTGTTCCACCGGCCCTGCACCATGCCGCAGCAACCACGGGCTACTGCTGCCATCGGCCTTGCCGTAGAGCACCGCATCGTGCGCCAGCAAGGCGGCGATGCTGTCGGGCGTGCCGCGCTGCGCCAGGTACTGCGGTGCGGCGCAGAACACGCGTTTTTCATGGCCCAGATAGCGGTGCCCCAGGCTGCTGTGCCAGTGATCCGGCCCGCCGATGCGCACCGCGATGTCGATGCCTTCTTCGGCCATGTCGACGAAGCGATCGGTAAACGAAATGACCGGCTGCAGGCCGGGATAACGCTGGAAGAACGGCAGCAGCACCGGCAACACCTTGTGCCGGCCAAAGCTCACCGGCAGGTCCAGCCGCAGCCGGCCGGTGGGCGCCTGGCCCTCGGCACGCAGCACGTGCTCGGCCTCCTCCAGCTCGTCGAGCACCTTGACGCAGACCCGATAGAACGCCGCGCCGGCGTCGGTCAGCGCTAGCCGCCGGGTGGTGCGCGCGAACAGGCGCACGCCCAGGCGCGTCTCCAGGCGTGCGATGGCCTTGCCCACTGCCGAGCTGGTCAGGCTGAGCCGCTCGGCAGCGGCCGTGAAGCTGCCGGCATCGGCGGCGCTGACGAAGATATCGATGCCTTTGACGCGTTCGGACGGATGCATGGGCGCTTATTCAAGAACTGAAGTCCGCAATTTACGGAAAATACTCCCGATATACGATCTTAATTCTTTCCTATGATGACCAGCCCACACTGCGGCGCATGCCATGTCTGCTGTCGGCTCTACTTCCTCCCCCGTTTCCGCCACCGCGGCGCCAGCCGCTGCACGCAGCGGCGTGGCGATCTTCATCCTGGCGTTTGCCGCGTTCGTGATCGTCACCACCGAGTACCTGATCGTCGGGCTGCTGCCCGGCCTTGCACGCGACATGGAAATTTCCATCTCCGCGGCCGGCCAGCTGGTGACGTTGTTCGCCTTCACGGTGATGCTGTTCGGCCCGCCGCTGACCGCGTGGCTGTCGCATCTGGATCGCAAGCGCCTGTTTGTCATGATCCTGCTGGTGTTTGCGGTCTCCAACGCAGTGGCCGCGCTGGCGCCCAATATCTGGGTGCTGGCCTTTGCCCGCTTCGTGCCGGCGCTGGCACTGCCGGTGTTCTGGGGAACCGCCAGCGAAACCGCCGGGCAACTGGCCGGGCCGCAGCACGCCGGGCGCGCGGTGTCGCGGGTGTATCTGGGCATTTCGGCGGCGCTGCTGTTCGGCATTCCGCTGGGCACGGTGGCCGCCAACAGCATCGGCTGGCGCGGCGCGTTCTGGATCCTGGCCGCCCTGTCGCTGGCGATGGCCGCGGCGCTGGCGCTATGGATGCCGACCGTGGCCCGCAGCGAACGGGTGAATCTGCGTCAGCAGGCCGGCATCTTCGGCGAGCGCTTCTTCCTGGCCAATGTGATCCTGTCGGTGGTGGTCTTCACCGCCATGTTCACCGCCTACACCTATCTGGCCGACCTGCTGGAACGCAGCGTGGGCGTGCCGGCGGCGAATGTGGGCTGGTGGCTGATGGGCTTCGGCGCGATCGGCCTGATCGGCAACTGGCTGGGCGGGCGAGTGGTGGATCGCTCGCCGCTGCGTGCCACGGCGGTGTTCCTGCTGCTGCTCGCGCTGGGCATGGCCTTGTGCGTGCCGGTGGCCAAGACCGGCGTGCTGCTCTATCTGACCCTGGCGGTCTGGGGCATTGCCTACACCGCGCTGTTTCCGATCAGCCAGGTGCGGGTGATGAACTCGGTGACCCACTCCCAGGCGCTGGCCGGCACCACCAATGTGTCGGCGGCCAATGCCGGCATCGGCATCGGCGCCATCATCGGCGGTCTGGTGATTCCGGCCTGGGGGCTGGGCAGCATCGGCTATGTGGCCGCCGCGGTGGCGCTGCTGGGCGTGGTGCTGATTCCGTTGGTACATCGCGCCCGAGGGTGAGAGATCGCGTTGCGGGCCAGGCGTATCCGGCCCGCAGCGTTGGTAGCGCTCGCTGCGCACGACCACGGGAGTGCGCAGGCCAGATACCGCTACAGATGGATTTGATCCTTGGGCGCTGCGCCCGCTGGATCACAGCCCTGCATGCTGCAATCGCGCGCACGCCCCACACCAGGCCGGCTGAATGCCGCCAGGGCCGGCCTGCGCGGCAAGCCCGCAGCTGCCGTGCAAAGCGCCGAACCGCGCAGCTTCCCGTGTAAAATGCGCGGTCTTTGACCGGAACAATGGCGAAAGCTGCTCCACGGGCGCCCCTGTCGGGCCCGGCGTTCATTCGCCTGCTCGCTCGCCTCACCGATGCCCACGTTGCCCAGTCCAACCATGCGCTCGCCGACCGGCTCAGCCAATGGATCGACTGGACGCGCGCGGTCGCCGTGTCCAAGGCGCTGGATGGCAAGTTGCCGGAGATCGAAGCGCTGCCCGACACGCGCAGACTCGACACCGAGGCCTGCGCGCGCGTGCGCACCGGGTTGGCGACCAGCAGCGTGGTCGAGCTGGATGCCGTGCTCGCGCGCGCGCGTCGCGATGCGCGCAGCGCCGCCGATGCCGACAACGACGCGGCGGCAGCGACGCCTGCGCTCGACTATGCCCCGTTCCGGCAGCACTACCTGGCGATGCAGCGCGCGATGCGCACCGCCACCGGCGATCTGCGTGGCCGCCTGCGCGACATGCTGGCGCTGGAATCCGCGCCGATGGCGCGGCTGGCCGAGGTGGATGCGGTGATGGAGCTGACCTTGAGCCCGCGCGAGCAGACCCTGCTGAATCATGTGCCGACCCTGCTCGGCGCGCATTTCGAGCGTCTGCGCGATGCCGCGCAGGCGCAGAACCCGGCACACGACGGCGAGGCCGCGCCACGCGCGGTCTCCGATGGCTGGCTGGATGTGTTTCGCAAAGACATGCAGAGCGTATTGCTCGCCGAACTGGATGTCCGTTTTCACCCGATCGAAGGCCTGCTTGCAGCGCTTCGTACCCGCTAACTGGGACCTCATGTTCAGAACTCTCGTCCACCTGTGTGTGTTTGTCGTCGGCCTGTTGGCGGTTTGCTGGGTCGGCATCGGTTATCTGGGCTCCAATCCGCTCGGCGCCTGCGTCGCAGCGGTGATCGGCGCCTGTTATGTGGCCGGCGCGCTGGAGCTGTATCGCTATCGCCAGGCCAGCGCCACGCTGGACGATGCCGTTGCCGCGTTGACCACCGCACCAACGGCATTGAGCGAGTGGCTGGAGCGCCTGCATCCAAGCCTGCGCAACGCGGTGCGCCTGCGCATCAAGGGCGAGCGCGTGGCGTTGCCGGCACCGGTGCTGACACCGTACCTGGTCGGCCTGCTGGTGTTGCTGGGCATGCTCGGCACCCTGCTCGGCATGATGGCCACGCTCAAGGGCACCGGCTTTGCATTGCAGAGCGCCACCGACCTGCAGGCCATTCGCGGCTCGCTGGCCGCACCGGTGGAAGGCCTGGCATTTGCGTTCGGCACCTCGATCGCCGGCGTGGCAACCTCCGCAATGCTGGGGCTGTTGTCGGCGTTGTGCCGGCGCGAACGGCTGCAGGCGGTGCAGCGGCTGGATCTGAAGATCGCCTCCGAGCTGCATCCGCACTCGGACGCGCACCAGCGTGGCGAAGTGTTCAAGTTGCAGCAGCAGCAAAGCGCGCTGATGCCGGCGCTGATCGATCGCCTGCAGACGCTGATGGGCAGCATCGAGCAGCAGAGCATCGCCGCCGATGAGCGCCTGGCCGCGCAGCAGGCCGAATTCCACGCCAGGAGCGAGGCGACCTATGCGCGCCTGGCCACGGCGATGGAGCACGCGCTGCAGGCCGGCGTGGCAGAAAGCGCACGCGCGGTGGGCGCGGCCCTGCAGCCGGCGATGGAAGCGACCATGACCAGTATCGCGCGCGATACCGCCGCCTTGCATGAGCGCCTCACCCACGCCGTGCAGCAGCAACTGGACGGCATCACCAGCGGCTTCCAGCAAAGCGCCAGTGCCGCGGCCGCGCACTGGACCACCGCGCTTGCCGCGCAGGAACGCGCGCAGCAGGCGTTCGACACGCAGCTGCAGAACACGCTGGAGCAGCTCGCACAACAGGCCACTGCGGTGCAGGACGGCGTCAGCAGCGCCGTGCAGCAGCAACTGCACGCACTCAACGACGGCTTCCAGCACAGTGCGCAGACGGCCGTTGACCACTGGCAGGCCGCATTGGCCGCGCAGGAACGTGCGCACCTCGCCCTGACCGAGCAGTTGCAGGCCACGTTGGCGCAGCTCGATCAGCGCAGCAGTGCGGTGCAGGACGGCGTGAGCCACGCGGTGCAGCAGCAGTTGCACGCACTCAATGACGGCTTTGACCGCAGCACCGCGGCCGCTGCCGACCACTGGGCAGCGGTGCTCGCCGAGCAGCAGCGCGCAGGTGCCGCGTTGAGTGCGCAGTTGCACGCCACGCTCGACCAGCTCGCGCAGCAGACCACCGCGCTGCAGGACGGCGTGCACCAGGCCGTGCAGCAACAACTCGATGGCCTGAGCAGCGGCTTCGAAAACAGCACCGCGGCGGCTGCCGCCACCTGGACCGCGGCAGTGGCCGAACAGCAGCGCGCAAATCACGTGCTGACGCAGGAATTGCAGGGCACGCTGAGCCAGTTCGCCAGCACCTTCGACGCACGCTCCAGCGCCCTGGTCGATGCGGTGTCCAGGCGCATGGATCAGTCCAGCAGCGAGACGGCCAGTGCCTGGAACGATGCGCTGGCGCAGCAACGCGACGCCAGCGCCGCCTTGGCGAGCCAGCACCAGGGCGCGCTGGCGGCCGCCACCGCCAGCTTCGACACGCATGCCGCCGCCCTGGTCGGCACCCTGCAGCAATCGCACACCGACCTGCAGGCCGCGCTGGAAGCGCGCGATTCCCAGCGCCTGGCGCTGTGGAGCGAACGCTTCACCGCGATGAGCGCGGAGCTGACCACGCAGTGGGAACGCACCGGCGAACGCGTCACCCAGCAACAGCAGGCGATCTGCGACACCCTGGCCAGCACTGCCAGCGAGTTGTCCACGCAGGCGCAGGCACAGGCCAGCGCCACCATCAGCGAGGTGGCCCGCCTGATGCAGATCGCTTCCGAAGCGCCCAAGGCCGCCGCCGATGTGGTGGCCGAGCTGCGCCAGAACCTGTCCGAAAGCATGGTGCGCGACACCGCCATGCTGGAAGAACGCAGCAAGCTGCTCGCCACCCTGGATACCTTGCTCAACGCGGTCAATCACGCCTCCACCGAACAACGCGCAGCGGTGGATGCGCTGGTCACCACCTCGGCGGACCTGTTGCAGCGCGTGGGCATCCAGCTCACCGAGCAGATCGGCAGCGAGACCGGCAAGCTCGGCGCGGTGGCCGCGCATGTCAGCGGCAGCGCGGTGGAAGTGGCCAGCCTGGGCGAAGCCTTCGGCGTGGCGGTGCAGCTGTTCAGCGGTTCCACCAGCGAGCTCAACGAACGCCTGCAGCACGTCGCCACCGCACTGGACGCCTCGCTCGCCCGCAGCGACGACCAACTGGCGTATTACGTGGCGCAGGCGCGCGAGGTGGTGGACCTCAGCATGTTGTCGCAGAAGCAGATCATCGAAGAGCTGCGTCAGCTCGATCGCGGCCGCAACGATGCCGGTGAGGCCGCTGCCGACGAGGCCAGCGCGGCATGAGCGACGAGATCGACATCGACGGCGACTCGGGCACACCGATCTGGGCCGCCTTCGGCGACCTGATGTCGGTGCTGCTGGGGGCGTTCGTGCTGATCCTGGTCGGGGTGATCGGTGTGCAGCTGCAGCTGTCCAGCCGCCTGGACGAAGAGGTCAAACAGCGTCAGGCCGAAGCGCAGCGCCGCAAGACGCTGGAGCAGGCGCTGGCGGCGCCACTGGCCGCCGGCCGCGTGACCCTGGTCGACGGGCGCATCGGCATCCGCGGCAATGTGCTGTTCGCCTTCAATTCCGATCAGTTGCAGCCGGAAGGCCGCGAGGTGCTGAAGACACTGGCCGCGCCGTTGACCGAGTACCTGGCGGCGCGCGAGGAGATCCTGATGGTCAGCGGCTTCACCGACGACCGCCCGGTGCTGGGCGGCAACCGTCGCTACGCCGACAACTGGGAACTGTCTGCCCAACGCGCACTCACGGTGACGCGTGCATTGATCGCCGAAGGCGTGCCGGCCGCGTCGGTGTTCGCCGCGGCCTTTGGCTCGCAACAGCCGGTGGATTCCAATGCCGATGAAACACGCCGCGCCAGGAACAGGCGCGTGGAGATCGCGCCGATTGCGCGCCCGTCCACCTCGCGTGCATCTTCTGCCGCCAAGCCAGCACCGGCCACAGGCACGCGATGAGCACGCAGGCGACATCCGCGCACGCGCGCCTGCAGCGCTGGCGCAGCCAGGGCGCCGACCGGCTGGACCCGGTGCGTTTCCATCTGATGGAAACGCTGGCCGCGCGTGCCGGCACACAGGCCGAGCCGGTGCGCGAGGTGCTGGAAGAAAAACTGGGCAAACTGGTCGATGCGTATGCGGCAACGGTGAAGCAAGCCGCACGCCGCCGTGTCGCCAGCGCTGCCGCACAGCCGTCGCAACGCAGCGCGCTGGGCGCACTGGCCGAGCAGATGGCAGGCCACGCCGCGTTGATGGAAGTGGACAGCAGAAAGACCGCCAGCGCCGATGCCACGCCGTTTCCCGAGCTGCCGGCGCTGGAGGATTTCCGTCGCACCTGGACCACGGTGCGCACCGCCAGCCAGGTGCGGCAGTCGCTGCAGGACGCCCCCAAGGACGCCGGCCCGCTCAATTCCAGCGTGCTGGTGCACCGCTGCATCAGCCTGATGCGCGAGTGCTCGCCGGGCTATCTGCAGCACTTCCTCGGCTATGTCGATGCGCTGTCGTGGCTGGAACAGCTGCACAACGGTGGCGCGTTGGCCAGCGAGGACGCCGCACCCGTGGCGCCTGGCAAGAAACGCAGCAAGCGTGCGTCCACGCGGCGCAGCTAGCGCGACCAATCGATCCCGCTGGCGCTGGATGAACACGGCCGCTGGCTGAAACTGGTTTGGCGCACGCATCCAGCACGATGGCAACCAGTCCGACGGGCTGCCGTCGTTCGCACCCACCCGACCAGTGGTCGCATGATCCATCGACCACACAGGATCGGATATTGATTGGCGGTGTCGATCACCTGCGAGCGCTGATCAAAACCGCAGCCGCACACCCACCGTCCAGCTGCGCGGCGCGCCCGGATACACCCACTGCTCGCTGTAGGAGAACGCGGCGTAGCGGCGGTCGCTGAGGTTCTCGACCTTGGCATACAGGCGCAGGCGCTCGCTCAGGTCGTAATGCCCGACCAGGCGCCACACCGTGTACGCAGGCAGCACGAAGTCGGTATTGCTATCCACCGAACCCAGCCGCTCACCGGTATGCGACACGCCCACGCCCACCGCCGCACTGCGCTTGCCGGTCAACGGCTGCGCGTAGTTGACGAAGGCATTGCCGCTGAAGCGCGGCACGTTCGGAAAGCGGCGCCCCTCGGCCAGGCCGGTGCCGGCGGCGGCCTCACTGCTGCGCGTGACCTGCGAGTCGGTATAGGCCAGGCCCACCGAGGCGGCCAGGCGCGGGGTCAGCCGCCCGAGCAGATCCAGCTCCACGCCCTGGCTGCGCATCTCGCCCACCGGCAACGAAAAACTGGTGTCGGCCGGATCCAGGCTCAGCACGTTCTTCTTGTCGATGCGGAACGCGGCCAGCGTCGCTTCCAGGCCATCGCCGGGCTGCACGTATTTCAGGCCGGTTTCCAGCGAGCGGCTTTTCTCCGGCGCAAAACTCTGTCCGTCCGCACCCACGCCACTATTGGGACGAAAGCCGGCCGCGGCGCTGGCATACAGCGACAGCGCAGCATCGACATGGAAGATCACGCCCGCACGCGGGCTGACCACACCATCGGAGGCGCGCTGCGTGGCGCTGCGCAATTGATTGTCGAGATCCTGCTGGTAATGGTCATAGCGCAGGCCGAGCAAGGCCTTCCAGCGCGCGCCAAGGTCGAGCTGATCCTGCGCATAGACGCCCCACACCTGCTGGCGCTCCTCAGTATCGGTGATGGTGGCCAGCCGCCCCGGCTGGGCAACGCCGTACTGCGGCGCGAGTACGTCGATGCTGTATGGCGTGGCCGCAGAGCGGGCGCGCTGCTGGAAGCGGCTGTCGTCGAAGCGATTGCCATCCACGCCGAACAACACATTGTGGGTGACGCTGCCGGTCTGCAAGCTGCCGAGCAATTCCGCACGCGCGGCGATGTCGCGGCCCTGGTAATCGCGGTAGCGGCGCTCGCGGCGCAAAGTGCGGTCGTCGGCCTGCAGCGTCCACGGCTCGGTCGAAAAACCGCGCATGCCGCTGTCGCGATAGGTCGCGCCGCCCTGCAGCGACCAGGTCTGGTTCAAGCCATGCACCACAAAGACCTGATGCCCGGTGGAATGCAGATCGATATCGCCATCGCGCGGCTCGCCCAGAAAACGCCCGGCCGGCAAGCGATTGGCATCGCCGTCGATGGCAGTGACACCGCGATCGAACGGCGCATGGATGCGCACGAATTCCAGCTCGTAGGACACCGTGGTATCGGGCGTCGGCATCCATAGCAGCGAGGGCGCCAGCAGCGTGTTGTCGCTGTCGACGGTGTCGCGGAAGCTGTGCTGATCCTTGTGCATTGCATTCAGCCGATAGGCCAGGTTCTCGCCCAGCGCGCCGGTGCTGTCGAGCGCAGCCCGATAACTATCAAAGCGCCCCGCCGACAGATCCACGCTGTGCTGTGGCTGGAACAACGGCTTCTTGGTGACGATATTGACCGCCCCGCCCGGCTCGCCACGCCCGTACAACGCCGAGGCCGGGCCCTTGATCACCTCGATGCTCTGGGTGTTGGCGCCATCGCGCAGGCCGTTGTAGCCGCGGCTGGCGTTGAAGCCGTTGACCATGTAGTCCGAGCTGAAATTCGGGTCGCCGGTGAAGCCGCGCATCGAGTAGCTGTCCCACAACCCGCCCAGGTTGTTGGCCTTGGTGATGCCGCTGGCCATCTCCAGCGCACCGGCCAGATCGGTGACGCCGGCATCCTTGAGCAGGGTCTGGTCCAGCACGCGCGCACTGATCGGCAGGTCGCGCAGCGGCGCATCGGTCTTGGTGGCGCCGGTCACACTCAATGCGCGGTACGGCGTGTACTGGCTGCGCACCTGCACCGCATCCAGATCGCGTGCCTGCGGCTCGGCGGCGTCGGCGCAGGCAATGACGCATGCGCAGGCCAGCATGCTGAGCAACGGCATTGTGTGTGGCATGCGTTGGCGCGGCGAGAACACGGACATCGGGCAGGACTCCTGAAACACCCGGAAGCGCTGGGCCCGGGTCGCAAGTGAGACAACGAAGGTTGAGGGGTAAAACGCAGCTGCTATGACGCGGGATCGGCACTTGCATCAAAACGTGGCGCGCGCCCGAAGTCGTCGCGCGTGAATGGCCGGTCGCGAAACAGATAGCCGTAGTAGAACGTCCGCAACGCCTGGTGATAGGCGCGAATGCGATCTTGATAGGCCAATTGCGCACGCAGATCGGTATCCGCCAGGCGCGTCAACGCAGCCTGCAATGCAACCGGCGGCAATACGCTGGCCACGCGCTGCGCCAGCGCTTCGCGTCGTTGCAGGCCTTGCCGATACGCCGCGACCTGCGGCGCCACCTGCTGATCGCCGTTCTCGTGGAAGGCGAAATACCACTTGTAATGGAACTCGCTGGTCAGCGGCGCAGAATCTGCCCACTGCGGGTTCTGCGCGTAGAAGGCCCGCATGGTGTCCTGGCGCGGAATATCCCAGGCGTGGTTGACCGCCTCGCGCTGCAGCCGCGCGATCTCGCTGCCTTGATTGACCGGCACCGCCTGGTTGATCGCCACATGCGCCAACGCCGGCGCCACCAGCGCCAGCACCACCCAGCAGGTCGCCAGGGCGGTGGCATGCGCGGCCGGGCGCCAGTGGAGGCGCCCGACCAGCACCGACAGCAGCACCCAGAACAGCAGATAGGCGCAGGTCAATGCCAGTACCGCGAGCTGTTGCAGCAGCGGCACCGCATTGAGGGTTGCGGCAATGACAAACGGCACGCTCAGGCACACCAGCACCGCAGCAGCACGTACCACCACGCGCCGTACCAGCAACGCGGCTCCGGCACCCGGCAGCGCGGCCAGCATGCGTGCGCGCCCGGCCTCGCGTTCACCTGAGCGCAGATCGAACAGCAGCGCAATCACGAACAAGGGCAGCAGGAACACCAGCACGAAGGCGTAGTCGAAGCGCCCGGCCAGTGCCAGCTCCGGGTTGTAGCTGTCGCCATCGTGGATCTGCGCCTCCAGGCCCAGCGCGCGCACACGCAGGATGTAGGGCGAGACATCGCGCATGCCCACCGCGGCAAATGCCAACGGCGAGGGCAGGTCCCAGGTCGGGTGGAAGCTGTAGTAGGCCGCGCTGCCAGCGTCGTTGGAGCGCGCCACATAGTCTTCTACCACTGCAATGTCTTCCTGCTGCAGTGCCGCGATGCGCGCGATGTTGTCGCGCTGCGCGGCGATGACATGCTGGCCGGAGAGCAGGCTGCACACCGTCAACACCGCGAGCAACACCAGTCCGGCCAGCGCGGCACGGGCGCGCAGCAACAGCAGCAGTTCGTATTTCCACAGCAGCATCAGCGCGCCACTCCCACACGTCGGCCCGCTGCAACCAGCATGCACAGCGCGGCCAGCAACCAGGCACCGACCAGGCCGAGCGCAACGCCGGCGGCGCGCACGACCTCGGTGGTGGCCGGCGGCTGGAATGCGAACACCGGGATCTCATGCCAATGCGCGGAGGAGATACGCTTGCGTTGGTCGGCACCGGCATCCTGCGCGGTGTCGTCGGCCATGCTCACCGCATCGGCCTGCAGCTGGTTGAGCTGCTGCACCAGCGTGTAGCGGTAACGCTCGGCCTGCGCAAGAAACCGCTCGTGCGCACGCAGGTCGGTTTCTGCCAGCGTCATCGACAACGCGCGCAACGCAACCGTGGGGCTCAGCAAGGCGCACGTGCGCACCAGCAGATTCTGTTGCTGCTGGATGGCCGAATCGCGCGCGGCATAGCGCTCGAACAGGCTCGCTGTCAGCCGCTCGCCTTCCAGCGCCAGCAGGCCCTTGTAGTTCACCGGCAGCTCTTCCACCCGCTGCACGCCATAGCGCGCCAGCGTCTGCTGCTTGAACTGCGCAAAGTGCGGGTCATCCGGGTTGTGGCTGTCGCCGAGGGTGCGCAGGTCGCGCTGGATCGCCACATCGGTTCCCAGCCGCGTTGGCAGGCGATATGCCGCACTGACCACATCCGGTGCCAGGCGCGGCACCAGCAAGGCCAACCACACCCACACCGCCAGCGACACCAGCAGCGCATCGCGGCCGCGCCGGCACAGCATCGACACCGATAGCACCAGCGCACACCACACCAGCAGATACACCGCATACGCCAGCACCAGCAGCGCGACCCGCAGCGCCTGACCCGGCAACGACGCGATCGGCAGCAACCCGACCAGGGCCGGCAACAGGCAGGCAGCGGCCACCACCGCGAGCGCGAGATATTTGCCGCCGAACAATTGCCCACGCGTGGCACCCTGCAACAACAGCGCACGCAAGGTGCCGGTCTCCTGCTCGCGCGCCACCGCGCCATAGCCGAGAAACACCAGCATCAGCGGCGCCAGCACCTGCAACACGAACGCAGGGGTGAGCTGGCCGAAGCGCACCAGCAGCGAACTCTGGCGCACATCGCCGAAGTTGGCGGTGTTCTGGCGATGGCCTTCCAGAAACATGCTGTTGCCGGTGAACGCGTCCACGCCGGCATCGAATGCGGCCAGCGCGGGCAGCGGGCGATAGATGAAGTGGCCGTAATGCACCACCCGATGCGGGTGGCGGTCCGGCTGTGCTTCGAAGGCCTGCTGCGCGGCCAATTGCTGGCGCGCGCGGAACGCGGCCACTTCGCGCTGATGATGCACAGCGGTCAATGCTGCCACCAGCGTGAGCAGCATCAGCAGCACCACACCGATGGCAGCGGAACGGTTGCGCGCCATGAAGCGCAGTTCTTCGCGCGCGACCAACAGCACAGGACTCATGCGGCAACGCTCATGCAGCGCGATCCTGAGGACGTGCGAAGCGTGCATGCAAGGTGCGCACGTCGAAGCCGCTGTCGCCGGCGCCGATTTCATCGGCGATGCGCCCGTGTTCCAGGAACCCGATCCGGTCGGCCACATCCACTGCGCCGAGCAGGTCGTGGGTGACCATCAGCACCGCGCCGCCACGTTCGCGCACGCTGCCGAGCAGCCGGTTGAAGTCGGCAATGGCACGTGGGTCCAGGCCGGAGGTTGGCTCGTCCAGCAGCAACACCGGCACCTGGCGCAGCGTGGCCACCGCGATCGCCACCTTCTGGCGCATGCCCTTGGAAAATCCCGCCAGCCGTTGCCGCCAGGCTTCGCCCTGCAGACCGGCGGCGGCAAACGCCTGGCCGATCTCGGTGTGGCTGCGGCGCTGGCCGGCAAGCGCCAGCAGGTAGTCGGCATTTTCCAGCGCGCTCAGATGCTCGTAGAGCGCGACGTTTTCCGGCAGATAGGCCAGCCGCGCACGCGCAGCGCCAGGGTCGGCGACCGGGTCGATGCCGTCGACCCGCAGGCTGCCGGAGGCGGGTCTGACAAAGCCGAGCAGGCTGGAAAGCGTGGAGGACTTGCCGGCGCCATTGCCGCCCAGCAAGGCGTAGACACTGCCGGGGGCGACCTGCAGATCCAGCCCCTGCAACACGGCGCGGCCGCGATAGGCCACATGCAGATTGCTGATCGAGATCGCGGAAGCGGCTTGGGGACTGGAAAGCATGGCAAGGCAATGGCTCAACAAGATGATACGTTATCACATTGCGATTACCTGGTTTGAAAGCCGCCGCCGTGCCGGCGCAGCCCTCAGGATCAGCACGCCTTGCCACGTCTTCTCCCTCAATCGAGATCCCGTACGTCCCATATGACTTCCGATACGCGTCCCTTTGCTCCGCAAGCTTCGCACCCTCCCGCACGCGCCTGCCACAACGCCGTAGCCGAGGCCACGGTCCGCGGCACCACGCGTGCCGCTGCCGGCCTGCTCGCCGCAACCCTGTTCAGCGCCGCACAGGCCAGCGCGCAGCCCATCGACGCCAGTGCGCCGCTACCGCCGGTGCGCGCCTGGCATGGAGCCAGCGAGGCGTTGATCGCCACGCCGGACGATCCGTGGAGCACGCCGGCAGAGCGCAACGATTTCGCCAGCACCCCCAGTTACGACGAAACGCGCGCCTGGCTGGAACGCCTGGTCGCTGCCTCGCCGCTGCTGTCGCTGGAAGTGTTCGGCAAAAGCAGCGAGGGCCGCGACCTGCTGCTGGTCCGCGCGCACAAGGGCGCGCCTGGCAAGCCGGTGATGCTGGCGCAGGCCGGCATCCACGCCGGCGAGATCGATGGCAAGGATGCCGGCCTGATGTTGCTACGCGATATCGCGCAACGCGGCAAGGACACCTTGCTCGACCAGGTGGATCTGGTGTTCGTGCCGATCTTCAATGCCGACGGTCACGAGCAGCGCGGCCCGCTGATCGGCGCCGCATTGCGCGGCCCGCAACAGATGGGCTGGAACACCACCACGCGCGGCATCAATCTCAACCGCGATTACCTCAACCTGGAGGCGCCGGAAACGCGCGCGATGGTCGCGTTGCTGCATCGCCTGGATCCGGCGCTCTACATCGACCTGCATGTCAGCGGTGGGCTGGATCACCAGTACGACATCACCTTTACCTTCGCCGGTTGGGGCACCTATGCACGCTCGCGCGCCACCGCCGACTGGCTGCAGCAACGCTTTACGCCGGCGGTGAACACCGCGCTGCGCAACCAGGGCCATGCGCCTGCGATCTATCCCAGCCTGATCGACGAAGACGAGCCGCGCTCGGGCCTGCGTTACTCGCCGGAAGGCCCGCGCTATTCCACCGGCTATGGCGACTTCGCCGGGATCCCCACCGTGCTGGTGGAGAACCACCGTTTGAAGTCGTACCGGCAGCGCGTGCTGGGCGACTATGTCCTGCTGGAAGCAGCACTGCGCGTGGTTGCCCGCGATGCAAAAAAGATCGATGCGGCCAAGCGCGCCGATCGCGCCGCCCGCCCGCAGGAACTGATGGTCGCCTGGGAACGCCTGCCACAGCCGATCGCCCAGGTGCCGTTCAAGGGCGTGACCTACGCCCGCGCGTTCTCGCCGGTGACCGGCCGGCAGGAACTGCGCTGGGAAGGACACGACGAAACCTGGACCATGCCGGTGATCGGCTACCGCGAGACCCAGGCCGTGCGCTACCCGCTCGCGTGGTGGATCCCGCCCGGCAACGACGATGTGGTCGCACTGCTGCAGGCGCATGGCATCGCCTACGAACGCCTGCAGCAGCCGCGTCAGCTCAAGGTGCAGCAGATCCGCGTGGTGAAACAGGCCGACGTCCAGATACCGAAGACCGACGAAGCGGACGAAGCCTTCGCCGCCGGCAGCATCCGCGTGCCCGCCGACCAACCGATGCGCATGCTGGCGGCCGCATTGCTGGAACCGCACAGCAGCGACTCATTGCTGGCCAGCGGACGTTTCCGCAATGCCGGCAGCCCCGATAGTGGCTTGTACGGCACCGAGCTGGTGGACTTCAGCGAGCGCGTGCTGCGCAGCGACGCCGCCCTGCGCGCCGAGTTCGAGCGCAAGCTCGCAGACGATGCCGCCTTCCGCGCCGACGGCGACGCGCGGCTGCAATGGATCTATGCACGCTCGCCGTACGCGGCGATCACCGGCTGGCGTTATCCGGTACGGCGCCAGCTGGTGGAATGAAAATGTCGCAAGCCGGTTGCAGACGGAGCGCCAGTAACCGTTTCCAGTCGCTCGGCAGTCGTTATCTGGTGACGCGTGCACGTAGCCGGCCGGATTTTCGAAAGCGGTAACGCACTCGCGCTAAGTAACTAGCGCGTTTGCCCGAAGTAACTCAAACGCCACGCCTGGCCTGCCAGTGCGTGGCGTTTGGTTTTTTGCACGCGCACGCGCTGCGAAGGCGGCAATGCCGGTTTCGGCCGCCTAAAACGCGCTGTGGCTGGTGTCACTCACTGGGTTCCACGGAGGCGGACGATTATGTCCGTCAATAGTCACGTCCGCTGTTTCAAACACGCGAATCAATTGCCTCGATAGAGCAAAACTATCGCCTGCTTTTTTGAGCGCGTCGGATTCTTAACCGGCTAATCTCGATTGTAAAAATATCGCTAAAGCAACGATGCAGACGGCCGCCACCGCAATCCAGGGCGTGCGACGCCCATCACCGTTCTGTCCGCGCCACCGATGGCGCTGCGTCCATCACCCACTCAGCCGAGATTTCAATGAAATTGACCGTCAAGCTTCTCAGTGGCGCCATCGCCCTGGCATCGTCGACCTGCGCCTACGCGCAGCAGGACGCGATGTTTTCTTTCAGCGGCTTCGGCACGCTGGGCGTGGTGCATTCGACCGAGGACCAGGCCGACTTCACGCCCGACATCCAGACCGTGGAAGGTGCCGGTGCCAGCCACTCCACCTCGGCACGCCCGGACTCGCGCATCGCCGGCCAGGTCAACGCCAACTTCACCGAGAAGTTCACCGGCGTGTTGCAGGTGACCAGTGAGTACGCCGAGCGCGGCGATTACGATCCGAAGGTGACGCTGGCGCATGTGAAGTATCAGTTCGGCCCGCAGTTCGCCGCACGCCTGGGCCGCATCACTGCGCCGCTGTACATGCTCTCCGAATACCAGCGCGTGGGTTATGCCACCCCGTGGGTACGCCCGCCGTACGAGGTCTACAACTACCTGCTGCCGATGGACGGCGTCGAAGGCGTCTACACCATCAACGCCGGGCAGAGCGTGGTCAGCGTGCAGGGCTTCTACGGCCGCATCAATTCGAAAAAGGCCGATGTCTACGCCATGCGCGGGCTGGCGCTGGGTCTTGAATCGGGTGCGTCGACGTTCCGTGCTGCCTACATCGTGGGCACCACCGATTTCGACACCCCGTCTCTGGAGCGTTTGTTCTCGGTCTATCAACGCATCAACCCGGCATTGGCCGATCGCCTGACCACCTATGGCGTGGACGGCAGCTTTGCCAGCGTGGGTTACGCCTACGATCCGGGCAACTGGTTCCTGCGCAGCGAAGTGATCCGCGCCGATTACTCGCCTTCGCTCAACGGCAAGACCACCTCTGGCTATCTCAGTGTCGGCGGGCGCTTCGGCACGCTGACGCCATCGATCACCTATGCCAACGTCGATCGCAAGGGCCCGAGCATCGCGCCCGGCCAGGATCCGGTCGGCGTGATGACCCGCGCACTGGCGCAGGCCGAGAGCGGCCGTCACAGCTTCACCGCCGCGCTGCGTTGGGACGCGCGTGAGAGCGTTGCGTTCAAGCTGCAGGCCAGCCACATCAACAACAACGCGGGCTCGTTCGGATCGTTGAACAACATCCAGCCGGGCTTCCGTCCGGGCGGCAGCTACAACCTGCTGTCGGCCTCCGTCGACTTCGTGTTCTAAGAGAGCCCCCATGACCATTTCCAAGTGTTTTGCAGTCTCGCTGCTTGCCGCGTTGTCACTGACCGCGTTCTGCGCCAATGCCGATGTCGTGGTGGTGATGGCGGCCAAGGGCGGCCCGGACAGCCTCAGCGCCGCGCAGGTGTCGCAGATCTTCCTGGCCAAATCCAGCAGCCTGCCCGGTGGCGGCGCGGCGGTGCCGATCGACCAGGAAGAAGGCGTCGCCACCCGCGATGAGTTCTACAAGAAAGTGGCTTCACGCGATTCGGCGCAGCTGAAGTCGTACTGGTCGCAGCTGATGTTCACCGGCAAGGCGCAGCGTCCCAAGCGTGTCAGCGGCGACGACGCGGTCAAGAAGGCCGTCGCCGCCACGCCGGGCGCCATCGGCTACATCAGTGCCAGCGCAGTCGACCCCAGCGTCAAGGTCGTCCTGAAGCCGTGACCCGCCACCTGCTCGAGACTCACGTCATGAGACGCATCCTGTCGCTACCGTTGTTCTGGAAAATCCTGATGCCGGCCGCGGTGGCGATCCTTTGCCTATCGAGCTATGTGGCCTTCAGTACGCTGGTCTTTCACCGCAACAACGACCGCCTGGAAGCGGTACGCGACGTGCATTTCCCGATGCTCGACGCCATGACACGCAACGTGGCTGCGCTGGACAAGCTCATCAACGGGCTCAACGGCGCCGCTGCCGCCGGCGATGCCGACATGTTGGCGGCCACCAAGCCGGTGGCCGACGAGATCCACGCCTCTTACGTGAAATTGCAGAAATCCGATCCCGCCAATGCAAAGGAACTGGCAGGCCTGGGCAAGCAGTTCGATCAGTACTACAGCCTGGCGCACGGCGTGGCCGCCGCGTTCGTGGAGCAGCGCGAACCCGATGCGGCGCAGATGAGCGCCATGGCACCGGCACTGGAAACCTATCGCACCACCCTGACCGCCATGCAGAAGCGTGCCGATGCACGCTTCCGCGGCACCGTGCAGGAAGCGGTGGACAGTTCGGTGGCGGCAAGCATCGGCGGGCTGGTGTTGGGTGTGGTCGGTGCGGTGCTGTGCATCGCCTTCGGCTGGATCGTGGCACGCGCCATCACCCAACCGCTGAACCGTGCAGTGGGCATTGCGCATGCGGTGTCCTCGGGCAAACTGGACAACAGCATCTCGATCGGCCGCAACGACGAGGTCGGCCAACTGCTGCAGGCGATGGACAGCATGCAGCGTCAGCTGCGCCGGGTGATCCAGGCGCAGACCGAGATGGGCGACAGGCACGAAGCCGGCATGGTCAGTCACCGCATCGCCGAGCAGGATTTCCCCGGCGAATTCGGCAGCATGGTGCGTGCCAGCAACGCGCTGGTGTCCAGCCATATCGCGGTGACGATGCAGATCGTCGCATTGACCGAACGCTATGCCGCCGGCGACCTGTCGCAGCAGCTGGAGCCGTTGCCAGGCGAGAAGGCGGTGATCAGTCAATCGATCAACGATGTGCGGGCCAGCCTGTTGTCCATCAACGGCGAGATCAAGCGCCTGGCATCGGCTGCGGCGGCGGGCGACTTCAGCGCACGTGGCGACGAGACCGCGTTCGAGCATGATTTCCGCCAGATCGTGGTGGACCTCAATCACCTGATGAGCAGCTCGGACAAGAGCCTGGGTGCGGTGTCGCAGGTCTTGCAGGCGATTGCCAGCGGCGATCTGACCACGCGCATGCACGGCGACTTCGCCGGCGTGTTTGCGCGCATGCGCGACGATGCCAACACCACGGTGGATCGCCTGACCGACATCGTCGGGCGTATCCAGCATTCCTCGTCGGAGATCGATACGGCTGCCGGCGAAATTGCCGCCGGCAATCAGGACCTGTCGCGGCGTACCGAGCAGCAGGCCGCCAACCTGGAAGAAACCGCCGCCTCGATGGAGGAACTCACCTCCACCGTCCGGCAGAACGCCGAACACGCGCTGCAGGCCGACGACCTGGCACGCAATGCGGCCAGTGTGGCTTCGAAGGGCGGCGAGGTGGTTAGCCAGGTCGTCGGCACCATGTCGGGAATCGAAACCTCATCGAGGAAGATCGCCGAGATCATCTCCGTCATCGATGGCATCGCCTTCCAGACCAATATCCTGGCCTTGAACGCGGCAGTGGAAGCGGCGCGTGCCGGTGAACAGGGCCGTGGCTTTGCGGTGGTGGCCTCGGAAGTGCGCACGCTCGCACAGCGTTCGTCCGCTGCGGCCAGGGAGATCAAGGAGCTGATCGACGCCTCGGTGGGCAAGGTGGCCGAAGGCTCGGTGCTGGTGCACAAGGCCGGCACCACCATGACCGAGATCGTCGCCAGCGTGAACCGGGTCACCGACATCATGGGCCAGATCACCGCCGCCTCCAGCGAGCAATCGGCCGGCATCGAGCAGGTCAACCAGACGGTGATCCAGATGGACGAAACCACCCAGCAGAATGCAGCGCTGGTGGAAGAAGCCATGGCCGCGGCACGGGCGATGGAGAAGCAGTCCAGCACCCTGACCCAGCTGGTCTCGCTGTTCCAGCTGGAGCCTGCCAGCGCACAGCAGCTGGAAAGAGACGCTGCATAGTCAATCAACCGGATCGTCCTGCGACACCCACGACGCCCTCTTCTGCATGGCTGCAGAAGAGGGTTTTTTATGCCCGCAGGCGGCGAACGCAGCGGTGGTCCGGCATCGTTTCAAAGCGAGCCACGCGCATCTTGCGCCGATGACCGGCACTGCGGTGTTCGCGACTGCACTCCCGCGGTTGTCCATCTGACCGCGGGTGCCAGCATATACCCCGACCTCCACGCGGGCAGTTGTCCGACAGCAGCGACCGTGCCTTGCTGATGGCGCAGCTGTGCGCCATCGCAAAAAGACCGACGCAGCAGGCGCATCCGCGCGCTCCAGGCATAACCACGCGCTTATCGCATGCCAGCCGTATGCCGGCCAATGCGCAAAACTTATCACAGTTTTGCCGGAAAAACTGGCGCGACTGCACATTCCTCACGCCTACGTCACCACCAAGCAACATTTGCATGCGATAGCTGTCGCGCTCGCTAAATACCGAGCCAACTGTCCCCCTTCCAGCGCGCGTTCCGCTGAGCGTCGGTCTGCCCACAGCAGCCGGCGGTGGCGTCGTGCGTCCGATTGATTTTCCAGGAGATTCACTGCCCATGCGCTTCCGGACTTTCTTTGCCGTTCTGCTGTTCACCGCTGCCAGTGCCAGCGCAAACGCCCAGGTCGTCACCCTCAACAAGGGCGGCTATACCTTGCGCTACGACTGCACCAACCACACCGCGTTGCGTTATGAGTACGTCCTGCAGGCCGATACCGGCTCGGCGGCGCGTCCGTCCAGCTTCAATCTGGACACCGAACTGCCCAGCGGCTGCGCCGGCCAGACCTCCACCGCCTCCTACGCCAGCGTGCGCACCGGCTACGATCGCGGGCACTTGGTGACCTCCAACCACATGGACTACAACGCGACCTACATCCGCCGCGCCAACCTCATGTCCAACATCGTGCCGCAGGTGGCCAGCTTCAATCAGGGCATCTGGGTGCGCGCGGAAAACGTGGCCGAGTGTTACCGCGACATCGCCAGCGTGCAGGTCTACGGCGGAGTGATCTACAGCGACACCACCAACGATTACTTCCTGAGCAGCCACGGCATCCGCACCCCGGATTTCTTCTGGAAGACGATCATCACCGCCAACCCGGGCGGCGGCACCCGCGCGATCAGCTGGCTGATTCCCAACAGCGCCAACCTCGGTTCGCTGGACAGCTACATCGTCAGCATCGACGAACTGGAAGACCTCTACGGCGCCAGCGCTATCGGCATCACCGCGCCGGCCGCCGTCAAGGCCATGCTGCCCGCCACCACCTGGCCGCAGCCGAGCAATTGCGACCTGGGCTGAGCGCGGCTGCTCACTACGCTCGCCATGTCCAGATAAATCGCTGGGCGTTTGATCCAGCAGACAAGGCCCGGGATTCCCGGGCCTTGTCGTTGCAGGCAGCGGCAAACCTCGCCCGGTGCCTGCAACGGGCACTCAGGCATCGGGCGCCACAAGCGCCGCAAACCAGTCGGCGTACGGGGTGTTCTTGACCAGATGCCGATTGAAGTCTTTGGCACCATCGCTCCACCACACCGGGCCGCGCTCTCCCAGCGCCGTCTTGGCACGGTCGACCGCCGCACGCGCTGCAGCCAGCCGCCCGGCATCCTCATCGCGCTTGGCCGCCTTGACCGCGCGTCGCGCGTCCATCAATGCGCCGACCAGCCCGGCACGCACGTCTTCGTCCAGATGCGGGTTGGCGGTACGCCAGAGCCGGCCACGCACGATCAGATAGCGGCCATCGGGCGTGGTGACGGGCGCAGCAGCGGCGGCCATCATTGCCAACACACTCGCAAACGACCCTGTAACGTCGGAAAGACCAAGCAGCGCCTACTCCACTCGCTCGAACCGCAGACGCGCAACGCCCTCCACCTCGACCTGCGCGACGAACATCGCATACGGGCGCACCCATAGACCGATGTCGCTGTCCAACGGACGGTAGAGCACCAGCGGGGCCAGCGTTTCGCTGCACCGCACGACCCCGAGCACTTCATAACGGCCGCCCTTGAAGTGGCGGTACTGGCCCAGCGCGATGCTGGGCAATGGCGGCAACGAGGTGTCCATGGACGTCACAGGCTGGGCAATCCCCAAGTCTAGGCAGCCTGGCCGCCCCAGCCAGCACATGCCGCGCAACCGGCGGCATGCGGGGTCAACGATGCACGGCCGCGTGCAACGCTGCGACGCGCTTACTGGTCGTCGTCTTCGTCTTCGTCGTCTTCCTCGCTCAGGTCATCATCGTCCTCCACCGGATCTTCGATGCCATCGTCGTCATCGATCTCGCTGTCCTGCGCAGGCCCTTCCTGGATCGGCGCAGTGTCCCTGCCCGGCGCCTTGATGCCATCGGGCGGGGTCGGATCGTCCACGCCGCGGTTGCCGTTTTCGTCATTGCTCATGGTCAGCTCCAGCGGTGAAAGACCGCACGGCCACCCTCCTCCCGCAGATGTGATGCGCACGTGTGTCCTGCACGATTTCAGCGCACTCATGCCGGTCACGCATGCGCCAAACGAGCGCCACTGCATCCGGCCGGCGCTCGTGGCCGTACTGATGGAAACGCCCACGGAGTCACCCGCATGCCGAGCCTGATCCGCGACCTGGAAGACCTGCTCGCCGCCTGGAAGGCCGAGGCCAGAACCTTCGATGCCTGCGACATGCCGGCCTCCGCGCTGGCCTTCCGCGACTGCCACCGTCGCCTGTCCGCGTTGCTGGACGAACATGCACGCCACACGGCCGCGCCAGTGGTCGAGCGGGTCGCGCACGAGCAGCAGAACTCAGTGCCCCAGCTGCAGGCGCGCGCCATCGCGCCGATGGGTTCCTAAGGTGTCGATCAGCGTGTCGCTGGCCTGATTCACGCCGACCACTTCGACCTCGGCACCGTGCGCGCGTAGCTTGAGCACCACCCGATCCAGCGCCGCCACCGCGCTGATGTCCCAGAAGTGCGCGTGGCTCAGATCGATCAGCACCTTCGGCGGCGTGCCCGGGAAATCGAAGCTGGCCACGAACTGCCCGGCCGATGCAAAGAACACCTGGCCGTGCACCGCATACACGCGCACCCCGTCGTCACGCTCGCTGGCCTGCACCTGCAACATGCGCCCGACCTTGCGCGCAAAGAACAGCGCCGACAGCAGCACCCCGGCCAGCACGCCGCGGGCCAGATCATGCGTCCATACCGTGACCACAACGGTGCCCAGCATCACCACCGACGAACTCCCCGGGTGCGTGCGCAGATCGCGTAACGACCCCCAGCTGAAGGTGCCGATGCTGACCATGATCATCACCGCCACCAATGCGGCCATCGGAATCTGGCGCACCCAGGGCGCGCCATACACCACCATCAGCAGCAGGACGACGCCGGCCACCAGGCACGACAAGCGCCCACGTCCGCCCGAGCGCACATTGATCACCGATTGCCCGATCATCGCGCAGCCGGCCATGCCACCGAAGCAACCGGCCAGCAGGTTCGCCAGTCCCTGGCCTGCGCATTCGCGGTTGCGCTGCGACGGGGTGTCGGTGAGGTCTTCGACAATCTGTGCGGTCATCAACGACTCCAGCAAGCCCACCACGGCCAGCGTCGTCGACACCGGCAGCAGGATGCGCACGCTGTCCCACGTCAGCGGCACATCCGGCAGCAGGAACACCGGCAAGCTGTCGGGCAGACGGCCCATGTCGCCCACGTTGCGGATGTCGATGTCCCAATACGCGCACACCGCCGTCAGCACCACGATGGCAACCAGCGGCGAGGGAATCGCCGTGGTGAAGCGCGGCAGCAGATAGATGATGGCCAGGCCCGCCGCACACACCGCGTGGACCGGCCATGGCATGCCGACCAGCTCCGGCAACTGCGCCAGGAAGATCAAAATCGCCAACGCATTGACGAAGCCGGTGATCACCGAGCGCGAGACAAAGCGCATCAACGCACCCAGGCGACATACCGCCGCGATCAGCTGCAGCACGCCGGCCAGCACGGTGGCCGCCAGCAGATACTGCAGCCCATGGTCCTTGACCAGGTCCACCATCAACAACGCCATTGCGCCGGTGGCGGCAGAAATCATGCCGGGCCGGCCACCGGCGATCGAGGTCACCACCGCAATACAGAACGCCGCGTACAGCCCAACCTTGGGGTCGACGCCGGCAATGATCGAAAACGCGATGGCTTCGGGAATCAGCGCAAGCGCGACCACGATGCCGGCGAGCACATCGCCACGCACGTTGCCGAGCCATTGCTGGCGCAACGAGAACACTCTGGACATTGAAACGACTCCGCGCACCGGCACACACACCGCGCGACTACATGAACGTCAAACACCTGGACCTTCGCAGCAACTGCGAGCGCGTGATGCCTCAGGTCAGGGTGGTGTCATGTGTCGGAGGAAATCGTTTTGGACGGATGTCGATGCTAACGCGTTGATACCGGTCTGGACAACCCGATGGCGCGCTGCTGCGCACACGCGTCGACTAGTCGAGGGTGAGCAACGCTGCCGATGCGTGAGCGCCGCCAACGCGCAGGCCGCTGGGAAGATGCGTGTTGGCATCGCATGGTGCCGCTGTCGATGGGCAAGCTGCACGTGTCGCGGGCGCATGACGTTGCCGAGTACGCAGTGGATGTGCCGGACCAGCACGCGCCCTGTCGCTTCAGCCGCTGCCGGCAGCACGTGGCTCAGTCATCGCCGACCACACGCTCTCCCATCAATTCGCGCTCGCGTTTTTCCAGTTCCTCGGCATAGCGCTTGCGCACGAAGCTTTCCGACAGCACGCCCAGCACCTTGCGCTGGGCATCGATCACTGCCAGCTCGTCGGCCTGCGTGGCGTCGAAGACCTTCATCACCGCCACGATGTCGGTGTCTGCCAGCAACGCCGCATCCCGATGCCTGGCGTAGTCGCTCACCGGCGCATCGGCCTGCACGTTGTCCGCGTACAGCACCGCCAGCGGCACCACACCGGCGTAATGGCCGGCCGCGTCTTCCAGCACCACGCGCTGCGTGGACCCCAACGGAAACCGCCGGCGAAACTCGCTGACCGTGGTGTCGTGCGCGGTGTGGTTGGCGTCCTTGCGCATCATCTTGCCGGCCGACAGATTGCGCACCCAGCCCACGTCGCGTGCGCTGCGGATGTTTTCGCCACGCAGATGCAGGCGCCAGGTGGAGAACGAATAGCCAAACACCTGGCGCACCACGGTATTGGCCACCAGCACCGCCACCATCACCGCGCTCGCCAGCACAAAGTCGTGCGTGCCTTCCAGGATCAGCATGGCCATCGTCATCGGCGCACCGACAATGGCCGCCGCCAACGCGGCCATGCCCACCAACGAGGCGCTGGTGATGTCCACTGCCGCGGCCCCGACCAGCAGATTCAGGAACACCGCAAACAGGCTGCCCACCAGCGAGCCCATGAACAACGGGGCGAAGAACAACCCGCCACGGAAGCCGAAGCCCAGCGAGATGCCCGACGCGATGCATTTGAGCACAAGCACACTGGCCAACACCTGTAGCGTGCTGCTGCTGGTCAGGTCCAGATGCAGGGCGCCATGGCCCGACGACAGCACTTGCGGCGAGTACATCGCCAATGGAATCAACAACAACCCGCCCACCACCGGGCGGCCCCAGATCGGCAGCGCGATCCGCCCCACGGCGCGTTCGATACCGGCCACCAGCCGCATCACCGCGATGCCGATCAACGCGCAGGTCAGCCCCAGCGCGATGTAGATCGCATAGTCGCGCGGCTGTAATTGATAGGCGACCGCCGCCGGCAACGAATACGGCGCGGCACCGAGCGCGTTGGCCATGAACGCACCGGCCAGGGCCGCCGCAGCCACCGGCGCAAGCGCCGACGGCGTATAGGCACCGATCACGATCTCGAACGCGTAGAACGCACCGGCCAGCGGCGCCCCGAACGCACCGGCGATCGCGCCGGCCGCACCGGCACCGACCAGCGTGCGCATGTCGGCCCGGCGCACCCGCAACACGCGCCCCAGCTGCGACCCCGCGCCTGCGCCCATCTGCGTATAGGTCGCCTCCAGTCCCACCGATGCGCCAACGCCATTGGACAGCAGCGTCTGCACCGCAACGATCAGGTTGTCGCGCATCGACATGCGCCCACCGTGCAAGGCATTGGCTTCCACCGCATCCACCAGCGGCCGCTTGCGCCGCCGCGCCAGCAATGCCACCAGGCCCACCAACAGGCCGCCCAGCGGCAACGCCAGCAACTGGGTGGTGGTGATCGATTCGGCGGTACTGAGTCGCTCACCCGGCGCAAGCCCGTACAGCCAAGCCTGCAGCACGTGCGCCATACCAGCCTGCACCACCATCAGCGCCGCGGCGATCAGCCCGACCAGCGCCGCCAACCCGATGAACCACAGATCGTTGGCACGCAACTGCCGGCGCAACCACTCCAGCGGCCGTCGCCAGGGTGCGACCGCCGGGTGCACGGCGTGCGTGGCGTTGTGGGCAAGTGGCTGCATGGAAGACCAGCGCTCCGCCGGATCAGGGTGCCGGCGCACGGGAGACGCCAGCCATGCGATCTAGTGTGCAGCAGTCTTGCTGACCTGCCGCAGTCTGGCCGCGGCAGAGCAATCAACGAGCAAGGGGCGACCGCCGGTGCAGGCCGCACGCCGCCCGTCCGAAGCGCTCACCCCAGCACACACAGCGGCGTTTCCCCGGGGCGCAAGGTCAGCACACGCACACCGGTGCGCGTCACCGCCACGGTGTGCTCGAACTGCGCCGACAACGTGCCGTCGCGCGTATGCACCGGCCAGTGATCCGGCTCGGCGCGGATCGCCGCCCTGCCCTGATTGAGCATCGGCTCGATGGTGAACACCATGCCTTCCTGCAGCGGCATCCCGGTGCCGGCATGCCCGTAGTGCAGGATCTGCGGCTCCTCATGCATCTGCCGGCCGATGCCATGCCCGCAATATTCCTTCACCACGCTATAGCCCTGCTCGCGCGCATGCCGTGCAATCGCATGACCGATATCGCCCAGCCGCGCGCCCGGACGTACCGCGGCAATCCCCTTCCACATCGCCTGATAGGCAGCCTGCACCAACCGCCGCGCCGGATATGCCACCTCGCCCACCAGGTACGTCGTGCTGGAGTCGGCGATATAGCCGTTCTTTTCCAGCGTGATATCCAGATTGACGATCTGCCCGTTGCGCAGCACGTCCGCGGCCGCGGGAACGCCATGGCACACCACATCATCGATCGAGGCGTTGAGCACGAAGGGAAAGTCGTACTGCCCCTTGCTGGCCGGCCGCGCGCCCAGCTCATCGACAATCATCCGCTCGACGAAGTCGTTGAGTTCCAGCGTGCTGCGGCCTGCCAGCGGCAGCTGATCCAGAGCATGGAACACCTGCGCCAGCAGCGCACCTGCGTTGGCCATCAACGCAATCTCCGCCGGCTGCTTGATCATGTCCGCGCCGGTTTCAAGGATGGCGGCCGCACGCCCGCCGCCCGCAGCTCCTGCGCCACGATCTGCTGAAACGACAACTCCGGATGCATCTCGCACAGCATGCCGACCTTGATCCAGAACGTGGCCTGCGCATTGATCGACCGGCTGGTCACCGTGCACGCGCGACGCAGCTGATCGTGCAGTTCGTCATCGATATTGACGATTCCCATGCAAGCTCCAATGTTGTGAATATACGAATCGTATATGAAACGCATATCCGCACACAAACGCCGGTACAGGCCCTCGGCTGCGCTCGAGGTATGCCAAGCGAACGCAGCCGGGAAGGAAACCAGGGGCGGCGCGCTAGTGGCCGGCAACCGGCGAGCGTGCGCCCGCGGCAAACCCATGGCGCCTGGCACGCCATGCAATCAACCATCCGATGGCCAGCAGCAAGGCCATGGCAACCGGGAAAGTCTGCGCGCCCCAGTGGTCCAGCAGCACGCCGCCCACCACACCACCGCCGGCGATGACGCTGTTCCAGGCAACCACATTGAGCGACAGCGCCACATCGGCGCCTTCGCCTGCGCTGTCGGCAAGTGCCGTCTGCAGCAGGGTCGCCGCGCCGCCAAAGGTCAGGCCCCACACCGCCACACACACGTAGACCACAGGCTGCACGTTCTGCAGGAATGCCAGCACCACCGAGATCGCAAGGAACGTTGCCAACGACACCAACACCGTGCCACGCAGGTGCTGCTCCACCAGCCTTGCTGCCACGCCGATGCCAGCCAATGCCGCAACGCCGAAGATCAGCAGCAACACATCCACACGATGGCCCAGCCCGGCGTGGGCAGCAAACGGCGCCACATAGGTGTACAGGATGTTGTGGGCCAGCATCCACGCCATCACCGTGGCGAGCACCGGGCGCACGCCCGGCGTGCCAAGCACCTTGCGTAGCGGCACCCGCTGCGCTGCGGACTGGCCCGGGTAATCTGGCACCTTCAGCAGCACCCACACGATCAGGATCAGCGTCAATCCGGACATGGCGGCAAACGCGCTCCGCCAGCCCAGCAGGCCACCCATCCAGGTGCCCAGCGGCACCCCGAGGGAGAGCGCAACCGGCGTGCCCACCATCGCAATCGCCATGGCCCTGCCCTGCTGGTCCGGCTGCACCATGCGCCGCGCATAACCGGCAAGCAGGCTCCACGCCAGGCCTGCTGCCGCGCCGGCAAAGAAGCGCGCCACCAAGGTCAGGCTGTAATTGCTCGACAGTGCAGTGACCGAGTTGAACAACAGGAAGCCGATGATGGTGAGCAACAGCACGTTACGCCGCCGCCACTGCTGGGTTGCAATGGTCAGCGGGATGGCAGCCACCACCGAACCCAGCGCGTACGCGGTCACCGTCTGCCCGGCCAGTGCCGGGCTGATGCCAAGGCCTGCGGACAGTTGCGGCAACAGCCCTGCCGGCAGGGTTTCGGTCACGATGCAGATGAAACCGGTCATGGCCAGCGCCAACAGGGCGGCGATCGGTAATGGCGGCGGGATCGCGCCGGCGGTGGATGCAGTTGGAGAAGTCACACGCTGTCCTTCGTTGGGGAGGGAGATTTCTGCCTGGCTGGCTATATCAATATCGATCGATACATATCTAGGCCAAAAAAAAGGTCTTCGTCTTGAGACCTGCCAGCCGGCAATACCAAATCCTGATCTGTATCGTTCGATATATATATCCGCGGTGCAGCATCATTGTCAACGACATATGTATCGACTAGTCTTGATGTAGAGATCGGAGGGCGCCATGGCGCAAATGGGAAGGCCGCGCAGCTTTGACCGCGACGCCGCGGTCGAGCAGGCGCTTCACCTGTTCTGGGAACAGGGCTACGAATCCACCTCGCTGAGCCAGCTCAAGGCCGCGATTGGCGGCGGCATCACCGCGCCCAGCTTCTATGCCGCGTTCGGCTCGAAGGAAGCGCTCTTCAGGGAATGCATGGACAGCTACCTGGCGACCTATGCAAAGGTGACCCACTGCTTGTGGGACACCACGCTCGGCCCGAAACAGGCGGTGGAACTCGCGCTGCGCCGCTCGGCCAAGATGCAGTGCGAGCGCGGCCACCCGAAAGGCTGCATGGTCACGCTGGGAGTGATGAGCGCGCCGTCGCCGGAGTTCTCGGCACTGTGCGCGCCGCTGACGCGCTCGCGCGCCCGCACCCGCGCCGGCATCCGCGCCTGCGTGGACCGCGCCATCGCCAGCGGAGACCTCGGGCCGGCCGCCGACGCTGCCGCACTGACCTGCGTGTTCGACAGCTTCCTGCTCGGGCTCTCCACGCTCGCCCGGGATGGCATGAGCTTCAAGGCGATGGATGCCGCGATCACGCAGCTCATGGGGTTCTGGGATGCGCAGGCCGGCTAGGCAGGTAGCGCTTCAACCCGACTCAAGCCGCCGGACCTGGTGACAGGTATCGCTGGCGGCGGCAGCGCGCATCGCGCTGCGCCTTCAGTCGAAGGTGCCGATCGCAGCAAGCCGCACCAACTCGTCCACCACGTAGCGCACCTTCGGGCGCAAGTGACGCGTGCGCGGCCAGAGCGCGTAGATTTCGATGCAATAGCCCGTGCACTCTTCCAGGACGAGCTGCAGCCTGTCCGCCTGGATGTGCGGGCGCACCAGCGAGATCGGCATCTGGCAGATGCCCAGACCTGCGATCGCAGCGTCGATGACAGCGTCCCCGTCATTCAACTGGTGCGTTCCTTGCGGCACAAAATCGCGGTCGGTCACCTTGCCGCCAAACCTCCAGCCAACAGGCTGGCCGTTACGGAAGCCGACGATGCTGCGATGCGCCTGCAGGTCCTTGATCGTGCGGGGAGTGCCGTGCGCAGCGAGATACGCGGTTGATGCGCATAGCACCAGTCGCTGGCGTCCCAGTTTGCGTGCCACCAGCCCACCTGAACTCTCAAGTCCGCCAAACCGGATCGTCAGGTCGATGCCTTCCTGGGCCGGGTCGATCAGATGGTCGTTGAAGGAGAGCGTGTAGTGGAGATCGGGATGCGCTGCGCCGATGCGAAGCAGGATCGGCAACATGACGTGGCGGCCGAAAGACGACGGCATGTCCACACGCAGCCGGCCGGTGGGCAATGACGACTGCGAGGCCAGGCCGGCTTCAGCACTGGCGATCTCTTCCAACGCAGCGGCGCATGCAGCGAAATAGGATTCGCCGTCAGCGGTGAGCGCGATGCGGCGCGTGGTGCGATGGAACAGGCGCACGCGCAGCCGCGCCTCCAGGCGGGCGATCGCCTTGCCTACCGCCGAGCGCGAGATCCCCAGCGACGCGGCCGCCTCGGTGAATGTGCTGGAACGTGCCGCAGTGACGAAGGTGACCAGCCCATTGAGTGTCTCGACAGGAATCATCCGACCTCCGTTGGGGAATTGATGTCCCCAATGACGGGACTCCTGGCACCTTTATGTGCATCGAAGTCAACCTTACCTTCTTTAGCCTATTCCCACCAACTAGCCCCCATGACATCAAAGATCTTTCAACCCTTCGATCTCGGCGACACCCGGCTGAGCAACCGCATCGTGATGGCACCGATGACCCGCGCCCGCAATCCGGAATACGTTGCGAACGCATTGACGGCGACGTATTACGCCCAACGCGCAAGCGCAGGCCTGATTGTCAGCGAGGGCACGCCTGTCTCGCAGCAAGGCCAGGGCTATATCGATGTGCCCGGCATCTGGTCGCAGGAGCAGGTCGCCGGGTGGAAGGTGGTGACCGATGCGGTGCATGTCCAGCAGGGCAATATCTTCGCCCAGCTGTGGCATGTGGGCCGCATGTCGCATACCTCGCTACAGCCCAATGGCGCTGATCCGGTGAGCGCGAGCACGCGCCCGGTTGCATCCAGCTCCAAGAGCTTTGCATTCATCTACCGCGAGGACGGAACGCGGGGCACGGTTGAGCCCAGCCCGCCGCGTGCGCTCGAGACCGAAGAGGTACCGGGCATCGTCAGGGATTTCGAGCAGGCGGCCCAACGCGCGATCGATGCAGGCTTCGACGGCATCGAGATCCACGCGGCCAATGGCTACCTTTTCGAGCAGTTTCTCAACCCGATCACCAACGACCGTGTCGACGCCTACGGTGGCTCGCTGCAGAACAGGGCGCGGCTCATTCTCGAGACCGTGGATGCGGTGGCAGCGCGCATCGGCTCGGGCAAGGTGGGAATCCGCCTTGCACCGAACAATCGCCAATTCGACATGCCCGCGTACGCGGAGAGCGAGGCCAGCTATCTGTACCTGGCCGAAGAACTGGCCAAGCGTGCGCTTGCGTATGTGCATCTAAACGACAACCACGCAAACGGCTCTCCCGACATGAGCGAAACGTTCCTCGCAGCGTTCAAGCGCAGCTACGGCGGCACCGTGATCCTTGCGGGCAAATTGACCCTGGAATGGGCCACTCGGTTGATCGACCAGGGAGTGATCGACCTGGCCGCGTTCGGCCAGCCCTTCATTGCAAACCCGGACCTCGTGGCACGCCTGCAGACAGGTGTCCCGCTCGCCACTCCGGATCGCGACACCTACTACGGCGGCGGTGCCGAGGGTTACACCGACTATCCGGCCGCAACCTGATCGCAACCTGACGAGAAGCATCCATCGCGTCGATGCATCCGCCGGCGGCTGCCGCTGCGCCCTGCGAATTCGTCTCCATACGGATATCGCAGCGCAGTGGCATGCTCCTGCGCGGGGCTGCAGCGCACATGGAGGTGTACGCGAGTGACGCGTCGTCCCTTGCATTGGCGGTGCACGTGATTGCCGGCGACTCGCCATTGACCAACCCTGCCCCAGCAAGTCTTGATGGACCTTCCAACGACCTCGGTAGCTTGGATATGGCAGCACGACAAGTGGCGGCGTGACAGCCGCGTGCGGCCAGACTGGCGCATTGGCCAATGCCCGACATGAGAGGTTGGGCGACATGGCTAGCTGCCTTGACCTTGACGCGTGTGCTCGCTCATCGACCACTAGAGCCCAGTCTGAAGATGCGGCAGGCACGACCACGCAGTGCCAGAGATTCTTGAAATGCGTGACGCAGACTCCGGCGCTTCCCGTTGACACGCGTCAGGAGCCGGAGCGAGTATGCGTGCGTCGCCGCATATTCGGCGACCAGGCTTGGCGGCCCGACTGTCAGCGGCGAAAGCCGCATTGAGCATGCTCTGCGGCTTTTTCGTGCCCGGCGTTGTCTGTTTTTATGGACGGTCGGACGGGGAGGCTGCAAAGCCTGCCGGCGCTGACCCGGTCCGCCAACCCCGTTCGGTCGTCCACCCTGCTTGGCGGCGTGGTGGATGGTTCGCTCATCGAATTGGAGTCAGCACCATGTTCTACAGCACCCAACAAGCACCCGTTTCTGCGGCGCGTCAGATCGCCCAGCATATCGTCCTGATCGCCAATACCTTCGAATGCAGCCATGCCGCGTGGCTGAGCCGGATGGCACGCCTCGCAGATACAGACAAGGCCATCCACGCCTTTACGCTTGCCGGAGATGGTGCACCAATCGCTGCCGTCGATGCCTTGCATGCGCAGGTGCGGCCATGAGCCTGAGCAAACAGTTCCGCGTCTGCACGGGCATCACCCTCAGCTTCGAGATGATGCAGGGCTATGTGCTGGCGATGTTGCATTCCCACGCGCAGCCTGATCTGGACGAGGTCGCTGCGATCCTCATCAACGATGACGTACGCCCGCTGACTGACAATGTCTCTGTCCAGAGCGCCCAGATCGTCCCGTATGCCATTCGTGGGCGCGTCTACACCTACGCTGGCCCGGACTCGGCGGTCGTCATGCGCGAGGCACTGCGCAGCCTGCAGGCGTATTTGGATGAGGCACACCGCATCGGTCGCGACGTGCCCGAATCGGCGATCAAGGCCAAGCTGTTCGCCGATAGTGTGCAGCGCGTCGAACTGGACTCGCCTGCCGCCGACATCCGGATCAGCCGCACGCAGGCCGCCTACTGCGCCGCGATCGACATCGTGCACGCCGGCATCGATGAGTAGTTCACCGCTGCCACCCAACGCCACGCCGATGGAGCGCGCCTGGCGGCCGTCACCAAGCGCCTGGAAGCGATCCCGCTGCAGTATTCAGATCTGTGGAATCCGGATACGTGCCCAGCCGGCCATCTGCGATGGCTGGCGTGGACGCTATCGGTCGACGACTGGAAGGCCGACTGGAGCGATGCGGTCAAGCGTTCGCGCCTGCGTAGCGCCATGGCAATTCAGCGCCGCAAGAGCACCGCCAACAGCGTCCGCATGGTGGTGGCCTCGTTCTGTGATGCGGTGACCATCCGCGAGTGGTGGCAGCAGCAGCCACGGGGCCAACCGCACACGTTCGAGCTGACGCTCACGCTCAACGGTTCCGACGGGCGGGCTGCGAGCGCTCGGTTTGTCGACGAGATTATCGCCGAGGTTGAGCGCAGCAAGCCCGTTCGCTCGCACTTCGGCTTCGTGCAAGGGCTGCAAGCAACCGGCAACGTCTCGCTGGTCACCGGTATTCGCATCATCAACTACCGCCGTCTATCGATGACGGCGCAGGGATTTTCTTCGGCTCGACAGCCGACGAACTGCACATGCTCCATCGTCACTGCCTTGCTCTCGATGGCAGCGGCCAGGTCTGCAAAAGCTCGCCAGAAGTGCCATCGCCGGAGAATCGCGGGCACCCTACTACCGACAGGAAGGGATGGTCGAAGCCTTCACTCGTATGCAAGCATATAAGACGGCTATCCCGCCCGGCACCCACACGGGCGTAGCCACCGATCGGACTTCTTAATGGGTGCCGGCAAGACGCTGCTCAAGCGTCGCGCGGGGTGAGCGACCATCGGTCCCGCGTCCGGCAGCGCAAAAATTGCGCCACGGGCGTTTCGTGAGCCATACATCTCAAGCCCTTCGCCATGTCAAGAAGTTCTGATGGTTGAAACGTTGAACGTAAGAGGCTCAGCACCCAGTGAGGGGCCATCTGATTCAAGGTAATGCAGCAGCTCAACAATACCGATCAGCTCATCAAGGTTGGTCCACTGCTAAGCGCGAATCCGACCGGAAGCAATGAGCACCCAATCCCATCGCCAAGCCCTCAAGACCAAGTCAAGCCTCAAGGTCAAGGGCACGCTGGGCACTGACAGCGGCACCACCATCGGCGGGTCAGGAAAACACTTACAGTCACATTCGTCTATTGCCGATAGCGGCTTGAGGCTTTTTCTTCAATGATGGCGTGTTACTCGGCGAGCATCGATAGCCGAACGTCTGACACTGATGTTGGATGAAGGTAGGTGCCTGCCCCATCAAGGAGGATGTCTATGGGCGTCACCGCAATCCGGCACGTGGGCGATTACCTGCTCACTGCCCACATCATTCCGTGCGATGGAAAGTTCCTGCCGGAGCTTCTGCTTTCCAAGCCCGGCGGCATCACGTTGCACCGATACCAACGTCCATGTGTCGCCTTTGCCGACCAACGCGCCGCGTATGACTACGCCAAACGCTGGATGGCTGCGTGCAACGTATCAAGCACAGGCTCGGTTAGCGCAGCCTAGCAATGGGCAGCACGACGACTGCTTCATCGTCTGTGGGAAGCCGCGCTCGATGCGAGCCTTCCATGCCGCCAACTGTTCGAGTGTGTAACCTCGATCGGCTTCGCCGGTGCCGACAAGGCATTGCTTTGCGCAACCACGCTGCCTGACATGCGTCAGGAGCACCCCGACAGCTCGGACGTTTTCTGAAGGGTTAGCGGATCGTTTAGTGACAGGCATTCCAGTTTTGAACGAGAGCGCCGTTATCGGGAAGCCGATGCCAGGCTCGCCAACAGCCTGGACATCGATGCATCCACTGATCTCTCCTGGGACGTCCATGATCGCTTTTCTTCAACGCTTCAACGTCGGCCACCGCTTGGCCGTTGCATTTGGAATTTTGATTCTTCTCTCAGGCCTGCTTGTGGCCACCGGCCTGAGCACCATGGCGAACGCACGCGCACAGCTGGACTTCATCGTTCTCGACCGCACCGCCAAGATCCAGATCGGCAACGGCATGCTGGATGCCAACTCCTCGCTCCTGATCGCACTGGGCACGTATGCCATGGCGACAAGCGAAGAACTCAACACCGAAGCACTCAACACGATCAAGGCCCAGCGCCAGCGCTACCAGGAGCTGCGCACCAAGCTGGACGCCCTGTCCAGCTCGGAGGAAGGGCGGAAGATTCGTGCCGAGATGGACGAGCGTCGGGCGACCTCCGTGAAGTTCAACGACGAAGTCATCGCACTGGCAGCCAGGAACGAGAACGCGCAGGCCCAGGACATTCTCAGTGAGCAAGGGCGGCCCGCCACCCTCGCCTGGCAGGACAAGATCCGCGAACTCGTCACCCGTCAGGAAGGACAGAGCAGACAGGCCTACGCAGAAGCAGTCAAGTCGATGGATCGGGGCAAGCTCCTGCTCATCCTTGGCGGTGCCGCTGTCGTCCTGGTCAGCAGCCTGCTGGCGTGGCTCATCACCCGAAGCCTGACCCAGCCGCTGGCACGCGCCACGAAAGCGGCCGAGGCGATCGCCAATGGCCAGCTCGGCAACAACGTGCAGACACAGGCCAAGGACGAAACCGGCCGGTTGCTGCGCGCCATGCAGGGCATGCAGGGCATGCAAACGCAGCTTCAGTCACTTCTGACCGCACAGGCCGACATGGCCAGGCGCCACGATGAAGGCCAGACCAGCTTCCGCATGGATGCCCAGGCCTTCCCGGGCGACTATGGCCGCATGGCCGAGGACACCAATGCCCTTGTGGCCTCCCACCTGGCCGTGCAGTCGAACCTTGCACGGATCATGGGCCGCTATGCCATTGGTGACCTGAGCGAGAGCATGGAGCGCCTGCCCGGTGAAAAAGCCGTGCTGACGCAGACCATGGACGAGGTCAAGGCAAACCTGTCTGCCATGAACATCGAGATCAAGCAGCTGGCGCAGTCCGCCGCCAACGGTGACTTCACGGCGCGCGGCGATGCCGAGCGCTTCCAGTACGATTTCCGCGTCATGGTGGAGAGCTTGAACCTGCTCATGGCCACCGCGGACAGCAACCTGCAATCGCTGTCCTCGCTGCTGCAATCCATCGCTGCAGGTGACCTCACCGCGCGCATGACCGGCGAGTTCAAGGGGGTCTTCGTCCAGATGCGCGATGACGCCAACACCACTGCTGCGCAGCTTGCAGAGATCGTTGGGCGCATCCAGCAGTCGGCAGTGTCCATCAATTCGGCGGCCAGCGAGATTGCCGCCGGCAACCAGGATTTGTCGCAGCGCACCGAGCAGCAGGCGGCCAACCTGGAGGAGACGGCTGCCTCCATGGAAGAGCTGACCTCCACGGTTCGCCAGAACGCGGAACATGCACGTCAAGCCAATCAGTTGGCGATCGGTGCCGCAGGCGTCGCCTCGCAAGGCGGCGAGATCGTCAGCAAGGTCGTGGGGACCATGGCCGGCATCGAAGCCTCGTCCAAGAAGATTGCCGACATCATCAGCGTGATTGACGGCATCTCGTTCCAGACCAACATCCTGGCCTTGAATGCTGCCGTGGAGGCGGCGCGGGCTGGTGAGCAAGGTCGTGGGTTTGCGGTGGTTGCATCGGAAGTGCGGACCCTGGCCCAGCGTTCCACCGCCGCGGCCAAGGAAATCAAGACCCTGATCGATGACTCTGTCGAGCGCGTCACCGAAGGTTCTGCGCTGGTGCACACGGCGGGCACCACGATGGCCGAGATCGTCTCCAGCGTGCAGCGCGTCACCGACATCATGGGTGAAATCTCTGCAGCCTCACAGGAACAGTCGGCAGGCATCGAGCAGGTCAACATCACCGTGACGCAGATGGATGAAACCACGCAGCAGAACGCCGCACTGGTTGAGGAGGCGACCGCTGCAGCCCGTGCCATGGAAGAACAAGCCACGCAGCTGACCGAGGCGGTAGCGGTCCTCAAGATCGACAAAGAGAAAGTTCTTCCGATCCAAGCAAATTTTCCTAAAACCGCCATCGCCAGCTCAAGCAGCAAGCAGAAGGCAGCGCCGTTGAAGACAGCCGCAAACGCTGTCCCGCACCGAGCACCGCGCAAACTCGCGTCCATCACTGGCTCAACAGACGGCGCAGGTTGGCAGGAGTTTTGACCCAGCCGAAGTGGGCCCAGATTTTCTGGGCCCACCGGTGTTCCGATTCGCCCCATCATTCCGTGCGTCGTGAATGCGCTACGCAAACTCCCGCGCTTTCCCGTTGACACGCGCCAGGAGCCGGAGCGAGTATGCGTGCGTCGTCGCACATTCGGCGACCGGGATTGGTCTCCCGAATCAAAAGGCGCACCAGCGCCCATCGATCGATGCATGGCGCTTTTTTTTCACCCGCATCGTCGCGGGCGCATGCCGGCCAGCTTTATGGCGGGCGGTGCGCGGGGGCCGCAAGGCCCACCGGTTCCTTTTGGCCGGCAGACCAACCGCGCACTGTCCGCCACCCCGATTGGTCTCGGCGTGGCGGATTCCAAAACACAAAAGGAGTCCAGCATGTCTTACAACACCCAAGTAGCGCCCGCGTCTGCGGCGCGCCATATGCCCCAGCATGTGGGTCTAATCGCCAACACCCTCGAATGCAGCCATACCGCGTGGCTGAGCCTGATGGCACGCATCGGGAGTACAGGCAAGACAACCCGGGCCATCACGATTGCCGACGCTGCTGCAGCGATCACTGCCGTCGATGCCTTAGATGTGCAGGTACGGCAATGAGCACTAGCAAACAGTTCCGCGTCTGCACAGACGTCACCCTCAGCTTCGAAATGATGCAGGGCTATGTGCTGGCCATGCTGCATTCCCACGCGCAGCCTGATCTGCCGCCGGTCCTGATCGCCTGCGAAGCCACCGGCCTTGATGACGTCTTGCCGGGCGGCGATACGCAGAGCATCGTGCTGGGTCGGATGCATGTCTGCATGCATGAGGACCCCGCGGTTGACGTCCTTACTTGGCTGCGCAAGCAAGCGCACCGCAACGGAGCCGCACGATGAATACCGCACACGCAATTGCTTATCCAGAAGACGCCAACTACGCGATCAGCGAAGAAGAAGACGTTTCCCGGTAGTTTCCGAGCCACAAAAAAGGCACTTGGACGCGCGTCCAAGTGCCTGCGTTTCATTGGTGGGCCCAGAAGGATTCGAACCTTCAACCAAAGGATTATGAGTTTGTCGTCAACACGCTATGCTCAGGAAACCAAGCATAAGACAACGTAAGCAGCAGAATAGAAAAGTAAGTTGCGACAGCAGTTTAGCGCAGCTTGGCGAAGATGGGAAAAACTCAGCTCTGTACCGCTGGAGTACCGCTATCGGAAACAACCTTGAATCCGCAGACGTTCATGACGACTGCTCTACAGGTTGACGGTGGTCACTCGGTAATCCCCCCACTTCTAGCGGTCGCCAGAAGTGGAGCTAAGTGGCCATCGCCAACTTCATGGCAGGCGTGAT
>NZ_JAJGQM010000020.1 GCF_020784175.1 Xanthomonas campestris pv. asclepiadis
CGCGGCATGGATGCCGCGTAAGAGCCTCCATGGACGGATTCACGGCGTGTCCCGCGATGGTGGGCGGGCAAGGGCCCGGCAGCCAGGTAACAGATCAGCCGCTCTACGCTTGCGAGCTGCCTGCACGGTCCTAACACCCGCAGACAAGACAACCGCAGTTATCGATACCGGCATAAGCAGCAGCCATCAATTCGCTGACTCCACGAAATGCAGAACGTGAGTCCGGTTTCAGGTGCAGCCAGATGCGGCATCAAGGCGAAGGCCGCGCACCTAGTGCACCAGATCGACAACCGGCCTCCGTCCAATCCAGGCTCTCAGGTCAGCACATCCAGCAAGCTGCCCAGCATCTCGTCGGAGCGACGTAGCGCAGTGGCGTTGGCCTGGAAATCGTTGTGTGCCGAGAGCCCTTCGACCAAATCGCTGGCCGGTGCCGATGGATCGGCGTTGGCGTCGACCACGCTGGCTGCCACTCCACCATTGAGCTGCGTGCTGGCTGCAACGGCCTGACGTGGACTGCCGTCGACCGGCTGACGCGCCACATTGCTGGCGGCCACCTGCTGGCGCAGCGCGGCGACCTGCATTCCGGAACTGGCGATACTGCTGATGCTCATGGTGGCTCCGGTGCAGAAACTGAGAAATAACCAATGACGTTTGTTTACCAACCAATCAACACAATCGTTGCCGGCAGTCGCGCCGCACTGCTGTCGTTCTTACGCCCACCGAGGCGCGTGGCGAGCGTGTCTCACGAGGTGGAATCAGCTAACAGGAGCCGCAATAACGTGTCCCACCCACCGATTCCGATCACGCCCACCTCACGGCTGCGCAGTCGCCTCACGCCGGCTCAATAGGTGCCTACCCGCACACGCAACACCACCGGCACCTCGCCGGCCGCATCCACCCGCCCGAAGTTGAGCCCGTAGTCGGTCTGGTCGCCGTTGAGCTGTCTTTCGACCTGCCAGCGCCCGTCCACATACCGCCCCTGCTCCACCCGCAACAGTTGTCCATGACGGGTATCGGCCGCCTCGCGGAAAAATTCAATGCGCGCAGCCATGCCGGTGACCAGGAACTCCTCCGGCCCCAGCTGGGCCACCAGCAGGCGGCCCGCATGGTCGTCGTTGCCGGGCAGGATCGCCGGCGCATCGCCCCATAGCGGCGCACCGAACGACACCCTGGCCTGCCAGTCGCCGAAGCGCAGCGTGCGTTGCGGCGCGCCGGGCTGTTCGGCCACCGCCTGCAGCCGGCCGTCGAAGGCGGCCTGGGCGATCACGCGCTGCAGCGGCGCCAGCAGCTTGAAATTGGCGGCGTGCGCAGCGATCGCGTCGCGGTTGGCTGCGCTGTCCGGGTTGCCATCCATACCGAACACCGAAAACCCGATCCCGCCCTGCCCCAGCACATGGAACAGATACGGCGCGGTGGCCGCTTCGAAGCCGGTCTCCGACACCCAGGCCGGATTGTCCGGCCGCGCGTACTGGCCGATGACCTTGGTGTATTCGTTGTAGTCACTGGTGTAGATGTCGGTGCCGATGAAGTCGATCGACGGGGTGGCCGCGCGCCACAGCGCGAACACATTCACCGTCGCACCGCCGGACGGATAATCCAGCCCCGGATAGCGCTTGCCCTTGTAGCGCAGCCAGGTGTTGACGTAGAGCGGCAGCGGATACGCGCGCCGGCCGGCCGCAGCCACCTGTTCGATATACGCCGCCGTTGCATGCGCATTGAAGGCTTCGGCCGCTTCGGCACCGAACAGCTGCTGCCAGCTGCCCTGTGGCTTGCCCAGCGCCTGCGCGATTGCCAAAGGCACCGGTTGCGCGAACGCCGCCTCGCCGGCCGGGCCATGGTCGCGCACCGTGCCGATTGCGCCGGGCTCGTTTTCCACCTGTACCAGGATCACCGTGTGGCGGTCGCCATCGACCTTGCGCAGGTGCTGCATCAATGCGGTGAACGCACGCGCATCGGCCTGCACGTTGGCGGCCACATGCGGCGACAGCACATCCACCGGCTCGCCATTGGCGTCGCGCATGCGCGGGTAGGTGGCGTCGTCGCGCTTGATCCATTCCGGCACGTAATGCATCTGGCCGTTCTTCCAGCTGCCGAACCACAGCAAGGCCACGCGCAAACCGCGCTTGCGTGCGCCGGCGATCATCGCATCCACGTTGGTGGTGTCGAAGCGCCCGGGCGCCGGCTCGAACTGCTCCCAATACACCGGCGCTTCCACCGTATTGGCATGCAGCGCGACCACCTCGTCCAGTGCCTTGGGCAGCACCGCTGGCCAGGCACTGGAGTTGTGCAGCTGCGCCGCCAGCACGGTGTATGGCGCGCCATCGACGAACAGCGCATGGCGGCCGTCCTGGGTGACGAAGCGCGGCAGTTCTTCCGCGCTGGCCAGCAGCGGCACGCTACCGGCCAACACCGCCAGCGACCACAGCAGGGCTGCGATGCAGCTGCGCGGGTGCGACATTTTCAGGGCAAACACATGCATCATCGCGCCTCCGACGGTAGTGAATTCCAGTGCGGCGTGGGTTCGTTGCGCAGGTGGCGCACGAAGAAGTCGTACTGGCGACGCTGCACATAGTCGATCGGCCCGCTGGAACGGCCAACCGAATGCTCGCCACCGGGCACGTTGAGTAGCTCGAAGTCCTTGCCGGCCTTGATCAGCGCATCGACCACCTGCGCGGTGGAGGCCGGGTCCACATTGCTGTCCTGCTCGCCGACGATCAGCAGCAGGTCGCCCTGGAACTTGGCGGCATTGACCACGCCCGAGGCCTGCGCATACCCGGCATCCACCGGCCAGCCCATCCACTGCTCGTTCCAGCTGATCTTGTCCATGCGGTTGTCGTAGCAACCGGCGAACGCCACGCCCACCTTGTAGAACTCCGGCTGGCGTTCGAGCGCGCCCAGCGTGCTCTGCCCACCGGCCGAGGCGCCGTAGATGCCGACCCGGCCGATGTCGTAGGACCGATCCCTGGCGGCCAGCGCACGGTGCCAGGCGATGCGATCGGCAAAGCCGGAATCGCCCAGGTTCTTCCACGCCACATCATGGAAGGCCTTGGAGCGGTTGGCGGTGCCCATGCCGTCGATCATCACCACGATGAAGCCCAGATCGGCCTGCGCCTGCATGCCGATCTGCTTGTCGCCACCGGAGTGATAACCGAACGGCCAGAATGTCTTTGGCACAAAAGCGTCGTGCGGGCCGGCGTAGATGTTCTCGATCACCGGATACTGTTTGCGCGGGTCGTAATCGCGCGGGCGCACCACCATGCCCCAGATCTCGGTGCGGCCATCGCGGCCCTTGGCCACGAAGGTCTCCGGCGCGCGCCAGCCGGCCGCCAGCAGCTTGTCGATGTTGCCCTGCTCCACCTGCTGCAGCAGCCGGCCATCGATGGCGTGCAGCTCCATCACCGGCGGCAGATCCGGACGCGAGTGGACATCGACGTAATGCCGGCCGTCTTCTGCAATAGCCACCTCATGATCGGCATCGCTGTGGGTCAGCCGGGTCAACCGGCGTCCGTCGAAATCCACGCTGTACAGCTGCCGGTAGTAAGGATCCTTGCCTGCATCCATGCCGCTGGCGGTGAACCAGATGCGCCGTTGTGCGTCGTCCACCCGCAGCACATCGCGCACGATCCACGGCCCGCGCGTGAGCTGGCGTTTGAACTTGCCGCTGCGGCCATCGACCAGATACAGGTGCCGCCAGCCGTCGCGTTCGGAGATCCACAGCAACGCGTCACCGCGCCCGTCCACATCATGGCGGAAGCTGCGATCGGCATACACGAAGGTGCGCGCATCCTCGCCGACCGCCACGTGCGCGCGGCCGCTTTGCGCATCCACCGCGATCACCCGCATGCGCTGGAAGCCGCGCTGCACGTAGTCGAAACTCACGCTGCGGCCATCGCTGCGCCACTGCAGCGGCGACAACGCATACGGATTGGCGAACAAGGCGGTGTCCACCTCGCGGCGTGTGCCGTCCACGGCGAACAGCACCGGCCGCTCCACATCCACCGCATCGCCGGGCTTGGGGTACAGCTGGGTGCGCACGCGCGGCTGGCCGCCGCCTGCAGGCGCCGCTTCCACACGGGTGACGCGGCGGGCCAACCCCGGACGCACGCGATACACCGCCAGCCGCTGCGAATCCGGCGACCAGGCGATGCTCTCCGGATCGAAGTAATCGTCTGCGCGGCCATCGTCGCTGAGCCGGGTCAGCTGCCCATCGGCAACGCGACGCAGCAGCAGGTTCCAGCCATCGGCGAGCGCTTCCCAGCGGCCATCGGGCGAACGGCGCGGCGTGCTGTCGGCTGGCACCGCAGGGTCGCGCACCACACCGAAGCCGCGTGGACGCTGCTGTGCACCGGCGGCGTCGGGGGCGCAGCGATAGCCTGTCAAGCTGCAGCGCCAGGGTGCTTCACCAAGCTCGAACCGGATCGCCCCATCGCCGCGCCCGCCGTCTGCTGCATACGCGAAGCGCTCGAACGGCAACTGCAACGCGGTGTAGGGCGTGCCGGTCGCCGCGCTCAATGCCTGCGCCACGCGCAGCTGGTCGAACGCCGGCGTTTTCTGCAGCGTGGCGACATCCACACGGACGAAGGCGAATCCGCCCGGCACCGTCTTGCGGTAATGGAAGCTGCCGGCGTTTTGCCATTGCGCCGGCCAGGCCACGTTCTCGGTCAGCGTGCTCCATTGCGCGCGCAAGCCCAGCGCGCGTTGGTAATCGGCCACGCCTGGCGTGGCCTGTGCCGCAGCCGACAGCAACACGATGCACGCAGCCACCCCATTCAAGCAGCCACGCAGCCAGCGCGGTGCATCTGCAGCGCGGCGCAGCTCACTCGCCATCGTCCTCCTCCAGCGCCAGCTCGTCGCTGCGCAAGCCGCTGCGCGCGCCCCAGTGATAGATGAAGAACGCGATCACCGCCACGCTCAATGTGTCGAACGGATGCGCGATCCAGCCATGGCCGCCGAACGTACCGGCCCAGGACACCGCCATCACCAGCACGAAGAACACGATCAACCACAGCGATGCGCGCACCTGGCGCAGCAGGCGCGCCCTGCCCGCGCGCGAAGGCAGGCGATACAGCACGTACAGCGCGAACGCGAGCACCTGCAGGCCGAGCAACCACGACAGCGTCGGCCAGGTGGACCAGTACACGATCAAGGCCGCGACCATGAATGACAGCGGCCCCAGCACGGCTAGGCCACGGACGCGAAACGGCCGCGGCAGCTCCGGCGCGCTGCGGCGCAACGCCGCCACCGTGACCGGCGCCACCGCATAGCTCAGCACTAGCGCGGCCGACACCACGCCGATCAAGGTCTCCCACGAGGGGAACGGCAGCGTCCAGAAGATCGACAAGCCCAGGCTCAACCACAACGCCGGACGCGGAATGCCCGACGCCGGATCCACCCGCGTCAGCACCGGCAAAAAGCCGCCGCTGCGCGCCCAGCCGTACACCACGCGCGGGGTGGCATTCATGTAGATATTGCCGGTGCCACTGGGTGAAACCATCGCATCGCAGATCACCAGTGCGGCCAGCCACGCCATGCCCAGGGCCAGCGCGATGTCGTGATACGGCAGTGCAAACACCTTGTCGATACCCGCCCAGCCAGGCGCCAGTTGCGCGGCCGGAATGCTGCCCAGAAACGCCAGCTGCAGCAGCACATAGATCACCGTGGACAAGGCCACCGACAGGATCAGGGCGATCGGGATGTTGCGCTGCGGGTCGCGCACCTCGCTGGCCACCGACACGATCGGGGTCAGGCCCAGGTAGGCAAAGATGATGCCGCCTGCGGAGATCGCTGCTTCCACGCCGGCCATGCCCGAGGGCGCAAACCCGTGCACGCTCAGGTTGCCCGGATTGAAGTGCTTCATCAGCAACACGATCACCAGGATCGGCACAAGGAACTTGAAGATGCTGACGATGTTGTTGGCCAGCGCAAAGGTCTTGACGCTGAAATAGTTGAGCAGGAAGAACAGCACCAGCAAGGCCAGTTGCACCAACCAGCCCCACACGCTGGGATGGGTGCCGTTGGGCTGGTTGAGCACCGGAAACCACGCCGCCGCATATTGGCGCGCAGCCTCCACTTCGATCGCGATCAGGCTGGAAAACGCGATCAGGGTGATGAAGCCGGTCAACGAGCCGAGCAAGGCGCCATGCGAATACTCCGGGTAGCGCACCACCCCGCCGGCGCGCGGCAGCGCGGCGCCGAGTTCGCAATACACCAGGCCGAGCAGCAACACCGCGATGCCGCCAAGGATCCACGACACGATGCCGGCCGGTCCGGCGATGGAAGAGACATGGCTGGCCGAGAACAACCAGCCCGACCCGAAGATCGAGCCCAGCCCGATGAAGGTCAGGTCGGTCAGGCTCAGTCGCTTGTGGAACTTGCCTTGCGTGGTCGCACCGTGTGTGGTCATAGCTGGCCCCGGACAAATGAAAGCGCGTGCTGCGGAAGATGGCGTGGTCGTGCGTGGCGTATGGCGGTCAGTGGTTCTGCGATCGTGCGCTGGCGGTCTTGTACGACGGCAGTAACACATGTCCGGCAAACGGATGCAGGCGCATCTGGCCGCACTCAGTCATCGGCCGCCGCCCCTGGCCCTGCATCGGCGGCATCTGCCGTGGTGCCGTCCGCATACGGCGAGACACCCCCCTCGGCGATGAAGCGGTCGATGCGCGCTTCCAGCACCGGCAGCGGCACCGAGCCGGTCTGCAGCACCGCATCGTGGAAATGGCGCAGGTCGAATTTTTCGCCCAGGGCGGCTTCGGCCTTGCGCCGCAGCTCCAGGATCTTCAGCTCGCCCAGGTAATACGACAACGCCTGCCCCGGCCAGGCGATGTAGCGGTCCACCTCGGTGGTGACCTCGTGCTCGCTCAAGGCGGTGTTGTCGCGCAGATAGGCCTGCGCCTGCGCGCGCGTCCAGCCCTTGTGGTGGATGCCGGTGTCGATCACCAGACGGCAGGCGCGCCACATCTGGTAGGTGAGATAGCCGAAGCGGTCATAGGGCGTGTCGTACATGCCCATTTCCTGGCCCAGGTACTCCGAATACAGGGCCCAGCCTTCGCCATAGGCAGAGATGTAGGCGTAGCGGCGAAACTCCGGCAGCCCCTGCGCCTCTGCCGCCAGCGGCATCTGCAGCGCGTGGCCGGGTGAGGACTCGTGCAGCGTCAGCGCGGTCAGGTTGTACAGCGGCCGCGACGGCAGGTTGTAGGTGTTGACCAGATAGATGCCGGGCCCGCCACGCCCGCCGGTGTAGAACGGCGCCAGCTCCGGCGGTACCGGTTCGATCGCGAAGCGTCGGCGCGGCAGCCGACCGATGTAATCGCCCACCTTGGCGTCCACCCGCTTGGCGATCCAGGCGGCCTGCTTGAGCAACTGTTCCGGCGTCTTGGCATAGAACTGCGGGTCGCTGCGCAGGAACTGCAGGAAGGCCGGAAACACTGCCTGCCCGGCCGGCGCCTTGAAGCCGCTGGCAGCGATGGTCTGATCCATCTGCGTGCGCAGCCTGGCCACTTCCTGCAAACCGATCTGGTGGATCTGCTCCGGACTCAACTCCAGCGTGGTGAACTCGCGGATCTGCGCGAGGTAATACGCCTGCCCGTCCGGCAAGGCTTCGCCGGCCAGCGTGGTGCGTGCGCGCGGCTGGTACTCGTTGCGGATGAAGTCCAGCAAGCTCGCGTAGGCCGGCAGCACCTGCGCATCGATGGTCTGCACTGCCTGCTGCCGCAGTTGCGCCTGCACATCGGCAGGCAGCGTGGCCGGCATCTGCTTGAACGGTGCGTAGAACGGATTGGCCTCACCCTTGGCCTGCACCACGTCGGCGATGGACTGGTCGCGCCCGGTCAGGGTCACCTTGGGCTGGCTGAAACCGCGCGCCAGGCCGGCACGCATATTGTCGGTGTGTTCGGCGAAATAGCGCGGGATATCTGCCAGCATCTTCAGATAGCGCTGGTAGTCCTCGCGCGTACGCAGCTTGGCCTCGGCGCTGAAGCCCAGGTCGCTCCAGAACGCCGAGTCGCTGTTGAACGGCATTTCCCAGGCGCGAAAATGCTGCTGGTCCAGCAGCACCAGCAGCTGCTGCCGGTACACCTGATAGCTCACCTGATCTTCGGCCGGCAACTGCGCTGCCGGAATCGCATCCAGCTCCTTCAACGCCTGTTGCCAGTACGCGGTGCGCAGGTTTTGCATGGCCACATCGACCTTGGGCAGATGGTCGGACTGCCTGTCCTGGGTGGCCTGGTTGTCTTCATCCACCGCGCCGGACAGCTGCGCCTGGCGCCAGCGCCATTCGCGCGTGTACAGCGCCTTGAAGCGTACCGCTGCACTGTCCTGCGTGCTTGCTGCGGGTGCAGGCGCTGCGGCCTGCACCTGCACGGCGGTGCCGCCCAGGCTGGCAGCAATCAGCACACTCAATGCGCTCGCGCGCCAGACGCTGTGGGTGCTCATCCGCGTCCCTCCGGTGCCGCCTTGGCCTGCGCAATCCACTGGCGCACGCGCTGCTGCAACATCGCCAGCGGCATTGCGCCGCCGCCGAGCACCGCATCGTGGAAGGCGCGCACATCGAAGCGGTCGCCGAGTTCTTTTTCCGCCTCGGCACGCAGCGCAAGAATCTGCAGCTGCCCCAACTTGTAGCCCAACGCCTGGCCCGGCCAGACGATATAGCGATCGGTTTCGGATTGGATGCTGGGCTCGTCATCGGACGGATGCGCATGGAAGAAATCCACCATCTGCTGGCGGTTCCAGCGCTTGTAATGCACGCCGGTGTCGAGCACCAGGCGATTGGCGCGCAACAGCTCGCCGGACAGCCGGCCGTAGTCGTTGTACGGGTCCTTGAAGAAACCGATCTCCTTGCCCAGCCGCTCGGCATACAGCGCCCAGCCTTCGATATAGGCGTTGTAGCCGGCCTGCTGGCGGAACGGCGGCAATGGCAGCGTCTGCGCAAGCGAGATCTGCAGGTGATGGCCCGGCACACCCTCGTGATAGGCGGTGGTTTCGATATTGACCAGCGTGCGGCTGGCGAAGTCGCTGGTGTTGACCTTGACGATGGCCGGCTTGGTGCCTTCCGGATTGCTCTGCCAGTATTCGGCGCCGGGCGCGCTGCGCCGGAATGCGGGCATCGCCTGCACGTCCAGCGGCGTCTTCGGCAAGTGGCCGAACAACTTGGGCAGCTCCGGCTGCATCGCGGCGATGTATTGGCGGTACTGCTGCAGGATCTGCTCGCCGGAGCTGGCGAAGTGGCGCTTGTCGGTATCCACCGCCTTGCGGAAGCTGGCCAGGTCGGCAAAGCCCTGCGCCTTGGCGATCACCGTCATCTCGCCTTCGATGCGCGCCACTTCCTTCAGGCCGATCTGATGGATCTCCTCCGGCGCCATGTCGGTGGTGGTCTGGGTATGGATGGCATAGCGATAGCGGCGTTCGCCATCGGGCAGCGACCACAGCCCTTCCTGCGCGCGGCCTTGCGCGGCGTATTCGTCGCGCACGAACGCGGCCAGCTTGGCGTAGGCCGGGCGCACCTGCTGCTCGATCGCCGCAAGCAACTGCGTGCGTAGCGCAGCGCGTTGATCGGCCGGCACCGCGGCATCGAGCTTTTTCAGCGGCGAGGCGAACGGGCTCTGCTCGCCGGTCAGCGCGGCGATCTTGTCGATCTGCTCGGGCAGGCGCTCCAGCAGATAACGCGGCTGCACCAAGCCATCCTTGGCGCCCTGGCGCGACACTGCGATCACCTGGTCGATCACCTTCGGAATCGACTGCAGGCGCTTGATGTAGTCCTGATAATCCTTGGCGTTTTCGAACGGAAACGCATCGCCGTAACCGGCCAGCCCCAGCTGGATGCCGCCGATCGGCTCCAGCGGTATCGCATAGGTCTTCAGGTCGATGCCTTCCAGCGTGTCGCGCAACTGGCCAAGCATCATCTGCAGGCTGAGCTGGCGCTGTTCGTCCAGCGTCCTGCTGTCGATCGCTTCGAATTGCGTGAGCAGCTCGGCAGTGGCGCTGCGTTCTGCCTGCACGGCCTCAAGCGAGTAGTCGCTCCAACGATCGTTGTAACGCTTGTCGCCGATGATGCTGGCGAACTCGGGGTTGTGCTGCAAGTGGTACTGCCACTGCTTGTCCAGCAGCGCATCGAAGGCCTTGCCAGCCTGTTCGCCGGTCGGCGCGGCCGTGGCCGCAGCCGATGTTTCCGCAGCAGGCGGCGCCGGCTTGCAGGCAGTGAACAAGGCGGCGGCCAGCAGGCCGATGGCGACAGGACGCAGGTGGTTCATGCAGTGACTCCAGGATGCAATGGCGGCGGTAGGAGCGCGCCTGAGCGCGACGGCTTTTTATCGGAAATGCCCGTCGCGCCCGGGTGCGCTCCTACGCGTGCGTGGGCCTGTACAGGCTCATGCAAAGGGTTGGTCGATCGCCGGCGACGGCGGCGTAAACCACTGCGCGCCGCTGTCGGTGACATGAAAGTGGTCTTCCAGGCGCACCCCGAACGCACCGGGCACCACGATCATCGGCTCGTTGCTGGCGCACATGCCCGGCTGCAGCGGCTGCGCATTGCCGCGCACCAGATACGGCGCTTCATGGATCGCCAGGCCGCAGCCATGGCCGGTGCGGTGCGGCAATCCCGGCAAGCGGTAGTCCGGGCCCAGCCCTGCCGCCTCCAGCACGCTGCGCGCGGCCTGGTCCACCGCTTCGCAGGCGATCCCGGGGCGGATCGCCGCAAACGCGGCTGCCTGCGCCGCCTGTTCCAGGTCCCAGATGCGCCGTTGCGCGTCGTCGGGCGTGCCGTATATCCAGGTGCGGGTGATATCGGAGTGGTAGCCCTGCACGGTGCAGCCGGTGTCGATCAGCACCAGCTCGCCTGCGCGCAGGTGCTGCACGCCGGGAATGCCGTGCGGGAATGCGGTGGCATGGCCGAACTGCACGATGCAGAAGGTCGAGCCGTTGTCCGCGCCCAGCGCGCGATGCGCTTCGTCGATGAAGCGCACCAGCTGGTCGGTGCCGATGCCTTCCTGCGCGATGCCGGCGGCCAGCCGCTGAACCAGCAAGGTCATGTCGCAGGCCTGCTGCATCAGTGCCAGCTCGGCCGGTGACTTGCACATGCGGCAGCCGTCGATGATGGCCCCGGCATCGCGGATCGCCGTGCCCAGGTGCGCGCGCAGGCCGGTGTGCACGGCAAAGGCGATGCCTGGATCCAGCGCCAGCGCATGCGCGTGGCGGTCGTCCATCACCTGCACCACCAGCGCGTACGGGTCCTCGTGTTCTTCCCACAGATACTTGGCGACCGGAATCTTCAACACCGCATCCAGCGAGCCTTCTTCGAACGCGGGACAGATCAGCACCGGGTCGCCGTCCAGCGTGAGCAGCAGCGCGACCAGCCGCTCGCTCGCGCCCCAGGGCACGCCGGTGAAATAGCGCAGCGACGTGCCGGCGCCGATCAACAGCGCATCCACGCCGTGCACGCGCATCAGGCGGCGTGCGCGTTCGATGCGCTGTGCGTATTCCTGCGCGGCGATCGGCGCGGCGCGTTGCGTCCACGGCGCCAGTTGCGCGCGCGCCTGCTCCAGCGACAGCCGGCCGATCTGGCTGCTCATGTGCCCGCTCCAAGATCGGCGGTGCTCCACTGCCCATCGACCAGACGCGCCACCCCGCCCGGATTGCGCTGGCGCAGGTCGGGCGGCAGCAACGCGTCCGGCACCGCGTCGTAGCTGTGCAAGGCGGCAAAGCGGCGGATCGAACCGGGCATGCCCACCGCGGTGAAGCCCGGGTGCCCGGTGCTGGGGAACGGCCCGCCATGATTCTGCGCCGCGCTCACCGCCACGCCGGTCGGCATCTTGCTGTTGATCAACCGCCCCACCCGCGCCCGCAGTACCGGGGCGATAGCCTGCCAGGCCGCATCGTCGCTGCCATCGGCTGCGCGATACAAGGTGCCGGTGAGGTTGCCTTCGAATGCAGCGGCGATTTGCGTCATCTGCGCCACGTCGCGCGTACGCACCAGCAGGCTCACCGGGCCGAAGGCCTCGGTCTGCAGCGCCTGCGGGTTGGCGATGAATGCCTGCGCATCCACGCTCAACAAGGTCGGCGCATAGCGATACCCGTCTTCGCCGGTATGTCCACCGGCCAGCAGCGCGGCGCCGGCAGCGCGCAAGGCCGCCACACCGCGTTGCACACCTTCGACGCCGGAACCGGAAAACAGCACCATCGGCATGGCGGCGTCGAAATGCGCCGTGGTCGCGGCAACGAACGCATCGCCTGCCTCGCCGTGCGGCACCACCACCACACCGGGATTGGTGCAGAACTGGCCGCTGCCCAGGGTGCACGAAGAGAAGAATTCCTGCGCCAACGCCGCACCGCGTTCGGCCAGTGCGCCCGGCAACAGGAACACCGGGTTGACGCTGGAGAGCTCCGCATAAAACGGCACGCCGACCGCGTCGGCGGCCGCCTTCAGCGCCAGGCCGCCTGCGCGGCTACCGGTGAAGCCGATCGCCCCCAGCCGCGCATCGCCGGCCAGTCGCACACCGATCGCGTTGTCGAAGTGATACAGCAACTGCACTGCCGCAGCCGGCAGACCCGCCGCGACCAATGCCGTGTGCGCGAGCTGCGCCATGCGCTGGCTGGTGGCCGGATGCAGCGGATGCGCCTTGGCGATCACCGGGTTGCGCGCGGCAATGGCCGAGGCGAAATCGCTGCCGGCAATCGCATTGAAGGCGAACGGGAAATTGTTCGGGCCAAACACCAACACCGGCTTGCCTAGCGGCGCCAGATGCGAGCGCAGGTCGGCAGCGGTGTCGATGATGGGTTGGGTCCAGCTATAGCTGCGCACCGCGTGGGCGGCCTGACGCAACTGCCCGCTGGTGCGCGGCAGCTCGTTGCCGCGCAAGCGCGTGGGTGCCGGCAATGCGGTTTCTGCGTGGGCAAGCGCCACCAGGGTGTCGGCATCGGCATCCAGCGCGTCGGCGTAGGCGTCTAGGAATGCGGCAATTCTTTCGACCGGTGCCGCGGCAAGTTCCGCTGCAACCGCTTGCGCTGCCGCAACCGCGGTTTCGACATCCTCCGCACCGCTGACCGGAAACTGCGGCCCGATCGCCTCGCCCGTGCTCGGGTCGGCGGCACGGAAACTGGCGCTCGCCGCGCGGCTGGGTTGCCACTGGCCGGCCAGCAATACCTCGGCCTGCTGTGTGGGAGGGGATTGGAGCGTCTCGTTCATTGCGGCACCTTCGGTTGCATGAGGACAGACCCTGCGCACTGTGCGGCAGCGGCCGACCAAAACACGACGAGGATGCCGCGCTGATGCGACATCCTCATCGACCCATCTCGCGCTACGCCGGCCACCGCGTCCGCGCAGGAATCCGTAAGCGGCGCTCATCCGGTGGCGTGCAGCGCGAGCTCATCGTCAGGACAGTTTGGGCGCAGTGGCGATGGCGTGATCGATGACCTTGAGCGCGGCTTCGCGCTCGGCACCGTCGACCACCAGACGCGGTGCGCGCACGCGCTCGCTGCCCAGGCCCACTTTTTCCTGCACCAGTTTGATCAACTGCACGAACTTGGGCACGGTATCCAGGCGCAGCAGCGGCAGGAACCAGTCGTAGAGTTCCTTGGCCGCCGGGTAGCCGCCATCGCGCGCGAGTTCGAACAGGCGCACCGATTCCTTCGGGTAGGCGTTGACCAGGCCGGCGATCCAGCCCTTGGCACCCATGCTCAGGCCTTCGACGATGGCATCGTCCATGCCGACCAGCAGCGCCAGGCGATCGCCCAGCAGCTCATGCAGCGCGGCGAAGCGGCGCACGTCGCCCGAGGATTCCTTCACTGCCTGCAGGTTGGGGAATTCGGCGGCCAGTTCGGCGATCTGCGCCGGGCCAAAATCGGTCTTGTAGGCCACCGGGTTGTTGTACAGGATCACCGGCAGGTCGGTGGCGGCGATCACCGCGCGCACATGCGCGCCCATCTCGCGCCAGTCGGTGGAGTAGACGTAAGGCGGCAACACCATCAGCCCGCCGCAACCGAGTTCCTTGGCTGCCTTGGCCAGCTCTACTGCCTCACCGGTCGCCAGGCTGGCGATGCCCGGCACCACCGGCACGCGGCCGTTCAATGCGCTGATCAGCGTCTTGAGCACGGCCAGCTTGTCGTCCACGCTCAAGGTGGCCGCTTCACCCAGCGAACCCAGCGGCACGATCGCGGTGCAGCCGGCGTCGACCAGCTGATTGGCGTGCTTGGCCAGGAAGTCGTGATCGATCTCACCGGAGGCGGTGAACGGGGTGGTGATGGCCGGCAACACGCCGTGCCAGAACGCAGCAATACTCATGGATGATTCCCTTGCGAGTCGGAAGTGAACGGGTCGGCCAGCGCCGCGAGGCGGACCGGAAACAACGGCGGCCGGCGGCCGGCGTCGGTGGAAAGTTCGGGCGGGCAACGCCCCAGTTCGGCCAGCGCGGTGCCGCAGATGCGGCCCTGACAGGCGCCCATGCCGCAGCGCGAAGCGAGCTTGGCATCGCGGGCATCGTTGAAGTTGTCCAGCGCGCCCAGCGGCACGTCTTCGCAGCGGCACACCAGCGTGTCGGGCTGCGCCAGCGTGCGGATACGTGGATTCAGTGCGAACTGCTGTTGCAATAACCGCGCGAACGCACGCGCGGCACGCCGCCGCGGCTGCAGGCGCAGCGCGGCGTCCGGTGCGTCGGCAGCCATATGCCCGGCCATCGCACCTTCGACCAGCGCGCAATCGCGCCCGCCGATGCCGCAGGCTTCGCCTGCAGCAAAGACCTGGGTGACGCTGGTGCGCAGCAACGCATCCACCTGCACCTGTTGATGCGCGCCGTACGCGTCCAGCCGGCAACCGAGCAGCTGTGCGAGCTCGGTGTTCGGCACCAGGCCATAGCCCACCGCCAACTGGTCGCAGGCAACACGCGTGCGGCCGATGGACCCTTCGATCTCGATTTCGCGCAGTTGCGTGTCGCCATGTGCGGCAACGACAAAGCTGCCGGCGCGATACGCCACTGCGCGCAATTGCAGGCGCAGCGCCACTGCCTGTGCCGCCTTGCCCGGCCAGCGCCACAACTGCAATGCGAACTGCCGCAACGCGGCTTTAGAGGTCTGTTCGTGGATGCCGAGCACCTGCGCGCCATGCCGTTGCAAGGTGGCCGCACTGGCCAGCAGCAGCGGGCCGCTGCCGGCAACCACCACGCGCTTGCCGGCCAGCGGCCAGCCCTGTTTGGCCAGCGCCTGCGCCGCGCCGGCGCCGGTGACGCCGGGCAAGGTCCAGCCGGGGAACGGCAGCTGCAATTCGCGCGCGCCGGTGGCCAGCACCAGGGCGGCGTAATGCAGTTGCAGGGAACCGTGCGCGCCATCGGCCAGCAGCCAGCCCGGCTGCGCCAGCAGGATCTGCGTCTGCGTCAGCAGCGTGATCGACGCCGCGCCCTGCACCTGCCGCAACAGCGCGCGCGCATCGGCCGGCGCGCCGTGCCGCACATCGCTGCGCCACACCTGCCCGCCGGCACGCGGCTGCATGTCGACCACGCCGACCCGCACGCCATGACTGGCCGCGGCCTGCGCCGCCGCCAGGCCGGCCGGGCCGGCGCCGATCACCAGCACATCGAAATGCTGCACGCGCTCAGCCATCGGTGCGCACCTGCATGCCGTCGCGCGCATCCACCAGGCAGGCGCGTTGCTGGCCGATGCCGTCGATGCGCACCCGGCATTCGAAACACACGCCCATGCCGCACAACGGCGCGCGCGGCTGGCCGCTGCACGATTGCCGGAACTGCAGCGTCGCCTGCGCCACCGCCGCGGCCACGCTGGTGCCGGCCGGTACCTCGACCGCTTGCGCATCCACGTGCAGACGCACCGTGGCGCTCATGCGGCTGCACCGTGCACGGCGCGCGCCGGTGCGTACGGGCCCGGGTCGATGGCCGGCGTGCGCCCGAGCAGGCTGTCCACGATCACCCGTGCGCTCCCCAGCGCCGTGGTGACCCCCAGCCCCTCGTGACCGGCGGCCACCCAGACATCGCGCCGGCCAGGCACCACCCCAAGATACGGGCGCCCGTCCGGGGTTGCCGGGCGCAGACCGGTCCATACCCGGATCGCCTGCAACTCGCGCAGCACCGGCAGATACGCGAAGGCGCGCTGCAGCATCTGCTGCAATACCGGCATCGACAACGCGCGATCGTGTTCGCCGAACTGGCGCGAGGAGCCGATCAGGATCTGCCCGGTCGGCCGCGGCTGCACATTGAACGCCACGCTGGTGGCGTCGGCGCCATGCGCCGAATCGGCGTAGCCCAGTTCCAGTAGCTGATGCCGGATCAGCCCCGGATGGCGGTCGGTGATGACCAGATGGCCCTTGCGCGGGCGCAGCGCCAGCTCGGGCAACAGCTGCGGCAAGGCCACGCCGCTGGCGACCAGCACCGGGCCGGCCAACAGCTGGCCATCGTCCAGACGCACCCCCTGCGCCTGCAACTGTTCCACCTTGCGGCCGGCAAACAGCTGCGCGCCCGCCTTGCAGGCCAGGCTCACCAGATGCCGCGCCACCCGCGGCGGATACACCACGGCTTCACCGGGCACCAGCATGCCGCCGGCAAGGCCCGGCACCAGTTGCGGTTCCAGCGCATACAACCGGCTCGCATCGATCACTTCCGCATGCAGATCGGCTGCGGCCAAGCGCGCAATCTTGGCCGGCACCGCCGCCAGTTCGCGCGCATCGCGCGCCACCCACAGCGTGCCGCAGCGGCTGAATTCGGCCTCGCTCAGTTGCGCGAACCGCTCCCACAGCCGCAGCGAATACGCCGACAACGCCAACTCCGCCGGGTCGTCGTCCATCGCCACCAGGTGCCCCATCGCTGCAGCGGTGGAACCGCCGCCGATCGGCCCCGGCTCGACGATCGCCACGCGCAGCCCTTCGCCGGCCGCCGCCTCGGCGCAGGCTGCCCCGACAATGCCCGCACCTACCACGATCAGGTCGTAGCTGCGTCGCGTACCGGCAGCAGCCGGCACGCTGCAGGTGTCCGTGGCTGGCGCGTCCGCGGTGGCCAGCGACGCATCGGGCAAGGGGGCGGCCGCAGCAGACGCTGCGCCGGCATGTCCCTCCCGCGCGCGCAGCTGCTCGTCCATCAGGCCACGATGCCCCAGGCGAACGGGTCGGCCGGGTCGATCAGCAGCTGCGCGCGCGCGGTGAGATAGGCCTGCCCGCTGATGCGTGGCGCAATGCCACGCCCGCTGAGGCGATAGCTGCCTTCGAAGGCGCTGCCCAGGATGCCCTGCTGTATCCAGCGCTCGCCTTCGGCCAGCTTGCCGTCGGCGGCCAGGCAGGCCAGCTTGGCGCTGGTGCCGGTGCCGCACGGCGAGCGGTCGTAGGCCAGGCCGGGGCACAGCACGAAATTACGTGCCACACCGCTGCCATCGGGCGCGGTGCCATTGACTTCGATATGGTCGATCTCGCCACCGGCCTCGCCGGTGATGCCGGCCGCTTCCAGCGCCAGCCGGATCGCTTCGGTATAGGCGGTCAGCTCTCGCTGATGCGCCAGGTCCAGCACACACGGCGCCTGCCCGGTGATGAAGAACCAATTGCCGCCCCAGGCCACATCGCCGCGTACCGGCCCGTAACCGGGCACATCCACGTCCACATCCGTCGCAAAACGATAGCTTTCGACATTGTCGACCGACACCGTGCCGTCTTCGGCCAGTTCCACGCCCACCGTGCCGACCGGCGTTTCGATGCGGTGCTGGCCCGGCGCGATGCGCCCCAGCTCGGCCAGCGTGCGCACCACCCCGATGGTGCCGTGCCCGCACATGCCAAGGTAGCCAACGTTGTTGAAGAAGATCACCCCGGTGCAGGCGCCAGGGTCACGGGCCGGCAGCAGCAAGGCACCGACCATGGTGTCCGAGCCGCGCGGTTCGCAGGCGATCGCGCTGCGCCACTGGTCGAAATCGCGGCGAAACCGCTCGCGGCATTGCGCCAGATCGCCATCGCCCAGATTGGGGAAGCCGGAGAGGACCACGCGGGTAGGTTCGCCGGCCGTATGGGAGTCGATGACGTCGATGGTGTGCATGGCCCATGCTCCCACTGCCGGCCGGCGGGCGACTAGCGTCCAATGCGAGTTGCAAATGCGGAAATCCGCACAATCGACAACCCGGTTCACGGCCCCGCGTTTGCGCTAGGATCAATATAGGGCCGCGCCTTTCGTGCAGCCGTCAATCGTGACCTTCGCCATGACGCCGATGGACCTCAACCTTCCCGCGCTGGAAATGCAGACGCTGTTCGATGCGCTGCCGGACGTGGTGTTCTTCATCAAGGACAGCGAGGGCCGCTATACCCACTGCAACCTGACGCTGGTACGCCGGCTCGGGCGCAAGCTGCGTAGCGACATCATCGGCAGCTCGCCACTGGAAGTGTTTCCCTTGCCGTTGGGGGGAAGCTACATGATGCAGGACCGCCGCGTCCTGTGTGGCGAGCTCATCGACAACCAGTTGGAAGTGCATCTGTATCCCAATCGCCTGCCCGGCTGGTGCCTGACCTTCAAGCGCCCGCTCTGCGAGGCCAATGAAGTGATCGGCGTGGTCGGCATTTCGCGCGATCTGGGCCAGCCTGACAGCCGGCACTCCGCGTACGAGCGCCTGAGCCAGGTGATGGATCACATGCAGGCCAACTTCGGCGACAACCTGCGCGTGCAGAGCCTGGCCGACCTGGCCGGCCTGTCGGTGGCGCAGCTGGAACGGCACTTCCGCCGCGTGTTCCAGGTGACCCCGCAGCAACTGTTGACCAAGCTGCGCATCGAATCGGCGATGCGGCTGCTGTACGGCGACGACAGCATCGCCAGCATCGGGCAACGCTGCGGCTTCGCCGACCAGAGCGCGTTCGCGCGCCAGTTCAAGGCAACCGTCGGCATGACCCCGCGCGATTACCGTGCGCTCAAGGGTCAGTTGTAGGCGCGCAAACACACGCTGACACACCGTTGGCACAAATGCCGAATTCGGCAGCATCGAGAGTGCTGTGGCGATGCGGTTTGCCGTGAATTGTTGCGGAGCTGTTGCGGCGCGCAGGGTGCTGCCCGGACAAGACCGCGCTGAAGGTCGCGTCAAGGCGACGCCAGGCCCGGATGGTAGAATTTCTGGTTTCCCCTACTGCGTTGCCAATGGCCAGCTTTTTCCGCCGTAACAAACCAACCACGCCCGACAGCGCGCGTACCTCGCGCTATAGCCTGGAAGAACTGGCAGCCGCATTCCCCACCGCGCCCTCCGCCGCCACCCCGGCGTCGCCGGTCGAGGCAATGCCGACTGCCGAACCCGGCACATCGGCCACACCAGCGTCGCCCGCGCCCGCGCCTACTGCACCGGCACGCAGCGATGCGGTAACGCCGACGCCCGCCGCAACGCCGCCTGCCGCGGCACCGGCCGACCAGCTTGCCCAGGACATCGCCACGCGCACTGGCCAGGCGCAGAGCGTTGCCGCAGTCCCCAACGCACCCACGCCGCCGGCCACGCCGGCGCCTGAGGCCTTGCAGGCGCTGCCCGATCCGGTTCCGTCTGCCGCGCCGCACGTTCCCACGGTAGTGGTACCGCCGCCGGTGGTCGTGCAGCCGCACAGCGCACCCGCGCAGCCGGCAGGCACGCCTGCGCAAGGCGCCGCGCCCGCAGTCGTACCGTCGACTGCAACGCCTGCTGCCACGCCTACCGTCGTGACACCCGCTGTCGTGACACCTGCCGCCGCAACAGCTGCGCCCGCAGTGACACCGGCCGTCGCCCCGTTGCCTGCCGCCGCGCCCAGTGTCGTCGCCCCGGCCGTGATCAGCGCCCCAGTGCCGGCCAGTTCCGACAACGACAGCATCAACGGCCAGCGCGATGCGCTACCGGCCGCCCCGGCCGGCAAGCCGGGCTGGCGCGACCGTCTGCGCAACAGCAGCTTCGCGCGCAGCTTCGGCGGCTTGTTCTCGCGCAATCCCAAGCTCGACGACGATCTGCTCGACGAGATCGAAACCGCGCTGATCACCGCCGATGTCGGCATCGGCGCAACCACCGCCCTGGTCGAAGGGCTGCGCAAGCGCATGAAGTCGCGCGAATTCGTCGATGCGCAGGCGCTGTTCAAGGCCTTGCGCGCCGATCTCATCGCGCTGCTGCAGCCGGTTTCCAAACCACTGGTCATCGATCGCTCGGCCAAGCCCTTCGTGGTGCTCACCGTCGGCGTCAACGGCGTCGGCAAGACCACCACCATCGGCAAGCTGGCCAAGCGTTTCAAGGACGACGGCAACAGCCTGATGCTGGCCGCCGGTGACACCTTCCGCGCCGCAGCGGTGGCGCAGCTGCAGGCCTGGGGCGATCGCAACGGCGTGGCCGTGATCGCGCAGGGACAGAATGCCGATGCTGCCTCAGTCGCGTTCGACGCGCTGCAGGCCGCCAAGGCGCGCGGCACCGAGGTGTTGATCGCCGACACCGCCGGCCGCCTGCACACCCAGACCGGGCTGATGAACGAGCTGGGCAAGATCCGCCGCGTGCTGGGCAAGATCGATGCCGCCGCGCCGCACGAAGTGCTGATGGTCATCGACGGCACCACGGGCCAGAACGCCATTTCGCAGCTGCGCCAGTTCCATGCCGCGGTCGGCGTTACCGGCCTGGTCGTGACCAAGCTCGATGGCACCGCCAAGGGCGGCGTGGTGTTCGCCCTGGCGCGCGAGTTCAATATCCCGATCCGCTTCGCCGGCATCGGCGAACGCCCGGAAGACCTGCGCGTGTTCGACCCGGTCGCCTTCGTCGATGCCTTGCTGCCGGAAGCCTTGGGCAGCTGAATGGAAGACACCTGCCCGCATCTGCAAGCGCTGTGCGCGCAGGCGCTGCAGGCAGGCTGCACGGTGCGGGAAGTCTCCGGCGACTGGTCGCGCGCCAGACGTGTCATGGAGTTCGCCCAGCCGTTGCCGGCGGCGTTGCGCAAGCAGGCGCGGCGCAATGCAGAGCTGGTTCATTACCATGCACCGGCCGCACCGCACTGGCCTGGCGATGAAGGCTTCTTCTGCGACCAATGCCGGGTTGGACTTGCGTTTCCGCTGCACTGACCGGCCCACCCATACGCGCATAGCCGGGCGTCATCCGCCCGACGCCATCGCCCTCCTTCGCCAGCGGAACCCATGCCAGCCGACCACGCCACTCCCACCGCCGACGCCTTTGTCGACCGCCTGCTGCACTGGTTCGACGGCCACGGCCGCCACGATCTGCCCTGGCAGCACCCGCGGGCGCCCTACCGGGTATGGCTGTCGGAAATCATGCTGCAGCAGACCCAGGTCGCGGTGGTCATTCCGTATTTCCAGAAGTTCGTCGCTAGCTTTCCGAGCTTGGCCGATCTGGCCGCAGCCGACAACGACACCGTGATGGCGCATTGGGCCGGGCTGGGCTACTACGCACGTGCACGTAATCTGCACGCGGCCGCCAAACAATGCGTCGCCTTGCACAACGGCGACTTGCCACGCGGTTTCGAGGCATTACTCGCCTTGCCCGGCATCGGCCGCAGCACCGCGGGCGCGATCCTCAGCCAGGCCTGGAACGACCGCTTCGCGATCATGGACGGCAACGTCAAACGCGTACTGACACGCTTCCACGGCATTGCCGGCTATCCCGGCCTGCCGGTGATCGAAAAACAGTTGTGGCAACTGGCGACGACCCATGTGGCGCAGGTGCCGGCCGGCCGCCTGGCCGACTACACGCAGGCGCAGATGGATTTCGGCGCCACGCTGTGCACACGCGCCAGACCGGCCTGTGTACTGTGCCCGCTGCAGGACGATTGCGTGGCGCGCCGCGATGGCCTGGTGGACGCACTGCCCACGCCCAAGCCCGGCAAGCAATTACCTGAGCGCGAAGCCACCGCCCTGCTGCTGGAAAACGCAGACAGGCAGATCCTGTTGCAGCGCCGCCCGCCAACCGGCATCTGGGCCTCGCTGTGGACGCTGCCGCAGGCCGAGACCGATAGCGGCATGCGCGCATGGTTCGCTGCACATATCGACGGCAACTACGAACGCGCCGATGAAATGCCGCTGATCGTGCACACCTTCAGTCATTACCGCCTGCATCTGCAGCCCTTGCGCATCCGCAAGGTCGCGCTGCGCCCGGCGGTACGCGACAATGGCGACCTGCGCTGGGTCGCCCGCGCCGATCTCGCATCGCTGGGCTTGCCGGCGCCGATCCGCAAACTGCTCGACGCTCTCTAAGCGCGCACTCAAAGGAATCCGCATGTCCCGCACCGTGTTCTGCCAGTACCAGCAATGCGACACCGAAGGCCTGGATTTTGTGCCGTATCCCGGCGAGCTCGGCCAGCGCATATTCGCGCAGATCGGCAAGAGCGCGTGGCAGGCGTGGCTGGCGCATCAGACCATGCTGATCAACGAAAACCGGCTATCGCCGCGCGACCCCAAGCACCGCGCGTTTCTCGAAGCCGAGTTGCAGAAATTCCTGTTCGAGCGCAACGCCGACAAGCCGGATGGCTATGTCGCGCCGATGAGCGAAGAGTAAGCACGCCAGGCTTTAGAGCGGCCCACCGACGGCTGCGCTTTTGCCGGGCAGGCGCATGCCGGTGCCCGGAATCGGCATGCATCACGTGGACCCTCCCGATCCTGCGCGCGGTCTACTTCGAACCGAGGACCGCTCGCCACTGCTTTGGCCGTTCTTAAGCGCAACGAGCGAAGCGCAGCGCATACCCGCGACGCAGCAGCCGCCGCACGATCGCATTGACCAGCGGTACGCGATATCCGGGTATTGCACTGCCCGGATGCATGCACCCTCAGCCGACGCCGGTCGGCCCGTCCAGCAACATGCGCACCCGCTTGAGCAACTCCTTCTGCGTATACGGTTTGTTGACCACACCAAATTCCGCACCGCCCACGTCGGTGCGCTGAATGCTGGCATCGGCGTAGCCGGTAGTCAGCAGAATCTTGATCCTGGGCAACATGCGTCGCGCCTCGCGCGCCAGCACCACGCCATTCATGCCGCCGGGCATGATCAGATCGGTAAACACCGCGTCCACCTCCGGATGCTGCTCCAGCACCTCGATCGCCTCGCGTCCGCTGGATGCGGTCAGGATGCGATAACCGGCATCTTCCAGGAACATCTGGGCGATCACCGCCACGTCCGGCTTGTCTTCCACGATCAGGATGGTCTCGCTGCCGCCCTTGTCGATCGCGCGGCTCTTGGCGGCCTGCAGATCATTCGCAAACTCACTGGACGCAGGGAAATACAGACGCACCGTGGTGCCCTCGCCCACCTCGCTGTAGATGCGCACGGTGCCGCCGGATTGCTTGACGAAGCCGTACACCATCGACAGACCCAGGCCCGTGCCCTGCCCTTCGTCCTTGGTGGTGAAGAACGGCTCCATGACCCGGCTGACGACGTCCGGCGGCATGCCAGCGCCGGTGTCGCTCACCGCAAGGCTCACATACCGGCCCGGTGCCAACTGGTGATACATCGCCAGATCGTGGCTGGTGATTTCCACGTTCTGCGTCTGCACGGTGACCTGCTTGCGCTCGGCCTGCGCCATCGCATCGCGCGCGTTGATCAACACGTTCAGCAGCGCTACTTCGGCCTGCGTGGTATCGATCTGGCAATTCCACAACCGCTCGTCCAGCGACTGCTGCATGGTGATGCCGCCGCCCAGCACGCGCTCGGCCATGTTGTTCATGCCCGCCACCAGACCATTGAGATTCACCACCCGCCCGCGCAACTTCTGCTTGCGCGAAAACGCCAGCAGTTGCTGCGTCAGCGTGGCCGCCTTGGCGGTCGCCGCGGCCGCGTGCTCGGCACTGAAGGCGATGCGCTGTGCGTTGTCGCCACCCTTGTTGGCCATCATCTGGATGACTTCCAGATGGCCGGACATCACCTGCAGCAGATTATTGAAATCGTGCGCAATGCCGCCGGTCAGCTGGCCCAGCGCTTCCATCTTCTGCGCCTGGCGCAGGGCGTCCTCGGCATCGCGACGACGGCTCACATCCAGCTGCGAGCCGAAGAAATAGACCAGGCGGCCGCTCTCGTCGAACACCGGCGACACGAACAGCGCATTCCAGAACGACGACCCGTCCTTGCGGTAATTCAGCACTTCGGTGGCGAATTCGCGGCGGTTTTCAATCGACTCGCGGACATCGTCAATGCTGGAGCGATCGGTTTCCGGCCCCTGCAGGAAGCGGCAGTTGTTGCCGATGATCTCGTCCGCCGAATACCCGGTCATTTCCAGGAATGCGCGGTTGGCGAACACGATCGGATTGTCCGGCAGATGCGGGTCGGTCACCGTCATCGGCATCCGCGTGGTTTCCACCGCCGCAAAGAAGATATCCGAGCGATGCTTATCGACCGGAAGACTGCGCGATTCGCCGATGTGAGGCGCCCGTGGCTCTCCGTAACCAGGATCGTTCAAGTGCATGTTCTCCGCGGGGCCATTCCCATGGCGATAGTCTAGTTGGGGCCGGTGAGCTGACCCCTCACATCCATGAGCCTTTCCCGTACGGCCGCGCCCGCCGATGCAACCCGGCACGCGGGATGCAGCACGCGCTAATGCGGCGCCACCTTTGAAAACACGTTGATGACCACCGCACCGGCCACGATCAGCCCCATCCCCAGCATCGCCGGCGCATCCAGCCGTTGTCCGTGCAGCGCCCAGGCCACCAGCGAAATCAGCACGATGCCCGCGCCCGACCACATGGCGTAAGCGATGCCGACCGGGATCACGCGCAAGGTCAATGCCAGAAAATAGAACGAAATGCCGTAGCCCAGCACGGTGAGCAGCGAAGGCCACATGCGCGTAAAGCCTTCGCTGGATTTGAGCGCCGCCGTGGCGGTGACCTCTGCACAGATCGCGATTGCCAGGAATATCCAGTTCTTCATCGACGCACCCTTGCCCGTCGAATGCGGCGACCATAGCCGCAGGCACCGGCTTGCATGCAAGCGCGCAGCTGTGAGCCATTGCCTGCGTCGTCGCTTGCTGAAAGCAGGCTAATGGTGGCGCGGCAGGCCGCCATCGGCAGGCAGGCGCATCGGCTGTTTTGCCGTAGCATGCGCGGGCAGCAAGCAGCTCTTGCGCTTCGTTCGGCCGTCCTGGCGCCGTTGCGCGCGTCTTTCCAGCCAGCGCAGTTGCTGGCGACCATGCGATGCCACCATGCCGGGCTACCAGACCCAGATTCACGAGTTGACCTTCGGGCAACTGACTTACGTCATCCGCGCACTTGCCGATAAACAGCAATACGCCGATCCGGACGAGAGTGCGGCCGATGCAGGCATCTCTTCGGCGCAATGGAGCCTGTTCGGGCAGGTCTGGCCGGCCGGCCAGCTACTGGCCGAAGCCATGGCCACGCGCCCGATCGAAGGCCGGCGCATTCTCGAACTCGGCTGCGGCCTGGGGCTGGCCAGCCTGGTGTTGCGCAGGCGCGGCGCCGACGTGGTCGCCAGCGATCATCACCCGCTGGCCGAAGTGTTTCTGGCGTACAACGCTGCGCTCAATTCACTGGACTCGGTGCCGTATCGCCGGCTCGACTGGGACGCCGGCGCACCCAACATGGGCCAGTTCGACATGATCATCGCCAGCGACGTGCTCTACGAGAGCCGCCACGCCACCATGCTGGCCAAACTCATTCCCGCGCTGGCCAAACCCTCGTGCGAGATCGTCATCAGCGACCCGGGCCGCGGCAATGCCAACGCGCTGTCGCGCATGCTGGCGGACATCGGGTTTTCGTTGATCGCCGGCGAACGCCAGGCAGCGGCTCAGGTGGCCAAGGCGCCGCGCCTGTTCGTCTATCGGCGCAATATGGACAACTGGTGGCCGGCGGGCGGCTGATCGCCCTGCCGCTTCACTCGGGTGCGGGCGCATAGGCAGACAGTGCGATCGGCTTGCGCGGATCGGCCTTGATCTCCTTGTGCTCGCTCATGCGCATCGCATCGGCATCGGGCGCGTTGTCGGTATTCATCTCCCAGCTTTCCAGCACACGCTTGTGGAAGAGGAACTCGCCACGCGCACGGTCGTAGCGGAAGGTGATGTAGTCGGTCCAGTGCTGGCCGCAGGCCACGCCATTTTGCACGGTGAAGTAGGCGCCCTTCGCCACCAGGCCTTGTTCGCCATCCAGGAACGGATCGCATTGCCCGCCCTCGTCGGCCTTGAAGATCACACGCGTATTGCGCCCAGCGATCACAAAGCCGCCATCGGCGGTCGCCACCAATACCAGCAAGGTCCGCGCCGGCGCCGGGTCGCTGGTTGCCTTGCGTGCATCTTCTGCCGCAGCGCGCAAGGCAACTACATAATCCTGCCGCCCATCTCCGCTCAGATCCGCCTCGGCAAGGCCGATGACCGTCTGCCCGGACGGCAGCAGCCTGGACGCAGCGGCAGGCAGCGTCGCTGCGCCACACGGCGCAACCGCTGCCATTGTCAGGGCCAACCACCAGCATCGCGTTGTCATTGCCGTTCCTTCATTTTCCCGGGACGCCAGCATACGCGGCTATCCAGGTCGGCCGGCTGGTGATGCACTGCGTGAGATCGCGCCTGCACGGGCGATGCTTCGCGTTGCATTGGTTGGATCGTGTATCGCGTGGCCACGAATTCGACGATGCGAACGTGTCTGTCAGCGCAATGGCGCATAGATAGGCACCGCCGATCATCAGCAGCGGCACGTTGTAACCGCGCCCGTGCAGCCGGGACCACTGGGCACTGATCACCAGCGCCGCTGGCGTCCTTGCGCGGCAATGGTTGATTCCTGCGTTTCCAGCGGCGCACCAGCGCGCGCCGCCGTTGCGCGCCTCAACAGCGCAAACACCGATCCAGCAAAGTTGACGCCGCTGTGCCAGCGCCAGACTTCAGGGGCGATATTCCTTCGGATCCAGAAACTCGGCCAGACAGGAGCCCACCCGCAGCGCCTGCTCGCGCGCATCGCCGCGGTATTCGCCCTGCCCCGCACCTTCGATCGTGGCGATCGGTGAGTCGCGGTCGCGGTGATACACAAACGCCGTCGACGACCACTGCGTCTGTCCAGGGGCCTGACTTTCCATCGTTTCCACACGGAACTCACCGCAGTAACCGTGAATCAATGTGCGTCGAAGTGTTTTGTGCGTCATGCGCGGAAGTATCGCCACGTGCAGTTGAAGACGACGTGGAAAAACCGCCACGATCCGGCAGCGCGCGAGCTGATTGCAGTCCTTTACCCGTCCCCCGGCGCAATCTGCCGGGCCTCCTTGAAAGGCGCAGCCCACGCCCCGCCCGGAGACGGGCGTTGCAGCGCAGAGCAACCGTTTTTCCAGCCGCACGCGACAGATCTGCCGGCAAACGCAAGAAATCCACCTGCAGCAATCACTGCGACGTGGCGTCAACAAAACCGGGAAGAGAGTTTGCACATCCGGCGATTGCCGGGAAGCCTTGCGAACGAAGGCTTGGAAATGGTGGCCGAGGACGGAATCGAACCGCCGACACGGGGATTTTCAATCCCCTGCTCTACCAACTGAGCTACTCGGCCACTATCGCAACATGCTGCCTGCGTTGCGAGGACGCGCATCATAGCGAGCAGGCGCAGTTTGGGCAAGCGTTGTGATGAACTTTGTTCCGGGCCGGCGCGACGCCTGTGCTTTCCTGCACCGGTTCACGCCGCGCGGCGGGCGGCATGGCCTAGCCTGCGCAGGTCCCGAGGAGATTGTCATGTGCCTGCCCCGCCTGCTGCTGCCGTTCTTCGCCTTGCTGATGCCGCTGACGGCCGCCGCCCAACCGCCGGTACGCGCGGTGCCACAACTGGACATCTCCCGCTACGCGGGCCAGTGGCACGAGATCGCGCATCTTCCGGTGTCGTTCCAGAAGAAGTGCCGCAGCGATATCACCGCCAGCTACACCCTGCGCGACGACGGCCTGATCGGCGTGCGCAACGGCTGCCGCACCGCCGATGGCGAGCTGACCCAGGCCGACGGGGTGGCACGGCCGGTCGAGGGCCAGCCCGGGCAATTGCAGGTGCGCTTTGCCCCGGAATGGCTGAGCTGGTTGCCGCTGGTATGGGCCGACTATTGGGTGATCGCACTCGATCCGGACTACCAATGGGCGGTGGTCGGCGAACCGGATCGCAAGTATCTGTGGATCCTGTCGCGCTCGCCACAGATGCAGCGCGCGCAGTTCGAACAACTCAAGCGTCAGGCCACGCAGATGGGGTACGACCTGTCGCCGCTGATCGTGGCTGCGCCCTTGCGTTGACGCCAGCGGCCTGAACGCAGACCGCGCCGAGTGATGCGCCGCAACGCCAGCCCCCGGACACGCCGCGAGGCAGCGAGGCAGCGAGGCAGCGAGGCAGCAACCGTACTGCGTAGTATTCTTGGCGCCGCCTCAATCCCGCCAAGGACCTCAGTACATGCGTCGTGCCTACCGTCTCCTGATCGTGTCGCTGGCCTGCGGCCTGCTGCTGAGCGCCTGCGGCGGTGCGGTACGCCGCGTGTCCGAGCCGGCCGCCAGCATCCAGCAACTGACCGTGCGTGCCGATGGCTCCTGGTCGGTCGATCTACGGCTGCAGAACTACAGCAGCATCCCGATGCAGTTCGAGCGTGTGGTGCTGGAGATTTCCGCCGGCGACCAGCTGGCCGGCAAGCTCGACCAGAGCGTCGGCATCTCGATCGGCCCGGAAACCGCCGACGTGGTGACTGTCAGCGTGCAGCCGACCTCGCTGGGCCGCCTCACCGTCGCCGACGTGCTCGCCGGTGGCCGCTCGCTGCCCTATTCGCTCAAGGGCACGGTGTGGGCGACGCCGCAGGACAAGAAGCAGCGCGATTTCAGCGTCGAGTCGCGCAACACGCTCAGCCCGGCCCCGGGCCTCAACGGCGTGCTGCGCTGACGCGCACGCCTTCCCGCACTCGTTTGAAGGATCCCGCATGAGCAGCTACACCGCCCCGCTGACCGATTTCCGCTTCGCCCTGCACGACGTGCTCGGCGCGCAGGCCCTGTTTGCCCGGCTCGGCTATGCCGATGCCAGCACCGACATCATCGACGCCGTGCTTGAAGAAGCCGGCCGCTTCACCGCACAGGTGCTGGCGCCGCTCAACAGCATCGGCGACGAAATCGGCTGCGCCTTCGACAAGAGCACCCATGCGGTGACCACCCCGCCCGGCTTCCGCGCGGCCTACGACCAGTTCGTGGAAGCCGGCTGGAACGGGCTCACCGCCGAGACGCAGTTCGGCGGCCAGGGCATGCCGCATACGCTGGGCGTGCCGTTGAGCGAAATGATCAACGCCGCCAACCTGGCCTGGGGCAACTTCCCGCTGCTCTCGCACGGCGCGATGGAAGCGCTGCGCCAGCACGGCGAAACCTGGCAGCAGGACGTGTTCCTCAAGCCGCTGATCGATGGCCGCTGGACCGGCACCATGTGCCTGACCGAGCCGCATTGCGGCACCGACCTGGGCCTGCTTAAGACCCGCGCCGAGCCCAACGCCGACGGCAGCTACGCCATCACCGGCACCAAGATCTTCATCACCGCCGGCGAGCACGATCTCACCGACAACATCGTGCATCTGGTGCTGGCCAAGCTGCCGGACGCACCGGCCGGCGCCAAGGGCATCTCGCTGTTCGTCACCCCCAAGTTCAAGGTGGACCGCGAGGGCAACTTGGGCGAACGCAACGCGCTGCACTGCGGTTCGATCGAGCACAAGATGGGCATCAAGGGGTCGGTGACCTGCGTGATGAACTTCGAAGGCGCGCAGGGCTACCTGGTCGGCCAGCCGCACAAGGGCCTGCAGGCGATGTTTACGATGATGAACACTGCGCGCCTGAGCGTGGGCCTGCAGGGCATCGGCCTGTCCGAGCGGGCGTATCAGAACGCCCTGCGCTATACCCGCGAACGTCTGCAGTCGCGCGCGCTCAGCGGCGCCCGGTTTCCCGACAAGCCGGCCGACCCGATCATCGTGCACTCGGACGTGCGCCGCATGCTGCTGACCATCAAGTCGCTGACCGAAGGCAGCCGCCTGCTGGCGCTGCATGCCGCCAGCCTGGTCGACGTGGCGCACCGCGGCGCCAGCGACCAGGAACGCGCCGATGCCGAGACCCTGGTGAGTTTCCTCACCCCGATTTCCAAGGCCTGCCAGACCGAGTGGTCAATCGAGAACACCTACCACGCGCTGCAGTGCTTCGGCGGCCACGGTTACATCCGCGAATACGGCATGGAGCAGCTGGCCCGCGACGCACGCATCACCACCATCTACGAAGGCACCACCGGCATCCAGGCGCTGGATCTGATCGGCCGCAAGACCGCAGCCAGCCAGGCGGCCGGATTGAAGCTGTTCCTGGCCGATGTGGAAACCTTTGCCAAAGCACAGGAGGGCAACGCAGCGCTGGCCGAGTTCATCAAGCCGCTGCGCGACAAGTGCAGCGAGTGGGCGATGCTGACCCGCGACGTGCTCGATCGCGCCGCCCGCAACCCGGACGAACTCGGCGCGGCCAGCTACGACTACCTGTTTTATTCCGGCTACGTGGTGCTGGCGTACTGGTGGGCACGCAGCGTGGCCGCAGCCGATGCCTCCGCGCACAGCGAGGACTTCAAACGTGCCAAGCGCGAAACCGCACGCTTCTACTTCGCACGCGTGTTGCCACGCACGCTGACCCATGCCGCCACCATCCGCAGCGGCGCCGCGCCGTTGATGTCGCTGGAAGCGGAGCTGTTCGGCGAAGCCTGAGCAAGCGCCATCATCGCGGCAGGCTGCCGCTGTCCTAGCAGCGGCCCTGGCCGCGATGAGGCGGTACCGATCGGCGAGACATCGCGCCCGGGAGCGCTCCTACGGCAACATCACAAGATTCCGCCGCTGTCGTAGGAGCGGACCTGGCCGCGACGAAGCGGTACCGATCGGCGAAACGTCGCGCCCAGGTGCGCGCCTACGGCAACATTGCAGGATTCCGCCGCTGTCGTAGGAGTGGACCTGGCCGCGACGAAGCATTACCGATCGGCGAGACATCGCGCCCGGGTGCGCTCCTACGGCTAAACAAGGTCTTTAACGCGTCCGGGGACTGGTCACGCAGCATGGCGGCATCGCGGCCGGGCGGGCACATGCTGATCCCTTGATTGCAAGACGCGCGCCACGGCCCGTCGCTGCGATACACAAACTGTCAACGATCGGGTATAAGCTGTTTTCCCGATGGAGACAGACACGCACGCAGGTGATGTGATCGTCCCCGGAGGCTCCTCAGCCCCGGTCGCGGGCAGCGCTGTCGCTGCAATCCAGCAACTTCCCACCCTGCGCCTGCTTTCGCTCGATGCGCACGGCCGGGTGCTGGACTGGATCAACTGGCAGGACGCCGCCTGCCTGTACGCACGCGGTGCGGTGTCCTGGACCTTGGGCGAGCCCTGCATGGAGATCCACGGCGGCATGTCACGGCTCACCGGCGAGCGCAGCACGCTGGCATTGCATCCCATCATCGCCGCACGCGGGCATGCCCGTTCGCGCGCACTGGACCCGACGCCGACCCTCAGCAACACCGCACTGTTCGCGCGCGACTCGCAGCTGTGCATGTATTGCGGCCAGCACTTCAGTCGCCCGCAGCTGACCCGCGATCACGTCATGCCGGTCTCCAAGGGCGGCCGCGACAGTTGGGAGAACGTGGTCACCGCCTGCTTCCAGTGCAATTCGCGCAAGGCCAACCGGACGCCACAGCAGGCGCATATGCCGCTGCTGGCCGTGCCCTATCGCCCGAGCTGGATCGAACATCTGATCCTGTCCAACCGCAACATCCTCTCCGACCAGATGGCGTTCCTGCGCGCGCAGTTGCCCAAGCGCTCGAAACTGTCGCTGTAGTCCGCTACCTGCTGGCTCGGCACGACGCTCCGGCTGGATCGCCGGTACATGCGGTGGGATCGTCCGACCGAGGTGTGGCAGCGCGTGCGTTGGTGGGTGCATCGACTCGATGCAACCTGCGGCCCACAGCTCCGCCACGCAATGCGCAGCCCCAACGCTTCCTCGACCATTTACGGCGACCCGGCCAGCCTGCCCATCGCGCGGCCACGCAACATCCCTCACCAGTGCCCAGGGCCTGGGCCAGGGTGCGGCAGATTGCCGCAGGCACAAGGGCGCGGCGCGCGCGCCTGCATTGCCGACAGTGCTCGGCCATCACTTCCCGCTGACAGCTGAACCGGCTTGCTTGCCGGGCCTTCGCATGGGGAGGACAATACGGCTTCAGAACATTGACACGATGATGATCGACTCCACCCGCTATCCGCGCCTGTCCCGCATCCAGACCCCCGACGATCTGCGCACTTTCGACGAGGCCGATCTGACCGCGATCGCCGAAGAGCTGCGCGCCTACCTCATCGAATCGGTGGGCAAGAGCGGCGGGCATTTTGCGGCCGGCCTGGGCGTGATCGAACTCACCGTCGCCCTGCACTACCTGTATCAGACCCCGGTCGATCAGCTGGTGTGGGATGTGGGCCATCAGACCTACCCGCACAAGATCCTTACCGGCCGCCGCGACCAGATCCACACGGTCAAGCAGAAGGACGGCGTGGCGCCGTTCCCCAAGCGCGAAGAGAGCGTCTACGACACCTTCGGTGTCGGGCACTCCTCGACTTCGATCTCGGCCGCGCTGGGCATGGCGATCGCCGCGCAGCGCAGTGGTGACGAACGCAAGGTGGTGGCGGTGATCGGCGACGGCGCGATGACCGCCGGCATGGTCTACGAGGCACTCAACCATGCCGGCGGCATGGACCCGGAGCCGAACCTGCTGGTGATCCTCAACGACAACCGCATGTCGATCTCCGAAGCAGTCGGCGGGCTGACCAAGATGCTGGGGCGTGCCAGCGGCAGCCGCACCCTCAACGCCATCCGCGAGGGCGGCAAGAAGATCCTCGGCGACAAGAAGAACAACCCCACCGCGCGCTTCGTGCGGCGTTGGGAAGAACACTGGAAGGGCATGTTCGTGCCGTCCACGCTGTTCGAGGAAATGGGCTTCCACTACACCGGCCCGATCGACGGCCACGACCTGCCCGGCCTGGTCGGCGCACTGAAGACCCTGAAGACGCTCAAGGGCCCGCAGTTGCTGCACGTGATCACCACCAAGGGCAAGGGCTACGAACTGGCCGAAGGCGACCAGATCGGTTACCACGCCGTCGGTCCGTTCGATCCAAGCAAGGGCCTGGTCGCCAAGGCCGGCGCCAAGAAGCCGACCTATACCGATGTCTTCAGCGACTGGGTCTGCGACATGGCCGCGGCCGAACCCAAGCTGCTGGTGATCACCCCGGCGATGCGCGAGGGCTCGGGCCTGGTGCGTTTCAGCAAGGAATATCCGCAGCGCTATTTCGACGTGGCCATCGCCGAGCAACACGCGGTGACGCTGGCCGCCGGCATGGCGACCCAGGGCGCCAAACCGGTGGTGGCGATCTACTCCACCTTCCTGCAGCGCGGCTACGACCAGCTGGTGCACGACGTGGCGGTGCAGAAGCTCGACGTGCTGTTCGCGATCGATCGCGGCGGTGTGGTCGGCCCGGATGGCGCCACCCACGCCGGCAACCTGGATCTGAGCTTCCTGCGCTGCGTCCCGCACATGGTGGTGATGGCGCCGGCCGACGAGGCCGAATGCCGTCAGATGCTCACCACCGGCGTGCGTTACGAAGGCCCGGCGGCAGTGCGCTACCCGCGCGGCACCGGCCCGGGCAGCACGCTCGACGCATCGCTCACCAGCCTGCCGATCGGCAAGGCGCAGCTGCGTCACAGTGGCACACGCATCGCCCTGCTGGGCTTTGGCGCGAGCGTGGATGCGGCCGAAGCGGTCGGCCGCGAGCTTGGCCTGACCGTGGTCAACATGCGCTTCGTCAAACCGCTCGACAAGGCCATGCTGCTGGAGCTTGCCAGCAGCCACGAAGGCTTCGTCACCATCGAAGACAATGTTGTTGCCGGTGGCGCCGGCTCGGGCGTGGCCGAACTGCTCAACGCCGAAGCGATCACCCTGCCGATGCTGCACCTGGGCCTGCCGGACAGCTTCCAGCACCACGCCAGCCGCGAAGACCTGCTGGCCGAGGCTGGCATCGACCAGGCCGGTATCCGCGACGCCGTGCTCAAGCGCTGGCCGCAGCTGATTGCAGGCAAGGCGCCGTCGCGGAATGCGGCTGCAGGCTGAGCACGTAGCGGTAGTTGCGGCAGACGGTTGGAAAATCGCCTGCCCGTCCCGGCAATGACGTCTGCCGCGTGTTGAGGCTGATGGATTGACGCCGGGCGTGACCGGTCCGCCCGATGAGGCCTCAGATCTGCGGCACTGCACCGGTGCGTGCAAACGCATCCACCAGCTGCACGATGCGCGCCTGTGCCTCGATGTCGTGCAGTTCTGCCTGCAATCTACGCACGCCCGCTGGCACCTCGGTGGCAGCAAGTGCTTCGCGCAACAGCGCAGGCAGACCCTCCAGTTCGCGCAGCCACAACGACGCACCTGCGCTGTGCAGGCGCGCGGCATGGTCGAACTGATCGTAATCCAGCGGATAGACGATCGACGGCAGTCCCGCAGCCAGGCAGGCATACAGGATGCCGGCACCGCCATGGTGGACGACCAGGGCGTAGCGATGCAGCTGCTGCGCGTAGTCCACATACGGCAGACGCTGGTAGTTGCCGTGCGTCTGCGCTGGCGGCGCGGCGGGATCGCCAGCGCTGAAGTGAAAGATCACCTGCGGAAACTGCACCGCCACGGCACGCAGTAACTGGTCCATCCGTTGCTTGATCCACTGCAGGTGCGTGCCCAGCGTCACCAGCACATGCTGACGACCGGGGACGAACTGCGGCGGCGCAACCATCGATGGCGGCGTGCACAGCTGCGGCCCGACGAAACGCACTGCCGCAGGCCAGCGCCGGGCCAGCTCGAACGACGGCAGCCCCAGGGCCAGGATGCAGTGCGGCGAATACACCGCCTCGCTGCGATCGCTGCGATAGATCGCCGGCAATCCGGATGCGCGCATCTGACGGCGATAACACAGGTGCAGGCTCCGTTTGAATCCACGCGTCAGCCGCCGCGCGACTGCATGCCAGATCCGCTGCCGTGCCGTGGATGCCGGAAGCAGACCACCGAAATACGCCGGCGGCCCGTCGCCGGTTTCGATCACGCATGGTGACGGCATGCTGGTCCACCAGGCGATGCCCATCGCCTGCGCCGCCAATCCCGCGCTGGGCAAGGTGAAATCGGCGATCACCAGGTCCGGCCTGCGGTCGCGCCAGCGCTGCCGTACGGCATCGCCCAGCCGCGCCATCAGACCAAGCGCATCGTGCAACTGGCGGCGCAGCCGCAAGGGATTGTGGCCCACCGCATGCGGCGGATTGGCGATGTCGCGCAAGTGCCGGTCGGCTTGCGCATCCAGCACGCTGACACCGCTCAACCCACAGGCACGGATGCGCACCAGCGCCGCCGGCGTGCTGATGACGTGGACATCGTGATGTGGCGCCAACTGCCGCGCAATCGCCAGGATCGGATGCAGATGCCCGCTGTACGGCGGCGCGATCAGATCAATCCGCATGCCCGCTCCCCTGCACTGCCTGCTCGACCTGCGCGACAAATGCCTGGCAATCGGCAAGCACGCGTGCATCGCGCAGATACGCCATATGCCCGCATGCGGGGATCAGATCTCGCGCACCGCCGAACAGCGCGCGCGAGATCCAGTCACCGCTGCCCTGGACGATGCGCAGCTGTCCGAACGCCGCAGACGCAGTGCACACCGGGCCATAGGCAAACACGGCAAGACGCGTGCGCAGCGCCTGCGGCAGCTGCAACGCGGTCAGCAGTTGCAGGCCACAACTGCCGGCCAGCAGTACCGTCGTCGGCGCCTGCTCCAGCAGCGCCACCACGCGCATGCGATCGGCGTCCGCGACGCGTGCGGCGCGTGCGGCCAGATACTGACGCGCATTGCACACGCAAGCGCGCCACAGCGGTGTGCGCCGGTGCGGTGGGCCCGCAGAGCGATATGGATAATTGCAGTCGATCAGCCGCCGGCCCGCGCCTTGCAGCTGGTGCAGAAACTGCTGTTGTTCCCCGCTCAATGCACAGCGCTCCGGATCGCTTTGCCCGGTGAGGAAGGCGATCTGCAGGCTGGAGCCGTCAGTCCGCACGAAAACGTCCATCCGGCAACACGCGGTAACGCCGGGTGCGCCAGCGGATCGTGCGCACCAGCGCAGCATGCAGCAGATGCAGCGGCTGCAGGCACTCCGCGACAACCGACAGCAACGGACGGTGGCGCACCGCACCGCTCACCCGCCATTGCACCAGGCATAGCAGCAGCGCACGCAGCAGCACGGTGCACAGCACGCCGGCCACTACCGGCCAGCTCGCCTGCACGCAGGCACAGGCCAGCAAGGCCAGCAGCAACAACGGCGGCAGCCCCTGCAGCACGCCGATGGCCAGGCGTACGCCCACGGTCTGCCGACGCAGCAGGATCGACGCGAACAACATCCATCGATGCATCTGGCGTGCGTAGCTGGCCAGATCCGGCATCGCGGTGCGCATCGCCACCGGCGCGACGGATTGGTGCAGCCGCCCGCCGCGCTCACGCACCAAGGTGGCAACGGCCAGATCGTCGGTGAGCTGGTCCAGTAACGCGGCAAACCCGCCCCAGGCGCGCAGCTGCTCGGTCCGCGCGGCATAGCACATGCCATTGATGGTCAGCGGCGCGGCGAACGGCAACCAGCCCAGATAGGTCAGCGCCGCATTGTTATTGACGAACTGCGACAGCAGCCGGCCCGCCAGCGTGCTGCCGTCCTGGTAGTACGGCAATGCGGTGACCACATCGGCGTCGGTCAGATCCTGCAACAAGCGTGCGAGCGCATCACTGCTCAACTGTGCATCGTCGTCGAGGATCAGGCTGATCGACGCGCGCACACGTGCCAGCGCGTGGTCGAGCTTCCAGGCCTTTGGATTGATGCCGGCTGGCGCGGATGGCACCCGCATGCGCTCGATGCGTACATGCGGGTGCATCGCGACCAAGGCATCGGCAACGCTATTTCCCGGAATGTCGTCCGCATCCAGCAGCCAGACAAACTGGGCGTCAGGCAGCGCTTGCAGGTTGGCCGCAAGCACCTGCTGTAAATGCGCATCGCCACCCAGCACCGGCTGCAGGATCGCCACCTCGGCCTGGGTTGCGGTGGCGCCACCCGGTGGCCGCGCACGCGCACCACGCATCACCCACAGCACCGCAGCCGTCTTGACCATCAGCACCGCCAGGTAGGCGGCTGCCACTATCGGAACCACTACGCCCACTGCGCCGCCTGCCAACGCACGAATGCCTCGATGCCCTGTTCCAGACTGACGCTGGGAGGCCCGAGATCGGCAAGCGTGCGTCGTGGATCGAAGGTCTTGGAATAGGCGAACGCACCCACGCCGAAGCGGGTGATCGGCGGTTCGCCGCGCAGGCGCAGCACGCGATACGCCGCCTCCACCACGCTGGCCATGCGCAGTGCAGTGGCGATGCGCACCTCGCGTCGCGGCAGCGGCAGTTGCAGGCGCGTGAGCAGGTCCAGCAACAGCTGCTGCAGATCCACCGGCTGCGCGTTGGTGAGGTTGTAGGCCGGCTGCAACTGCGGCGCCGTCGCAGCGCGATAGAGGTAATCGCACAGCGTATCGATGTAGATCAGGTCGCCGATCACCGGCTGCGTCTGGCCGACGAAGCGAGGCAGCGCCCCCTTGCGCGCAGCGGCGATCACGCGCGGGAACAGCACCGTGTCCCCCGGGCCGAACACCGCACGCGGGCGCAGCACGGAGGTGTCGCCCGGATACTGCTCCAGCAGCGTTTCGCCAAGGTATTTGGTCTGCGCGTAGGTATTGACGAACGTCGGCCCGATCGGGCTGTCCTCGCTGAGGTCGTATTGATGCTCCTCGCGATAGAACACCGAACTGGACGACACATACAGCAGACGCGGGCAGCCATGGCGCGTGCAGAAGTCGATGACGTTGGCGGTGGCCTGGACGTTATGCTGCTGGAACTGCGCGCGCGTGCCCCACGGCGAGGCCAATGCCGCGGCATGGATCACCACATCCGGCTGCCACTGCAGCGAGAACGGCTGGCTCAGATCGATGCGATGGTAGTTGGGCAGATCGCTGGCACGACGACCGATGCCGTGGATCTCCACACCCGGCTGCCCCTGAAAACGTCGCAGGAAGGAACCACCGACAAAGCCGGATGCGCCGGTCACGAGAATACGCAGGCTCATCGCCACTCCGGTTGATAACGGTCAAGACTGGGTTGGCAATGCGAAGGCAGGATGGCCAACTCGGGATGGGCAAGCGACAGCGCATGCAATTGCTGCACGGTGCGCCGGAACGCGTGCCAATCGTGCATCAACAAACGCGTGGGCCAGGCGGGCCACTGCAGCGTCGCCCAGGTTGCCGACGACCACACCGCATCGGCGCACAGCAACACCTCGCGGTCGTACTGGTCGCGCAACCACAGGCCCATCTGCCCGGGTACGTGCCCGGGCAAGGGCACCGCCAGCACGCTGCCGTCGTCGAACAGATCGTAGGCCGCGCCCAGGCCCTGCCAGGCGCCGGTCAGCGCGCGCACCGGTGCCTGCTCGGCAAACCGCAGGCGCCGATCGAAATCTTCGGGGAGCAACTGCGGCAACAAGGCACGCCGCAGGCCGCCGACGCGTGAGCAGGCACGCAGCTGCTGATAGTCGGCACGCAGGCAGATGAAACGGGCGTTCGGCAGATCGCGCAGGCCGCCGACATGGTCGGCATGGAAGTGCGAGATCAGGCACCAGGCGATCTCCTCCAGCTGCACGCCGCGGCGTGCCAGTTGAGCGCCCAGCGTTTCGTGCGCGGGCAGGCGCACCGGCGTGGTCCAGCGATACAGACGCTCGGGCCAGGGATCGGTCGCGCGGAAGAAATGCGCGGCATACCCGGTGTCGTACAACAGCGCACCCCGTTGCGGATGCCGGATCAGCACGCTCAACGCGGGGAATTCCACCGCATGCCAGTGACCATCCGCACGCACCATGCGCTCGCAGTGGCGGCAATGGCCGATACGCAGCAACTCGAGCGACACGCGCGGCGGCATCAGCGCGCGACCTGGTCGGAGCATGCGCACACGCCCTAGTACCGCAACACCATGCCGCCGATCGCCAGCCCGGCACCGGTGCCGAGCAGCGCGAACAGATCGCCGCGCTGCAGGCGTTGCTCGACCCGGGCGTGATGCAAGGCATGCGGCAGCGATGCGGCGACCTGGTTGCCGGTGGCCTGCAGGATGCGAACCACCTGATCGGGGCGCAGCCCCAGCGCCTGTACCACATGCTCCAGGCCGCCGCCGGAGGCCTGGTGCGGCACCAGGCAGCGCAACGCTGCCGTGGTGGTGCCGGCCTCGCGCAGCAGTTGTTCCCAGAATGCAGGCAGCTGGCGTGCAGCGAACCGATAGGCGCCACGCCCATCCATGCTGAAGCTGCGCAAGGCATCGGGCGCCTGTTCTTCGCCGCGCGGATAGCGCGTGCCGCCGCCGCGAATGCGGCACAGCTCCGCGCCATCGCCGTAACTGGACAAGCGGCTGGACAGCAGTGCCGAGCCGTCATCGGCGGCGCTACGCCCCACGACCACCGCAGCCGCTCCATCGCCAAACAAGCCGGCGGTGGCCGGCGTCGATGCATCCAGCCCACCCGAGGCCACCTCGCTGGAGACGATCAACACGCACCGATAGCGCCCGAGCGCCAACGCATTGGCGGCCAGGTCCAGCGCCACCAGAAAGCTCAGGCAGGTCGCGTTGACGTCGAAGGCAGGAATGCCCGAATCGCCCAGCCCGAGCGCGCGCTGGATCAGCACCGCCTGGCAGGGAATCGGCTGCTCCATGACGCTGCAGGCCGAGATCAGGCAATCGATCTGATCGGCGTCGATGTCCGCGCTTGCCAGCGCCTGGGCCGCCGCCGCCGCACCCATCGACGAGGCCGTCTCGCCCTCGCCCACGTAATGGCGCGTGGCCACCCCCGAGCGCGCGAAGGTGGTGCCTGCCGGCAGCTGCCAGCGTTGATCCAGCTGTTGCGAGGTCACCTCCGTGGCGGGGACATGGCGCCCGGTGCCCAGAATGCGCAGCGGCAATGCGTTCAACACGGAGGTCTCGTTGGACAAGGCGCGCAGCATACCGTGGCGGGCGTGGGCCGAGCCGATCGGTCGCCGGATCGCGCAGTGCGCACCGCCCGCCGGCGAGGACGGCAGTCGGTCAGCCGATCACCAAATCGTTCCAGCAGACGATCGCCAAGCATGTGTGCCCACGTTTCAAGGCGCTTCCACCGCATATCCCAGCGCCTGCAAGCGCGCCAGATAGCCGTCGGCCGCGGTCAGCCGGCTGATCGGCAACACCGCGAAGGTGCTGCGATTGCGTTGCAGCGCGGTGGTGGCGATGCCCAGCCAGTGTTCGCGCATGCGCCGTTCCAGATCGTCGATCCCGCGTTTTCTGGCGGCGCCGGAACTGGCCATGGCACTCATGCAGGCCGCTTGCGGATCTTCGCGAGGCAACTGGCGCAGTGCCTCGATGTCGCCCACCGACCAGGCGTTGGCGCGCTCGACCATCGTGGGCAGGTCGCGCTCTACGGTGGCCAGGATGCTGCGAAAGCACGCGGTGTCGTCCATGCCGCCGGCGCGGAACTCCTTGATGGCCTGGCGCGGGTCGGCGATCTTGTAATCCAGCGCGGTGGGGGTCGGCTTGATCCCGGCGCGCTTGGCGGCACGCTCCACCACCGACCAGATCGCCCGCGAGCGCGCCAGGCCGGAGCGCTTGATCGCCGCCTGATACAACTCACCGGCGGCAAGCATCGGGCGCTTGCGCTCCACCCCGCGATCGCTGCCGAGATAACGCGCCTTGGCAACCGACCAGCGTGCATACAGCTCGGCCGGCAGCAGCTCGCGCAGTTCGCGGCCGTCCTCGTTCTTCATCGCCTTCATCGCCGAGGGCAGCAGGGTCAATTTACCGAAGAACCCCATGTCCGCATCGATCTGGACGGTCGGCGCCATCAGCACCTGCTGCGACTGGCCGATAATCGCTTCCACCTCGGTGGACTGCCACTGCAGCCGCTTCGGCAGCGGCGACACGGTGCCCAGGATCCACAGCACATGATCGCCCTTACTGACCTTCCACAAGCCAGGGCCCGGCTGCACGCCGCGCACCACCATCGCTTCCAGGTCGACCACGGCCGGTGGTGATGGCGCGGCCACCTGCGGCTTCGCGCCATCGCTGGCAACTGCCAGCAACGACACCAGCATCGCTCCCACGCCGCATACCGCCCGCTGGCCTCGCATCACGTCTCGCCCCCCTGTGTGAGAACGCGGACACTACGCCAAGCCGGCCATGGCCGCGTTAGAGAAATGTTCGCCGCCGCAGCCGCCGCAGCCGTCGATGGCTCAGCGTGGATCCAGGCTGGCCAGGTGCGCAGCCAGCGGCGAGGCGCCGTCGAGCAGTGCGAAGCCCTCCCAGACGAACCCTGGCGAAACCGTGCAGCCCACCAGGGTGAAATCACCCAGCGACCGCGCCGCCTGCCAGCACCCTGCCGGCACCACGTGCATCGGCTCACCGCGCCCGGCGGCATCCAGGATCAGGCGTTGCAGCTGCCCGCTGGCCTCGTCGTAGATCGACAGCTCCAGCGCATCGCCCTGCTGCCAATGCCAGCTTTCTTCCGCATCCACGCGATGCCAGGCGCTGGATTCGCCGGCAGCAAGCAGGAAGCGGATGGCGGTCAGCGCCGGGCGCGGCTGGCCGCTCTCTGTCACCTGGCGAGCCGACGCATACACGCGACGGAAATGCCCGCCCTCTGGATGCGGGGCGAGTTCGAGCGAACGGATCAGGGTGGCGGCGGTCGGATGCATGCGTACATGCTAAGCCAGCCAACGCCGCGCGTGCATCAGGGCAGATGCTTGCCCGCCCGCAGGCAGGTGCGGAAGAACACCAGCAGGTCCCAGCTGTAGCGCTTGAGCAGACGACGCGGCTCGTTGAGCAGCCGGTACATCCACTCCATATGCAGGCGCCGCACCCAATCCGGCGCACGTTTGGCGGTGCCGGACAGGAAATCCAGCAACGCACCGACACCGAAGACCAGCGGCACGTTCAAGGCCTGGCCATGATCCAGGATCCAGCGCTCCTGCAGCGGGTTGCCGAAGGCCACCAGCAGCACATCGGCGCCCGAACGATTGATGCGCTCGGCCAGGCCCTCGCCGGCGGCGGCAAATTCGCCGTAGCCGTCGCACATGCCTACCACCTGCTGGCCCAGCGTGCCGGTCAAGGTCGCGGCAGCGGTCTTGCCCACGCCCGGGCGACCGCCGAGCAGGAAGAACTTGAGCGGCTGCGCGGCTTCGCGACACAGATACGGAATCAGATCGGTGCCATTGAGGTTGCCGGCAAAGCGGCGACCATGGATCAGGCGTGCTGCCAGATCCATGCCGATGCCGTCATTGACGATGCGCACGCTGGGCTCGCGCATCCGCAGGCGCAGTGCCTGGCATTGCACGATGAAATTGGTGTTGGCAAAAAACACCCGGCGTGGTTGCCGGGCAGCCAATGCGTGAAACAACTCCAGTGCAAACGCTTCCTGCGTCGTGGAAAGCACCGGAAATCCGCCGAGCGGAATCACCACGCCTTGCGGCGTCGCCGCGTTGGCGGTTGCTGTCGTTTCCGTATCCACGTGCCGGCCCTGCATCATTGAATCACCAAAGGTCGTAAGGAAAGGCGGCCAACAGCCCGGCCTGCAGTTTTTCCAGGTCGAAATCGCCGTTGCCGCCAAGCTGCAGACATTCTTCCACGCTGTTGCCCGAGTGCCACTGCATGCGTCCGGTGCCGTTGTAGTAGTCGTCGTACTTGAAGCGATCCTCGCCGTTGCCCCAATCCAGGTACACCGCCGGAATCCCGTACGCCTCGGCAAGAATCAGCCCGTGCAGCGAACTGCTGATCACCAGCTCGGCGCCCAACAACGCACTCATGAACGTCGCAGGCTTGACGTTGGGAAATACCAGATGATCAGCGTACGCGCTGTACTTCTCGACCGGCTCGTTGAAATGCGGAACGATGGCGAAGGGGCGCTTGTTCGCCGGGCCCAGCGCATCGGCGGGGAAGAACATCGGTGTCAGCAGACCGGGATCGCCATACACCTCCGGCACCGCGATCCCGCGATCGAGCAGGAACTGCCGCGTCTTCGGGCCACGCACTGCACGCACATCCAGGGCGCTGAAGGTATTGCGCTCGGCGGGAATCTTGCCGTTGATGCCGCTGCCCCAGACGGTGTCGCCGTCCTTGGCGAAATGCAGCACCGAGCCGATGGCGATCAGCTTCTTGCTGAGATCGCGCTTTTCGATCAGCGTCTTGTCCTGCAAGGAGAGCACACAGGACACAATCACCTTGGACAGATGATCGCCCATGTTGACGCCAGCGTTCTTCGGTTGCCACCAGAACAAGGCACGGCGTTCCGCATGTTCGATCCATTTCTGCAGCAAAGCATTGGCCATAACGAGCAGTCTCCTTCTAAAGTTGGGTGCGCCGCATCAGTGCGAGAGCGCGGCCTCCGAAGAAGCACGCACAGCTGCGCCATCTGGCTGCGGGTACAAACGGGTTTCCGGATACGCACCGGGATTCAGTACGCGGTCGGTCGTATCGGACCAATTCAGGCATTGGCGGTAACGCACGCGCGGTGCTTCCAGCGCGCGACTGATGGCCGCAATAACGGACTCAGCATTGCCGGGAGTGTAGCCGAAACGCGATTGATACGGCCCCACGACGGCATTCGGACACACCGCAGGCAGGCCGAAGAAATCGTATTGCAGCAATTTCATCGAACTATCGGCCAAATACACCGGCACCTGCTCGGACGCGTAAGGTGCGATCCCGAAACGGGCGTGCTTGATGTAGCCGATGGTCTCGGCGTGCTTCATCTCGCCATAGACCACCACGTTGTCGCCATAGCCGGGGTGCCGGCCCATGCCCGAGCCGATCACATGGAACGTCACCTGCGGGAACGCCTTGCTTGCAACCACGAAGAACTCCGGGTCGAACAACATCGAGCCCACTGCCACCGCATGGATGCCCTCGCCATACGGCGACGGGTCGCCCAGCTGGTCCAGGTTGTGGTCCACACCGTGACCGACGTGATACACGTTGTCGCGGCTTGCCACTTCCTCCGCCATTGCCGGCGACACCAGTGCGATCACATCCAGCGTCGGTGCAATCCGATCGAACTCGCGCTCGATATAGGACGCGACATTGATCGTGCTCAGGCCATCGGAGGCGCGATAGACCAGCTTGGCTGCCGGATTGATGCGCTTGGCCAGCGCGATGAAGGCCACCGCGATACCGCTTTCGAACACGATCACGTCCGCCTCGCGCATCCAGTCCAGCAACTGGCGCGGCGGGTGCGCGGCATACCAACGGAACATCGCATCTTCGACAGAACGCAGCCAGGCGCGACGCGTGTTGAACGGATGCACCGTCGTGCGCCACAGATAGCATTCCACACCCTTGTGCGAGACCACGGTATTTGCGGTGTCATCCAGCGGCAGCCGCATGTCGCCCTTCATGCGCGACAGCCGGCTATAGCGCAGCGAGAAAAACCGCGTGGTGCCGCGTAGCGCGAGTTGATCGGTGATGAAGTGGATATTGGCGCGCCGTGGCGTGCGGTAATCGTGGGCGGACAAGACCAGATAGCAGGGCCGGCGAATGCCGGAAGCGGCGGCGGGTGTATCGCTCATGGGCCGTGTCCTATGAATGAGTGGGAGAAAGCATGCACGAACGCAGGCGAAGACAACGTCGATCTCATTGGCGTGCCTTGGCCTGCTTCAGCAACTTGCGGATATTGAGGATGGCAATCACGTCGCGACGGAACGCCGGCCAGATCGCCAACGCCAGCAGACAGACCGCCGCCATCGCGGCCGCGCCAACGGCCAGTTGCTGCCATAGCGGGCCACCGACAGTGATGGATGCGTAATACGCGCACACCCCTGCCACGCCATACGCGGTCATCGCGCGCACCGCATTGGTGAACAGCGCGCCCACCGGTGCGTCGGAGATCTTGCCGACCCAGACCAGCGACAACGGCCAGGTCACCAGCAGACCGAACGAATAGCCGATCGCCACGCCCATCGCACCCCAGCGCGAGCCAACGAAGATGCAGCCGATCAGCACGATGCGGCTGACCAGCGAGAACAGCAACTGCGCGCGCATCAGGCCCCTGGCAAGGAACACCCAGTAGGTTGCATAGGACGCAGTCTGGAAAATACCGCCCAGCGTCAGCACCTGGAACAAGGGCACGGCCTCGCGCCACTGCTCGCCGAGCACCAGTACGATCAGCGGCATGGCCAGCGCGCAGGAGAAGGCGAACAGCGCAACGATCAGATGCACCATCACCGTCTGCCCGCGCAGCAGGAAGGCGCTGAAGCGTTCGCGGTCGTCCTGCAACTGCGACAGCACCGGCAACGCCACGCTGGTGGCAGGCGCGTTGATCTGATTCAACGGCATCATCAGCAACTGGAACGCGCGGTTGTACAGGCCCAGTGCGTCCGGGCCGGTCCGCCAACCGATGATGACCTGGCCGACGTTGCGGCTGGCATAGCCCAGCAACTGCGCGGCCATCAGGTTCCAGCCGAAGCTCATGAAGTCGCGCATCGGCGCCGAGCGTTGATACCCACCCGGCAACCAGCGCGCGCAGCTCGCAGCGATGATGAAATTGACCACCGCCTGCACCACCTGCTGCACCACCAGCGCCCAGTACCCCCAGCCCAGCAATGCGGCAGCGACGGCAGCGCCCAGGCCCAGCACCTGCGATCCCACATCGCTGAGCGCAACCTGGCCAAAACGCAGCCCGCGGCTCAAATGCGCGCGGTACTGCGTGGTCATGCCGTTGATCAGGAAGGTCACCGCCAGCGCCTGGGAAATCGTCACCAGCGCCGGTTCTTTGTAGAAATTGGCGATCACATGGGCAGAGGCGTACACCACCACCGACAGCGACAAGCCGATGCCGCTGTTGATCCAGAACAGGTTGTCGCGCTGCTCGCGGCTGACATGCTTGGCCTGCACGGCAGCGGCAGACAGGCCGAAATCGCGCAGGATCTCGGCCGCACCGACAATCGCGGTGACCATCGCCATCAGGCCGTAGTCGTAAGGCGTCAGCAGGCGCGCCAGCAGGATAATGCCGCCGAACTGCACGACCATCTTGGCCGACTGGCCGATCATGGTCACCGCTGCGCCACCGGCGGCGCGCGAACCGAGGCTGCGCTGTGGCGGAGGCGTAGGGGGATTCATCGTTGGGATCTCTGCGGTCACGACGCGGCGTCTCCATCCTTGCCGAGTGCTTCCAGGTAGGTGCGGTAGTGCAGCTGTCCGATCCGTGGCCAGTCACGTTGCGATAGATCCGGTGCCGGCCCGCGTGGCGCGGCGCGCACCTTGTCCAGCATGCCGGTCAGCAATGCCGCATCGAATTCGCCCTCGTAGAGGAACACCCAACCCGGGCCGACTTCTTCGGCGATCGCCGCATTGGACTCGCTCCACGGTGCCAGCACCGGGCGCGCCAGCGACAACGCCAGCAACAAGGTGCCGGAGTTATGCATCTGCCGATACGGCAGCACCACCAGCTCGGCTTCGCTGACTTCGCGTGCCAGCACTGGTTCTTCAACATACGCCAGCAAGGCACTCATCCGCGGATCCTGTGCGCAGGCCTCTTCCACCAGGCTGCGCATCTGCGGCGTGGCCGGGTTGCCGACGATGCGCAGCTTCAGGCGCGGATCATCGACCTGACGCATCACCTCCAGCAGCGTTTCCACGCCCTTGTACGGGCGGATCAGGCCGAAATGCAGCAGCCGCCCCGGAACCGGCGTGCCTTGCGGCATCTTCGCAAACCACTCGCGATAATGGCCGTGCAGGATGGTGTCGGTAAATGGCGGTCGCGGCGGCGTGGTTGCGTTGATGCGGATCCAGCGACGCGTCAGCCGATCGATCCAGCGCAGCAGGCCGCGCTCGCGCCAGCCCCGATCCTCGTGCGGCGCCAGGTTGTGCAAGGTGCGCACCACCGGCGTGCCGGTCACCTGCAGCTTGAGCAGCAACAGCGCCGCACACATCTGCTTGGCCAGGGTGCCGGCCGCACTGGGATGGCGCAGCAGATATTCCGGCCAATGCAGATGCAGCACGTCGTAGCGCGACAACAGCGCATCGCGCATCGAAAAGAAGCGCGGCTGCACTGCGTCGGGCAGCGACGCGTACAGCTGGGTCAGATACGGATTGGTGCTGGCATTGGGCTTCTCGGTGGAGAACAGCACGGTGACCTGTGGCTGCGCGGCAGCCCGCGCAGTCGCTGCCGATGCAGGCGCGCTCATCGCACTGCCTCCTGCGGACGGCGGGTGCCCAACGCGGTGTGGTACTCGTCGACGTAGCGCCCGACCACATGCTTCCAGTCGTAGCGGCCCACGTACGCCATGGATGCTGCACGACGCGCATCGAAATCCGCATCCGCCTGCAGCGCAAGCGCCTGCACCTGGTTTGCGGCCGCATCGATCCTCTCGCGGTTGACGATCACGCCCTGCCCCGATTCGCTGGCAAGGCGCACGAACGGCGGGATGTCGCTGAGGATGGGAATCAGGCCTGCACTCATCGCCTCGACCGCGGCGATGCCGAAGCCTTCGTGGCGCGACAGACAGACGAAGAACTGCGCCTGTTGCATCAGGCTGCGCAACTGCTCCTGCGAGGGCGACATGCTGAGCTGCACCTTGTCCTGCAGGCCCCGCTCGGCGATCGCCTTGCGCAGATCGGCCTCGTTCAGATCGTATTCGCGCCCGGCGATGATCAACCGCCACTGCGGATCACGTTGCAGTACCGCCTGCAGCAGCTCCAGGGTTTCGATCAGACCCTTGTTCACCGACCAGCGGCCGAAATACATCATGGTCCGGCCCGGCGTCGCTGCACCCTGCCCTGCGTATTTCTCCACATCCACGCCGTTTTCGATCACCCGCAAACGCGTCGGCGACACCACCTTGGCGAATAGCTCGCCATCGTTCTCGCTGGTGGCGATCACCCGCGCATACGCCAACGCCGAGGTGCGGGTGAGCGTTTGAAACCATAGCTGCTTCATCCGCGAGGCATACGCGGTGTGGAAGAAGCCGCCGTGCGTGGACACCACCATCGGCTTGCCATGCAGCGGCTTGGTCAACGCCAGATAGTCGTAGAAAAAATCGATGCCATGCAGGTGCACCAGATCGGCCGAGCGGATCGCGCTCAGCACGGACGGCGCCAACGGATAACGCGACGAACCGCGATAACCGATGCGCCGAATCGGCAAGCCCTGATGCGTCTCCTGCGCCGCAAGTTGCGCGCCCGGATCGGTAAACACCCGATCCAGGGTCACGATCTCTACCGTATCGGCGCTGGTGGCCTGATGTTGACGGGCCACATTGAGAACGACTTCTTCCATGCCTCCGATCGAAGGGTGGAATTGGCGGACGACATGCACCACTTTCATTACGCCAATCTCCTGTGCCAGCGACGCAGACATATCTGCATGCTCGGCCAATCATTCTGGAAGCTCGTCATTTACGTTTCAATCCCAACATCCACGGCGCAACGCGCACCAGCACGGCGCGCATCGGCACACTGGCAACGAGAGCGAACGCACTCAGGCCCATTGCCCAGGCCGGCGTGCCGATCGTGCCGGGTGCGATCACACCCGTTCGTGCCACCACACTGGTGAGCACCAGAAACACCAAGGTGTGCGTGCACAGGATCAGCAAGGTATTGCCACCGATCCACTGCAGCCACCGCCACTGTCGAACGAAGTAGGCCACACACAAGGTCATCGCGGTGCCCAGCAGGCTGACCAGCAGGAACACTGCAGCGGAATGTCCGAACTGCAGATTGTTCACATCCACCTGCCCGTTCCATCCAGCCAGCCACCACCACGCCGCCGCCAGCACCGGCAGTGCCAACGCCCACACCGAGGCCCCAAGCGCCCGCAGTGCATCGGCATGGCGCGACAACCATCCGCCCACGGCGATGAAGAACAGCGCGACAGGCAATACATCCAGCGCGAACGGGAGCCGCAGGTGCAATGACGGAAACCAGCCGGCCCATGCCAATGCAAGCAACAGACTGGCTGCAGCCAACGCCGCCGTCGTCAGGCGCGTGCGCAGGGCGAGATAGGCCAGCGTGGTGACGAACAAGGCCGGCAGGAACCACAACGCCGGAAGCACGTACAGGCGCGTGCCGTTGGCCCAGAACAGACCGACGAACGGATCCCACCACGGCAGGACATGCGATGGATGCGCCGCGCGGCTGGTCACTCCCATCAGCAGCCAGCAGACGTAGGCCACCAAGAAAAACACAACATAGGGAACCAGCAACGTGCGCGCCAACTTCCTGGTCGTCTCCAGCGTCATCGCGCGGTGGCCAAAGCGCTCACCGACCCAGCCGGACAGCACGAAAAACAGCGGGACATGAAAACTGTAGGCGAACAACTTGTAGGCCGCCGGCATGCCGTTGGCATGCCCTAACACAACCAGCACGATGGCCAGCGCCTTTGCTGCATCGATCTGCCAATCACGGGTCAATGCAGGCGCTGGCGAGACCTTGGCCCCCAGGTCGCGCCGCCCGGCCGGGCTGGAATACGATGCGGTGGTCATGCCGCAGCGCCGGTCATGCCGCCACCGGGCGGGCACCCAAAGTCCACGGCGCAAAACGCATCAGCAACCAGCGCAGCGGCACGCACGCGAGCAGCGCAAACACTGTCACGAACAACGCCCATACCACGCCCGGGCGCGAGGCACCGAATCCGCCAGCCAGCGCCGCGACACCGGAGAGCACGAAGAACACCAGCATATGGGTGCACAGGATCAGCAAGGTATTGCGGCCGATCCACTGTATCCATGCCCAGCCCTGCACCAGCCGTGCCGCACAGATCACCATCAATGAGCCAAGTACCGCGCTAACCACAAACCCGGCATGGCTGCGGCCGAACTCCAGCATGTTGACGTCGATCCGACCATTACGATCGGCCAGCCAGGCCACCGGCAAGGCCAGCAGCACCGTCGCCAGCGCGCTCACCGGCAAGGAGGTCGGCAGGCGTGCGGAGAGGTGGATCAACAAGGCGCCCAGTGCATAAAAGCACAGCGACACCGGCAGTACGTCCAGGCCGAAGAAAAGCCGCAACTGCTGGCCCGGAAACCAGCGCATCCAGAGCCAGGCCAGAATCAACGACGCCACCGCGATCCCCACCGGCGACATCCAGCGGCGCAGCACCACGTAGCCCAGTACTGTCACCAGCATTACCGGCAGGAACCACAGCGGAGGCTGCACATACAGATCGGGGCCAATGCCGGTAAACATCGCCACGATCGGCTCCCACCACGGATGGCTACCCCATCGCGCTGCCTTCTCACCGATATTGCGCGTCAGCAACCAGTATGCGTAACCGAGCAGATAAAACGTCACATATGGCAGCAGCAGGCTGCGCGCCTGCTTGCTGATCGTCTGCGACAACCCGGTGGTCCGCGACGCATAGCCGGATGCCAGCCAGCCGGACACCATGAAGAACAGCGGCACATGGAAGCTGTAGGCAAACAGCGTCATCGCATGCGGCACGCCCTTGGCGTGGCAGAACACCACCAGCAGAATCGCCAGGGCCTTGGCGGCATCGATGCGCGGGTCGCGGCTGCGCCCGCCGGTGGCGACGTGCACGCCGGCGACCGGTACGACCGGCTGCGGTGGCTGCGTCGCCGCCATACTCATCGCGCGCCTCCTGCGGGCAGTGGCAATCGCGCCTTATCGTCGGCCGGATCCTGTGTAGGCAGCTGTGCATAGGTTGCAGCAGACCAGGTCGGCCGCATGTGCCACAGGCAGCCGCACACGAACCACCACAATGCCGATGTCTTGATCGAGAAGTAGCCGTTAGATACCAGCAAGCTCAGCGCGAACGCAAAGATTGCCAGGTTCTTGAACAGCTGCCCTTCCTTGCTCGGCATCAACAACAGGAACGAATACGACAGCAGGAAGGCGAGCACGCCGAAGATCGACTGCGATGCGATGAAGTAGGCAATACCGCTGTCGAAGTAACGGTACGCCTGCGCAAAATCCAGGCCCATCCACGAGTTGAAGGACAGGTTATTCATCGAATTGACGGTGAAGAAGATTCGGCCCATCGTGTTGTCCTGATAGGCCGTGATCCCGGTGATCCACACCAGCAACCATGCGGTCATGATCACGATCAGAAAGATCAGGAACGCCAGTCGTTGATCCAGGCGTTTCAACAACGGCGACAGCAGCACCATCAGCACGCAGGTGCCCGCCGCAAGTCGGCCGTCGGAGGCCACGATCATGAAACCGATCAGGCCGACCGACAGAACCAGCATCGCCGGCCGCATCCAGCGCCAGAACACCAGCACGATCGCGGTAAAGAAGCAGATGTAGTTGCCCATCGTCACCGGCTCGATGAACATCGAAGAGGCGCGGGGAAGATTGGAGCCGGGCAGGAAGTTGCGCTCGCCCGGCCGCGTGGCGCTGACGAACAGGTTGCTGTCTTCGTTCCAGAACCCTTCCGCGCTCATGCCGCGCGCATTGACGAAGAAGCTCTTCGGGTTGACCAGGTCGCCGTAGGCGCTGGGCATCGCCAACTCGAACGCCGCCACCAACGACACGATGATGGTAATGCGCACAAACAACTTGGGCACCGATCCGGTGTAGGCCGAACCAAGCACCACAAAAGCGAAGACCACCAGGGCGTCGCGAAAGAACTTCGGATCGATCTGCCAGTTCACCAGGAAGCGCACGAACATCAAGGTGACGATCAGCCCCAGGCCGCTGATGATCAATGCAATGCGCTTGCGGCTCATCGAGCCCAGGCCGAGCAGAAAACACGCGGCGTAGACCAGGAATTCGACTGCGTAGGTGATCACCGGACGGACGGTGAACACATTCGCGTTGATCAGCGCCAGCACCAGGTTGTAACCGACGCCGACCAGCAGGGTCAGTTCGATCAACAGGTTGTGCCAGCGAACGCGGGCCTCTTCGCTCATTCGGATCAGCATGCAGACGCCTGCTTGAGAGGGGCGGCTGCGATGCAGCCGCCCGCGGCGCTCGGCGCGCCAGGTCGCACACTCCCCGCCATCATCAGTACGCGGTCTTCTGTCCGAGCACACGCACTGCGGTCAGCACGATGATGCGGATATCCAGCCACAGCGACCAGCGACGGATGTAGTCCAGATCGTACTGGATGCGCTTCTTCATCGTGCGCAGCTCCGGGGTTTCGCCACGGAATCCATTGACCTGCGCCCAACCGGTGATGCCCGGCTTGACGTAATGGCGCTGCATGTAGTGATTGATCAGCTTTTCGTAATGGGTGTTGTGTTGCGCCGCGTGCGGACGCGGACCCACGATCGACATGCTGCCGCCGAGCACGTTGAAGATCTGCGGCAACTCATCCAGGCTGCTGCGGCGCAGGAACGCACCAAAACGGGTGATGCGGGTGTCGTTCTTGGTCGCCTGCTGGATGGTGGTGCCATGGTCGTCATGCACACGCATCGAGCGGAACTTGAACATATAGAACTCGCGACCACCCAGACCATGACGACGCTGGCGGAAGAACACCGGACCCGGCGAACTCATCTTCACACCCACCGCAATTGCTGCCATCAGCGGCCACAGGCCCATCAGCGCGATCACGGCCAGGATCTTGTCCTGCAGCGCCTTGGCGACCACAAAGTAGTTGTCACGATCCACACCGCCCTGGCGCAGGTTGATCACCGGCACATTGCCGATCTGCTCGCCGGACTGGTTCAACAGACCGAAGTCGAACAGATCCGGCACCAGCTTGACGTTGATCGGGTAGCGATCCAGACGCTGCAGCAGCTGCTTGATGTGATCACGCTCGCCCAGCGGCAGCGAGATCCACACCTGCTCGACCTGGTTGTCCTTCAGATACTCGATCAGCGCGTCCGGATCGCCCAGGCACGGCAGCGACTGACGCTGCTCGGTCACGGCGATGTCGTACGGCGTGCGGAAGTAGCCGACCAGATTCATGCCGACCCAGGGATTGCGGCTGAGGTAGTGATTGATCTTCATCACCGGATGGCGCAGACCCACCACCACCACCCGCTGCACGTCCACACCCTGGGTGCGCAGGTGATTCAGGAAGCCGCGCAGCACCGTGCGGGCTGCCACCAGCGAGGCCAGGCCACCGACGAACCACAGGCCGATCCAGCCGCGCGAGACCTGCTCGCCGACCTGCACGATCAGTGCGTGCACCGCGAACAGCGCAAACACGCCGCCGAATGCACCGCCCAGCACCATCAGCTCGCTCAACAGCCCGCGGCCACGCCAGCTGCGATACAGCGGGAACAGCGGGAACAGCGCAAAGCAGATCACCGAATACAACAGCGTGGTGGCGATGGCGACCCGGTACGGTGCCGCAGGCACCCAGGAGCCGAAGACAATGCGATAGGCGATCAGCCCGGAGACCACGACCATGGTGAGGTCGAAGACGCGCAGGACCAGATCGGCTGCAGCCGAATACTTGGACAACAATCGCGGCGAGGATGTCGTGTAAGTCGCGCTACTCAAGTCTGCCAAAAGCATGGGGATGTCCTCCAAACTCGATACGGCGCATGCGGGGGAACATACGAAACGCACGCGAGCTTTCAATCATCTCCGCCGGGCGATCACCGCGGTAATACCTACCGACCCCAGATCGCACGACAGCCCTTTGTTTCAACAGAGACAAACTTTCAAACGAAGGAGCCCGAAACATACGGGATCCAACCTTTTCCACGCTGAATCAGTTGTCACTTCAATTAACCACCGTTGTGCAACACGACGATGTCAGTCCAACCGCGTCTGCGCTGCCGTGCCACGCAGGAAGTAGCGCACAAGAGCCACAGCTACGCCCAGAAATACGCCAAAGATGAAGCCCAAAGCGAGGTTCAATTTAAGTTTCGGCGAAGTCTTAGACGTAGGCACGTCTGCGGTATCGATGATGGTCACGTTGTTGGCGCCGACGTTGCTCGCCACACCGATCTCCTTGTAGCGCTGCAAGAGCGCATCGTAGAGCTGGCGGTTGGTATCGACGTCGCGCTTGAGCATGTTGTAGCGGATGCTGCGACCCTGCAGATCCAGCTCATCATTTCGCAATCCGGCGATGCGCTGGTTGAGCAATTGCTCCTGATGCACCGATGCGTCGTACGTCGCCTTGAGCGACTGGCGGATATTGATGACCTCGCCATTGATCTGGCGACGCGACTCTTCGATCTGCGCCTTCAGACGCTGCATTTCCGGATAGTCCGGCTTGAAGGTCGACAGCTTCTGCTGATATTCGGTGTTCAAGCGGATCTGCTCGCCACGCAGGCTCTGGATCAGCGGGTTGCTCAGCACCTGCGGCAGCGACATCGCGTCGCCGCTGCTGACCTGACGCCAGGCTGCCTCAGCCTTGATGCGCGTGTCCTGCGCCGATGCCAGCATCGCATTGAGGTCGCTCAGGTTCTGGGCGGGAAGCGATGGCTTGTCATCGCCCACCGACACGATCTGCTCGTCGGTGGAATAGGTGACCAGATTCTTTTCCGAGTCCTCCACCTTGTCGCGCAACTGCTCCAGACGCTCAGCCAGGAACTTGGTCGCGAACGAAGACGCCTTGATGCGGCGTTCCTGGGTGCTGACGATGAAGACCTTGGTGTAGGTGTTGGCGATCTTGGCAGCCAGCACCGGGTCCGGCGAATCATAATTGACGTAGACCAAGCGCGAATTGAGGATCGGCTCGACCACCAGCCCGGCCAGCAGCGTATCGGTCAGGCTGCGCTCGATGATCGCCTGGCGCGAGTCAACCGACTTGCCGGCTTCCGGATTCTTGGCAGCGGCCTTTTCCAGCGCTTCGTCGACCTGCTGCTTGAACGCCGGCTCCTGATCGAGCCTGGCCTCGCGGATCACCGCACGGGCCAGCGAACGGCTCTGCAACAACTGGTACTGGGTCTGGTAGAAATCGCGATCCTGCGGCGACTCCACCGGCATCAGATTGTCGACGTTCACCACGTTGAGCGAGTCACGCTCGATCTGCAGTGTGCTGGTGGCGCGGTATTTTTCCGGCATCAGCAGGGTAACGCCAAAGGCCAGCGCCACGGCCGCGACGGTGATCAGGATGATCAACCAGCGCTGCGACACCAGCGCGCGCCAGTAGTCGAGCAAGCCAACGTCGGCCAGCTCAAGATGCCCATGACGATGAGACGGGGAGGAACGATTGTCTGAATTCATACTCATCGGTAAGCGCGCCACACCATCACAAGGGGGGTCAGTTCCAGCATGGTGCGCAACCAGACGCGTGCGTCCGAGCGGTACACCACAACGATGTCGCCGCCGTAGATCTCAGGGTCCGGGTTGGCCCCCTTCTCGATCTGGGTCAGGTCGAATCTGGCAATCATCTTTTGCCCGTTGACGGTGCGGAACACGATGACGTTGCCGCGGCTGGCCACCGTGCTGACACCCTTGGCCTGCGCAATGGCCTGCTGCAGGGTCAGGTTGGCGCCGATCACCGGATAGATACCCGGCTCGTCAACCGCACCGGTCACCGTCACCCGGCGACCATTGGACTCCTGCACGAACACCGACACCTGCGGCTGCTGCAGGTATCCGGCGGCGTAGCGTTCTGCCACCAGCTTTTCCAGCTCGCCGACGCCCAGACCGGCCGCCTTGACGTCGCCGATCAGCGGCAGCGAGATGTGGCCGTTCTGATCGATGCGGACCTGCCGCTCCAGATCGTCGACCTGGAACACCTTGAACAACAGCAGGTCGCCTGGAGCGAGTCGATACTCCGGCTGCACTGCGGACATTGCGAGCGGATCCGGAAGCGGCAGGGAATCTGCCATCTTCGGACCGGTGCTGCATGCGCCCAGTGCCATCGAGCAGATCAACGCCAGGCTGAGGCCTTGGCAGAATCGTCCGATCAGTTTTTTCATGCGTGTGGCTGGCTGCCTCGGTTGGGTGGGACAGGACCTCGCGCAGCATTCGACCGGCCAACACGCCAGCAAGAACGTACGACAGAGAAATTCATCCCAAGACGCTCGGGATCACGACAGGTGTGACGTGTTGCAGTGCACTATGGCATAGAACCAAGGCATCGCAAGACGCTGCTCGCCATTTTTTTGACGGCGTTGGCCTATTGATTCAAGTTCGTCGTTGCGACGTTAACAAAACGTGATCCACGCACTAATCCAGCACTAATGATTCGGAGCATTTTCGGATACTTAGCCACAATCCGTGATCCAGGTCCATGCGAGCGGAACCGCAGTCAAACGGGCTCGAGCAGCCGTTCCATGTTGCCCTGCAGTATGCCGATACGCATATCGTGTCATCCGTATGACACGCTACCAAACGCATGTTGCGACGCAACAAAAAAGCCCATGTCCGTGAAGACATGGGCTCCGTGTTTGGTCGGGGTAGCCGGATTCGAACCGACGACCACTAGTCCCCCAGACTAGTGCGCTACCAGGCTGCGCTATACCCCGAAGATGTTGCATCCGCCACGAGGGCGGCCTGCGATTATAGCGGCTTTGTGAAGCGTTTTCCTAGCGGCGCAGCAGTTGCAGAACCTCTTCCAGTTCCATGCGCACCTGTTTGATGATCTGGTTGCTCAGAGCCGACTCGCTCTTGGCGCCATCGCCCTCCAGGCGCAGGCGTGCGCCGCCGATGGTATAGCCCTGCTCGTAGAGCAGGCCGCGGATCTGGCGGACCATCAGCACATCGTGGCGCTGGTAGTAGCGCCGGTTGCCGCGCCGCTTGACCGGTTCCAGGCTCGGAAACTCGGTTTCCCAGTAGCGCAGCACATGCGGCTTGACGTCGCACAGCTCGCTGACTTCGCCGATGGTGAAGTAGCGCTTGGCCGGGATTGGCGGTAGTTCGCGATTACTGCCCGGATCCAGCATAAGCCTCCACCCGCTCCTTGAGCTTCTGGCCCGGACGGAAAGTCACCACCGTGCGCGCCGAGATCGGAATTTCCTCACCAGTCTTGGGATTGCGACCGGGCCGTTGATTCTTGCGCCGCAGATCGAAGTTGCCGAAACCGGACAGCTTCACCTGACGGCCCTGCTCCAGCGCATCGCGCAGCACATCGAAGAACGCGTCGACAAATTCCTTTGCCTCGCGCTTGTTCAGACCGACCTCGTCGAACAGACGTTCGGCCATCTCCGCTTTCGTCAATGCCATGCCAATCCCCTGGTTACCGCCTCAACTCCGGATCCGGGCGCGGTGCTCGCGCTCGATCACGGCCACCACATCGGCAACGACTGCGTCGACGTCCCGGTCGGTGAGAGTGCGCGAGTTATCCTGCAAAATCAAGCCCATAGCCAGACTCTTGAAACCTGGATCGACCCCCTGCCCGACATAGCGGTCGAACAGCTGCACCTCGCGCAACAACGGCCCGACGGTGGTGCGCACGCTACTTGACAACGCCGCCCAGCTGACCTCTTCCGGTACCAGGAAAGCCAGATCGCGACGCACCGAAGGGAACCGCGACAGTTCACCGGCACGCGGCAATGCGCGTTGGACCAACGCGGTCAGTTGCAGCTCGAACGCAATCACATCCACGTCGATGTCCAACGCCTTGGCCAGGCGCGGATGCACCTGCCCGATCCAGCCGATGCAAATGCCATCGCGATGGATGTCGGCCGAGCGCCCCGGATGCCCGAAGGGTTGGGCGGAGGGCTGGAAGTCCAGCACCGCGCCGCTGGCCGCGGCCAGCGCCATCAGGTCGCCCTTCAGATCGTGGAAGTCCACCTTGCGCGCCGGCTCGCCCCACTGCAGCGCCAGGGCATCGCCACACACGGCCGCGGCGACATGCTGCGACTCCTGCGGGGCAGCGCCAGCCTCGGAGGCGGCAGCGAACACCTTGCCCAGCTCGAACAGGCGCACGCGGCCAGCCTGGCGGGCGGCGTTGCGGCCCAGCGTCGCCACCAGGCCCGGCAACAGGCGTGGACGCATGATCGCGAGCTCGGCGCTGAGCGGATTGGCCAACGGCACCAGGCCGTCGGTCAGCTGCCAGCGCTCCAGCAAGGTAGCGTCGACGAAGGCGTAGTTGATGGTTTCCTGCAGCTCGCGCGCCACCAGCTGGCGCCGCACGCTGAGTTCGTCGAGCTGGGTTTCGCTCGGCATCGCAATCCGGCTTGCGCCGCCCGGCAGCGTGGTCGGCACGCGGTCGTAACCGTGGATACGCGCCAGCTCTTCGATCAGATCCTCTTCGATGGCGATATCGAAGCGACGGCTCGGCGCCATCACCTGCCAGCCTTCGGCAACCGCCTCGAGCTGCATGCCGAGCGCACTCAAAATGCGCACGACCTCGGCATCGTCGATCCGGATACCGAGTACGCGCGCGATCCGCGCACGCCGCAGCAGGATCCGCGCCGGCTGCGGCAGATGCTCCGGCAATTGCGCATGCACCACCGGGCCCGGCGTCCCACCGGCCAGCTCCAGCACCAGCCGCGTCGCCACTTCGATCGCTTGCAGCGGCAATGCCGGATCCACACCACGCTCGAAGCGATGGCCGGCATCGGTATGCAGACCGAGCTTGCGGCCACGGCCCATGATCGCGGCCGGATCGAAGTACGCCGACTCCAGGAACACGTTGCGCGTGGTCTCGGTGACGCGCGTGTCCAGCCCACCCATCAGGCCGGCCAATGCCACCGGACGATCGGCATCGGTGATGGTCAGGAAGCTGTCGTCCAGCGTGACCTGCCGTCCATCCAGCAACGCCAGCTGCTCGCCGCCGCGCGAACGGCGTACGCCGATCGGCCCCTGCAGCGTGTCCAGGTCGAACGCATGCATCGGCTGGCCAAGCTCCAGCATCACGTACTGGGTGATATCCACCAGCAGCGAGACCGGACGCACGCCACTGCGACGCAGCCGCTCGGCCAGCCACACCGGCGTTTTCGCGGCCGGGTCGATGCCTTCGATCACACGCCCGCAATAGCGCGGCGCTGCGTTGCCGGCATGCAATTCCACCGCCAGCGTGCGCGTGGACACCGGCGCTACCGCACCGGCATCGAAGGCCACCACTTCGCTGGCGCAGGCTGCGGCCACGTCGAAGGCGATACCGCGCACGCTGAAGCAGTCGGCGCGATTGGGCGTCAGCTTGATCTCGATGCTGGCATCGGGCAGCCCCAGATACTCGGCCAGCGCCTGCCCCACTGGCGCATCGTCCGGCAGCTCGAACAGGCCGGACGCGTCGCTGTCCAGACCCAGCTCCTTGGCCGAGCACAACATGCCATTGGACGCCACCCCGCGCAGCTTGGCTGCGGTGATGGTCAGCGCACCGATCTGCGCACCGACCAGCGCCAACGGCGCCACCAGACCGGCACGCGCATTGGGCGCGCCACACACGATCTGCAGCAGCTCGCCCTGCCCTGCGTCGACGCTGCAGACCTGCAGACGGTCGGCTTCCGGATGACGTACCGCCTCGACGATACGCGCCACCACCACCTGCCCCAGCGCCTCGCCCAACGGCGTGACCTCTTCGACCTCCAGACCGATCGCCGTCAGCGTCGCGGCAAGCTCGTCGCGGCTCGCCTGGATGGGAACGTGGCTGCGCAGCCAATTTTCAGAGAATTTCATGAGGAGCCGGGAATCAGGAATGGAGAATGGGGAATCGCAAAGGCAGGGGCGCCGGGCTTTCGGAATGGGACCTGCAGAGCGCGTGGCTGTTGCGATTCCCTATTCCCCATTCCCGATTGCCCGCCGTCAGGCAAACTGCCTGAGAAAACGCACATCGTTTTCAAAGAACGCGCGCAGATCGTTGACGCCGTAGCGCAGCATCGCAAAACGCTCCACGCCCAGGCCGAACGCGAAGCCGGTGTAGCGCTCTGGGTCGATGCCGACGCTGCGCAGCACGTTCGGGTGCACCATGCCGCAGCCGAGCACTTCCAGCCAGCGCGCGCTGCCGTCCGGCTGCTGCCAGGCGATATCCACTTCCGCGCCCGGTTCCACGAACGGGAAATAGCTGGGGCGGAAGCGCATTTCGAAGTCGCGTTCGAAGAACGCCCGCACGAACTCGGACAAGGTGCCCTTGAGGTCGGCAAAGGTGGAATGCTCGTCCACCAGCAGGCCTTCGACCTGATGGAACATCGGCGAATGGGTCTGGTCCGAATCGGAGCGATACACCTTGCCGGCCGCGATCATGCGCAGCGGCGGTTTGTGCGCATCCATGTAGCGCACCTGCACGCCGGAGGTATGCGTGCGCAACAGGCGGCCATCGCCGAAATAGAACGTGTCGTGCATCGCGCGCGCCGGATGGTGCGGCGGAAAGTTCAGGGCTTCGAAGTTATGCCAGTCGTCCTCGATCTCCGGACCATCGGACAACTCATAGCCCAGGCGCGCAAAGATCTCGACGATGCGCTCGAGCGTGCGCGTGACCGGGTGCAATCCACCGCGTTCGCTGCGGCGCCCCGGCAAGGTGACATCGATCCGCTCCCCGGCCAGACGTGCGTCCAGCGCGGCGTTTTCCAGCGTGTGCTTGCGCTCGGACAACGCAGCGGTCAGCGCATCGCGCGACAGGTTGATCGCTTCGCCAGCGGCCTTTCGCTGATCGGCCGGCAGCGTGCCGAGCTGCTTGAGCTGGGCGGTGATGCTGCCGCTCTTACCCAGCAATGCGACGCGCAAGGCTTCCAGTTGGTCCGGCGTCTGCGCAGCGGCGACATCGGCCAGCGCACGCTCGGTCAGGGATTGAATCTCACTCATTGCACTCGCGCCTCAACTGCGTCAACCGAACGGTGTTTCCGGATGCACCGGAACGCATTGCCACTCAAATCTGGCCTTGCCCGGCACCCAGTCAGCAATGCCGGCCATCTAAAAACGCAAAAGGGGAAGGACTCGCGCCCTTCCCCCTGCATATCTGCTTGCCCTCGTCAGAGGCTTGGACGTGAATGTACAAGCCCTACGAGGAACTATCCCGTCAAAAGTCCGCACATGGATGTGCGGGCTCTTGCGAAGGACTCGCACTAACGATGTGCGGGCTCTTGCGAGGGACTCGCACCTATGCCGCCAGCGCGCCCTTGGCCTTCTCAGCCAGCGCGGCAAAGCCGGCGGCATCGTGCACGGCGATATCGGCCAGCACCTTGCGGTCCAGGGTGATACCCGCCTTCAGCAGGCCGTTCATGAAACGGCTGTAGCTCAGGCCATTGATGCGGGCAGCCGCATTGATGCGGGTGATCCACAACGAACGGAAGACGCGCTTCTTCTGCTTGCGGCCGATATAGGCGTACTGCTGCGCCTTGATGACCGCCTGCTTGGCGACGCGGAAAACCTTGCGACGGGCATTGTAGTAGCCCTTCGCCAGGGTCAGAATTTTCTTGTGGCGGCGGCGCGCCTGCACACCACGCTTTACTCGTGCCATGGTTCAGTCCTCAGAGATAGGGAAGCATACGATCGAGACGGCCTGCATCCTCGGCGCGGACGTGGTTCGTCTGCCGCAGGTTGCGCTTCCGCTTGGTCGCTTTCTTCGTGAGGATATGGCTACGGTTTGCGTGGCCGCACTTGTACTTGCCGGAGGCGGTCTTGCGGAAACGCTTGGCCGCCGCCCGGTTGGTCTTGATCTTGGGCATTGCAATGTCCTTGATGGTGTTTTGTCACTGACCCGGGCGGCAGTCTTGCGACCACGCTTTCCATCCATGCCCTTGCCTGCTTGTAAGTCCTTGATCGAACACGATCCGGACAGGTCCTGTACCGCTTGCGCGGCGTCCCGGCAAAACCGGGCCGCGCAGTATGCCCGTTGCCGGGAATTCTTGCAAATGGAGGCTGTCGCCGGCCGGACGGACCCTACCGGGGCCCGTCTCAGCGCGGGATCAGATCTTCTTCTTCGGCGCGATCATCATGACCATCTGGCGCCCTTCCAGGCGCGGGCGCGACTCGATGACGATGTCTTCGCCCAGGTCGGCCTCGATCCGGGAAGCCATTTCGCGCCCCAGCTCCTGGTGGCTCATTTCACGGCCACGGAAGCGGATGTTGACCTTGACCTTGTCGCCCTCTTCCAGGAAGCGGCGCATGTTGCGCAGCTTGATCTGGTAGTCGCCCTCGTCCGTGACCGGACGGAACTTGAGTTCCTTGATCTCGACCTGCTTGGTCTTCTTCTTAGCCTCGTTGGCCTTTTTCTGCTGCTCGAACTTGAACTTGCCGAAATCCATGATCTTGCAGACCGGCGGATCGGCCTGCGGCTGGATTTCGACCAGATCCAGGCCTTCTTCCTCGGCCTTGGCGAGCGCTTCGTCGCGCGACAACACGCCGACCATCTCACCGTCACTGCCGATCACGCGGACGCGCGGCACACGGATTTCTTGGTTCTTGCGGTTCTGTTTGTTGTCAGGGGTACTGATATTGCAATCTCCCAGGGGAATCGAACCGGCGCATCCGGATCATCCAGACCGGCCGGGGTTGGCTCACGCTGCCTGCTCTGCCTGCAGACGCTCGATGAAGGCCGAGACCGTCATGGTCCCGAGGTCCTCTCCCGAACGTGTCCGCACGGCGACGGCGCCGTTTTCCTTCTCGCGGTCACCGACGACGAGGAGATAAGGCACGCGTTGCAGCGTATGCTCGCGAATCTTATATCCGATCTTCTCGTTACGCAAATCGGCGTTCACACGGAAGCCTTGATTTGCAAGGGTTTTCCGAACCGAGTCGACATAGTCTGCCTGGGCATCGGTGATATTTGCGACAACGACCTGGACCGGGGCGAGCCAGGCGGGGAAGGCGCCGGCGTGGTGTTCGATCAAAATGCCGATGAAACGCTCCATCGAACCGACGATCGCCCGGTGCAGCATGACCGGATGCTTTTTCTGGCTGTGCTCGTCCACATACTCGGCACCGAGGCGGCCGGGCATCATAAAATCGACCTGCATGGTGCCCAGTTGCCAGGTGCGGCCGATGGCGTCCTTGAGGTGGTACTCGATCTTGGGGCCGTAGAAGGCACCCTCGCCCGGCAGCTCCTGCCACTCCACCCCGCATACGCCCAGCGCGCTGCGCAGCGCGGCTTCGGCCTTGTCCCAGGTGACGTCGTCGCCCAGGCGCTTTTCCGGGCGCAGCGCGATCTTGATCTCGATGTCGTCGAAGCCGAACGCGGTGTAGACCGCCAGTGCCTGTTGATGGAAGGCGGTGACTTCGGCTTCGATCTGCGATTCCAGGCAGAACACATGCCCGTCGTCTTGGGTGAAGCCGCGCACGCGCAGGATGCCATGCAGCGCGCCGGAGGGCTCGTTGCGGTGGCAGGCGCCGAACTCGCCGTAGCGGATCGGCAGGTCGCGGTAGCTGTGCAGGCCCTGGTTGAACACCTGCACGTGACCCGGGCAATTCATCGGCTTGACCGCATAAGTGCGCTTCTCCGACTCGGTGAAGAACATCGCGTCCTGGTAGTTGTCCCAGTGGCCGGATTTCTGCCACAGCGACACGTCCAGGATCTGCGGGCAGCGCACCTCGCCGTAGCCGCTGTCGCGATAGACCTTGCGCATGTATTGCTCGACCACCTGCCACAGCGACCAGCCCTTGGGATGCCAGAACACCAGGCCAGGCGCCTCTTCCTGCAGATGGAACAGGTCCTGCTGCTTGCCGATGCGGCGATGGTCGCGCTTGTCGGCTTCTTCCATGCGCAGGATATAGGCGTCCAGCTGTTTCTTGTCGGCCCAGGCGGTGCCGTAGATGCGCTGCAGCTGCTCGTTCTTGGCATCGCCGCGCCAGTAGGCGCCGGAAATGCGGGTCAGCTTGAAAGCCTTGAGGAAGCGCGTGTTTGGCACGTGCGGGCCGCGGCACATGTCCACGTATTCCTGGTGGTAGTACAGGCCCATCGCGGTGATGTCGGCGGACATGTCCTCGATCAGGCGCAGCTTGTACTCCTCGCCGCGCTGGGTGAACACTTCGATCACCTCGGCGCGCGGGGTGACCTTCTTGATCACCTCGTAGTCCTGCGCGATCAGCTCCTGCATGCGCTGCTCGATCGCGGCCATGTCTTCGGGCGTGAACGGGCGCTCGCTGTAGATGTCGTAGTAGAAGCCTTCGGCGATGACCGGGCCGATCACCATCTTGACCTCCGGGTACAGCTGCTTGACCGCATGCCCGACTAGATGCGCGCAGGAGTGGCGGATGATCTCCACGCCTTCGGGGTCCTTGGCGGTGATGATGCGCAGGCTGGCATCGTGGTCGATGACGTCGCTGGCATCGACCAGCTGGCCGTCGACCTGGCCGGCGATGGTCGCCTTGGCCAGGCCGGCGCCGATCGACTGGGCGACCTGCATCACCGAGACGGGGGATTCGAATTCGCGGCGGCTGCCGTCGGGGAGCGTGATGTTGATCATGGGCAAGAATGAGGTCTGGGCTGGCTGCAGCGCGATGGCTGCAAGGGAGATCTGCCCACTGCGGGACAGGCTCGGATAAAGGGGTGGCGAGAGATGGTGCAGAAACAACGCCGTGCGGGCGCCTTGCCAACTGGCGCGGCCGGAATCAGCGGTGGGCGGTGGTAGTGCTCATGTCGCACGCTGGGCCGGCGCGGGGCGCGGGCCACCTTCTCGCAAGGGGTCTTGAGGCGAATGGTAAACCAATCAGCCCGCCGTTGCGCATGCCGGCACCGGGCCGGCGGGCGCGTGGCATGATGCCGGCCACCTGTGCTGCCAGTGCCGACCATGACCATCAAGGGTAAAGCCACCTCGCTGGATATCGCCTACCTGGCCGGCGTGTCGCAGCCGACCGTGTCGCGCGCACTGCGCGGCAGCCCGATGGTCAACGAAGAGACCCGCAAGCGCATCCTGCGCATCGCCAAGAAATTGAACTACAAGGTCGACAAGAACGCCTCGTCGCTGCGGCTGCGCAATGCCGGCACGCTGGCCTTGCTGTTCTTCGAAGACCCCACCGCCGACGATTCGCTGATCAACCCGTTCTTCCATTCGATGCTGGGCTCGATCACCCGCGCCTGCGCGCTGCAGGGTTACGACCTGCTGGTGTCCTTCCAGCAGCTGTCCAAGGATTGGCAGGCCGATTACGAAGACAGCAACAAGGCCGACGGCATCATCCTGCTCGGCTATGGCGACTACCAGCAGTCGCGCCAGCGGCTGCAGCTACTGGTCGAGCAAGGCACGCATTTCGTGCGCTGGGGCGCGGCGCTGCCGGGACAGCCGGGCATTTCGATCGGCAGCGACAACTACCAGGGCGGGCTGGACATCACCGCGCATCTGCTCGCGCAGGGCTGCCGCCGCATCGCCTTTCTCGGCCACGCGTCCAATCATTATCCCGAGTTCGAAGAGCGCTACCGCGGCTACGTGGCTGCGCTGAAGCTGCAGGACTTGGTGGCCGATCGCGCGCTGCAGTTCGATGCCATCACCACCGAATCGTCCGGCCATGCCGCGTGCATGGCGCTGCTCGACAGTGGCCTAGCCTTCGATGCGGTATGTGCGGCCAGCGACCTGATTGCGATCGGCGCCATGCGCGCCTTGCGCGAACGCGGCTTGCGGGTGCCGCAGGATGTCGCGGTGAGCGGCTTCGACGATATCGCCCTGGCGGCGTCGGTGGCGCCGGCGTTGTCGACGGTGCAGCAGGACACCAAGCAGGCCGGCACGCTGCTGGTGGAAAGCCTGGTGGCGCTGATCCGCGGCGAAGCGGCGCAGAGCCGCACCATCCCGGTGCGGCTTGCGCTGCGTGATTCCTCGCGCAGCAGTGGGCTGCAGCCGCCGTTGGGCTGGAGGCCGTCTGGCGCGGAGACCGGCGAGGCGGTGCTTGGTCGGGCGGCTGATGGGGCTGTCAGGCGTTGAATCGGGAATCGGGAATCGGGAATCGTTGGAGCATACGTGGCGGGCTGCGCGGGGTCGGCCGCAGCCGTTGACGCCTCGTAGGAGCGCACCCGGGCGCGACGGGGCGTTCCCGGTAATGCCCTGTCGCGCCCGGGTGCGCTCCTACCTGTTGCGGGCGTCGCGCGCGGCCTGCTCGGCCATCTGCAGATCGAGCTGCTTGCGCAAGGCCGGATCAGTGACCGGCGCATCCGAGAGCAGCACGCGCACGCCGTGCGCGGGCACCGCAGCCAGCAGCCGACGTTGCACCCGCACCTGCTCGCCGCTCACCGCATCGCGCCAGGTGCCGGGCTGCAGAAAACGCGTCACTGCGATGGTCGCCGCTGCGTCGCCCTTGTTGAGCAGCACCAATGCCGTCTGGCTGGTACCCGCATGCTGATAGACCCGCAAAAACGCCGCGTGATCCCCGCGTAGCAGCACATCCACCTGTACGCCGCGCTGCAATGCCGGGATATCGCGACGCAGCCGCGCGATCTGCTGCAATGGGCCGAAGATCGGGCTTTGCGGCGCGGTGCGGATGCGCTCCTGACCAAAATAGTTGCGGTTGCCTGCGTGTTCGGCACGCCCGCGCATGAAGCCGGTCTCCGAGCCGTAATAGATCACCGGGATGCCGCGCGCGGTAAACAGCCAGTTGTGCGCATCGATGAAGCCGGTGTCGCTGGCGTCCAGGCGCGCCATGTCGTGGTTGTCGTAGAAACTCATCAGCTCGTACGGATTGGCATACGGCCCCTGGCGCAGAAACAACGGCGTGGCGAGCTTTTCGAACCCGGCCTGCTCATGGCCGAAGACAGCGGAGAGCTGCTGCTTCAACGGGAAATCCAGCACACTGACGCCGGCATTGCGCGCCCAGGTATGCCCGGCAATCTTGTTGGCGTCGTAATCGAAGGCCTCGCCGAACATGAAGAACCCCGGACGTTTTTCGCGGATGCGTGCCACGAACGCATGCCAGAAGCGGTCAGGCATCCAGCCGATGGTGTCGATACGGAACGCGTCAGCGCCCTGCTCCATCCACTGCAGATACGCACCAGCCAGGTAATCGAGTACCGCAGGATTGTTTTCGTTGAGATCGGACAACTCGGCCAGGCCGCCGCCGGTGTTGTAGAACGCGTGCAGCGGAATGTGCTGCGGATCCAGCTGCGCCGGTGGCAGATTCTGGTGATCGGCGACCAGGCGGCCATTGGCGTCGTACAGCTTGCCGAAGCCAGGCTGCGCCACCGGCATGCTGTAGGCCGGCGATCCATGATTGCCCACGATATCCAGTACCACTTTCAACTGCTTGGCATGCATGGCGCGGGTGAAGCCGGCAAAGTCCAGGCCCGGGCTGGGCAGATGCTCATCGAGCTTGTAGAAGTTCACGCCCCAGTAGCCGTGGTAGCCGGTCTTGCCGTGGTCGCTGAGCGTACTGCCGCAGCTGATCGGCTTGCCGCCGGTGAAGGCCTCGTCCGGATTGTCGACGATGGGCGTGATCCAGACCGCACCAAACCCCAGGTCGCGGATGTAGTCGGCATGCTCGACGATGCCTTTGAAATCGCCCCCCCGATAACCGATGTTGTCGCCGACGCCATCGGCACAAGGCGTCGGCACATCGAACGTGCGATGCGCACCGCCCTGGTCGCGTTGATCGTTGCCGGGATCGCCATTGACGAAACGGTCGGTCACCACGAAATACACCGCGTCGGCAGCGAACGGCTCCAGCGTGCCGTAGTAATCGCCAGATGCAGCCGCTGCATTCGCCGCGCCTGCACACATCATCACTCCAGCCATCATCACACGCATCACTGCCCTCCCGAGGCCACTGGAACCCGCACCACGCACACGCCGGCAATGAGCAAGCTGGCGCCGCCAATGGCCAGCGCATGGATCGGCTGACCGCCGAGCCACATGCGCAACACGAAGCCCAGCGCGCTGGCCGCGACCAACTGCGGAATCACGATGAAGAAATTGAAGATGCCCATGTACACGCCCATCTTGGCAGCGGGCACGCTGTCGGACAGCAGGGCGTAGGGCAGCGACAGGATCGAGGCCCAGGCAAAGCCCACGCCCAGCATCGACAACAATAGCCACTGCGGATCGCGGATCACCAGCATCGACAGCAGCCCGGCAGCGCCGAGCCACAGATTGCACAGATGGCTCCAGCGCAGGCCGATCGCACGCACCAACAATGGAATGACCAAAGCCGCCAACGCCGCAAAGCCGTTGTAGGCGCCGAACAACACGCCCACCCAGTTCGCGCCATCGTTATAGGCGGCCGATGCGGTGTCGTTCGCACCGAAGTGCACCTGGGTGATCGCGGCGGTGGTGTAGATCCACATCGCAAACAGCGCAAACCAAGAGAAGAACTGCACCCAGGCCAGGCGCCGCATCGTCAGCGGCATGCTGCGCACGTCCTGCACGATCGTCACCAACATGCTGGTGGACGGCAGCACGCGCGCCAATGCAAGCAACGCACCGTAGGCGACGCACAGGCCGGCCAGCACGTAGAGCATGCGGTCGCCGTGCTGCCAGGCGATCGCAGCGGCAAGCAGCACACCGATGCCGCACCAAAGCGCACTGGCACGCTGCGATGGCAAGGTGCCAGCGATCGCTGCAGCCATGACAGGCGGATGCGCATCGTCGAAACTGGCCAGCTGCTGCGGGCTGTATTCGCGCGTGCGCAACACCGTCCAGCTGATCGACAGGAACAGCACCATTGCACCGAGATAAAAGGCGTAGCGCACGCTGTCGGGCACCTGTCCTGGCGGCGCGGTATTGGCCACGCCCCAGTGCGTCAGCAGCCATGGCAGAAAGCTCGCCACGATCGCCCCCATACCGATGAAGAAGCTCTGCATCGCATAGCCGGCGGGCCGCTGCGCGGGTGGCAACTGGTCGCCGACCAGGGCGCGGAATGGCTCCATCGAGATGTTGATCGAGGCATCTAGCACCCACAAGGTGCCGGCGGCAATCCACAGCATCGGCGCGTTGGGCATCACCAGCAAGGCCAGTGTGGTGAAGACTGCGCCGACCATGAAATACGGGCGCCGGCGTCCCCATGGGGTCCAGGTACGGTCGGACAGGTAGCCGATGATGGGCTGCACGATCAGGCCGGTCAGCGGTGCGGCAATCCACAAGCCGGGTACGTCGTCGACCTGCGCACCCAGGGTCTGGAAGATGCGGCTGGCATTGGCGTTCTGCAGCGCGAAGCCGAACTGGATGCCGAGAAAGCCGAAGCACATGTTCCAGATCTGCCAGAAACTCAGGCGTGGTTTGGTGGTCATTGCGCAGCCTCCGTGCTCGCCGCAGGTCCGACCAGCAGCGCGCTCACCTGCGCGGTGTTGACCACCCCATCACGACCACCGCGGCCGCCGTTGTACTGCGCAAAATGCGCCAGCGCACTCATGTTGAAGCCATCCTCCAGCCGGAACCGGCACTGCTGCCCGGCCACCGCAGTGAAGCTGACCTGCGTGGACAATTGCTCGCCCACGCTATGCGGCATCACCACGACCTGCGACTGCGTCGCCTGCCCCGGGCATTCCAGCAGCAGCCGCTTGAGCGCCGCGGTGACGCCGGTATTGATCGGGCCGTTGGGGTTGCGATAACGCAGCGATACGCGATGCTGGCCCGCGCGCGTGGCAGTCCAAACCCAGGCCTCGCTGCCCGGGACTTCCTGCAACGGGCCGAGCGTCAACGCGGGACTGTGCAGCGACTCCAGGCCATCGGCGCGACGGGTCAGGCTGAGCACGTGCAGCAGGCCGTCCTCGCGCAGGTCCCAATGCTGCGTGGCGTCCAACGCATGCCCATCCACGTACAGCGTCGTCCCAGCCGGAATCACGATGCGATAGCCATCGCCCTGCCGTTGCGCGACGGGCGCCTCCGGCGTGCTGGGTGCGAACACCTGGCCTGGCTGCGGCGGTGCGGTGGTATCGGCCTTGCGACCGATCAGATGCACCAACGTGGTCTGGCCTTGTTGCTCGACCTTCCCCGCCACCAGCAACTCACCTGCACTCGCCGTCGGCCGCTGCAGCACATAGCGTCGGGCGCCCTGTTCAAGCACGATCTGCTGGCGATCGCCAAACAACAACGGCACCAACGTACGCGGCAGTTTAGGCGTCACACTGCCATCGGCGCCAATGCCGAACACGCCTTCCAGCACCGCGGAGAGATAGCCGGCAACCGACCACAACTGCCGCGGCGAATTCACCACCGGGCCGCTGCGTGCACCCTCCTCCACGTGCACGGCCAGGCTCTGCATCTCGTAGTTTTCCATGTTGGAGCCGGCCAACGCGCTGCCGCGCATCAACGACTGCAGCTCCAGCGCAATACGCGGCACATCGTCCAGCTGGCGTGCGGCGCGCAGCGCATACGCGCTGACGAAGGGCCTGACGGCGCGGTTGTGGTAGATCGGCTGCTCGGCTTCCTGCGGCCACACCACCGGGCTGCCGCCGGCAACCATCGGATACCTGCGCAGTGCGATACGCGCGCGGTCTTTCGGAAATACATCGGCCAGCACGCCGAGCGACACGCCGAGCAGATCGACCTTGGCATAGCGCACCGGATGCGCCGCATTGCCCAGATAGCTCACATACTGGTTGCTGCGCGCATCCCAGAAGCGAGCAGCGATGGCCTGACGCAAGGCATCGGCCCACTGGGCATATTGGTCCGCGCGCGCATCGCCATGCTGGCGCGCCAGTTGCTCGGCCAGACGCAGGGCCTGGTAGTGCAACACGTTGGTGGACAAGGCAAAGGACTCGGCGATGAAGCGCACATCCTGGCGCGTCCACTGCGGGTAAGTCTGCTCGCGCCAATCCAGGAACGAGGTTTCGCCACGGTAGAGTCCGATCTGCGCCTCGAATACCGCGGCACGGTCTTGCGCGATGGTGTCCTGTAATGCACGCCAGACCTCTTCAGCGAATGGCTGATCGTCCAGCAGGCCACGCGCGGCGAGGAACCACACCACACGGTCGCTGCTGATCGGCCAGCTGCCACCGGAGCCGGTGTCCTGCGCAACGAACAATCCCGGCGTCTGCCCGTCGCGCGCCGCCGACAGCTTGAAGCGCAGCGCATTGCGCGTACGCTCCGGCTCCAGCCGCGCCAATGCCAGGTCGGCGGCGAAGCTGACATCGCGCGTCCACACATAAGGCCAGCGCTCACCGGTTTCGAAACATGCGCATGGCACCGGCTTGCCGTCATTGAAGGCCGGATCGCGGATCGCATCGACGCGGTCGTCGGCCATTTCCTGCTGGGCCATGGCAAACAAGGGATCGAACAATGGACTGGCAGTGTGCGTGCGCATCGGTTGCGGCCCGATGCGGCGCTCGCCCTGCGGCCAGCGCAGCACAAACCCACCGTCTTCGAGCGCCTGCGCCTGCGCACGGCGGCCCTGGAATTCCAGCTCGTCGGCCAATACCGGCGAGCTTGCCGCAACGCCGAGCGTTGCAGCCATGCAGATCATCTTCAGCATCGACGCGGCGAGACGGCTTGCACCGTCGGCCTCCCTCCCTCGTTGCACGCGTTGTAGTGCGCGGCACTGGCGTGCCACGGGCGCGGACCCTCCCAGGTGCCGTGGCGCCATGGTAGACGCGCACTCCGGGGTTCGGCACCACTGCATACGTATTCATGGCATTGGCCGCAGTGCAGCATGACCCATCCACGCCGCAGCGCTGCATAGTCGCCGCTGACGCAATGGCCGCCTTGGGAGGGGATATGCCGCTGGTTTCACGTCGCGTGCGTTCGATATCGCGCACCGCATGCAGTGCGCGACTGCTTGTCCTGCTGCTTGGCAGTCTTTCCGGCATCGCGCAGGCCGAGCGCATCGCCATCAGTGCCGATTCGCCCGGCAACGTCCTGCAGGTCACACTGGAAGTGGACGGCGGCACGCCCTATTACCGCGTGCAACGCCTGGGTCAGCCAGTGCTGGAACGCTCGCGCCTGGGTTTCCAGTTGCGCGACGGCCGGCTGGACCGCGGCCTGGTCGTCCTCTCGCAAGCACGCCAAGCCCATGACGATACCTGGGAACAACCTTGGGGCGAGACGCGCCTGGTGCGCAACCACTACAACGAACTACGCGTCAGTCTTGGCGAACCCGGTCGCGCGCAGCGCAGGATCGATGTGATCTTCCGCGTGTATGACGATGGCATCGGCCTGCGCTATCACTTCCCCGAACAAGCGGGATTACGCGAAGCCATCATCGACGAGGAAATCACCGAATTCGCCATCGCGCAGCCGTCCGAAGCGTGGTGGATTCCTGCAGGCGAGCCGATCCACTACGAATACCTGTATCAGCGCACGCCGTTGAACCAGGTCGCGTTGGCGCATACGCCACTCACCTTGCGTACCGACAGCGGGCTGCACGTCGCGCTGCATGAGGCGGCGCTGGTCGACTACGCCGGCATGTGGCTGCGCCGTACCGAAGGCCAGCGCCTGCGCGCGCACTTGTCGCCCGCCGCCGAAGGCTGGAAGGTGCGGCGCACGCTGCCGTTCGATACGCCGTGGCGCACGCTGCAGATCGCCGACCAGGCCACCGGCCTGGTGGAGTCCAACCTGATCCTCAACCTCAACGCGCCCAATGCCCTGGGCGATGTGAGCTGGGTCAAGCCGTCCAAATATGTCGGGGTGTGGTGGTCGATGCATCTCAACCAGCAGACCTGGGCGACCGGGCCGACCCACGGCGCCACCACGGCCAACACCAGGCGCTACATCGACTTCGCTGCAGCACATGGCTTTCGTGGGGTACTGGTGGAAGGCTGGAATCCGGGCTGGGACGGCGAATGGTTCGGCAACGGCGGCAGTTTCGATTTCACCAGGCCGACACCGGATTTCGATTTGCCCGCACTGAGCAAATACGCCGCCGGCAAGGGCGTGCATCTGATCGGCCATCATGAAACGGGGTGCGCAGTGGATCATTACGAAGACCAGATCGCCGAAGCGATGGACCTGTACGCCCGGTTCGGCGTGGACTCGGTCAAGACCGGCTATGTCTGCGACGACGGCCAGGTGGAACGTCGCAACCCGGCAGGCGGCACACCGCTGCGCGAATGGCACGACGGCCAATGGATGGCGCGCCATCATCTGCGCGTGGTGCAGGAAGCCGCCGCGCGCCACCTGGCGGTCAACGCGCACGAGCCGATCAAGGACACCGGCCTGCGCCGCACCTATCCCAACTGGATCTCGCGCGAAGGCGCGCGCGGCATGGAATACAACGCCTGGGGCCAGCCACCGAATCCGCCCGAGCACGAGGTCAATCTGGTGTTCACCCGCCTGCTCGCCGGGCCGATGGATTACACGCCCGGCATCGTCAGCCTGAAAGGCCGCAATGGCCAGGCGATCCCCAGCACGCTTGCGCGCCAGTTGGCGATGTACGTGACGCTTTACAGCCCGATCCAGATGGCCGCCGATCTGCCCGAGCATTATTTGCAGCACCGCGACGCCTTCCGCTTCATCGAAGACGTGGCGGTGGATTGGGATCAGACCCGTGCCTTGAATGGCGAAGTCGGCGACTACGTCACCATCGCGCGCAAGGACCGGCATAGCCGCGACTGGTTCCTGGGCAGCATCACCGACGAGCATGGCCGGCTGCTGCAGGTGCCGCTCGGTTTTCTTGAGCCCGGCGTGCGTTACACCGCGCAGATCTATCGCGACGGCGACGGTGCGGACTATCTCAGCAACCCGTTTGCCTTTGTAAGCGAACAACGCCAGGTCAGCAGCGCCGACACGCTGGAACTGCGTCTTGCACCAGGCGGTGGGCAGGCGATTCGTTTTATGCCGATGGAGGGCAGGCGCTGACCTGGTCGCAACGGGCTGAAGAGACCTTCAACGCGATCGAGTGCATCACGCAGCGGCACGGCAGCCGCTGCAGATTGCGCATTGGCGTTGCCTCACAACACGCCAGTGGCGTACCGCGCTGCAGCGAAGCCTGCGTGGAATCGATTTCAGCGCAATCGGCCGGGTTGAATACGTATGCAGTGGCCGTTTGCACCCAGGTGCCGTGTCTACCATACGTCGCAGTCGTGATGCCCGTGGTGGCGCGCGATGCAATGCATCCAGGCGTCTGCCGGATCGAAAAATCAAAGAACAACATGTACCTGGGAGGGGAAAATGTTGAAGTACAAGCGCTCCGCGCTGAGTATCGCCCTGGCCGTTGCCATGGCACCGACGTTGGCGGCCGCGCAATCGGCGGCGCCGGCGCAAGCAACCGACACCGAACAAACTGCTTCCGAAAAGACCGCCGGCGCGGTGACCGACCTGGACAAGGTCCAGGTCACCGGCCTACGTCGGGCGATCGAAGGCGCCATCTCGGTCAAGCGAGATTCCACCTCGATCGTGGAAGCCATTTCGGCCGAAGACATCGGCCGCCTGCCGGACGTCAGCATCGCCGAGTCGCTCGCACGTCTGCCCGGCCTGGCTGCACAGCGTGTTGCCGGTCGCGCGCAGGTGATCAGCGTGCGCGGGCTGTCGCCGGATTTTTCCACCACCCTGCTCAACGGCCGCGAAGTGGTCAGCACCGGTGACAACCGCAGCGTGGAATTCGACCAATACCCGTCCGAACTGGTCAGCGGCGTCACCGTCTACAAGACGCCTGACGCCGGCCTGGTCGGCCAGGGTTTGTCCGGCACCGTCGACATGCAGACCGCACGCCCGCTCAGCTACAACGAGCGCGTGATCGCCGTCGGCGGCCGTTACCAGCGCAATTCGCTGGGCAAGGCTGCCAACGTCGATCCATACGGCAACCGCTTCAATATCAGTTACATCGACCAGTTCGCCGACCGCACCATCGGCCTGACCATCGGCTACGCCCACACCGATATGCCAATCCAGGAAAACCAGGTGGGCCTGTACGAGCCCTGGCAACCAGTCAATGCACAGCGCCCGCGCCCCGGCGTGGCCGATGGCGTGTACTTTTCCGACGGCATCAAGGCATTGCGCCGCACCGGCAACCAGAAGCGCGACGGCGTCATGGCCACGTTGCAGTACCGCCCGTCCAACGCCTGGACCAGCACGCTCGACGCCTTCCATACCGAAGCCGAGCAGATCGACACCGCCAACCAGTTCGAGCTCAACCTGAGCAATTACAACGGTGGCTATACGCCGGGCTTGAACATCAGCAACGTGCGCGTCAACGACAGCAACAGCTTCGTCGGCGGCACCGCCAGCGGCGTCTATCCACTGGTCCGCGGCATGTACAACAAGCGCGAAGACACCATCGACGCGTTTGGCTGGAACAACGAAATCTCTGCCGGCGCGGTCAAGCTCGTCGCCGACCTGAATTACTCCAAGGCAACCCGCGACGAATTGAACCTCGAGAACAATCTCCAACGTGCGCCCATGCCGCAGCTGGACACCGTGGGCGTGTCTGTCGTCGGCAATGGTTTCTCGCAGCTGGCGCCGGGCATGAATTATTCCAGTCCTGACGCATTGTTCCTGACCAATACCATCTACGGCTCCGGCTACGGCAAGGTGCCGCGGGTGGAAGATGTGCTCAAGGGCGCACGCCTGCAGGCCAGCTTCCCGATGCCCGAAGCGTTGAGCTGGTTCTCGGATCTGGATGTGGGTGTCAACTACGCCAACCGCGAAAAACAAAAAACTCAGCCCGAAGGCAACATCACCCTCGGCGGGCAGGGCGAATCCACCATCGCACCGGACCTGCAGTACGCGCCGGTCAATCTGGGCTTTGCCGGCATCGGCGCCCTGCCCGCCTGGAACGTGCCGGCGGTAGTCTCGCGCTACATGCTGTTCAACCCCAGCGACGACGCCTCGTTCCTTGTTTCCAAGGCCTGGACCGTCGAAGAGAAGATCACCACCGCCTGGGTGCGTGCCAATCTCGATACCGAATGGGGCGATGTGGGCGTGCGCGGCAACCTCGGCGTGCAGTTGCAGAGCGCCGATCAATCCTCGCGCGCGAACTATTGGGATGCTTCGCAGCCGGTGGGCAGCGAAGTGCGCCCGATCGACGACGGCAAAACCTATCGCGACTGGTTGCCCAGCTTGAACCTTGCGTTTCAGTTCCCGTACGAGCAGACCTTGCGTTTTGCGATGGCAAAGCAGGTCGCGCGTCCGCGCGTGGATCAGCTGCGCGCCTCGCTGGAATTCGGTGTCGACACCTCCACCGGCCGCCCGGGTGCCAGCGGCGGTAACCCGATGCTCGACCCCTGGCGCGCGAACGCCATCGATCTTTCCTACGAAAAATATTTTGCCGAGCGCGCCTACGTGGCCGCAGCGTTCTTCTACAAGGACCTGAAGAGCTACATCTACACCCAGAGCCGCGACAACTACGATTTTTCCGCATTGGTCGCCGGCTACGTGCCGCCGCCGGGCTCGGCACCGGTGCTGACTACCGGTACCTTCAGCGCCCCGTTCAACGGCAAGGGCGGCACGCTGCGCGGCGTCGAACTCACCGCCTCGCTGCCGCTGGATCTGCTGTTCGCCCGGTTGCAAGGCTTCGGCATCCAGGCCAGCGCCACCTTCAACGACAGCGACGTCAAGATTCGCGACCCGGAAAGCGCCTCCAGTGTCGGCAATGGCGAGATCAGCCTGCCCGGCCTGTCCGAACGCGTCTACAACCTCACCGCCTACTACGAGCACAAGGGTTTCGAGGCACGCGTCAGCCAGCGCCGCCGCTCAGACTTCATCGGCGAGATCGGCAACTTCAACGGCAACCGCACGCTGCGCTACGTAGTCGGCGAAAACATCACCGACGCGCAGATCAGCTACAGCTTCAGCGACAGCAGCGATCTCGCCGGCCTGACCCTGCTGCTGCAGGCCAGCAACCTCAGCAACTCGCCCTACCGCACCTATGCCGAAACCAAGGACCGTCCGCTGGAGTACATCGAATGGGGCCGCACCTTCGTGTTGGGCGTCAACTACAAGTTCTGATGAGATGTGACCTGCAAGCGATGCGCTGATTGGCTACATCGTTAGTTGTGGCTACATCGTACCTGTAGCCGCAACGTCACCTGTGGCTGCATCGCTACCTGTAGCTACTGCGTTACCTGTGGCTGCAGCGTTACCTATGGCTACGGCGTCACTTGTGGCTATCGTGGCACCTAGTTACATCGTTACTTGAGGCTGCATCGTCATCTGTAGCTGACTCACTGCCTGTAGCTGACTCGTTGCCTGTGGCAGACTCGTTGCCTGTGGCTGCAGCGTTCCCTGCGTGCCACTGAGCTGACCGCTCACGGCGCCAGTCCTCTCCACCAGGAGCGCCAAAGCCCCTCTCCCGCCGGGAGAGGGCTTGGGGTGAGGGTACGGCACAAGCCGTGTGCATCCACCAGGCGGGGCTCAGCTCCGCTCCATGGGCCTTCAGAGAGCGCCATTCAAGATGCGGCTCCCACCTAGAAGAACCAAATGCTCTCCTGATCAAAACGACAACATCGACCAAAGAAAAACCCGCCAGCGTGATGCTGGCGGGTTTTCTTTGGTTCTCACAATCCCGAGCTTGCATCCACCTCAGCAGACCACACAAGATCAACCATCAATCAATCACGCAACAGTCGCGCATTAGCAGTGTCCTGCGCACAGCATTCGCCTGCAGCACTGCGATGGCGTCAAGGCCGCCCGGCTCGCAATCGATCACCCCTCAATCTGTGGCCTCCTGGTCGAAACACCCGGAGGGCGAGGAGAGCAGCACACCCTGCATCATCCAGACAGCAACGACCTGATCGACTGAGAGCAGCCGCACAGCTGGCGTCGCGATGTAGATGCTCAACAAATTAAGCAACTGTCAAGGTATAAAAAAAAGCAAGGCGTCCCCAAGGAATGCCTTGCTACGCTCCTGGCAATCACTCACCTACAGTTACCGGGCGCGACACACCGTCAACCGCCCGCGATCGCGCAAACCACCGCATGCCCGGCCAGGCGCAGGTGGCCATGGTCGATGGCTCCGCGCTCCACGCCCGGCACATCGACTTGCCTCCACGCGCCAGCCGGAAGCCCAAGTTCGGCCCTGTGCGCCGACAGATTGAATGCCAGCAACATCACCCGGCCGGCATGCTCGCGCCGGAACATCAACACAGGCTCGGCGGTGTCGTAGAACGTGATCGCACCCTCGCGCAACGCAGGCTCGCCCTTGTGTCGACTCCCCGTAAAATTGGTCCATCCATAGTTAGAGGTCCCCGGGCACACTAGCCACCAAGGAGACCAACGAT
>NZ_JAJGQM010000021.1 GCF_020784175.1 Xanthomonas campestris pv. asclepiadis
GTCAGTTGCATGCATCACTCCTCAACGTGAGTGGATAGTGTCGCGTATCTGCGATGCGTTGTTCAGAGGTTCCTTAGCGCCAAATTGTGGCCAGAATCTATTGTGTGACCGAATCTCTCGGATAAGAGTGCTTTGTTGTATCTCCTGACGGTAGTCCTCCTCTAGCGTCGAAGCAACCTCCTGTGCGTAAAGTTGCAAGGCGCTTTCAGCTGCTCCGCTTGCTCTCAATAGTACGCCGCTCGGCTGCTGCAGGTACCAGTCGTGGACTAACTGATCTGAGGGCAGTGCGCCATTTTGAATTTCGTAATGTCGCATCCACTCGATGCGCTGCTCTTCGATCGTTGCAAATGCTACCAGGCCCAGTAGCCAGCTCTTGTCGGACTGTTCAACCAACTGCCTATATGTGTCTTCCGGCCCGTTCAGGTTAATCATACGGTCTCCGTGTAGGCGCTAACGCTTGAGTTAAGCCGCGCCGCGACGCGGCATCGGCTTGAATGAATTGTTAGGCGAGGCCCTTACTGCCACACCTTAGTCAACGAGAAGAGCGCTGTTACACCTATGATTACAGGCGCGACGAACTCAACAGACAAGCGAGCCCAATACACTACCCCAACGATCCTCTGAACAAACATGTATCTATCAACATGGCCGGCATTGCGCCACATGTTGCCTTGGCTAGTCTCCCACCTAGCGAGCTCTTCCTTCTCGTCCTCAGTGAGGTTTCGCTCCTCCATGAAGGCGCGGCGGGCTGCGTCATAGCCACTAGATTCCTCTGCCCAGGATTTTGAAGCATAAGAAATTCTCCAAGCTGTGAAATCTGAGGCAGCGGTTACTACAAAAGAAACAAGCATGAATACGACGATACCGCTAAGCAGAAGAACCATCGAGTTGCGATCTAACTTAGAGAACTCCACTCCCAGTGCCGCGATCTTGGCTGGAATGAGTCCGGTCATTCCAACTGCAAGAGCCAGCGTGCTAGCGGTTAGCAAGGTTTTACGGACGGATCGGGTGTGCGCCGTGAGAGGATCCGTTACCCTAACAACGTCCGCCTCAAAGATGCTCAAATCTTTACTCCGGGCCTAAGACCTGAATTAAACCGACCTGCGAAGCGGCTTCTGTTTCTGAATTGTTAGACATCGGCCGCACGCTTCCACTCGACGAGTGAAGTTTATGGCTTCAGACTACTGATGGCCGACATTTCCAGACACTCCGCACATTTCAGAATCCCTGTCTTCAACTGTGGAATGGTACTGAATTCAAATTTCTTCTTCGGGAGCGAATCAAAGCCCAAGGTAAATGTCTGCGGCGCGGCGTTGCTACGCTGAATCGCCGCAGACAGGATTGAGGTGGAGTCATCCGTATAGCGCACGATGAGCTTGGCAGTACTTCCCTCCAACTCCAACCTGGCTTCAGCCACAGGCGCACTCGGATTCTGAAGAATATGGATTTTCCCTTTCCTCGGCACAGCTTGCCAGTGACGCTGCCACCAAGAGAGATAATATTATATTATTGATTTTCACAGGGTTAATTTCCTAAGCCCCAATTCCTGAATTAAGCCGACTTCCGAAGCCAGCTCGGCGTCAATGAATCGCTAGGACACGCCCCAAAGCCAAGCGTTAGCACTGATAGCGGTCACGGATATGATCGTTGTAGTAACGGCCTTTTGAGTCCGCATCGCGACGCCCCTGAAACACGTGCAAGAGCACACCGCAGAAATCGTATGTGTGACCCTGCACGAATTTAATTTTCATACGCATGCTAGTCGGGTCGTAGCCAATAGCGCTGATGGCTGCCGAGGTTACGCGAATCATATCCATCGATTCTCCTAGCACTCCAATTAGGTGAGGCTACGTCGTTGCTGCAATTTGAATCAATTTTCAGTACTAAGCTTCGTCATCTTGCGACGACGAGCCAGCAGCATGCGGAGTATCAGGAGTGCAGGGAATGCAAGGACAGCGACTCGCAGCTGAAGCGTCGGCGTGACACCCTCTTTCGGCCAGAAGGAAAGCCAGATCGCGAGTGCGGCAAGGCAGCACAGCGTCAGCATCAGCAATCGCTTGGCAGCGTGTACGGAAAACGGCACTGCCAGCGCAGGAGCGGCCATCACGACAAAACCGATGCCGCTGATCAATGCGCCCGTCTGTCCCTCACGTACCTGGCCTACTGCAACCAGCGCCACCAGCAAAGCGCCTGTGGCCGCGAGCATGATGCCGGCAAGGCCGGCGAGCAGCTTCAGGAGTTTTTGATAATGCATTCTTCGCGTCCTAGTTCTTGCATTACGCAGCACTTCCGAGTGGCGTTGGCCTGAGGCCTGCTAGGACTTGTGACGCCGATAGTGGTTGTTAGTACTGGTGCTGCGGTAGCTGCCACCTTTGTGCGAGGCGCCGTGGCCTGCGCTGTAGTGACCGCCGTGACTGGTGGTGTGGTGCGTGCCGGCGGCCCTGACGCGCGCTTGCGCTGTCGGGGTAAACACACCGAGTGCGGCCACAGTCAGTGCCACTATGCTCCATGCCTTGCTCAACATTGTTTCTTCCCCCTGAAGAAATGTGTGGCTTTGCGGCTGCATTACATGCTGCCTGTTTTGATCCTCGCCGAGTTTTTGGGTTGCGTCAATGCGCTTGCGCGATTGATTGCTGGCTTTATCGGGTTTGCCCTCATCCGCCCTTCGGGCACCTTCTCCCGCGTGCGGGAGAAGGGGGTTAGTGTGTTGGATTATTGGCTGTTTTTTGCGGTTGCCGGCTTGGCTGAGGTGGATAGAGCGAGTTTATTGTTGAGGTCGGTAATCTCTGGGCCGTTGCTTTCGGTCACCACACGCAATTGCGCGGTTTTTAGATTTGACGCGTTGGTTAGCGGCAAGCGCACCTGCGTGGTGATTGGCTGCAGATTGCGTGGTGCGGCAAGTGCCGGAAACGCGCTCCGCGCCAGCTCCTTGCCACGCGCATCCTCCAACACCACAAACCCAGCTGGCGCATCCGCATGGCCGAGGCTGTGCACGGTCACCTCGATGGCATCGGCAGTCACGCGCACATCGCCATGGCCGATGCCCAGGTCCGGGCGTAGTTCGACCGGGGTGGTGGCTGCGATGCGTTCGAGCTGCAGGACGGTGGTGCGGCCTGCGGGGAAGTCGATGTCGATGGATGCGCTTTTTTCGAAAGCGATCTCTTGCGTCTTGCCTGCGCTGTCGAGCTTGCCGTCATTGCCTTTGCTCACGCCCTGGGTGATGCGCCATTGGCCTGGGGCGACGTTCCAGCCGGTCATGCTGGCGCGCTGCGCCTTGTTGGAGGTGTTGTAGGCGATGACGGTGAAGCGGTCTTGTTGGGGTGCGGGGATGGCGATGGCCACTTGCGTTGCAGCCTCTGGATCGTTGAAGCGCCAGCTCACGGTGTGGCCGGGGTAGGTCTGGTTGCGCTTGAGCGCCACGCCGCCAAGGCGTGCGCGTTGCAGGTTGACCGTGGGGGATTCCACGCGGTCGCTCCACCAGTGGCCTTGGGTGTTCATGTAGAAGTTCTGCAGTTTCTCTCTTGCCTCGCTGCGGTAAATGGCGGCGAGATACTCGAGGTTGCCGGTCTGCTCCCAGGCCACATGGTGCGGGAAGTCCGGGGCGCTGCCGTCGTCTTTATTTGCCGCATCGATGAGCTTGCCGCTCCAGTCGCCGCGCTTGCCCATGACATCGAGGAAGTTTTCGTTGAGCAAGGAGAGACCGTTGGGGCCGCTGTTGGCGACGCGGTAGTCGATTGGCTTGAGATAGCGCTGCTCGCCGGTGAAGCGGTAGGCGGCCCAGAAGGTGTGCAAGGTGTCGGCGCCGCCGCTGCCTTCGAACAGTTCGCCGCCGCGGGTTTTGCCGGTTTGCCAGTTGATCTCGTTGGGCAGGGCCCAGTTGCCCTTGGCGTTGGTGTAGGCGTGGGCGAGGTAGCCATCCGCTAGCCCGGTGACGATGCGGCGGCTGTTGGGGTCGGCGTTATAGCCGCCCAGCAGGATGGCCGGGTGCACGATGGGGAAGGAGTACGGTTTTTGCCATTGCCAGTTGGGCTCGCGGTAGACCTTGCGGCCGCCGAACCAGTTGCTGGCGAACAGCAGGTGGCCTTGCGGGTTGACCTGGATGATGTTGTCGAAGGCCTTGACGGTTTGCATCAGGCGCTCGACGGTGCGCGGGTCGCCCCAGTTGAGGTACAGCAGGGCGCTGTTGAGGTTGATGCCCTCCTCATACGCATGCAGCTCGTCGGTTTCGATGGTGGACAGGCCGTTGGTGAACATGCCGTTGCGGTAGTTGGCATCGGACAGCGCCAGCATGGAGGCGTTGAGCATGTCCGGGTCCACGCCCATCAGGGCGACGCCGGGCCATTGCTGCACCAGGTCCGAGTCGTCGGAGATGCCGCCGCCGAAATCGCCATAGGCCACCTGGCGCTGCTCGATCCACCAGCGGATGTAGCGGCGGGTGGCGCTGAGGTCTTGCAGCTGCCAGAACGCCCAGGCGGGCACGCCCTTGGGCACGGTGGGCATCTCGACAGGCAACGCGCCCTGGTTGGCGTAGCTGATGTCGTTCCAGTATTCGCGGCCGAGGGCGTGGTCCGGGTCCACGCGCAACAGGTCGGTGATGTCTGCGTCCAGCCGCTTGTAGAGCAGCTGGCGCTTGGAGGTGGTGTGCTCTTCCACCAGAAAGCCCCAGTTGTCCTTGACCTGGTTGAAGCGGTCGGCAACGTGTTCCTTGATGGCCTCGGCGCGCGGCTTGAACACCAGTTGCAGCTGGGTGCCGTCGAGCGCGTTGGCATCGAAGCCGGGCGCGGCGGCGGCGATGCTGAGCATCAGGCTGTCGTTGCTGAGGATTCTGTCGCGCAGGTCCAGCCACAGCGTGCGCGGCTGGCCGGGGGCGACCGCGACCGAGACATCGATCATGTCGCGTGCCGGCCAGATGGGGTCCTTGATGCGGATGTTGAGCGGGATGCTGCCGTTGTGCGTGGCCGGCAGGGTGAGCGCCGGCAGGGTGATGGCGATGCCGTCCAGGCCGTCGTGCATGTTCTCCCAGCCGTGGGACCAGCTGCGCATCAGTGCCTGGTCCGGCGGCGGGTTGCCCAGGCTGGACGGCACCAGGATGTGCACGATGGGTTGCTGCGCGCTTGCGGCGGCCTTGTCGCTGGGGCGCTTGCGCGCCGGTGCCTTGGTGGGCAGGGCGATCACGGTCTGGCGCTCGCCCGGCGGGTAGCGGCCGGCGATGACATCGCGCAAGGGGGCAAGGTTGTCGTAGTCGGGCTGGATGTCGCTGCGCACGGTGTAGCTGAGTTGCGCGCTGCCTTTGGGTACCTCGCCGGGCTGCACGTTGTAGGCCCAGATTTCCTGGATGGGGGTTTCCTGCGCGGTGTTGGCAAAGCGCAGGGTGCCGCCGCGGCGCTCGGGGAACTGGTCCACGCTGCGCACCACGCCTTGTGCGCGTGCGAACAGTGGTTGCGCCTGCGCGCTGCTTGCACCGGCGGCAGCTGGGGCGGTGTAGCTGGCCTGGCCATAGGCGGCGCCGCGCAGCTCGATGCGGTTGACCGGCTCGTCCGGCAAGGTGAGGTCCAGCGCCTTGCCGCCTTCGACGTAGGTGTTCCAGTCCGGCAGCTGGAAGTAGTCGTTGCGGCCGGGCAGGCGCGAGCGGTTGTACACGCCGGGCCAGGTGGTTTCGGCGATGCCGTCGGTGGCCTTCCACATCCATTGCTTGAGGTCGCGTGCGTCGGCGAACTCCACCTTGCGGATGCGGGTGACCGGTGCGGTGAGTGCGGGCGGTGCGTGGCCGTTGTCCCAGCCGTAGCGGTGCAGGAAGGCGGCGTGTTGTGACTGCGCGGTGGGTGCTTCCGCAGTGGCGGGCTCCTGCAGACGTGCAAGTGCGGCGGCGCCGCTGGCGTCGAGCATGCGGTCGTAGATGCGGAGTTCGTCGAAGTCGCTGCCGCGCAGAAAGTTGTAGCGGCTCTGCACCTGGTGCGGCGACATCACGCGGCCGGCCAGGCCGAACTGGTCCAGCGCGGCGTCGAAGTCGAGCGCGCCGCCATTGGCGCAGGGCGCACCGCAGTCCACGCGTGCAGCTTCCTTGCCATCGACATACAGGCGCACGCCGCGGGTTTCGTCCCAGGCGAAGGCGATATGGGTCCAGTCGCTGGCAGTGGGGTTCTTGTCGAGCTTGAAGGAGACGCGGGTGCGCGCGAGGTTGGCGTCGGTGACGAAGGCATCGAAGCCGTGGCCATTCCAGTCGATGCGCAGCCAGGCCATGTCCCAGCTGGTGTGGTCGGCGTAGCCGACGCGGAAAATCACGAACGGCGCTTCACTCACCGGATAGCGTGCGCGCCAAAAGAAGCTGAGCGTGCCGCGCTGGGTGTAGAGGTTGCCGGGCGCGTTCCACGACAGCACGCCGTCGTCGGCCCACTCGATGGCGTTGCCGCGTTTGCCGGTGGGCACCAGCGTGATCTTGTCGCGGAAGTTGGGCACGCGGTCGCCGCGGGCCACATCGGCCTGCAGGTCGCGGTCGGCCGAGACCCGGAACAACAGCTCCGGCGCGGTGGTGGTGGCCGCGCTTACCGGCAGCGCGATCAGGCACAGCATTCCCAACAAGAACTTCGACACGCTCACCTCGTCAATTCCAAAACGTAAAACAGCCACCGCGCGGTTGCACGCGGTGGCGGCGACGCACTTACAGACCGTTGGCGGTACGCCACTTGGGAATGTCGTCCTTCAACAGCTTGTCCGGCCAGGTGCCGTGCCAGGCATACCCGACGCGGCGCTCGTTGGGCACCTGCATGTACTCGGTCAAGGCCTTGCCGTCGCGGTTGGCATACAGCGGACGTTGATTCTGCAGGTCGTAGAAGCGCGCCCATAGTGACGCACCTGGTTGCGCGATGAGGATCACGTCCTTGCCGGTTTCCTGGGTGGGGTCATCGATCTTCTTGGTGGCCAGATCGCGCATGCGGTGGGTGTCGAACCAGCGTGCAGCGGCCTCGACCGATGTCTTGATCTGTGCGGACGGGTTGGGCTGGCGCATGAGGAAACGCACGATGCTCACCGACTCGCTGGAGGCCAGCGACGCGAGCTCATACGCGCGCGCCTTGGCCGGCTTGAGCGTGACCTCGTCGTACTGCGCGCCCCAGATGGTGAGCGTGCCACCGATCTTGACCTGGGTGGCGAGCACGCATTCCAGCCCCTTGGTCACTGCCTGGCGTGCGCGTGCGCCGTGGCTGGCACGCAGCAGCGCGCCGGTGTCGCCCTTGCCCTCGCTGATGTCCTGCAGCAGGTTGAGCACGCGCACCATGGCGTCGTCGTTGTAGGTGATCTGGTGATGGTAGGACGACAGGTCCGGGTAGAACTGCGGCCAGCCGCCGTTGGCGTATTGCGCGGTGAGCAGATAGTCCACGCCGCGCTTGGCGGCAGCCACGTACTTGGCGTTCTTGTCGGTCTTGTAGAGGGTGGAGAGGTAGCCGATCTCGTAGGTGGTGGCCTTGTTGTCGATGGTGGCGTCGTCCTTGCGCCCGGGTTGCTGCAGCTCGGCGATTTCCGCAGCGGTGAAGGTGCGGGTGTAGTCGACGGCCACGCCCTTGTACTGCTTGGACCAGCCGCCGGAGGCGGTCTGCAGCAGCATGTTGTCGGCCATCTTGTCGGCCAGTGCGGACAGCGGAGCCAGCAGCAAGGCGCCAGCGAAGGCGAGCGTGCGGAAACGGAGCAGGTGCGAACGGATCATCAGAACGGCCTCCATGTGCCGAGGATGGTGTTGCGATCCAATGCAGCGGCTTGCGCGGCACTGAGCTGACGCGACCACTTGACCCGGCGCGACGGGTTGGCGCCGGCGCCGCTGCTCTGGTATTCGCTGTAGCGGGCGGTGGCCTCGTTGGCGGTGTTGCCCCAGTTGTTCCAGCCCTCGGGCACGATGTGTGCGCCGAGCTGGCTGCCGATGAAGCTGACGCTGGCGTACGGGCGCCACGGCCGGCCCAGGAACACGCGCGACACGCCGCTGGCAGCGGTGACGCGCGCATTGCGGAACACGAAACCGTGTGCGCTCTCCTGCGGGGTGGAGGCGGCAGTGAGATAACCATCGCCCAATGAGTGCAGCTGGGCGTTTTCGAACAGCGCGGTGCCACCGCCGAAGATGAAATCGACGGTGCCTTCCACATAGCAATCCAGAAAGTAGGACAGCTTGGGATTGCGCAGATACAGCGTGTCTTGATAGCCGAGAAAGCGCACGTTGCGGAACGCGGCGCGGTCGCCATCCACGCGCACTGCCACCGCCTGCCCGACCGGGCCGGCGTGATTGCCGAAGGCGAGTTTTTCTGCAGTGAAGTCGTTGCCGGCGATGATGACGCTGGACGAGCCGGAGGTGCCGTATTCGGTGCCGGTGGCCGGATTGATGCGCGAGGCGTAGTTGTCGTAGGTGATGATGGTCTGGGTGGCGCCGGCGCCGGTGAGCCTGAGTGCCGGTGCGTTGGCCGGCACCACGATCAGTTCCTGGTAGGTGCCGGCGCCGATGTTGATCTGCGCGCGTTTGCCGCCCTGCACGGCGGCGTCGATGGCGGCCTGCACGGTGCGGTAGCCGGCACTGCCCTGCTTGGCCACGGTGTAGACCGGGTCGGCGGCGATGGCGGCGGTGCTGCACAGGCCTGCCACGGCCACCAACGCGGTGGCGGCCAACTGACGTAAGACGGTTCTGCGATGCACTTGCATGTCGCTCTCCTGGTCAGAACTTGTAGCGCGCGCCGATGTAGTACTGGCGCCCGGTGACGGTGTACTTGTCGGGCAGTTCCAGCGTGGAATCGACGTAGCGGCGGTCGGGGGTGTCGAGCAGGTTGATGGCTTCAAACGTCAGCGACAGCTGGTCGTTGAGCTTGTAGGACATGTTGAAATCGACGTTTTCCACGCTGTATTTGCCGGTCACATCAGCCGTGACCAGGCGCTTGCCATCGAGGTCGTAGACGTCTTCCTGGGCGAGGATGTTGTTGATGTAGCCATCGCGGTAGCTGGTGGACACGCGCGCACTGAAGCGGCCGTCGTCGTAATAGACGGTGGCGTTGTAGGACTGCGGCGAGAGGTTGAGCAGGTCGCGCTCGGTGGCGGTGGTGGTGATGCTGCTATTGCTGCTGCCGGCGGTACTGAACAGGTAATTGATCTTGGAATCGACCTGGGTGTAGTTGAGCTGGATGCCGAAGTTGCGCCAGAAGCCGGGCAGGAAGTCGAAGGCCTGTTGGTAGGTGAGCTCGAAGCCCTTGAGCGGGCCGCCGGGCGTGTTGAAGTAGCTCTGCACGTTGAAGATGGTGTCCGGCGTGAAGCCTGCCGGCAGCAGGTCCAGCGAGTAGCCCATCGCTTCCCAGGTGCTGAGCACGCGGGTGCGCTGCACGTAGCTGTCGATGTCCTTGTAGAACACCGCCGCCGACAGCAGCGAGCCCTCGCGGAAGTACCACTCGGCGCTGAGGTCGTAGTTGGTGGAGCGGAACGGGTCGAGCTTGGGGTTGCCCAGGTTGATCGAGAAGAAGCGCCCGTCGTCGAAATACTGCGTGGGCCCGCCGCTGACGCTGGGCGACAGGTATGCCAGCGTGGGGCGCGCCATGGTCTTGGCCGCACCGAAGCGCAGCACCACCTCGTCGCTGACATCCCACGAGAGATTCAACGAGGGCAGGATGTCGCGGTAGTTGTGGTTGACCGTGGTGGGCACCAGCAGGCGCTCGCCGGCCGCGGCGGTGGCGCTGGCCACACCGAAGAACGATTCGCAGTTGGGCGAGATGGCGCCCGCCGCAGTGGCCGTGCACGGCGCATAACCGCTGGCGGCGATCTGCGTCTGCACATAACGCACGCCCAGGTTGCCGCGCAGCGCGCGCCCCCAAAGGTCGGTGTTGAAGTCCAGCTGCAGGTAGGTGCCCAGGCTCTTTTCGTTGACGGCGAAGTTGTTGTTGGACGAGCCGAAGTGGCCGACATCGGCCAGGCGGTAGTCGCCGCCGGGCACGCCGGTGTCGCAGTCGCAATTGATGTTGAGCAGGTCGGCGACCTTCTGGAAATCCGGAATCACCCAGGTGGTGGGGAAGCTGCCGTTCAAGCTGCGGCCGAAGCCGTCCAGGTTGGTGCTCAAATCGCCCACGCCCACACCGGCCGGCAAGGCCTGCGCCAGGCGCCCATAGGAGATGTTGCGCGACTCCGACGTGTCCATGTCGTAGTTCTTGTAGGCCAGCCCGGTGCGGAAGGTGAAGGTGGGGCTGATGTTGAATTCCAGATCCACCTTGGCGGTATCGAAGGTGTTGCCCACCGACTGCGGGTTGAGCCGCACCTCGCTGATGTTGGTGCCGCGCGCGGTGCCGTTGCTGTTGACCGGCACCGCGCCATAGCCCAGCCACTGCCAGTTGTCGGGGTTACCCGCATCGAAGGGGAAGCTCATGCTGGGGTAATCGCCACCATTGCGGCGGTCGAGCACGAAGCCGTCCAGGTTGGTGTTGTCGAAGCTCACCATCGAAAACTCGGGGCGTTCGTAGTCCGAGGTCGAGTGGCCGACCAATGCATTGACGCGCACCTGGTCGTTGAAGCGGTGCTGCAGGTCCAGGCTGAATTGCTTGAACTCGGTGGTTTCTTCGATGTTGCTGGATTCGGTGCGGAAGTCGACGTTGTCGAACACGCCGTAGGTGAGGCGGTTCTGGTCGTCCATCTGCGCTTCGCGCACGGCGATCTGGGTCTTGCCGCCGAAGTTGGCGGTGCGGTGCAGATTGGCGCCGACCGAGTCTTCGCGCTGGTCCTTGTCAAGCTTGGAATACAGCATGTCGAAGTTCAGCAGGGTGTCGTCGCTGACCTTGAATTGCAGCGCGCCGGTGACGCCGAGGCGCTTGATCTCGTGGTCGGTGCGGATGTAGCGCGGGTAGCGCGGAATCTAGGCATTGGTGGCGGTTTCGTAGGCCTGGATGTTCTCCGGCGTGTTGGCCGGACGCGCGATGCCGGTGCCGCAGTTGGTGGCGCTGATGCCGTAGCTGCCCCAGCCGTTGTTGCGGTCCTGGTTGGCCTGCGAGCCGACCCCGGCAGGGGTTTCGTTGGCCAGCGGGTTGCGCGGGGTCTGCGGGTTGTAGCCCACCGGCGAACAGAAACCGTAGGTGCCGTTGTTGGTGGCGGTGCTCTGGTTGGAGTTGCGGTAGTTGCCGTGCTCCCAGCGCACCGGGTTGTAGCCTTCCTCGCGCAGGTGGCGCTCGCTGTAGGACACCGACATCAGCGCGCCGACGCGGCCATCGGCCCAGATATTGCTGATCAGGCCGGAGAAACGCGGGTCCTTTTCGCGCGACAGATCGTTGTAGCCGTATTGCGTGGACGCGGCCGCTTCGAAGCCATCGAAGTCGAACGGGCGCGAGCCGCGCAGGTCGACCGTTGCACCCAATGAGCCTTCGTCCATCTGCGCCGACTGGGTCTTGCTGATGGTGACGCGGCTGAAGAGTTCGGAGGCGAAGGTATTGAAGTCGAAACCGCGGCTGCGGTTGACGCCATCGCTGCCGCTGCCGGCGGTGGCCAGGGCTTCCAGCCCGTTGATGCGCACGCGGGTGAAGTCCGAGCCCAGGCCGCGCACGGAAATCTGCTTGCCCTCCCCGCCTTCGCGGTCGATGGAGACGCCGGCGATGCGCTGCATCGATTCGGCCAGGTTCAGATCGGGAAACTTGCCGATGTCTTCGGCATAGATGGCATCCACCTGCTCCACGCTGTAGCGCTTGGCATCGAGCGATTGCTGCAGGCTTTCGCGGTAGGTGGCCTTGACCTGCACGCGGTCCAGGTCCACCGCGTCGGTGGGCGGTGTGGCCGGTGTGGTCTGCGCGACGGCAGCGGCCGCGTGCAGTGCCAGGACAATGGCCACCGACAGACGCGCGGTGGGCAGGCGAACGGCCGCCAGTGAGGCGGAACGACGCGAACGGACATGCATGATGCGGCTCTCTCCATGGCACTGGCTGCAATGACGCGCTCAGCCTCCCCCAAGGCCACGGCGTCGCAATGGGCGACCAACACCACCGCTGCGCAATCGCGCGACGTTGTTGCTGGAGGCTTTAAACATCACGCCCACCGCGTTGCATGCGTGCACCAGTGCACCGCATCCACGACGATCAAGCGTTGGAATAAGGGCCCGCCGCGCGTGTGCGCAGCGGGCGGACAGCGGGTCAGAACTTGTAGCGCAGGCCCAGCAGGTACTGGCGGCCGGTTTCGGCGTACTGCAGCGGCAGCTGGCCGGTCCGCGGCGAGGACACCCACTCGTCGGAGGCTTCGTTGGTGAGGTTGATGCCTTCCAGGCTCAGCTCCAGCTGCTTGCTGATCTTGTAGCGCAGCGAGGCGTCGAGGATGGTGGTGCCGGTCATGCCGTGCACGCCATCGACGTTGAAGCCGGTTTCCGCACCCGGTGCCTGGGTGAGGTAGTCGTCGCGGTTGGTGGCCGACACGCGCCCGGCGAAGGACTCACCTTCGTAGAACAGCGTGGCATTCCACGACGAGCGCGACAGCCCGAGCAGGTCGTTCTTCATCACCGGCGCGCCGCTGCTGGCCAGGTACTGGATCTGCGAATCGACCCAGGTGTAGTTGAGCTGCACGCCCAGGTTGGCCCACTTGCCCGGCAGGAAGGTGAAGGGCTGGGTGTAGTTGGCTTCCACGCCCTTCAATTCGCCGCCCGGGGTATTGAGCGGGATGCTGAAGGCGAAGTCGTCGTCAACGGTGGCGCCGGTGCCGTCCAGCAGCGAGGCCGGCAGGCCGCTGCTGGAATACGGACGCACTTCGCGCGCGGTCTGGATGAAACTCTCGATGTCCTTGTAGAACAGGCCGACACCGAACATGGCGCCTTCGTTGAAATACCACTCCAGGCCGAGGTCGACGTTGGTGGCCTCGATCGGGTCCAGGTCCGGGTTGCCGCCGGCCACGGTGCGCGCACCACCGGCCACCGCCACGGTCACGCCGGGAGTGAGGCTGCCCAGGCCCGGGCGGCTCATCACCTTGGCCGCGCCCAGGCGCAACAACAGGTCAGGCACCAGCTCGGCGACCAGGTTGAACGAGGGCAGCGTGTTGTTGTACTTGCGGCCCACGGTGGTCAGCGCCGGTGCGTTGTTGATCAGCGCATAGCCGGTGGACTCCTGCTCGGTGCGCACATAGCGCACGCCGAAGTTGCCCGACAGCGGGATGGAGCCCAGGTCGGTGGAAAACTCGCCCATCAACCAGACGCCGCGATCCTTTTCCTCGACGCTGCGGCTGTTGTTGACGCGCGGTGCCACGGCGAAGGTGCCGCTGTTGCTGTAGATGCCGAACAGGTCGGCCACCGCATCCAGGTTGGGGACCACCCAGGCGGCAGGGGTGCCGTTGATGCCCTTGAGCCCGGCCTGTTCGGTCAGGTCGGCCGGCACGATGGTGCTGCCGTTGGCGAAGGTGGGCACTGCCAGTTCGTTGGCGCGGCGCAGTTCGACGGTGCTGAAGCTGTAGTTCTTGGCCAGCACGCCGCCCTTGAGGCGGAAGCCGGGGCTGATGTTCCAGTTGAAGTCGATCTGGCCGGTGTCGAAGTCGTTGTCCACCGACTGCGGACGCAGGCGGATTTCGGCCAGTTCCCAGCCGGCGGGGTTGGTCGGGTCGATGCCGTAGTTCAGCACCGGCGCGCGGCTGTTGCCGCGGTAGTCGTAGCTGTACCCGTCGACGTCGTACTTGTCCATGATGATGGTGGTCTGCACCGGGTTCTCGTGCGCCGAGCGCGAGGTACCGACCCGGGCATTGATGCTGAAGTCGTCGTTGAAGCGATGCTCCAGGTCCAGGCTGACCTGGGTGAACTTGGTGTTCCACTCGTCGTGGCGGTTTTCGGAGCGGATATCGACATTGTCGAACTCGCCATAGACCAGCGCGTTGTTGCGGATCTCGCCGTTGCGCACGATGGTGCCCGGCTTGCCGTCGCGCTCGGGCCGGCGCGGGGTGAGCCCGTCGCGGTTGCGGCTGAAGGAGATCGCTTCGATGTAGTGCTCGTCGCGCTTGGCGTCGATCTTGGAATACAGCGCATCCAGCGACAGGGTGGTGCGCTCGGTCGGCTTCCACTGCAGCGAGCCGGTGACGCCCAGGCGTTCCTGGTCGTGGATCTGCTGGGTGTAGCGCGGGAAGCGCGGGTGGTAGACATCGGCCGAACGCGCCGCGGCGAACGGTGAGGCGGGACTGAAGTTGCCGTTGCTGGGGCCGTTGGCCCAGCGGCCGGTGTTGGCACCCTCTTCCAGCACCTCGCGCTCGGTGTAGGCCACCGACAGCAGGGCGCCGAAGGTGTTGTCGGCCCAGGTGTTGGCGATCAGCGCGGCCACACGCGGGTTGGCCTTCTCGGCCATGGCGTTGTAGGCGGCCTGGCCGCTGGCGGCGAAGGTGAAGCCGTTGTAGTCGAACGGACGCGCGGTGCGCAGGTCGACGGTGGCGCCGAGCGAGCCTTCTTCCACATCGGCCGAGGCGGTCTTGCGCGCGATCAGCTGCGAGAACAGGTCCGAGGCGAACACGTTGAAGTCGAAGCCGCGGCCGCGGTTGGTGCCGCCGCTCTGGTCGCCGGCACCGACGGTGGTGAGCGCTTCCATGCCGTTGATGCGCACCCGGGTGAACTCCGGGCCCAGGCCACGCACCGAGATGGCGCGGCCTTCGCCGGCCTCACGGGTGATCACCACGCCGGGGATGCGCTGCAGCGACTCGGCCAGGTTGAGGTCGGGGAACTTGCCGATGTCCTCGGCGACAATCGCATCGACCACGCCGGCTTCGCCGCGCTTGATGTCCAGGGCCTTTTCCACCGAGGCGCGATAGCCGGTCACCGTGACGGTGTCCAGGTCGACGGCCGGTTCTGCGGGCGCTTGGGTGGTTTCTTGTGCTGCCAGGTGGCCGCTCAGCGCAAGGCCGATCGACAACGCCAGCAAGGTAACCGGTGTCTTCCGGCTGGTGGTCCGAAATTGCATGTCCTCCCCTCCCAAGGGTCCATGAACAACATGAAAGTCTGGTTGTGAGCGGCAATGACACCGCTAGTCAAAACGACGTTACCAGCTGAATCCTCCCGTAACATCTTGCAGCGCAGCAGAAAACGTCACCAAATTTGCCCAAAAGGGGTGCAAGCGGTCACTGCGCGTCGCATCATGGACCTCGCCCGGCGCGTTTGGCGCCGGCTAGAATGACACCGATGGTCATCCTGACGCGCGACGGTTCCCCCACACCGTGACGCACCACACAGCCGAGGTAATTGCCGCATGAGTCGTGCCCGTATCCTGTGCTTTGGAGAGTTGTTGCTGCGCCTGGGGGCGCCTGGTCACGAGCTGCTGCTGCAGCAACCGCGGCTGGACGTGCATTGCGGCGGGGCCGAGGCCAATGTCGGCGTGTCGCTGGCGCATTTCGGCCATGACGTGGCCATGGTCAGCACGGTGGCGGACAACCCGCTGGGTACGGCGCTGCTGGGCGAGTTGCGCCGCCATGATGTGGATACGCGGCATGTGCGGCGGGTGGACGGGCGCATGGGGCTGTACTTCCTGACCACCGGCGCGATCCACCGCCCCAGCGAAGTGGTCTACGACCGCGCCGACTCGGCGTTTGCGCTGGCCCCGGCCGACGCCTACGACTGGCCGGCCCTGCTGGACGGGGTGCAGTGGCTGCATCTGTCCGGGGTCAGCCCGGCACTGGGTGCGGACGTGGCGCAGGCCACGCTGGCGGCGGCACGCGCGGCGCGTGCGGCCGGGGTCAAGGTCTCGTTCGACGGCAATTACCGGCCCAAGCTATGGCAACGCTGGCAGGGCGATGCGCGCGGCATCCTGCACCAGCTGTTCGCCTGTGCGGACGTGGTGTTTGCCGACTACCGCGACATCGGCGTGGTGCTGGGCGGCGAGTTCCCGCAGGACACGCTGGAAGCACGCGTGGAAGCGGCCGCGCAGCAGGCCTTTGCCGCATTCCCGCAGCTGCAGCTGATGGCCTGCACGCAGCGCGTGGCGCACAACGTGGACCACCACAGCTTGGGCGCACTGCTGGTGCCGCGCAGTGGTGCGGTGGCGCGCGCGCCCAGCGAGGAACTGAGCCCGATCATCGACCGCATCGGCGGCGGCGACGCGTTTGCCGCCGGCGTGCTGCACGGCCTGATCGAAGGCTGGTCGCTGGACGACACGGTGCGCTTCGGCCTGGCGGCCGGCTGCCTGAAGCACTCGATTCCCGGCGATTTCAATCCGCTGTCGGTGGCCGATGTGCAGGCCTGCGTGGGCGATGCGCGGTTTGATGTGCGGCGCTGACGCGCCGGGAATCGGGAATCGGGATTGGGGATTGGCAACAGCGCCGGAGATTCGGCGCTCTGGCCGGGCGTGTTGCAAGCAGCGCGGTGCGCGGTGCGCTGAGGGCTGATGCGCCCGTGGGCAGCGGGCAGGTGCTTGCTAGGTGTTGTTCGCTGCGCTCACGCGTTTCACGCGGGCGCACGGCTGCGGCGTTTGTTGGTGATCCATTTGAAGCCTGCGCTCAGCAGCACCACACACAGCGACGCCGGGACGCTGAAGAACAGCGTGATCAGCAAGGCGTGGTTCCAGGGCGGTGCAGAGCCGTCCTGCATCACCACGGCGCAGACGACGGCCGTGGTGATCAACAGATTGGCGATCGCCTTCAATGACCAGTGCAACCTGACGAAGCGCAGCAACACGGCACAGGCCACGCTGACCACAACGGCCAGCACCAGAAAGGCGATCAGTTTGTCCATGGAGGGCGGGGATTTGGGATTGGGGAGTGGGGATTCGTAACAGCGAGGGCAACCGGCATCGCGTGCCGATTGTCCTTGCTGCAACGCATTTGGATCCAGCGAAGATCAACGATGCAGCCACCCACCGCTTTTGCAAATCCCAAATCCCGATTCCCGAATCCCTGCTCTCAGCTCAGCTCGATGCAATCGAACTTCACGTCCGTCTCCACATCGGCGTCGTAATCCACATCGTCGCGCTCGAAGCCGAACAGCTTGAGGAACTCGTGCTTGTAGCCGGCGTAGTCGGTGAGCTGGAACAGGTTCTCGGTGGTGACCTGCGGCCAGAGCGCCTTGCAGGCGTCCTGCACGTCGTCGCGCAGTTCCCAGTCGTCCAGGCGCAGGCGGTTTTCCGCGTCCACCTCGGCGGGCTGGCCGTCTTCGCGGTATAGACGCTCGCGGAACAGGCGGTCGAGCTGCTCGATGGTGCCTTCGTGCAGGCCCTTTTCTTTCATGATCTTGTAGACCATGGAGATGTACAGCGGCATCACCGGGATCGCCGCGCTGGCCTGGGTGACCACCGACTTGAGCACCGCCACGTTGGCGCTGCCGCCGCGCTTGGCCAGGCGCGCGTTCAACCGCTGCGCGGTGTGGTCCAGGTCGACCTTGGCCTTGCCCAGCGCGCCGTGCCAGTAGATCGGCCAGGTGATCTCGGTACCGATATAGCTGAAGGCCACGCTGCGCGCGCCGTCGGCGAGCACACCGGCGCCTTCCAGCGCGTCGATCCACAGCTCCCAGTCCTGCCCGCCCATCACCGTGACGGTGTCTTCGATCTCCTGCGCGCTGGCCGGCTCGATCGAGGCCTGGATGATGGTGTCCTTGTTGGTGTCGATGGCGGTGGCGGTGTAGGTGTTGCCGATCGGCTTGAGCGCCGAGCGCTTCACTTCACCCGTGCCCGGCAGCTTGCGCACCGGCGAGGCCAGCGAATACACCACCAGGTCGACCTGGCCGCCCATCTCGGTCTTGATCAGCTCGATGACCTTCTCGCGTGCGGCATCGGAAAACGCATCGCCGTTGATCGACTTGCTGTACAGGCCCGCGGCCTTGGCGTGCTTGTCGAACGCGGCGGAGTTGTACCAGCCGGCGGTGCCGGCCTTGCTGGGGCTGCCGGGTTTTTCGAAGAACACGCCGAGCGTGTCGGCACCGAAGCCGAACGCGGCGGTGATGCGCGAGGCCAGGCCGTAGCCGCTGGATGCGCCGATCACCAGCACCTTCTTCGGGCCGTCGTTGCGTACGCCGCGCGCGCGCGTGGCCGCGATCTGCTCGAGCACATTGCGCTCGCAGCCAAGCGGATGCGTGGTGGTGCAGATGAAGCCGCGCACTTTGGGATGGATGATCAACGTGGACTCCTGGTCAGCAAGATGCTGGCGGCATCTTAATCGCTGGCCTGCTGGCGAAACAGCCTGAGGCGCACCACACGCCGCTGTATGGCGTTGCATGAAGCCCGCTTGCAGCGCCTGGCATGCCCCACGACCGGGCATGCATCTTCCGCGCACGGGCGCGAACGAACGGCGATCACCATCGATTTCCTGCGTCAGCGCCTGTGCTACTTTTGCGCCTGCCGTGCCGTGCCTGGCCGCGCCTGATGGCGATCGTCGAGGCTCCTCCCACCGTGCGACCGGTATCCGAGCGAATGTCTCTTCGAAGCGAGCGCGTCACGCAGCTGGGCTCGGTCCCGCGGTTTCGGCTTGGGCCCTTGCTGGTCGAGCCGGAACGGCTTGCGCTGATCGACGACGGCCAGACCATCGCGCTGGAACCGCGCATGATGGAAGTGCTGATCGCGCTGGCCGAACGTGCCGGCGAGGTGGTCAGCGCAGAGCAGTTGCTGATCGAGGTGTGGCACGGCAGCTTCTACGGCGACAACCCGGTGCACAAGACCATCGCGCAACTGCGCCGCAAGCTGGGCGACGACAGCCGCCAACCGCGCTACATCGAAACCATCCGCAAGCGCGGGTACCGGCTGCTGCCCAAGGTGGTGTTTCCCGACGATTATCGCGGTGCGGTGATGGGCACGCAGGTGTGGGGACACGGTAGCCCGTATGTGGGGCTGCAGGCGTTCGATCCCGCACATGCCGAGGTCTTCTTCGGCCGCAGCCATGCGATTGCGCAGGTGCTGGGCGCGATGCGCGCGCAATTGCACAGCCAGCGCGGGCTGGTGCTGGTGAGCGGTGCCAGCGGCTGCGGCAAGACCTCGTTGCTGCGCGCCGGCGTGGTGCCGTTGCTGGCGCAGCCCGGCGGGCTGGATGGGCTGGAAGCCATTGCGGTGGCGTATTGCAACCTGGCGCAATGCCGTGGCGGCGATGTGCTCGACACGCTGGCGCGCGCACTCGGCGACTGGACAGCCGGCGGGCGCGCGGTGTTTTCGCCGGCGCAGATGGCGGCGTTGCCCGAGTGGCTGCAGCGCCCTGCCCCGCTGCATGCGGCCATTGGCGAGGCGGTGCGTCAACGCGCACCAGCGCGCGACAGCACGCAGACCCAGCGCCACCTGCTGCTGGTGATCGATCACGCAGAAGCGCTGGTGGCCACGCCCGGGATCACCGATGCCGACCGCGCCGCACTGGCCGCGGCCTTGCAGGCGCTATGCAGCAGCGCGCAGGTGGCGGTGCTGATGCTCACCCGCAGCGATTTCTACCCGCGCCTGATCGACGCCTTGCCGCAGATCGTCGAACTCAAACGCGGCGACGGGCACGTGGATCTGCTGGCGCCGCGCGATGGCGAGATCGGCCAGATCATCCGCGTGCCGGCGGCCATGGCCGGGCTGCGCTTCGAAGAGGACCGCGACAGCGCCAGCCGGCTGGACGATGTGCTGCGCGATGCCACCGCGCGCCAGCCCGATGCCCTGCCGCTGCTGCAGCATCTGCGGCATGCCTTGCACGCGCAACGCAGCGACGACGGCCTGCTGACCTTTGCCGCCTACCGCGCATTGGGCGGGCTGGAAGGCGCATTGGCGCACCATGCCGAACACACCTTCCGTGCCCTGCCGGCTGCCGCACAGGCGGCGCTGGGCCAGGTGCTGAGTTTGCTGAGCGTGATCCACCCCGACAGCGATGCGGTGACCGCGCGGCGTGCGCTGTGGTCGGCGTTGCCGGAGAACGGCGCCGCACGCGTGCTGGTGGATGCCTTCGTGCATGCGCGTTTGTTCGTCAGCGAACTGGTGGCCGGCGAGCCCGGCTTTGCGGTCGCGCACGAAGCGTTGCTGCGGCAATGGCCGCGCGCGGCCGAGTGGATCCATGAAAACCGCCGCCTGCTGCAGGCGCGCAAGCGGCTGCAACTGGCCGCGCAACGCTGGGCCGCCGAAGGCCGGCGCAGCGATCACCTGCTCAACAGCGGGCGCCCGTTGAGCGAGGCGCGCGAGGCGGCGCGGCGCATGCCACAGGAGTTGGACGCGCTGGATCACGCGTTCCTGCATGCCTGCGAGCGCTCGCAGCGGCAACGGCGCGGGATGTATGCGGCGGCGGCGACCTTGCTGGTGGTGCTGGCAAGCGCCTCGCTGCTGCTGGGCTGGCAAGCGCGCCAAGCGCAGCAGGTGGCCGAGCAACGCCGCGACCAGGCGCAGCACCTGGTGGGCTACATGCTGGGCGACCTGGCCGAGCAATTGCGCACGGTGGGCAATCTGAAACTGCTCGACAGCGTGGGCAGCCGCGCGCTGCGCTATCTGGAAGACCTGCCCAGCACGAGCATGCAGCCAGGCGATCTGATCAACCACGCCCGCGCGCTGCGCACCACCGGCGAGGTGCTGATGAACCAGGGCAAGCTGGACCAGGCGCAGGCGGCATTCACGCGTGCGGCCGCCACTGCCGAGCAGGCACGCATGCGAGCGCCAGATACCTTGGAGGCGCGCGCGGAAATGGGCCAGGCGGCGTATTGGCTGGGAAACATGGCCTACCGCAGCAAGCAGTTCCCGTTGGCGCAGACCTATTGGTCGCAGTATCTGGCGGCCAGTGAGTGGCTGGTGCGCACGGCGCCGGATGACCAACGCTGGCAGCTGGAGCTGTCGTACGCGCTCAACAATCTCGGCACGCTGGCCACCACACGCGGCGATACCACGACGGCGATCGGTTTTTTCGCGCGCGACATCTCGCTCAAGCGCGTGCTGATCGCGCGTGCTCCGGACAACCCGTCGTTGCGCTACGAGTTGATCGACAGTTTGTCATGGCTCAGCCTGGCACAGGAGAACCAGGGCCTGCTGGCGCCTGCCGAGCAGGGCTACCGCGATCAAATCGCGATGTTGCGCGTGCTGGTCGAGAACGACCCCGATGCCAATGCCTGGCGACGGCGTCTGGCGGGTTCGTTGATCCGCACCTCCAACCTGGCGGTGGCGCGGGGTCACCTGGCACAGGCGCAGACCGATGCGCAGGACAGCGTGCGGATGTTGCAACCGCTGGTGGCGCTGCAGCCGGACAACAACACATGGCAACGCGATCTGGCGCATGCCTACGCGCAGGCTGGCTGGGTGGCCGCGTTGGATGGGCGTCCCGGTCAAGCCGAACAGCAACTTGGCCAGGCCCGTCAGACCATGGCTGGCCTGCTGCAACAGGCCCAGCCGCTGCCCGAATGGCAATGGCTGGATGCCATCATTGCGCTGCGCCTGCACCGCGTACAGACCGGACGCGCAGGCGCACACGCAGGCGACCTTGATCAGATCGTTGCGCGGCTGGATGCCCTACATCGCGCCAGACCCGACGATCTGCTTGGCATCTCCGCCTTGTCGCAAGCGCTGGTGTGGCATGGCGAACAACGCGCCGCCGTCGGCGACGACGACGGTGCACGCGCGGCATGGCAGCGCGCAGTGGCGGTGCTGGGCAAGGACATCGGCAACAGCAGCGACAAGACCCTGCTCGACCCCTGGATTCGCGCGCAGGTGCACCTGGGCCAGCGCCCCGTTGTTACGCAACAGCTCGGATGGCTGTATCAGGCGGGCTACCGCCACCCGGGGTTCGTCTCCCTCTATGCCCCGCTTTTCAAGGAACAGGACAAGTCATGACGGAACAAAAGGAAATGCATACCGCCCTCTCCGTTGCATACGTCGATTTCGGCGGTAATACAGGCAAGGGCAAGTACCTGTATCGCTTCGAACCGGATCTGATGATCGTAGGTGGCGAAAACAGGAACGTGATCATCAAGTACGCGTTCGACAGTGCTGTTCCCTTTAGCTTCCGGATCAGGAATCTGATCAGTTCGGACTCGCAGAACCAGGTCAGTCAGATCAAGATCGACCCGGACGGGCGCTGGACCTCCTTCGTCAACGCCAACGACAGGCCGACGCTGATCTTCTTCACGGTCATCGTCGAAGACATGGAACGCAAGGTCACCTTCAGCTGCGACCCCCAGGTTGGCAACGATCCGCAGATCTCGCCCCAGTAAGGTCTTGCCGCTGCTGCTGTCTGGTGGCAAGCCGCCAGACAGCGTATTGCAACGGCGTGGTGCTCCCCGGCGCGGTGACGCCACCGCCGTGCTACGCGCTGGCCCCGTTTGCAAGGCAGCACGCGAACGCCCGCACGATACCGTTGCTGCCGCGTTGCCTCGATGGCTGACCCTGTATCTGCTTGCCTGGGACCAGGTCTTCCTGCGGCAACCGGCACACGCTGGCGCACGGCAGGGTGCGCCGAGGTCGATCGACGCATGCAGGAGCACTGCACACAAAGGCAGCAACCCGGTCGCGATGGCTCATCCCACGCAGTCGCGCGGGCGCGCCTGGAGGCCTGCCGGTGGCTCTGCCAATCCGGCGCCGCATTCCGGCTTCGACAGGTGCGCGCGATCGTCCCGGTCGGACAGGTTGCTGAAGGCCACCGTGATGTGTCCGCGTGTTGCCGGCACGCCTGGCATGCCGATGCCGACGCTGCGGTCGCCGCCGGCGCCGCGTCCCGCCCATTGCTGACAGGCCAGAGCTGGCCCACAGCCGCCTGGAGCGGAGCGGGCGGATACGCTGGCGCACGTGCCAGCCGCCACGCCCCTTGCTGCCAGATCGCAGGCGCCCACGACCACCCGCACGTCACGCTCGGCGGCTGCCGGTTGCGTCAGCAATGCGGCCTGGATCCAGCTGCCCGGCAACTCGGCCTGGGTGGACGCCGCCCAGGCACTGGTGGACAGCACGACGATCAACACGAACAGGTACCGGACCAGGCGCATGACGGACTCCGCAACGGACCGGAGCGCGACGCGTCCCCGAGCGACCTCGGTGGCCGCCGGACAACCTTCCCGCCTGGCCGCCCACGTGACCTGACGGCAACCTTACGGTTGCTGCCCCATCCTGCCGGAACCCGGAAATTCCCTATAAAACAACGCCATGCAACCTGGCGAGACAGCGTCGTGCGGCGGGTGGCAGTGTGCTTGAGCGTCGAGCCAGTTCCCGCGCGTGGCGGTGGCAGCGCTGCAGAGCCCGCTCTTACGATTCCCCATTCCCGATTCCCGATTCCCCCGCCCTCAAATCACCCGCAACGTGATCGCCTTCAACACCGCCCTTGTGCGGTCGCGGGTGCCAAGCTTCTCCAGGATGGTGGAGACGTAGTTCTTCACCGTGCCTTCGGCAAGGAACAGGGTGCGGGCGATCTCCTTGTTCGAATAGCCGCCGGCGAGCAGGCGCAGGATCGCCACCTCGCGCTCGCTGAAGGTCTCGCGTGGAGGCTGCTGGTCGCGGAACTGGTAACGCGCGCGCACCGGGTCGGTGCTGACCGGCTGCAGCAGGGTCTCGCCATTGGCGACCCGCTCGATCGCCTCGCGCAGGTCTTCCGGGGCGGCGTCCTTGAGCAGGAAGCCCTGCGCGCCGGCCTCGGTGGCACGCAGCAGCAGGTCGCTGTCGTCGAAGGTGGTCAGCAGCAGCACCGGGGTGCGGTCGCCGCGGGCGCGCAGTTGCTGCAGCGCCTGGATGCCGTCCACGCCGGGCATGCGGATGTCGCTGAGCACCACGTCCACGGTGGTGCTGGCGAGCGCGTTCAGCAGGCCCTGGCCGTCGTCGGCCTCGCAGGCCACCTCCACGCCCTGCTGCTGCAACAGCGCGCGCAGGCCGGCGCGGACCAGGACCTGGTCGTCGGCCAGCGCGATGCGACGTGCACTCATGCCGGCAGCCTCGCCATCAGGTGCATGCCGCCCTGGGCGGTGCGGCCGAGCTCAAGCCGCCCGTGCAGGGCGGCCAGGCGTTCGCGCATGCCGGTGATGCCGTTGCCTTCGCGGATGCGCTCGGCGCGGCGGCCATCGTCGCGGATGTCCACATGCAGCTGCGCGCCCTCGCAGTGCAGGTGCACGGCGACTTCATTGGCGTCGGCATGCCGCACGGCGTTGGTCAGCGCCTCCTGCACCAGCCGCAACAGCAGCTCGGCCACGCGGGCATCGGTGATGCGCACCGCCGGGTCGATCTGCAGGCGCAGCGCCGGGCGCGGGAACGGTGCGGCCAGCGCGCGCAAGGCGGTCTGCAGATCCAGGCCCTGGTCGTCGCGCAGCGACTGCACCACGTTGCGGATGTCCGACAGCAGTTCGGCCGACAGTTGCTCCACCACCGCAATCTCCTCGCGCCGTGCCAGTGCCGGGTCGGCGCCGAGCAGGCGTAGATTGATGCGCATGGCGGTGAGCTTGTGCCCGGCCACGTCGTGCAGCTCGCGCGCCAGGCGCAGGCGCTCGGCATCGCGCGCGCTGTCGGCCAGTAGCGCGCGGGTGGCCAGCAGGTCGGCATTGACGTAGGCCAGCGCGTCGCGGGTGCGCTCGGCAGTGCGTGCGTAATGCGCGGTCAGCGCGGCGAAGGCCTGGAAACCGGCGTAGATGCCGACGATCAACCACGGGCGCTCGAACCCCGCCTGCACCAGCAGCGCATACATGCCCGCGTTCAACGCCAGCGCCAGCAGCAGCACGCGCGCCGGCGGCCAGGTCATGCCTGCCTGCGCCACCAGCATGACCAGCAACACCGGGGCGGTGCCGGCACGCGGCTCCATCCAGACCAGCAACAACGCCATGACCGCCTGCAGCAGCGTGGCGACAGTGCGCAAGGCATGCAGCGGCGGCAACACGGTATGCAGCAGAAACAGCGCGGTGAAGCCGGCCAGCACGCCCCAGCGCCAGGCGCCCTGCGGTGAGGCGTCGGGCACGAACGACAATGCCACCGCGGCAATGGTGAACGCGCCGGCCAGACGCAGCGGTTGCAAGCAATGAAACAGGGACGAGGTCATGCGGCGATGCTGACGGCCGCGCGGCCGCGCGGCAATGGCACGGAGGCAGAAAGTGACTTCCGGCAGGTGGCGGCGCTGCCCTGTCGCCGCTGTCGTCGCTGCGGCGCGGCCGCACATTGGCACGCCTCCCATCGCCACGGAGTCACGCCATGCCCGCTTGCAGCCGGCCGGGCGCGTAGCCGTCCATCCGCCCCGCCGATGGTCTTACACTCAGCGGCTACCCGCAGCTGCCGTGCGTCTTCGATGATCATTTCCGCCGCTTCCGACTACCGTGCCGCTGCGCAGGCGCGGCTGCCGCCGTTCCTGTTCCACTACATCGATGGCGGCGCGTGCGCCGAGCACACCTTGCGGCGCAACGTCACCGATCTGGCCGATATCGCGCTGCGCCAGCGGGTGCTGCGCAACATGTCGGACCTGAGCCTGGGCACCGAGCTGTTCGGCGAGACACTGGCGATGCCGGTGGCACTGGCGCCGGTCGGGCTAACCGGCATGTACGCACGCCGTGGCGAAGTGCAGGCCGCGCGCGCGGCGGCCGCGCGCGGGATCCCGTTCACGCTGTCCACGGTGTCGGTATGCCCGATCGAGGAAGTGGCGCCGGCGATCGCGCGGCCGATGTGGTTCCAGCTGTACGTGCTCAAGGACCGCGGCTTCATGCGCAACGCGCTGGAGCGCGCCAAGGCCGCCGGGGTGACCACGCTGGTGTTCACCGTGGACATGCCCACGCCCGGCGCGCGCTACCGCGATGCGCATTCGGGCATGAGCGGGCCCAACGCGGGGCTGCGGCGCATGCTGCAGGCCGTCACCCATCCGCGCTGGGCCTGGGACGTGGGCCTGCTCGGCAAGCCGCATGATCTGGGCAACATCTCGGCATACCGGGGCAGCCCGACCGGCCTGCAGGACTACATCGGCTGGCTGGGCGCCAACTTCGACCCGTCCATCGCGTGGAAGGACCTGGAATGGATCCGCGAGTTCTGGACCGGGCCGATGGTGATCAAGGGCATCCTGGACCCGGACGACGCGCGCGATGCGGTGCGCTTCGGCGCCGACGGCATCGTGGTGTCCAATCACGGCGGGCGCCAGCTCGACGGCGTGCTGTCCAGCGCGCGTGCGTTGCCGGCCATTGCCGATGCGGTGAAGGGGCAGCTGAAGATCCTGGCCGACTCGGGCATCCGCAGCGGCCTGGACGTGGTGCGCATGCTGGCGCTGGGCGCCGACGCGGTGCTGCTTGGCCGCGCGTTCGTCTACGCGCTGGCCGCTGGCGGACAGGCCGGCGTGGAGAACCTGCTGAGCCTGATCGAACGCGAGATGCGCGTGGCGATGACCCTGACCGGCACCCATTCGATTGCCGAGATCAGTGGCGATGCGTTGAGCCGGGTGACGCGGGAGCGTGCGGTTTCGCCTTGACGGGATTCGGGAGTCGGGGAATCGAGATACGTCGGTAGAAGAGCGGATGATCTGCGGCTTGGCTGCAGGGCCCTTTACCTGGCTGCAGGGCCCTTGCCCGCCCACCATCGCAGGACACGCCGTGAATCCATCCATGGAGGCTCTTACGCGGCATCCATGCCGCGTAAGGTCCCGCGACGGTGGGCGGGCAAGGACCAATCGAGATGGTCGGTACGCATGGTCAAGCTCTGGGCGTAATGCGCACCTATTGGATAATTTCGAATAATAACGACGCGTTGCAAGCGATTGTCATGCACGCGTGGACGCCGCACTCAGAATCTGAGGCTGGGAATAGTCCATGCCGATTCCGAGCACAGGCCGCGCCCGCCTCGCGGCTAGGCAGTAGGTTTGTTAGACACGTTTAGTTTTTATCGCCACCGGTAGGCAAGGATTGCCGCAACGCCAGCACCGATGCCCAGGGATCTGCGCGTTGGCGCTTGGCGCGTTCCAGCGCCTTGTCCATCGGGAAGGCGTCCGGACCGCTGATCTTGCCGAGTTCCTCCCAGCGCAGCGGGACGGCGACGGTGGCTTTTTCGCGCGCGCGCAGCGACCACGAACAGACGCTGGTGTTGCCGCGCCCGTTGCGCAGCCAGTCGACGAAGATCACGCCGTGGCGCTTGGCCTTGCTCATGGTGGCCACGTAGCGGTCCGGCGCATGCGTTGCCAGTGCCTGGGCGAATGCCTCGCAGAAATCGCGCGCCTGCTCCCAGTCCACTTCCGGCACGATCGGCACCACCACGTGCAGGCCCTTGCCGCCGGACAGGCGCACCGCGCTTTCCAACCCCGCGCTGCGCAGCTTGGCGCGGATATCGCGCGCGGCGGCCACCACGTCGGACCAGGACACCGCATCGCCAGGATCCAGGTCGAACACCAGCCGATCCGGATGCTCCGGATCGTTGACCTGCGCGCCCCAGGGATGCAGCTCCAGCGTGTTCATCTGCACCAGCTCGAGCAGGCCGGCGGCATCTTCGACGTAGATGTAATCCTCGGTTCCGCTTTTTTGCTGCAGCGGAATCGCCTTGATGTGCGTGCCCAGGTGGCGGCCCTCGTGCTTCTGGAAGAAGCAATCGCCACCGGCGCCATCAGGGCAGCGCAGCAACGACAGGGGCCGGCGTGCGATCTCCGCCAGCACCAGCGGCGCCACTGCCCGGTAGTAATCAGCTACATCGCCCTTGCTGATGCCCACTGCGGGGAACACCACCCGCTCGGGATGGGTGATGGTAATGCCGTCTGTCGACGTGGATGTGGATGTTGTGGACTTGGACGCCGTGGATTTGGACGCCGCGGATTTCGATGCGCTGGACGTGGGCGCTGCAGCCTTGGATGTCGCGGTCGTCTTCGATGCCGTCGAGCGCGTGCGTTTGCTGGTGGTGCTGGTGGATGCGTCGACTGTCGTTTTGGATGTTTTCCTGGTCGCCGTCTTGCGCGCCGGCGCAGCGGCCGTTGCCGCATCTCGTTTGCCCGCAGCACGCGCCTTACCCGGCGCGGCGCGGTCGCCGCCCAACTCGCTCATGGGTTTGTCCTCACGCAGACGCTTGAACGCGGCCTGCCGCAACAGGCCTTCCTTCGCCCAGCCGCGGAAGGCGACCTCGGCGATCAGCACCGGCCTTACCCAATGCACGTCGCGTGGCCGCCCCGGGATGTGCGTCGGCAATTCCAGCGTGGCGGTGTCGCTGTGCAGCGCCTGCAACAGCGCGGTGATCTTGCCGAGCAAGGCATCGTCGAAACCGGTGCCCACACGCCCGACATAACGCAGCGTCTTGCCCTCGCGTTGCGCCATCAGCAAGGCGCCAAAGCCGCTGCGTGCGCCCTTGGGATCGGTGTAACCCACCACCACAAACTCGTCGCTGTCCTCGTGCTTGGTCTTGACCCAATCGGCGCTGCGTCCCTCGCGATAAGGGGCGTCGGCGAGCTTGCTGACGATGCCTTCCCAACCGGTGCCGGCACTGGCCGCGAAGACCTGCGGGCCGTGACCGATCACATGGTCGCTGAATGCCAGTGTGCCCGGCTCATCGCCCAGCAACTCGCGCAGCAACTGCTTGCGTTGCAGCAACGGGGTATCGCGCAGGTCCACCCCGGCCACGCCCAGCAGGTCGAACACGATATAGCGCAGCGGCTGCACGGCGCTGCCATCGAGCGCACGTTGCAGCGCCGAGAAATCGGTGCGCCCTTGCGCGTCCAGGACCACCAGCTCGCCATCCAGGCGCGCATCGCGCACCGGCAAGGCCTGCACTGCGCGCACCACCTCCGGGAAGCGCTGCGTCCAGGCCTGGTCGTTGCGCGAGCGCAGCTGCACATCACCATCGACCAGATCGGTCAGCAGGCGGTAGCCGTCCCACTTGATCTCGTGCAACCAGCGCTCGCCATCGGGCGCCTGCTCGCGCAGCAAGGTCAGTTGCGCGCGCAGCTCGGTGGGGCATGGCGCATCGCGGGCGCCGTCCAGCGCCAGGGCGCGGGCTCGCCAGAGCTTGGAACTCGCCCGCGCTGGACGTGCGCGCTTGCTGGCCGCAGGCGACGTCTCGGCGCTCGCTTTTGCCGCTGGCGCCCGCCGCGCCCGGCTGGCCTTGGCACGCGTCGCAGGTGCTGCCGCTGCCGATGCGCCGGCCGCCTGCTGCGCCACCAGCGCATCGGCATCCAGGTCGGTTGCGTACGCATCACTGCGCTTGAACAGCAGCCACTGCGGTTTGCCGCCACGCATCTGCGTGCGCACCAAGGCAAAGCCACCGCGCAGCAGCGTGCCCTGTAATTCGAATTCCAGCTTGCCCGCTTCCAGCGCCGCCAACGCGTCGCCCTCGCACTGCCAATGCCCTTGGTCGAACACATCCACATGCCCGGCGCCGTAATGGCCCTGCGGGATGTCGCCCGCGAAGCTGGCGTACGACAGCGGGTGGTCTTCCACCTCCACCGCCAGGCGTTTTTCGCCCACGCGCAACGAGGGCCCCTTGGGCACGGCCCAGCTCTTGAGCACGCCGTCGAGTTCCAGACGGAAGTCGTAATGACGCGAGCTGGCGTGATGCAGCTGCACCACGAAGATCGGCTGCTTGCTGGCGCGTGCGGGCGTGTCGCCGGCCGGTTCCGGGGTCTGGTCGAAGCGGCGCTTGGCGTTGTAGTCGCGCAGTGACATGGGCTGGGCCTATCCGGCCTTGCGGCGCGGCGGCGCCTTGCTGGCTGTGGCCTTGGTGGCCTTGCCTGCGGCTTTCTTGGTGGCCTTCTTGGCCACTTTCTTGGCGGCTGTTTTGGCGGCGGTCTTTTTGGCTGGCGCAGTTGCCGGCGCGCTGCTCTTCTTGGCTGGCGTGCGCGTGTTGGCCTGCAGGCTCTTTTGCAGCAGCGACATGAAGTCGACCACGTTGGTGGTGGCGTCCTCGTGCTGCGGCGGCTCGACATCCACGGTGGTGGTGCCGCCCTTGGCCTGGATGCGCTTGCGCAGGATCTGCTCGAGCTTGCCGCGGAATTCGTCGTGGTAGTCCTCCGGCTGCCAGGTGCCGGACATCGACTCGATCAGCTGTTTGGCCATCTCCTGTTCCTTGGGCGTGATGCGGTATTCGCCCACCGCGCCGGCCGGCAGCTTGAAATCCTGCGGGTCCACCACTTCCTGCTGGTAGCGCAACAACAGCAGGATCAAGGCATCGCCCTGCGGCATCACCGCGGCCAGGTATTCACGCGTGCGGATGACCACCTTGGCAATGCCCACCTTGCCGGTGTCGCGTAGCGTCTCGCGCAGCAACACATAGCCTTTTTCGGCCTTCTTGCCGGGCACCAGGATGTAGGGCTTTTCGAAATAGCGCGGGTCGATGTCGGCGGCGTCGACAAAGGTTTCCACCTCCACCGTCTCGTGGCTCTCCGGCGAGGCCGAGCGGATGTCCTGCTCCTCGACGATGACATAGCTGCCCTTGTCGTACTCGAAGGCCTTGACGATCTCCTTCCACGGCACCTCGTCGCCGGTGTCGGCGTTGACGCGCTCGAAGCGGATCGGCTTCTTGTCGCGCGAATCGAGCATGCGGAAATGCAGGTCCACCTTGCGCTCGCCCGACATCAACGCCACCGGCACATTGAGCAAGCCGAACGACAGGGTTCCGGTCCAGATCGGTCGTGCCATCGGCGTGTGACTCCGGGTGCTGTTGGGTTAGCACATAGCTGTAACGCTGGCGCTGTGAGCCATGCGTGAGCCATCCGCATGGCGCGACTGCATGCTCTTCACCCCGCGCGCGGTGAACTGCTGGCCCATCTTGGATACAGGAGAACACCATGTCCCGCGACCCACTGCGCGAACAACCGACCCAACCCGGCGAACAGCACGGCAAGCGCGATGCCGAACATTACGAAGACCGCGGTGCAGGCGATGCGCCAGACACGCTGATTCCGGCCGATGGCGACACCCCGGCCAAGAGGCCAGGCACCGCGCCGTCGGCCGCGACAGACCGCTGAAAATATCCAACTGAAACAAAGCGCAGGCGTGCAGCCCCTTGTCCGATGCCATCCCCGAGCCGCGCTACCCGCGCCTGGCCGCCGGTGTGGCGATCAGCCGCGCTGATCAGCCCTACGCCCGACCTGCCTCCTGCAGGCGGGCGAACTCGTCATCGGCAAACAGACGCGAGCGCACCAGAAAGCGCACGCCCTCGCCGTTTTCCAGCGAGAACATGCCGCCGCGCCCCGGCACCACATCGATGATCAATTGGGTGTGCTTCCAGTATTCGAACTGCGAGGGGCTGATGTAGAACGGCGCGCCGCCGATCTCGCCCAGCAGCACGTCGCGATCGCCGACGATGAAATCGCCCACCGGAAAGCACATCGGCGAGGAACCATCGCAGCAGCCGCCGGATTGATGGAACAGCACATCGCCGTGGCGCGCGCGCAGCGTGTCGATCAACTGCAACGCCGCCAAGGTGGCCATGACCTGCAGCGGCATCTCCGATTGCGTGGGGGATTGCGTGGTGTAGTGCATCGTCGGCCTCCTGCAGCCGCATCAGGCTGCCCTGTCAGGCACGATACGCCCTCACGTTGCTGCGCGCATGCGTTCTCCGGGGAGTGTCACGCGGCCGTGCTGCAAGGTGCAGCCCGACCTACGCGGCTGCGCCGATTGGACAACTGTCGTGGCGGGGAGTTGCCTGCTGTCCGATGCGGCACGCTGCAGCGCTGCTTGAAGCGCCGGCTCATCAGAGGTTACGGGCTTAGATCTTGATGAAATTGTGCGTAGACAAGACACCGAACGGCAACGAGGCGAGCCGGCCGCCGAGCAACAACACCGGCGGTCCTTTGCCGCCGGTGACCACATGCAGCCCGATCTGCCCGATCTCGACGCGGTAGCTGCGAAACACCTACTCGAAGCCGTCTGGGAGCCAGGGAACTCCGTCGATGGAGCCGAAACCTGTAATGGGCAACACATGGCTAGTCAAACAGTGTCTCCTCAAACAAGTGGCCGTGTCGCCATCACTGCGCACGATGGCGATTGACACATCACTGCTGCAGCGTCACTGCAGCACCGGCGACGCTGCGCAGGCTAATCATGAGAGGCCAAAACGATGCCATGCCGCGCGGCCGCTGCTTTCATCCGCGCAATCTCGGCGGCGTCCACGGCAGGTGGCGGGCCGTCGTTGGTGACAGGCTGCCCCGACTCGCGGAAGAAATCTTCGATTCCTCCGGGGGTGAAACCCAGCAAGATGCGGCTTGGAGTGCTGGCCGTGTTTCGGAAGTGATGCATGATGCCGCGCGGCCCAAAGGCGAAGCCACCCGGTCCCACGGCATGCACCGCATCGCCGATATGGATTTCGAACGTGCCATCGAGCACGAACCAGAATTCGTCCTCGTTGGTATGGATGTGCGGCGGCGGACCATTGCCAGGTGAAGTGAGACATTCGACCACCGTGTAACTGCCATCGGTCGTCGCTGCGGTTGCCTTGAAGATCAAGGTATCCGCGACAAACCAGACACGTTCGCTCTCACCTGCATCAACCGAAAAACCGCTCGCCATGCTTGCGTGAAGCTCGTTCATTGCATGCTCTTTGTTAAGTGGATGAGTGCAGGCCGATGCCGGTCAGCCCTGGAACACCGGAACCGGGCCGGCAGCGCGATGCACCGGCAGACGCGCCTGGAGTTCTGCAATTCGTCGCTCGCCAGCGTCCAATGCAGCGCGGTTGGTATGCACCGAATAATTGCCCATCACCAGCGCATGCGGATGCGGCACCGCCGAGGCGATGACAAAGCGCGCACCGTCTGGCGAGGCGATCAGCTCGATCGCGCCTATGCCATCGAAGATCGCCATCTGGCCGCGCCTGACCTGTTGGTCGCAGGCGACCACCCCGTGGCTGACCGCAAGCCAGGCCACGTCCTGCCCGGCAGGTGGCGTATACGTCCAGGCTTGGCCGGCACTCAACGTCACCATTAGATAGGTGATGCCTGGCGGCGAGCGCACTGGGCTTGTCTTGCCCTCGTAATGCCCAAGGATGACGACAGCCGGCCCCGTGATCGGCATGACCGACCCCTCATGGTGCATCTCCTCGTTGGCCCTGCCTGCCGCTGCTTGGCGCAATGACAGGCGCCATGGCTCTGTCAACAGATCAGTAATTGAGGATCGGCATCAGCTTCTGGCCGTTGACGCTGGTCCAGTCCACTGCCAGCTCGGCGATGATCTGGTCGACCGTGGTGATGACTGCACCTGCATTTTCCATGCGACGCAGGGCGAGGTCGTCGCCGTACTTGGTACCTGAGGCCGATGCATCGGCCGATACCTGGACCTCGTAGCCTTCTTCGAGCATCTGCAGCACTGGGAACAGCACGCAAATCTCGGTGGTGATGCCGGCCACGAACAGCTTCTTGCGGCCAAGTGCCTTGACCGCGTCATTGAAGCCCTGATGGTGCATCGCATTGACGATGCCCGGACGCTTGACGCGTGCAGCATGGGCTGCGGGCAGGATTTCTTCCAGCTCGGCCATCAGAGGACCCGGAGCACGGTCTTCCATACTGGTGGTCAGCAGCACCGGGATTTCCAGCGCTGCGGCGATCTTGGCCAGCTTTACGGTGTTGGACTTGACCAGGTTCAGGTCGTGCGAGTGTGTGAATGCCATCGTGCCGAGTTGGTGATCGATCAGCAACATAGCGGCATTTTCGGGTGTGAAAGCAGTGCTGTGCATGTAGGTCTCTCTTGGATATGGCGTCGGATGTGCTTGCTGCCCGGGAAATATAGTCACGCACCTGACGGCCCGGTAGTCGCGCGGGCCGCTCTTGTCTGTTGCCAAAACCGAAACACGCCAGGCCGGTGACGGCCTAGCGAAATCCCTTCAAACAGACACGCGATAGTGCTTCCCTATCGTCAGCAGTCGTCCTGGGACGCGTTGAAGTGCGCGATCAGCATGTCGGTGAACGTTGTCACTTTGCGGGTAGGATTTGCACCCGGTGGACGCACCACGAACACACCGATATCGACCAGCCGGTGCTGCTTCATTACCGGCACCAAGCGGCCGGCGGCCAACGACTTGCGGATCAGAAAGTCGGGGAGTGCGGCCACGCCCAGCCCCGCCAGTACAGCAGAGGTCAGTGCATGGCCACTGTCCGCCTTGTACCGGCCTTGCGGCCGGAACGCGTGTTGCTTGCCTGCGTCGACGAACTGCCAGTTTTCGGTGCCCTGCAACAGCGCCTCATGCGTGGCGAGTTCCTCAAACGTTTCAGGCGACCCATGCGTGCGCACATAATCCGGGCTGGCGACGATCCAGGTCTTTACTAGGCCCACCCGTCGCGCCTGCAGCGAGGAATCGGGCAGTTGCCCGATGCGCACAGCGCAATCGAAGCCTTCGCCAACGATATCGACGAAGTGATCGGAGTGACTGGTGCTAATCCGCAGCGCAGGGTTTTGGCGTGCCAGCTCTATCAAAACGGGCGCCAGATGCGATGGGCCGAGTGAAACTGGCACCGAGACCCGGAACAGCCCACGCAGATCGCCGGCAGGAAGAATGGCGTCGCGCGCGGCTTCCATTTCTGCCACTGCGGTCTCGGCATGCTCCAGTAATATCGAACCGGCATCGGTAAGCGCTGCACCGCGCGTGGTCCGCGCGATCAATTGGGTGCCGAGCTCGTTTTCGAGCCGGGCCAACCGACGACTGACAATCGATTTGGAAATCGCCAGCCGCCGCGCAGCATGCGAGATGCCGCCGGCCTTGGCGATCTCCACGAACGTTTGCAGATCCTCGATATCCATACAGTTCCTCGACCTTGCCAGATGTGGTCAGCGTTGCGCCGATCGGGTGATAGGGGGCGGCGTCGGCCAACGATGGCGATGCTGTCGACCACAACATGGAGCTGTTGCTCCACAAGACAAGAGTGGCACCGCCGGTGTGCCGACGATGCCACTCTTGCGCTATGTGTATTGCCAAAAGCGACAACTCTCAGAAAAACCCGAGCGCCTTGGGCGAATAGCTCACCAACAGATTCTTGGTCTGCTGATAATGGTCGAGCATCATCTTGTGATTCTCGCGGCCGATGCCCGACTGCTTGTAACCGCCGAACGCGGCATGCGCCGGATAGGCGTGGTAGCAGTTGGTCCACACGCGCCCGGCCTGGATCGCGCGGCCCATGCGGTACAGGCGCGCCGCATCACGGCTCCACACGCCGGCACCCAGGCCGTACAGCGTGTCATTGGCGATCGCCAGCGCTTCGGCCTCGTCCCTGAAGGTGGTCACCGACACCACCGGCCCGAAGATCTCTTCCTGGAACACGCGCATCTTGTTGTGGCCCTTGAACACCGTCGGCTTGACGTAGAAGCCCCCGGACAGCTCGCCGTCGAGCGTGTTGCGCTCGCCACCGATCAAAACCTGCGCAGCCTCCTGCTTGCCGATATCGATATAGGACAGGATCTTTTCCAGCTGCTCGCTGGAGGCCTGCGCGCCGACCATGGTGTTGGGGTCGAGGGGGTTGCCCTGCTTGATCGCAGCCACGCGCGCCAGCGCCTTTTCCATGAATTTGTCGTAGATCGATTCCTGGATCAGCGCACGCGAGGGGCAGGTGCACACCTCGCCCTGGTTGAAGGCGAACAGCACAAAGCCCTCCACCGCCTTGTCGAGGAAGTCGTCGTCTTCGGCCATGACATCGGCAAAGAAGATGTTCGGCGATTTACCGCCCAGCTCCAGCGTCACAGGGATCAGGTTCTGGCTGGCGTACTGCATGATCAGCCGGCCGGTGGTGGTTTCGCCGGTGAAGGCGATCTTGGCGATGCGCGGGTTGCTGGCCAGCGGCTTGCCTGCCTCCAGGCCGAAGCCGTTGACCACGTTGAGCACGCCGGGCGGCAGCAGGTCGCCGATGACCTCCATCAGCACCAGGATCGAGGCCGGGGTTTGCTCGGCCGGCTTCATCACCACGCAGTTGCCGGCGGCCAGGGCCGGTGCGAGCTTCCAGCACGCCATCAGCAGCGGGAAATTCCACGGAATGATCTGCCCGACCACGCCGAGCGGTTCGTGGAAATGGTAGGCGATGGTGTCGCTGTCGATCTCGGAGATGCCGCCTTCCTGCGCGCGGATGGCGCCGGCGAAATAGCGGAAGTGGTCCACGCACAACGGCACGTCGGCATTGAGCGTTTCGCGCACCGGCTTGCCGTTGTCCCAGGTCTCGGCATAGGCGAGCAGTTCCAGATTCTGCTCGATGCGGTCGGCGATCCTGAGCAGCACGTTGGCCCGATCGGTGGTGGAGGTCTTGCCCCAGGCATCCTTGGCCGCATGCGCGGCGTCCAGCGCCGCTTCGATGTCCTGCGCGTTGGAGCGCGCGATCGAGGTGAACACCTTGCCATTGATCGGCGTGGTGTTGTCGAAATACTGGCCGCTTTGTGGCGCCACCCACTTGCCGCCGATGAAGTTGTCGTAGCGCGGCTTGAAGATGGACTGCGGATCGGTATTGAGCGGTTTGGCAGAGGCAAGCGCGTTCATCATGGTCTCCTGCGGCGTGGTCCGATGCGCACGTGTATACCCGGGCAAGTGCTAGCGCAATGTCATGTCATGCGCTGTTGCGCTGCGTCATTGCAGCGCTGCGGCCGCAGCGCATGAAATCGGCAGAATTACGCTGCAGCGCGTCATCGTGTGCGCCTGGGGCGACGCTCGATGTGTGAGCACACGCAGCGTGCGATGTGTGACTTGCACGCTGTGCACAGCATCCACCTCAACCGCGCGGCGCGGCCGGCTTGAACACGTCGGGATCGGCCATGGCAGCGGCGCAGTCCTGCGTTTTCCTCAGGTGATAGGCCTGCAACTGCCACCCCGCTGTGGCCGATGCCGCAGCCCACCGATAGGTCCAGTGGTAGCGCAAGCCTGCGCCACATGCGTCGACGGCGACGGTGTCCCCGGGCTGACCCTGCTCGGGAAACGCCACCTCGGCACTGGTCAGATCCGCACGCCCGCCGGCACCTGAGGCGTGCGTGCGGTAACTGGTGCGCAGCTGACCAAGCGCGGCGGCACTTGCCGGCGGTTGCGCCTTGGACGGCTGCGCCAGCAACCAGCGATGCACCTGTACGACTGCCGGGCTATTGGCCGGATAAGTCCGTGTCACCTGCAGCGTGCCCTGCTCCGAAGACGCAGCGGCACCGGCAACGGCAGCGGTCAGGAGGCTGGTCGCGCCGAGCACTGCAATCGACACCGCTCCCAGGAATGTCATCCCATGCTCCATGCGTTGTGTGCGGAAAGCCGAGCGTAGCACGCACTTCACAGTCGACTGGCCAAAGGTGTTACAGCGCGTCGTGCATGACGAAGCTGCTCCACTCGGTGGTTGCGACGCCAGGTGTCTACGCTTAGCCTCACCACATGGACACGAGACAGGCAATGAAGCTCGTCGCTGCGCAAATCCTTTCTGCACCTGGCGAAATCGAAACGAACATCGGTAAACACCTTGATGTCATCCGCTTGGCGGCGGGCAAAGGTGCCGATGTGGTGGTCTTTCCCGAGCTTTCCCTTACCGGGTATGAGCCCGGGATGGCGGAAGCCCTGGCGGTGCACCCAACGGATGCGCGCCTTGATGCGTTTCAGGTATTGAGTGACCGCCATGGCATGCTCATCGCCGTTGGCGCGCCTACGAAGGGGGCAAAAGGTACCGAGATCGGCATGCTTTGCTTCCAGCCAGGGCTGGAGCGCACTGCCTATTCCAAACAGCATCTCCACCCGGACGAATTAGCTTTTTTCTCTCCCGGCACTGAACAGCGAGTGCTCAGACAGGCAGATCATGTCCTGGCACCCGCCATCTGCTACGAGTCATTGCAGGCAAGCCATGCAGAACACGCTGCAGAGTTGGGCGCTCAGGTGTATCTGGCAAGCGTGGCCAAATCCGAGAGGGGCGTGGCATCGGCCTACCGTCATTATCCGGCGACTGCAAAAAAGCATTCCATGACGGTAATGATGGCCAACTGCGTCGGCGCCGCTGACAGCTTTATCGGAGCGGGTCTGTCTGCCATCTGGAACCGCGACGGTGAACGCGTTTGCAGTGCCGACGCCTTTCAAGAGGCCTTGGTGGCGTACGACCTACGGACTGGAGAAGCGAGTGTCTCCCGATTGGCGTGAGGCCAGGCAAATCTGGGATCACCGATGCTTCGGTCTTGTGTCTGGTTCAACCGGCGCGCCTTGCAAGGGACGGAAAGCTGGCAACGCGACTGCCCGCTGGTCACGGTAAGAATGCCAAGCACCCGCATGCACGACGATCAGAGCCAGACGTCGTTGTCTGCGGTGTAGGCGCCACCCGCATCGCCGGTATTGACCACGCCGCGCGGCTCGACCAGCAGCACGCTGCATTCGTGCTCCGCCGCCGGCCTGTGTTCGACACCCTTGGGCACCACGTGCATCTGCCCGGCCGACAGCGCGACCACACCATCGCGAAATTCGATGGTCATGGTGCCGTCCAGCACGATAAACACCTCGTCCGTGTCCGCATGCTGATGCCACACGAACGCACCTTGCAGCTTGACCAGTTTGAACTGGTAGTCGTTCATTTCCGCGACGACACGCGGGGACCAGTGCTGCGACAGCAAGGCGAGCTTGTCGCTGAAATCGATCGGGGCGTAGCGCGTGTTCAAGGGAAACATCCTTGTGGCGGGAATGCGCCTACAAGCTTAGTGCATCGCATTGCGCGCAGTCACTGCTGCATCAACGCGGCGCCTTGCAGTGACACTCAATAAGCAACGCGATCGGTTTGCCCGGCGCGATGCGCGCTCATGCACGCGCGGTGCGGGTGTCTGCCGCACGCCACGCTTGCACGGCTGCGCTGACCTGCGCCCCATGGCTGGCGCTGACATCGCGCATGGCAAAGGCGTGCGGCTGCCATTGCACCTGCGCAGCCAGTCGTGCGCAGGCGGCGTGCCCGTCTGCCAGCACGTCGGCCTGCTCCATTGCGTTCAACAGCAGCAGGATGGAGAAGCCGGTGGCCGAGATCGTGCAGTTGATGTCCAGCCAGTAACGGTTGTCCTCGCGCAGCAGAAACCAGTCTGCGGGGGCGTGATCGATGACGATCATGGTGTGGTCTGGTGTGGTGGATCGATGGCAAACCATGGATTAGCGAGACGGCTTTTGTCGCGCCCTGGTGCGCTCCTACGGGCGGTGTGCATGGTGTTGAATGCGCGCCGCCTGCGGCCGGCTCAGCCTATGAAATCACGCTGCAGGCCGACCGTTTGTTGGAGGCGCATCGCCGTGGCGACGCGCGCGTTGGCGGGACGGCTTTGTCGCGCCCGGGTGCGCTCCTACGGTGACGTGCGTGTTGTTGCACGCACGTCCGCCTGCGGGTGGCTCAGCCGCCGAAATCCCATTGCAGGCCAACCGTGTAGGTGCGGTCCGGGCCGGGTTCGTAATAGCGCCCGTTGCCGTCGTTGACGATCACCGAGCCGATGTAGTGCCGGTCCAGCGCATTGTCGATGCGGGCGAAGGTGCGCAGCCCGCCCAGCGTGGTGGTCCAGCGCCGGGACGCTTCCAGGTTGACCAGCGCGTAGCCGGGCGCGCGCTCGGTGGCCAGGTCGTTGACCACGGTGGCATCGGAGGCCACCGTTTCGGCGGCGAACTGCCATTGCGCCGGCTGCCACTGCCAGCGTGCGAACAGCTGCTGGCGCGGCACGCCCGGCAGGCGCGCGCCGCTGGCCACCGGTGCGGTGGGCGTGGCGCAGCCGCTGCTGGCGCAGGTGAGGTAGCCATCGCGCACGCTGGCATCGACGAAGGTGTAGGCCAGCTGCAACTGCTGGGTGGTGCCCACCGGTTGATTCCAGCTCAGCTCCGCGCCCTGGCGGCGGGTGGCGCCAATGTTGCGGTAGGTGCTGCGGCCGTTGGTGTTGCTGGCCACCGCCAGTTCGTCGTCGGTGTCGGCGCGGAACAGCGCCACCTCCACCGCTGCGCCGCTTTGTGCGCGCCACTTGCTGCCGATCTCATAGTTGCGGCTGGTCGCCGCGCCCAGATCCAGTGCCAGGCCGGCGCCGCCGTCGCTGCGATAACCCAGCTCGTTGAAGGTGGGCGTTTCGAAACCGCGGCCGACCGACGCATAAAACCGCAGATCGTCGGCAGCGCGGAACACGATGCCGGCCACCGGCGTGGTTGCCGAATAATCGCGCTGGCCGCTGTCGTCGGGATTGCGCCCGAGGATGTAGTGGTCGTCCGAGTCGAAGCGCACCTGGCTATGCCGCACGCCCAACAAGGCGGACCAGCGCGCGCTCCACTGCCACCACGCCTGCGCAAACTGGTCCACATTCTCGACCTGATCGCGCTGGTTGCGGCGCAGCGCGCCCTTGACGCCCAGCGTATCGCCGACGAAGTTTTCGTAACCGGTGCGGTGCTGGCGCTGGCGATCGACGTTCGCGCCCACGGTCAGCTGCAACGGCCGGCCCAGCGCCTCGCCCTGCCAGGCCCAACGCGCGTCGGCGCCCTCGTAATTGCTGTCCAGATCGATCACCCCGCCCGAATGCAGCGGGTTGCGCTGCACCGCCACCGGGATCGCCAGGAACTGCTCCACGCTGCGCTGCCCGCCGTAGGCCATCAGCCGCAGCGTCTGGCTGTCCAGCTGCTGAGTGAAGATGGCCCCCGCTTGCGACTGCCGCACCGATTTGCGGGTGTTGAACTGGGTGGCCACCGCCGTGGCCTGCGCCGGGTCGGCGTTGAACTGTGCGCGGGTCAGGCCGAGCGGGTCCTGCGCGTCGGGTGCGTCCAGATAGTTGAGCACCAGGTCCAGCCGGCGGCCCTCGGCCAGATCGAAGCCGAGCTTGGCGTTGACCGAATCGCGCTTTGCGCGGCTATGGGCGCGGAAGCCGTCGGTTTCGAAATGATTGGCGGCCAGGTTGTAGTGCACCGCGCCCTGCTGGCCGAGCAATTGCGCGCCCGTGTTGACGGTGGCGTTGCTGCCGTAGGTGGCGCGCAGCCGCCAGGGGTCGTTTGGGGCGCCGTCGGCGCTCCACAGCTGCAGCACGCCGCCGGAGGAGTTGCCGTACAGCGCCGAGAACGGCCCGCGCAGCACTTCCACCCGCTCGGCGCCGAGCACGTTGAAGTGCGACAGCTGGCCCTGGCCATCGGGCATGCTGGCCGGGATGCCGTCCACCAGCAGGCGCACGCCGCGCACGCCGAAGGTGGAGCGCGCACCGAAGCCGCGGATCGACAGCTGGGTGTCCTGCGCATAGTTCTGCCGATCGCGCGCCACCAGCCCGGGGATGCCGTCCAGCAGCTCGGACACTTGCGCGCCGCGGCGGTTGTCGGCATCGGCCGCCACCACGGTGAAGGAGGCCGGCAGGTCGAAGTCGTCCACCCCGCGCACGCGCGCGGCGTCCACCTGCACGGTCGGCAAGCGCTGGATCGGTGGGGAGGCGGGCGGCGCCGCATCGGCGGCCAGGACGGGCGGCGCGGCGCTCGTGGCGAACAGGCCGCAGGCGGCGGCCAATAGGGTCAGTCTGGGCATGGGCGTAGTGTCCCTCATCCGTACTGTGGCCGCATCGTTGCGTACGGAACGAAGCATGCTACGCCGGCCATGGGCTGCTACGATGAAGTGGTTTGGCCCAGCCGCGGCCGAGCATCCGGAAGTCCCTCACTCTTTCGTCCTTCAGCGAGTCATGCCGTGTCCTTCTTTGCAAACGTGGAACAGGTTCCAGGCGACCCCATCCTGGGCCTGACCGAGGCCTACAACGCCGACAGCCGCCCCAACAAGGTCAACCTGGGCGTGGGCATCTATTACGACGAGAACGGGCGCATCCCGCTGTTGCGCGCCGTGCACAAGATCGAGCAGCAGCTCGCGCTGGACGCCAAACCGCGCGGCTACCTGCCCATCGACGGCCTGGCCGCCTACGACAAGGCCACCCAGGAGCTGCTGTTCGGCGCCGAGTCGGCGCTGGTGGCCTCCGGCCGCGTGGCGACCTCGCAGACCGTCGGCGGCAGCGGCGCCTTGCGCGTGGGCGCGGACCTGCTCAAGAAGCTGCTGCCCACGGCCACCATCGCCATCAGCAACCCGAGCTGGGAAAACCATCGCGCGGTGTTCGGCGCGGCCGGCTTCGAGGTCGTGGACTACACCTATTTCGATGCTGCCAGCCATGGGCTGAACTTCGACGGCATGCTCGCCGACCTGGCAAAACTCGAACCGGGCACCGTGGTGCTGCTGCACGCCTGCTGCCACAACCCCACCGGCGCCGACCTGACCAAGGACCAGTGGAAGCAGGTTGCTGGGCTGTTGAAGGAACGCATGCTGTTCCCGTTCGTCGACATCGCCTACCAGGGTTTCGACAAGGGCATCGAGGCCGATGCCTACGCGGTGCGCCTGCTCGCTGCCGAAGGCATCGACAGCTACGTGGTCGCCAGTTCGTACTCCAAGTCGTTCTCGCTGTACGGCGAGCGCGTGGGCGCGCTGTCGGTGGTCTCGGCCACTGCGGCCGAAGCCAAGGCCGTGCAATCGCAGGTCAAGCGCATCATCCGCACGATCTACTCCAGCCCGTCCACGCACGGCGCCGCCCTGGTGGCCGGCGTGCTGACCAGCCCGGAGCTGCGCGATCTGTGGGAGCAGGAGCTGACCGAGATGCGCGAGCGCATCCACGCCCTGCGCGCGGGCCTGGTGGCCAAGCTCGCCACGCTGGGCGCGCCGGAGTTCGACTTCATCCAGCGCCAGGCCGGCATGTTCTCGTACTCGGGCCTGACCCGGACCCAGGTGGACCGCCTGCGCGAGGAGTTCGCCATCTATGCCGTCGGCACCGGCCGTATCTGCGTGGCCGCGCTGAGCCAGCGCAACCTGGACTATGTGGCACAGGCCGTGGCCACGGTCAGCCGCATGTAAGCGACGCAGCGTGGTCGGCCACAGCGGCCAACGCCTGCACACCGGGAGCGCGCCAGCCTCCCGGTTTTTTTGTGCCCGCAAACGCCCCCCTTCCCAGCCCTCGCCGCGTCCTTCCCCCGCCGGCGGGGGAAGGTGCCCGAAGGGCGGATGGGGGCAAGCGCAGCGCGACCATCGCTCCCCCATTCGCGCATGTTCGATCAACAACGCGGCAAAACGCGCATCCAGTGATCGAAATCTAACGGCGCAATGGCGACAATGGCGGACCACTTCCTACACAGGCTGCCCGCTCCCATGTCGCGTCCCTCGCTGACCCGCTTCCTGATCGAAGAGCAACACGCCGGCCGTATCGACCCGGAATTGCGCCAGCTGATCACCATCGTCTCGCGCGCCTGCAAGCGCATTTCCATCGCCGTGAGCAAGGGCGCCCTGGGCGGCGTGCTTGGCGATGCCGGCACCGGCAACGTGCAGGGCGAGGCGCAGAAGAAGCTCGACGTGCTCAGCAACGACATCCTGCTCGAAGCCAACGCCTGGGGCGGCCACCTGGCCGCGTGCGCGTCGGAAGAAATGGATCACAGCCAGCCGGTGCCCGACCAGTACCCCAGCGGCGATTTCCTACTGCTGTTCGATCCGCTGGACGGCAGCTCCAACATCGACGTCAACGTCTCGGTCGGCACCATCTTCTCGGTGCTGCGCGCGCCCAAGGGCACCGAAAAGCCCGGCGACGAGCACTTTTTGCAGCCGGGCACGCAACAGGTGGCCGCCGGCTACTGCATCTACGGCCCCAGCACGATGCTGGTGCTTACGCTCGGCCACGGCACCCACGCCTTCACCCTGGAGCGCGAGGAAGGCAGCTTCCTGCTGACCCAGGCCAACATGCGCGTGCCCGAAGACACCGCCGAATACGCCATCAACATGTCCAACCAGCGCCACTGGGAGCCGGCCATGCAGTCCTACGTCAGCGACCTGCTGGCCGGCAAGGACGGCACCCGCGGCAAGGACTTCAACATGCGCTGGATCGCCAGCATGGTCGCCGACGTGCACCGCATCCTCACCCGTGGCGGCATCTTCATCTACCCCTGGGACAAGAAGGACGCGTCCAAGCCGGGCAAGCTGCGCCTGATGTACGAAGCCAACCCGATGAGCATGCTGGTGGAACAGGCCGGCGGCGCGGCCACCACCGGGCGCGAGCGCATCCTTGACCTCCAACCGACGCAGCTGCATCAGCGCGTGCCTGTGTTCCTGGGGTCGAAGAACGAAGTGAATGAGGCCACGCGCTATCACGTGGAGTTCGACAAGGCACAGGGCTGAACTTTCGGCGCGAGCCACACGCCGCGCTGATGCCTGCCAGACACCCGCCCCGTGCGGGTGTCTTTGTTTGTGACAACGGCAGATTACGCAGTCAATGATGGTCTGCAGAGCGACGAGAACTGCGCCAGCAGCCACATCCTGCCGTCGGTTGACTCACCACCGGGCAGCGGTGAGTATCGCCCTCGGGCCGGAGTGGGACGGTCTACGGGAAGTCGATCTCTACGCGCAATGCCTTGCAAGCAGTCGCCTGACTGCCCGCAGGGATCACATATCGATCAGGGAGTTCACATGAAGACCGCATGTGTTGCACTGGTGGCTGCCGTCATGTTGCAGGCCACACCCGCCTTCTCCGCATCAACCGCGCCATCGCCACTGGTCGGAACCTGGCTGCTGGACACCAGCAGCCTGCCGATGCCGGCAGCGGTACGACCCAAACGTGTCGTTCTGGAGTTCAAACAGGTTCCAGGCAACAAGTGGGCCACCAGCGCCGAGATCATCGAACACGACAACAAGACGCTGCAGGCGCAATCCACGCTGTTGCTGGACGGCACACCGGGCAAGGCCTCGGGCACCTACCTGGTGGATCGCGCCGCAGTCAAAATGCCAGAGCCCGGCGTGCTGGTGATGCAGTTGATGTATCAAGGCGTCCCGGCATCCACACGCACCTATACGGTCAGTGCCGACGGCAAGGTCATGACCGAGATTGAAGCGTACTTCAAGGACGGCAACCCGGTAATGCGCACGGCGTATTTCAAACGCGCGGCAAGTCAGTCCAAGTGAACACGGGCGAGCCGACGCCGCATCGCGGCGCGGCTCGTTTATTTGAGGAGCAGCGGCAGTTTGAAGGCAGGGAGCCTGTATGCGACATCTTTTACCGATCGATCTTGCAGCCACATTACGGCGCAGCAGGTCGGTCGCGTAGTTCTCGGAAAAAGTATCGCCCCAAGCTACCTGTGTCGCGACGCACATCGCCCCGATACCGTAGTTGAGCCAACCAGAGCATCCATGACCGAGATCAAATTCAGCGAAGGCGAGCGGGCGGCGATCACGCGCAAGATCCAGCTGTACTTCAGCGAAGAGCTGAAGCAGCAGATCGGACGCTTCGATGCGGAGTTTCTGCTGGATTTCTTCGCCGAAGAGGTGGGAGCCTATTTCTACAATCGGGGCGCCTACGATGCGCAGGCCATCGTTGCCAGCAAGCTGGATGACCTGGGTGAGGCGATCTACCAGCTGGAACGTCCTACCGACTTCAAAAAGTGATCCGTCACCTCACGATGCCAAAGCACTGAGAAGTTCCATTTCGCTGCTGCGAGCAGGGACAACATGCGCGTGTCAGAGATACCGCCGAATACGCCATCAAGTCGCTGCGTTGCGTTGCGTTGTTCAATGATTCCTGCAACGCAAGGGTGTCACTGAGGACTTCCGGTTTCCAGCTGGCCAGCATCCTTGAGAAGTGCAAGCGCCCACTCCACACGCGCCGATGCGGTGGCGATCAGGTCGTCCGGGTGCTCGCCCAGCAGCGCGCGCAGTTGATGCGGGGCGAAGACCAGATCGACGAAGTGGCTTGCCAGCGCAGACGGATTAGCCGGTTGATCCGGGCCGTCCAGGATCGTCATCTGCACCCGCCGCAGCCCGCCCTCCCAGCCAATGCGGTTGACTTCAGCGGCAAGCGCTGGCGCGCGGATGGAGGTGCCGACGACCAGGCGCATCATGGCCACCGTCTGGGGCTGTAATGCATGCGCAAGTATCCCTTGTCCTGCGTGTCTCAGGCGCCCCTCCAGATCCATGGCGACGCTGGCTGCGGCAGGCAGCGGCTGGGTGTCGACATCGCGACGGACCACCGCCTCAAAGATGGCGTCTTTGTTGGCATAGCGCGCGTAAAGGCTTGCCTTGCCCGCGCCTGCCAGCCGCGCGATGTCCTCGCACGAGGTGTCCTCGAATCCGCGCTCCAGGAAGAGTTGCAGTGCCGCATCGAGTAAGCGCCGTTCGACATCACCCGCCTTATCGAGTGGCGGCCGTCCGCCTTTTGATTTTTGCTTGACCGCTTTCATGCACGAAAACTTACACGCCGCTTGCATCCCCATCAACTGAACGTTATCGTTCAGTTATTCGCTGCGTGGTCTGCCAAGCCGGCGAATGGCCTGGGTGCTGCGTGACAGACAGCTCGCATCTTCTGTTGCAGTTCCCGTTGCCGTCGTTGGCGCGAAAGACCCAAGCGAGAGGCAAGTCGTGACGTCAGATGTGAGATCCCCAATCGTTGTTGCAGGCGCCACCGGCGACCTGGGTTGCCGCATCGCCTTTGCCCTGCAGGACCAGGGCGCCGCGGTGGTTGCGCTTGTTCGGCAAGGTGCGGGCAAGGACCGTATCGCGGCCTTGCAACGCAGGAACATCACGATCCGCTACGTCGAGATGGAAGACGCCAAATCGTTGCGTGAGGCGGTCCGGAATGCGGCATGTGTCGTTTCCGCGCTCAACGGCCTGGAAGACGTCATGCTGGGTCAACAGGGAAAGCTGTTGCATGCAGCGGTCAGCGCCGGCGTGCCTCGCTTCATCCCGTCTGATTTCTCGCTGGACTATACGAAGACACGGCCGGGCGACAATCGAAACCTGGATTTGCGGCGCCGGTTCAGAGACCAACTGGATGCCGCGCCGATCGCGGCCACCTCGGTTCTGTGCGGTGGTTTTCTGGAGCTTCTCGAGGGCAGTGCACGCCTCGTGGTTCCGGGCCGTCGTGTCATGCATTTTGGCGACGCACACCAGCAGCTCGATTTCACCGCCAAAGATGACGTCGCCAGCTACACGGCCGCGGCCGCACAGGATGCCACGGCCCCGCGGGACCTGCGCATTGCCGGCAACAGCATTTCGCCCAACGACATCGCGCAACTGCTCACCGAACTCACCGGGCAGCGCTATCGCACGCTCAGGCCCGGCGGGCTCGGGACGATGTCGGCAATCATCAGTGCAGTGCGTGCACTCACGCCCGCCAGCGATGATCCCTTCCCTCCCTGGCAGGGCATGCAATACCTGCGCGACATGATGAGCGGGCGCGGCAAGTTGGTCCCGCTGGATAACGATCGCTACGGTGCGCGCTCCTGGCAAACAGCCCGCCAGACACTGGCCAATACGTACGTACGGGAGTCTTGAGATGCGCGATGGCATTGCACCGTTCCACATCCAGGTTGCACAAGCGGAGCTGGATGACCTTGCACACCGGCTGAGGCAAACGCGTTGGCCGAGCAGGGAAACCGTGGCGGACCACAGCCAGGGCCCACAGAGCGAGCGCATCCGGCGCCTGGTGGACCGCTGGCAGTCTGGTTACGACTGGCGTGCGACAGAGCGGTTGTTGAACGGCTGGAACAGCAGCCGTACCACGATCGATGGACTGGAGATCCAGTTCCTGCATGTACGCTCGCCGGAGCCAACTGCGCTTCCGTTGCTGCTGACGCACGGGTGGCCCGGATCGGTGCTCGAATTCCGCGAGGTGATCGGCCCCTTGAGTGACCCGGTGGCCCATGGCGGGCAGGCGTCGGACGCCTTTCATCTCATCATTCCATCCCTGCCTGGCTTTGGGTTCTCTGCAAAGCCGACCGCCCGTGGCTGGGGAATCGGGCGCACGGCTGCGGCATGGGTCGAACTGATGCGCCGCTTGGGGTATGGCGAGCGCTGGGCCGCACAGGGCGGCGATTGGGGCAGTGCGATCACCACCGCGCTTGGATTCATGCAGCCACCGGGCCTGGTGGGCATCCATCTGAACATGGTGATGTTTGAACCCAGCACGCAGGAAATCGCCGAAGCCACACCGGCCGAGCAGAAGATGCTGGAAGATGCCCAGCGCTACTACGCGGAATTTTCCGGCTACATGAAGCTGCAAAGCACCCGGCCGCAGTCGGTGGGCTTCAGTTTGGCTGACTCCCCGGTGGGCCTGGCTGCATGGATCTATGCACTCTTTCAGGACGTCTCACAAAGCGACGGCGAACCGGAGAACGTGTTCGCCTTGGACCACCTCATCGATGACATCATGCTGTACTGGCTCCCGAACGCAGGGCCCAGCTCGGTGCGTCTGTATTGGGAAGCCGCGCAGGAAGCCAGGGCGCAGATGCCTTCGCATCCAATGCCCACGCCCACCGGCATCAGCATGTTTCCCGGCGAGCAGGTGCGCCTTTCCCGGCGCTGGGCAGAGCGCCGTTTTGCGGATCTCCGCTTTTTTGGGCAAGCGCAGCGGGGCGGACATTTTGCTGCGATGGAGAATCCGCCGGTCTTTGTCGATCATTTGCGAACGACGTTTCGATCGCTGCGGTGACGGCGGCCGCTCCTGGCATGCCGGCACTGCCTTCGCGCCACGGCCCTGCCGACGCTGCCGATGTCTCCGCTTTGCAGTTGGAGTTGCCTGACGCCAGGCCGGCACTGCCCCCTTGACCGCCGTCGCCTGCACGGGCCAGTCTCGGGGGCTGGCGCGGCGGGGAGTCGTGCCGCTGGCCTTCAACGGAGAACCGCCGTGGACCGTCGTACCTTCCTCACCTTGTCCGGCATCGGTGCTGCCGGGCTGCTGCTGCCGCACACGCGCCTGATCGCGGCCGAGCAGTTGCTCGCTCCCAACGATGCCGCGCGCAGCCGTCGCTTGTCCGATACCGCGCTGAGCACGGCCAAGGCGGCCGGTGCCAGTTATTGCGATGTGCGCGTGGGCCGTTATCTGCGCCAGTTCGTGATCACCCGCGAGGCGCAGGTGGAGAACGTGGTCAATGCCGAATCCAGTGGCGTTGGCGTTGGCGTGCGCGTGCTGGCCGATGGCGCGTGGGGGTTTGCGGCCACCAACACGCTCACCAGCGATGGCGTGGCCACCGCCACGCGCCAGGCGGTGGCGATCGCCAAGGCAAACGCGCGGCTGGGCGGTGCGCCGGTGCAGCTGGCGCCGGTGACGCCTGCCGGGCAGGTGCAATGGCGCACGCCGATCCAGAAGAACGCGATGGAAGTGCCGCTGGGCGACAAGGTGGCGCTGCTGATGGACGTCAACGCGGCGGCGTTGAATGCCGGTGCGACCTTCGTGGCCTCGCGCATGTTCGCGATCAACGAGCAAAAGTATTTCGCCAGCAGCGATGGCTCCTACATCGACCAGGACGTGCACCGGTTGTGGCTGCCGTTCACCGTTACCGCGGTGGACAAGGCCAGTGGCAAGTTCCGCACCCGCGACGGGCTGTCGGCGCCGATGGGCATGGGCTACGAATATCTCGACGGCGATGCCAGCCAGAAGCACCAGCTGCCAGGCGGACTGATCGGTTACGGCCACAGCTACGATGCGCGCGAGGATGCGATCGCCGCCGCCAAACAGGCGCGCGCCAAACTCACCGCGCCGTCGGTGAAGGCCGGCAAGTACGATCTGGTGATCGACCCGAGCAACCTGTTCCTCACCATCCACGAGTCGGTGGGCCATCCGCTCGAGCTCGATCGCGTGCTCGGCTACGAGGCCAATTACGCCGGCACCAGTTTTGCCACGCTGGACAAGCGCGATGCCGGCTATCGCTGGGGCAGCGATGCGGTGACCTTCGTCGCCGACCGCACCCAGCCCGGCAGCCTGGGCGCAGTGGGTTACGACGATGAGGGCGTCAAGAGCAAGCAATGGGAGCTGGTGAAGGACGGCATCCTGGTCGACTACCAGTGCACGCGCGATCAGGCGCATCTGCTCGGCAAGACCGCGTCCGATGGCTGCAGCTATGCCGACTCGTGGTCCAGCGTGCAGTTCCAGCGCATGCCCAACGTCTCGCTGGCGGCAGGCAAGACGCCGTTGGCGGTTGCCGACATGATCAAGAACGTCGAGCGCGGGTTGTACATCCACGGGCGCGGCTCGTACTCGATCGATCAGCAGCGCTACAACGCGCAGTTCGGCGGGCAGTTGTTCTACGAAATCGAGAATGGCCAGGTCACGCGGCTGGTGGAAGACGGCGCCTACCAGATCCGCACGCCGGAATTCTGGAACGCCTGCAGCGCGGTCTGCGACCAACGCGACTTCCGCCTGGGCGGCTCGTTCTTCGATGGCAAGGGCCAACCCAGCCAGGTATCAGCGGTCTCGCACGGGTCGTCCACGGCGCGCTTCGATGGCATCAACGTGATCAACACCGCGCGTGCGTTGGGCTGAGAGCGGCTAATAATGATGTCGATTCTTAGCGTTGTTGGGTGCGATCAAAAGCTTGGTTAGTCGAGTGCGCGGTGCCCTCGCCGCTCGCGGGACACGCCGTGAATCCGTCCGTGGAGGCTCGGTGGCGGCATCCATGCCGCCACACGGTCCCGCAAGCGGCAAGGACACCGCACCAGAGAGTGATTCGGTTGCTTTTTTTGAAGCCTCAGGTTGATCGCCTCGCGTTGCGAAGATGATCCGCGGCGTTATTCAACAACGCACGTCATGCTTTGCTCTCACTATGCGTACCGACCATCTCGCCTGGTCCTTGCCCGCCAACCGTCGCGGGACCTTACGCGGCATGGATGCCGCGTAAGAGCCTCCATGGACGGATTCACGGCGTGTCCTGCGATGGTGGGCGGGCAAGGACACTGCAGCAACCCCGCAGACCATCGTTTCGTTTTCAGCCGCCGTGGCCCATGTGAAACAGCGACTGCGCGCGATGGCACACGCGCGTGGATGCCACGATCGCCAGCGAGAAAGGCACGCGTGGTATCGATCGCACCGAGGGCATCGCGATGAGGACGCACCACACGCAGCCAGCCGCGCTCGCCACACGTGCAGGCCTGCTACGCCACCGGGTTCATGCACGTGTTGCGTTTGCATACCTACCCCTGCCGAAAGTCATTTGACGCAGCGTTCATCGCCCGGCAAGAATCGGCGATACCGTGCAGATAGCGATCTGTGCGTCACCACACTACCTGCGCGCCGCGCGGGATCATTGGGGAGTTGCCGTGCAGCGACGTGATTTCCTGGCCCTGACCGGGCTGACCATGGGCGGCTGATCGTGCCGGCTTACTTCGGCAAGGCGATCGCCGCCGAGCAGTTGGTGACGCAGCTTGATGTGGGCCGCAAGAAGCGCCTGGCTGATGCCGGCCTCAACGCCGCGCGTCAGGCCGGTGCGAGCTATTGCGATGTCCGCATCGGCCGTTATCTGCGCCAGTTCGTCATCACCCGCGAGGACAAGGTGCAGAACGTGGTCAACACCGAATCCATCGGTGCGGGCGTGCGCGTCCTGGTGGCGGGCGCCTGGGGGTTTGCCGCCACCAACGAGCTCACCGAACAGGGTGTGGCCAAGGCCGCGGCGCAGGCCGCCGCGATCGCCAAGGCCAATGCCAAGGTGCAGGGCACGCCGGTGCAGCTGGCGCCCACGCCGGGCGTGGGCGAGGTCAGCTGGAAGACGCCGATCAGCAAGAACGCGATGGAAGTGCCGATCAAGGACAAGGTGGACCTGCTGCTGGGCGTCAACGCTGCCGCCACCGCTGCCGGCGCCAACTTCGTCAATTCGATGCTGTTCGTGGTCAACGAGCAAAAGTACTTTGCCAGCACCGACGGCTCGTATATCGACCAGGACGTGCACCGCATCTGGGCGCCGCTGAGCGTGACCGCCATCGACAAGGCCAGCGGCAAGTTCCGCACCCGCGACGGCTTGTCCGCACCGATGGGCCTGGGCTACGAATATCTGGATGGCGCCGCCGCGGGCAAGTTCGTCTCGCCCAATGGCGTGGTGAATTACGGCCTGTCCTACGACATGAAGGAGGACGCGATCGCCGCGGCCAAGCAGGCGCAGGAAAAGCTCAAGGCGCCGTCGGTGAAGCCGGGCAAGTACGATCTGGTGCTGGACCCCTCGCACACCTGGCTCACCATCCACGAGTCGGTCGGCCACCCGCTGGAGCTGGATCGCGTGCTCGGCTACGAGGCCAATTTCGCCGGCACCAGTTTCGCCACGCTGGACAAGCTCAAGGCCGGTTTCCAGTACGGCAGCGACAAGGTGCATATCCTGGCCGACAAGATCCAGCCCGGCAGCCTGGGCGCGGTGGGCTACGACGATGAAGGCGTCAAGACCAAGCAGTGGGACCTGATCCGTGATGGCAAGCTGGTGGACTACCAGGCCATCCGCGACCAGGCGCATATCCTCGGCAAGACCGCCTCCGACGGGTGCTGCTACGCCGACTCGTGGTCGAGCGTGCAGTTCCAGCGCATGGCCAATGTGTCGCTGGCCGCCGGCAAGACACCGTTGAGCGTGAGCGATCTGATCAAGAACGTGGAAAACGGCATCTACATCATCGGCGACGGCTCGTTCTCCATCGACCAGCAGCGTTACAACGCGCAGTTCGGTGGCCAGCTGTTCTACGAGATCAAGAACGGCACGATCACCCGCATGCTCGAGGACGTGGCCTACCAGATCCGCACGCCGGAATTCTGGAACGCCTGCAGTGCGGTGGCCGATCAACGCGACTACCGCCTGGGCGGCTCGTTCTTCGACGGCAAGGGCCAGCCGAGCCAGTCCTCGGCGGTCTCGCATGGCTCATCCACCGCCCGTTTCGACGGCATCAACGTCATCAACACCGCCCGCTCGCTCGGCTGACAGGAGAAACCCACATGAGCATCCTTACCGAAGCGCAGGCCAAGGCCATCCTGGACAAGGTCATCAAGCTGTCCAAGGCCGACGAGTGCACCGCCACGCTCAGCGGTTCGATCGACGGCAATATCCGTTTCGCGCTCAACAACGTGTCCACCAGCGGCATCGTCGACAACACCGACCTGCAGGTGCAGGTGGCGTTCGGCAAGCGCGTGGGCATCGCCACCATCAACGAGTTCGACGACGCCGCGCTGGAGCGCGTGGTGCGGCGTGCCGAAGACCTGGCGCGGCTGGCGCCGGAAAACCCGGAATTCATGCCGGCGGTGGACAAGCAGACCTACAAACCCAGCCCCACCTTCAGCGAATCCACCGCCGCCATCGACCCGGCATTCCGCGCGCAGGTGGCCGCCGATTCGATCGCCCCGTGCAAGGGCAAGGGATTGATCGCGGCCGGCTTCCTGGAAGATGGCCAGAGCTTTACCGCGTTCGCCAACAGCAAGGGCAACTTCGGCTACCAGCGCGGCGCGCGTTTCGACTACACCTGCACCGTGCGCACCGAAGACGGCCGCGGCTCGGGCTGGGTGGGCCGCAACCTCAAGGATGCCGCCGACTTCAAGGCCGAGCAGGACATCCGCATCGCCATGCGCAAGGCCAGCGACTCGTCCGAAGCCAAGGCGCTGGAACCGGGCAAGTACACGGTGATCCTGGAGCCGGCAGCGGCGGCAGGCCTGATTTCTTTCATGATGCGCTACTTCGATGCGCGCATGGCCGACGAGGGCCGCAGCTTCCTGTCCAAGAAGGGCGGCGGCAACAAGCTGGGCGAGCAGGTCTACGACCCGCGCGTGAACATCACCGCCGACCCGTGGGATGCGCGTGCCGCCGTGCTGCCATGGGACGAGGAAGGCCTGCCGCGCGAGAAGATGCCGATCGTGGAGAACGGCAAGATCGCCAACCTGCAGTATTCGCGGTTCTGGGCGCAGAAGAACGGCAAGCGCGCGGTCGGCGAGCCGGGCAACCTGCTGATGGCCGGTGGCGACAAGAACATCGCCGAGCTGGTGCGCGGCACCGAGAAGGGCATCCTGGTCACGCGCACCTGGTACATCCGCATGGTCGACCCGCAGACCGTGCTGCTGACCGGGCTGACCCGCGATGGCACCTTCTACATCGAGAACGGGCAGATCAAGTACCCGGTGAAGAATTTCCGCTTCAACGAATCGCCGATCATCATGCTCAACAACATCGACGAGCTGGGCAGGCCGGTGCGCGTGGCCGGCGATGAATCCAGCTACGTGATGATGATTCCGCCGATGCGGCTGCGCGACTTTACGTTTACCTCGTTGTCGGATGCGGTGTGACTGAGAGCCGGGAATCGGGATTCGGGAATCGGGAATGGGAGAGCAAGCGCCGCTCCTCCCAACCTGATTGTTTACAAGCGCTTCCGGTTCCCGGTTCCCTCCCGGCCACGACATCGCGACGCCATTTCCTCGGTCTGCTGCTCGGTAGTGCCGCAACGCTGGCACTGCCGCTGCAGGCGCGGGCGGCGGGCAACTACGATTTCTGGTTTACACGGTTGCGCTATGACTCGGGCGATTGGGATGTGGATGCGCGCATGCCGTCCAACCTGATCACCTCGTTGATCGATTACACCCAGCTGCGCGTGGACCCGCAGGAGCATGTGCTGGACCTGGCCGATCCGCGCATGCTGCAGGCACCGTTCTGCTATCTGTCCGGGCACAAGCTGGTGGAGTTCAATCCCGCCGAGCGGCGCAACTTCGAGCGCTATGTGCGCAATGGCGGGTTCGTGTTCGTGGACGACTGCAATCACGATATCGACGGCCTGTTCGCCACCTCGTTCGAGGCGCAGATGGCAGCGATCTTCGGCAAGAGCGCATTGCAGAAACTGCCCAAAAACCATCGTCTCTACAGCGCGTTCTTCAAGTTCCCCGACGGCCCGCCGGCCACCAGCTTCGAGCTCAATGGCTGGGGCGACGATCTGGTGCACGATTATCTCAGGGGCATCAGCATCGATGGCCGGCTCGGCGTGTTGTACAGCAACAAGGATTACGGCTGCGAATGGGATTACGACTGGCGCAACAAGCGGTTTTTGGCCGAAGACAACACCAAGTTCGCAGTGAACATCGTGATGTATGCGCTGACCAACTGAAATCGATCCGTAGGAGCGCGCTAGCGCGCGATGAGGCTTTATCGGTAACGCCATATCGCGCGCCAGCGCGCTCCTACAGGACGCACGTGAGATTTTTTCCAGGCAACACACCACCGCAACCACCCGCCGTCGCATACGCCAGCCGCGCACGCCTTTGTAGGAGCGCGCTTGCGCGCGATGAAGATTGACCGGTAACGCATCGCGCGCAAGCGCGCTCCTACGCCAGCAGCCAGACAACGAGACTTTCCCCATGACATCCCCCAGCGACGACACCCTCACCCGTCAGCTCTCCCAACTCGGTGCGCTGCGTGCGGCCCTGGCGCAGGCGGTGGTGGGCCAGGGCGCGGTGGTGGAGCAACTGCTGATCGGCCTGCTGGCCGGCGGCCACTGCCTGCTGGAAGGCGCGCCCGGCCTGGGCAAGACGCTGCTGGTGCGCTCGCTGGGGCAGGCGCTGGAGCTGCAGTTCCGGCGCGTGCAGTTCACCCCCGACCTGATGCCCAGCGACATTCTCGGCACCGAGCTGCTGGAAGAGGATCATGGCACCGGGCATCGCCAGTTCCGGTTCCAGCAGGGCCCGATCTTCACCAACCTGCTGCTGGCCGACGAGCTCAATCGCACCCCGCCCAAGACCCAGGCCGCGCTGCTGGAGGCGATGAGCGAGCGCACGGTGAGTTATGCCGGCACCACCTATGCGTTGCCGGCGCCGTTCTTCGTGCTGGCCACGCAGAACCCGATCGAACAGGCCGGCACCTATCCACTGCCGGAAGCGCAACTGGACCGCTTTCTGCTGCATGTGCGGGTGGATTACCCCAGCGAGCAGGAAGAGCGCGACATCCTCACCCAGACCACCGGCACCACCACTGCGCAGGTGCCCAGGGTGATGGATGCCGACAGCGTGCTGGCGCTGCAGCAACAGGTGCGGCACGTGCATGTGGGCGCGGACCTGCTGACCTGGATCAATCGCCTGGTGCGGGCCAGTCGCCCCGGCCCGCAGGCCAGCGAGGAGGTGCGCCAGTGGATCAAATGGGGCGCCGGCCCGCGCGCCGGGCAATCGCTGGTGCTGGCGGCCAAGGCGCGTGCGTTGTTGCACGGCCGCCTTGCCGCCACCCGCGAGGACGTCACCGCGCTGGCCGCGCCGGTGATGGGCCATCGCCTGTTGCTGTCGTTCGCGGCCGAGGCCGAACAACGCAGCGCCGACGATGTGGTCGCCGCGCTGCTGCGCGCCGTGCCGTTCCCGGCGTGAGGCGCGCGGCAACGTGAGCGAGGACGTGCCGGCACTGCTTCCTGCCGAGCTGCGCAGCCGCCTGCGCGGCCTGCAGCTGCGCGCGCGGCATGCGCAGGGCGCGCAAGGCATCGGCCAGCACGCCAGCCGCGGCCGCGGCGCCGGGCTGGAATTCTCGCAATACCGCGCTTACGAACCCGGCGATGCACTGCGCCAGATCGACTGGAAGCTCTACGCCCGCTCGGACCGCTTCTTCGTGCGCGAAGCCGAGCGCGAGAGTCCGCTGACGCTGTGGGTGTTGCTCGATGCCACCGCCTCCGCCGGCCAGGCCGATCAGGCGCGCCCGCAGGTCACGCGCCTGCAGGCGATGGCGACCCTGGCCGCGTGCGCTACGGAGGTCGCGCTGCAGCAAGGCGACCAAGTCGGCCTGTTCGCCATGCATGGCGGTGGCCTGGTGGCCGTGCCGGCCGCTGGCGGGCCGCGCCAGCGCGACCGGCTCTGGCTGGCCCTGCACGGGCTGCGCGCCTGCGGGCGCTGGCCGGGCATGGACGCCGTGCGTCCGCTATGGGAACGCATCGCCGCACACACCCTGGTGCTGTCGATTGGCGACGGCTTCGACGAAGAACTGGTCGGCGCGCTGGAAAAACTTGCCGCCGCACGCCGCGAAGTGATGCAACTGCAGGTGCTGACTTGCGACGAACGCGATTTCCCTTTCAACGGCGGGCATCGCTTCCGCGACCCGGAAACCGGCGAAGAACTGCTTGGCGATGGCGCCGCGATGCGCGCGGCGTATCTGCAACGCTTCGGCGCGGCCCAGCGCGCGCTGCAGGCACGCTGGCAGGCCGCCGGCATTGCGCACGCGGTGCATTATCTGGATGCGCCACCGGATGCGGCATTGCGCGCGCTGTTTGCGCACGGTGCGCGGCGATGAGCCGGCGCACCGGCTCGACCGCCGCGGCTGAAGGGGCGCAGCGGTGAACCTGCTCCTGCTGTTCACCGCCGGCCTGGCCGCGTTGGCCGCGTTGCTGCTGCCGTTGCTGATCCATCTGGCCCGACGCAGCGAACACCGGCCCACCGACTTTGCCGCACTGCGCTGGCTGCGCGCGCTGCCGCGCCCCCGGCACCGCGTTCGATTCGACGAATGGCCGCTGCTGCTGGTGCGCCTGCTGTTGCTGGCCGCCATGGCGCTGCTGCTGGCCGAGCCGGCGTTGCGCGACAACCGGCAGGCGCGCCCGCGCATCGCGGTCAGCCCCGGCGTGGATCTGGCCGCCGCCCGGGCACTCACCCACGCGGCCAACGCGCAGTGGGTCTGGCTGGCGCCAGGCTTCCCGCCGGTGGATGCCGATGCGGCACGCCCAGCTGCCGGCACCGCGCCGCCGGTTGGCAGCCTGCTACGCGAACTCGATGCCAGCCTGCCGCCGGACACCGCGCTGAGCGTGATCGTGCCCAGCCAGTGGGGGCCGCTGGATGCGCAACGCCTGCAGCTCTCGCGCGAGGTGCGCTGGCAGGTGCTGCCCGGCCAGTCGCCAGCTGTCGCTGTGGCGGCCGTCGAGCCGTTGCGGTTGCAGGCCATCGCCGACGCTCCCGCCGACCCGGCCCTGCGTTATCTGCGCGCCGTCCATGCCGCCTGGGCACTGCCCGGCGCACTGCCGGTGGGCACGCCCGCGGACGCTTCGCCGGCACGCTGGCCGGCCGGCACGGTGGTGGCCTGGCTGTCGCGGCGCCCACCGCCGGCGCCGGTCATCGCCTGGGTCGCGGCCGGCGGGCAGCTGCTGCTCGCTGCGCAGACGCCGGCCCCGCCCGCACTGGCTGGCCCGTTGCAAGCGCTGCTGCAGGATGCACACGGCGCCGCGCTGATAGACGCCAGCGCCGTCGGCCGCGGCCGTCTGCTGCGCTGGGCCGCGCCACTGCAGCCGCAGCAGCTGCCGGCGCTGCTGGAGGCCGATTTCCCCACCCGCCTGCACGACGCGCTGCAGTCGGTACCCGCACCACAGCGCGCGCTGGCGCAGACCCAGCAGCCGCAACGCGGCCCCGCCATCCGCCTGGTCAATGCCCCCCGGCCGCTGGCGCCGTGGCTGATCGGCCTGGTGCTGCTGCTGTTTGCGGTCGAACGCTGGCTGGCCACCGCGCCACGCCGGGGCACCGCGGCATGAGCACGCCGGAACTGCACCACGCTTGGCAGGCCGCGCGACGACGGCAGGCCGCAGGCGTATTGCTGTGCGGGCTGCCGATGGCCGTGCTGCCGGCGCTGCTGGCCTGGCGCAGCGGCGCACAGCCGGCGCTCCTGCCGATGTTGCTGCTGGGCCTGCTGGTGTTGCTCGGCGTGGCAGTGCTGGCGGCACGCCGGCTGGACCAGGCCTGGCTGATCCGCCGGCTGGATCGCGATACGGATCTGGAAGACAGCAGCGACCTGCTGTTCGCCCCGCCCGGGCAGCTCGGCCCGTTGCAGGCCCTGCAACGCCAGCGCCTGGAACAGCGCCTGCGCAGCACCCCGCGCGACCTGCGCCCGGCCTGGCCCTGGCGGCGCGGCTGGCCGTGGAGCCTGCTCGGTCTGCTCGCCTGCGCCGCGGTGCTGCTGTGGCCGCAATCTACCCACCGGCCCACGCCGGGCAACGACCGGATCGCCGCCGCCGGTGCCGGCACCGGCGCCCCCCACGCTGGGTCAGGCCCGGCTGCACAGCACCCCGCCCGCCTACACCGGCCTGCCACCCACCCGCCTGCCCGGCCTGGATGCGCGCGTGCCGGCCGGCACCCGGCTGCACTGGCAGCTGCAGGTCAACCCGGCGCCGCGCAGCGTGGCGCTGCGGCTGACCGACGGACGCAGCGTCGCGCTGGCCCGGCAGGGCACTACCGATTACTGGCAGGGCCAGTGGATCGCCGAGCGCGCCAGCCTGTACCGCATCCTCATCGATGGCGCCCCGGCCGACCGCCAGTTGCATCGCCTCGACGTGCTGCCGGACCGCCCGCCGCAGGTGCGCGTGCTGGCGCCCGAACAGAGCCTGGTGCTGTGGACGCCCTCCAATGGCGGCTGGACGCTGCGCTTCGAGGCAAGCGACGACTACGCGGTGGCCGCCAGCGCCGAGCTGCGCCTGACCCTGGCCCAGGGCAGCGGCGAGAACATCACCTTCACCACCCAGCGCCGCACGCTCGGCGGCAGCGGCCCGGCCAGGCAGCGCGGCTTTTTCCACCACGCTGCAGCCGCAGGCGCTGGGCATGGCGGCCGGCGACGACCTGATCGCCCAGCTCATCGTCCACGACACCCGCCAGCCCGGGCCGCAGGAAGGCCGCAGCGCCAGCGTGATCCTGCGCTGGCCGCCGCCCGAGCAGACCATGGCCGCCGGCCTGGGGGCCAGCGTCAAGCAGACCTTGCCGGCCTACTTCCGCAGCCAGCGCCAGATCATCATCGACGCCGAGGCATTGCTGAAGGAAAAACCCCGCCTGGACGCGGCCACCTACCTCAAGCGCGCCGACGCCATCGGCGTGGACCAGCGCCTGCTGCGGCTGCGCTACGGCCAGTTCCTGGGCGAAGAGAGCGAAGGTGCGCCCAAGGGCCTGCCGACCGCCGACGCGCCGCCAACCAGCGACGCCCCGGCCGACAATCTGCCCACCGCCGACATGCCCACCGCGGATGCACCGGCAACGCCTGCGGCGTCCGCGCCCGCCCGGGACGAACACGGGCATGACGCGCACGACCACGACCACGCTGCCGCATCCGAGGCCGGCGCCGCCGCGCTGGACGACCACGACCATGCGCACGGCGACGGCGGGCCCGAACGCAGTGGCTTCGGCCAGGCACAGGATGTGCTGTCCGAGTTCGGGCACACCCACGACCATGCCGAAGCCGCCACCTTGCTCGACCCGCAGACCCGCGCGCTGCTGCGCGCCGCGCTGGACCAGATGTGGCAGTCCGAGGGCGAGCTGCGCCAGGGCCACCCCGAGCGTGCCCTGCCGTTTGCCAACAAGGCGCTGGGCTTCATCAAGCAGGTGCAGCAGGCCGAACGCATCTACCTGGCGCGGGTCGGCACGCAGTTGCCGCCGATCGACCCCGGCCGCCGCCTGAGCGGCGACCGCGCCGGCCTGGGCGACCGTGCCGCCAGCCTGGACACCCGCCCGGATCCGGATCCGTCCGCGCTGCAGCTGTGGGACGCGCTGGGCGAACAGGCGCCGGTCCCGGACGCCGCCCTGGCCCGCTACGCGCAGTGGCTGCAGACCCAGCAGGACCGCCTGCCCGATCCGCTCAGCCTGGCCGCCGCGGTGGAAACCCTGCGCGCCGAACCGGACTGCGCCAGCTGCCGCGCCCAGCTGCGCGCCCAGGTCTGGCGCACGCTCATCGCCCCGCCGGCGCCGGTCCGCCGTCGCCCCACGCCGGACGCGCGCGGCCAGCGCTATCTGGATGCCCTGCGCCAGGAGCCGCAACCATGATGCTCTCGCTGTCCTGGCTGGTCGGCAGTGTCTTGCTGCTGGTCGTGATGGTGAGCTGGTGGCGGCTGCTGCGCGCGCACGCGCGGCAACCCCATGCGCGCTTGCGGCTGTGGCTGTTGCTCGCCGCCCAGCCGCTGCTCGCCGGCCTGCTTTACCCAGTGCTGCTGCCACCGCCGCGCGCCGGCAGTGCGAGCGAGCTGCATGTCGCGACCGCCGGCACCAGGACCGGTCAGATCCCGGTGGAGGCCGCGCAGTGGGTCGCCTTGCCCGAAGCGCCCGCCTTGCCGAGCGTGACACGCGTGCCGGACCTGGCCACCGCGTTGCGGCGCGCGCCCGGCACCACCGTGCTGGTCGTGCATGGCACCGGCCTGCCCGCACGCGACCGCGACACCCTGCGCATCCCGGTACGGCTGGCGCTGACCCCGGCGCCGGCCGGCCTGGTCGCCGTCGCCACGCCGCCCCCGGTCGCGCCAGGCGAACGCATCGCCATCACCGCCCGCGTGCAGGGCCTGCCGAGCGCGCGGGTAGAGCTGCTGGATCCGGCCGGCCAGGTGGTCGACACCGCCGCCACCGATGCGGCCGGCCAGGTGCAGCTGCGAGGCCTGGCGCGCGCACCCGGGCAGGTGCTGTTCGCACTGCGCCTGCGCGATGGCGCAGGCGCCGAACGCAGCCGCGTGCAGGTGCCGGTGCTGATCACCGCAGCGCCGTTCGCACACGTGCTGATGCTGGCCGGCGCCCCGCAGCCGGACCTGAAATACCTGCGCCGCTGGGCCAGCGATGCCGGCATGCAGGTGCGCAGCCAGATCGCCGTCGGCCCCGGCATGCAACTGGGCGAGGCCGCCGCACTGGACGCGGCCAGCCTGGACACGCTGGACCTGCTGGTCATCGACCAACGCCGCCTGGTCGCCCTGGGCAACGCGCAGCGCCAGGGCGTGCGCGCCGCGATCGGCCGCGGCCTGGGCGTACTGGTCCGCACCGACGGCCCCCTGGATGCTGCCACCCGCGCCGCGCTAGGCGCGCTGGGCCTGGCCGTGACAGGCGGCAGCAGCAGCGCCGCGGTCGCCGCCCCGCTGGCGCTGGCAGCGCCCGGCGCCATCGATCCGGCCGCAGCGCCGGCCGACGCCACGCCCCTGCCGCCACTGCAACGCCGCAACCTGCAACCGCAGGACGCCGACGCCGTGATCGCCGCACGCGCAGACGACGGCAGCGCGTTGGGCTGGTGGCGCCAGCAAGGCCGCGGCCGCATCGGCATCGGCCTGGTCGAAGACAGCTTCGCCCTGGTCCTGGCCGGCGGCGGCGACCTGCATGCCGCGCTGTGGGCGCAGCTGTTCGGTGCGGTGGCCCGCGCCGGCAGCACGGCGCCCGCTGCGGTGCAGACAGGCTGGTCGCAACAGCGCGTGGCGCTGTGCGGTGTCGCCGCAGACGCACATGTCACCGACCCCACCGGTCACTCCCAGGCGCTGCTGATCGATCCCGCCAGCGGCGCCCGGGCTTGCGCCGCCTACTGGCCGACCAGCGCAGGCTGGCATCGTCTGCAGACCGGCACACAACAGCGCTGGCTCTATGTCCGCGCGCCCGGCGACGCCTCCGCGCTGTACACCCAGCAAACCCGCGACGCCACCGTTGCGATGGCCGCCATCGACGCGCGTGCAAGCGTCGGCACGCCCACATCGCTACCCGGTACCCGCTGGCCCTGGCTGCTGGCCTGGCTCACGCTGGCCGCAGCACTGTGGTGGCTGGAACGACGCAGGCGCTGAATGCCGCATTGCAAGGCCACATCAGCGCAGGATCGCGTGCGGTGCGCTGTCAGGCACTCGCATTGGAATTTACTGCACGCATCACAGCGGCGCTGCCACATCGGCAACGTGTCGGCGACACACTCAACGCAACTGCCGTGACCACACCCGGCAACAGTTGTTCGCCGGCAACGCCACGTCGTCGATCAGTTGCAATCCCACCGACGCCGCCAACGCATCCACCGCTTCGGCATCGCGAATCCCCGATGCAGGGTCGCGCTCGCGCAACATCGCATCGAATGCGCGGTTGCTCTCGCTGGTGAATTGCCCATGGCGGTTGAACGGCCCATACACCACCAGCAGCGCATCCGGCGCCATCACCGCAGGCAACCCCGCAAACAAGGCCTGCACCTGCGGCCAGCCCATGATGTGCAGGGTATTGGCGCTGTAGACCGCGTCATAGCCGGCAGCCTCGCCTACCTGCGCAGGCGGCAATGGCGGTGTGGGCGCGAGACCGGGCGTCGGCGTCAACACCGCCTGCAACGGGATCGGTGGCGGCGTATTCGGCAATGCCGCCTCGTCCAGCCACTGTGTCATTCCCGGCAGATGATCGGCATGATCGCTGGCCTGCCAGCGCAGCCACGGCATCGCCGCCGCAAAATGCACCGCGTGTTGCCCGGTCCCCGCACCGATTTCCAAGACATTGCGACGGTCGGCAAAGTGCCGTTGCAACACCTCCAGGATCGGGTCGCGGTTGCGTGCAGAGGCTGGCGAAAAAGGCTTGGTCATAAGGAGCATCGAGAGAAAATGTCAGGACATCCCTGCAGTATGGATGCAAAACATCCAGCGAGCTCATGCACTCATCGGTGGTTTTCACGCAGGCGCATGCCCATCGATTTAGCGATCCCATCCCAAATGCCTCGCTATCGTTTGTGCATGATGAGGCGGGGACATACTCCAGAGGATATCTGCATGAACAAGGCCGTTGCTTTTTTGACCACGAGCTTCCTCGCAGTTGTTGCAAGTCTTTCCACCGCACCCACCGCAAATGCACAAGCTTCAACTGTCATACTCGATTGCGCTGGCAGTGATTATTGCTGGGCTGGCGTAGATAGCCCGGGGTCACCAACGCCATTCAAGTATGCGTGGACCTTCAACAATACTGCTGGCGCCATCTTCCCTAGAAATTGCAGCAACAGCGAGGATTGCAACTTCTATTGCCCACGTGGAAATACGTTCATCACCGCCAATGTCATGGTGAGCGACGCTAATAATCAGTTCATCGGCTCGGCGAGTGCGCGCGCACTCTGTACACCGCAACCGCTCTGACCCCGGGCAGGAATATCGCCTGCCCATTATTGAAAGTGGCACCGAGCCACAAGGGTCTGTCCCCATCCTTGTGGTCCGGTGCCTTCTCACTGTTTAACTTGTCAATGCCTCATACGCACGCCGCACCGCATCCTCGCCATACCGTCGCTCCAGGCGGCGCACGATGAAGTGCCCGCGCGCCATCGCCTGGAAGTGGCGCATGAACACCGTGTTGAGGGTTGCGCCGCTGACCGCACCGACCAGCGGCACCGCCTGCACGGCGAGTTTTTCGCCGACATTGACCGAGAACTTGGCCGCAACACGCGACACCAGCGATACCAGCACCGGCGCGCCCTTGCTGGCAAACCCGTGCGCGGCAACGTAATGCGCCGCGGCGCTGAGTTGCTGCGCCATCGCGGCACGCACCGCGAAGTAGCCCGATTCGGCACCGTCGTCGCTGACACTGCGCCCGCCATGCGCCAGCACTTCCAGGCAGGCCAGCGCGGTTTCCGGATCGTGCAGCGACTCGCCTTCGGAACGGGCGATATCGGCGATGGAGCGCAGCATCACCGTGGTGGTCACCGGCAGCTCCACCAACAGCCCAGGCAGGCCGAAGAATCCGCCCGCACCACCGGCGACAGCCACCGCCATGGTGTGGCGTGCGGTGGACGCAGGCTGCTGCAGATCGGTCGTGCCGCGCAGGCTCAGTAATGCCGATTTCATCGCCACCTGCAGCGCGCGGCGGGTGACGCCGTCGATGCTGCGGGTGACCAGCTTCGGCAGCCGTCGGGTGATCAGGCTCTCGATCGGCGCGCCCAGCGCATTGGCCAGTCGGGCCGTTACGCCGGGGTTTTCCAACAGCGCGTGCGCGGTGGCCAGATCGTGTTGCGCGGCAACGTCCATCACCGTTATCGGAAGCGTCGTCATGCCTGCTCTTCGTTGTTGGGGGCTTGCGCCGATGGTACCCAGCGCCATGTGAGCGCCGGACGAGCGAACCCGGCAGTCAAAAAAAGATCATTCTGCATCTGGCCCGCAAAATGGGCCATCATCGGGATTCACGTCGCCAATGCCGGTCAGATGAATCGTGCGATCCGCTACAGCATCGTCATCGCGGCCGCACCGGAAGTGGTCTGCGTCGCGTTGTCCGAGCCCGTGCGGCTGGCGTGCTGGTGGACGCGTGAAGTGAGCCTGGTCGAGAACCGGGTGCGGCTGGACTGGAGCCGGCAGGGCTGGCGGGTGGAGCTGAGCATCGACGACGGCGCCGACTACCGCCTGGTGCTCTGGCGCTGCCATGCCTCCAACATGCTCGACACCGACGCCTGGAAGGGCACGGTGATGCGCTTCGATCTGCATTCCACCAGCCAGGGCACGCAGGTGGAGTTCGAACACTCCGGCTATCGCGACTCGCCCTGCAAGGACGCCTGCGCACGCGGCTGGCGCTTCTTCCTGGGCAGCAGCCTCAAACGCTACGTGGAAACCGGCGAAGGCATGCCCTCGGCCGACATGCTCAGCCCCGAGCTGCCCGACGGCGGCGGTGGCGCGCTGCGCTAGCGGCGGCAACTGCAGGCACGCATTGGCATTGCGGCGTGCACGGTCGCCACCGCTGTCTCGGACTCGCGGCCTTGCGCGCCGTCCGCCCCGGCGGAGCATCGATGGCCCGGCCGCGCGCGCCGAGCCCGCTTACGCCGTGCGTGCCGGGCCGATGGACGGCGCCGTGCTGCCGGGCAGCTGCGCATCCACCGTCACCGGGCTGTCGCCGCGCAGCAAGGCGCGTGCCTCGGCATCGCTGGCCACCGCCGGCGGCGAGCCACGCAGCGGCAGGCCGGCGGTTTCGCGCACGAACAGCATGGTCACCAGGCCGATCGCCGCCGCACCCATCAGGTAGTAGGCCGGCACCAACGGGTCGCCGCTGCGCTCCACCAACCAGGCGGTCACCAGCGGTGTGGTGCCACCGAACAACGACACCGACACATTGAAGGCGATCGACAACGCGCTGTAGCGCACCGGCGTGTAGAACAGCGCCGGCAGCGTGGACGGCATCGAACTGGTGAAGCACACCAGCGCCAGGCCGAGCAGCATCAGGCCGGCGAAGATCAGCCCGTCATGGCCGCTGCCGATCAGCAGCAGGCAGGGGATGGCCAGCGCGAACAACGCGATGCAGGCACCGATGATCATCGGCCGGCGCCCCAGCCTGTCGCTGAACAGGCCGCCGACGATGTTGAGCGGCATCATCACCAGCATCACCAGGATGATCAGCAGCAGGCCCTTGCTCTCGGCATAGCCCATGGTGACGCTGAGATAGCTGGGCATGTAGGTCAGCAGCATGTAGTCGGTGACGTTGAAGACCAGCACCAGGCCCACGCACTTGAGCAATTGCGGCCAATGCAGGCGCAGCAGGGTCAGCAGGCCTTGCGCGGCGGTTTCCCGCTCGCGTTGTTCGGACTGCTCGGTATAGGCGCGAAATGCCGGGGTTTCTTCCAGCTTCATGCGCATGTACAGGCCCAGCAGCCCCAGCGGGCCGGCAATCAGGAACGGCACCCGCCAGCCCCAGTCGAGCATCTGCGCCTGGGTCACGGTCATGTGCAGCGCCGTCACCGTGGCGGCGCCAGCGATGTAGCCGCCCAGGGTGCCGAATTCCAGCCAGCTGCCCATCAATCCGCGATTGCGGTCGGTGGCGTATTCGGCAATGAAGGTGGCTGCGCCGCCGTATTCGCCACCGGTGGAAAACCCCTGCAACAGCCGCGCCAGCAACAGCAGCGCCGGTGCCCACAGACCAATTTTGGCGTAGGACGGAATCAGGCCGATGCTAAAGGTGCCCAGCGCCATCAGGATCATGGTCGCCGCCAGCACCTTCTGCCGTCCGTAGCGGTCGCCGAGCGGGCCGAACACCAGCCCGCCGATCGGCCGCACCAGAAACGCAACGGTGAAGGTGGCAAAGGTGGCGATCAACTGCGCGGTCGGATTGCTGGCCGGGAAAAACACCTGCCCCAACGTCACCGCCAGATAGCCGTACACGCCGAAGTCGAACCACTCCATCGCATTGCCCAGCGCGGCGGCGCCCACCGCCTTGCGCAGCATGCCGCGGTCCACCACGGTGACTTCGTCCAGTTGCAGTTGGCGGCGGCGCTTGAACCAACCGAAGTGCGAGGCAATCGCGCGCGTATCGTGCATGTGTCGTGTCTCCAGGTGCGGCCATCGCTGCCCGCTCGCCCTGGCAACGCACAGGACACGGCGCATCAGTCAGGCTTGGCGATGGCACAGGCACAAGATGACGCCGGAGGCATTCCCGGACGGCCGCGTGGACTCAGCGACGCTGCGGGACAGACGACCAAGGGATGGGCAATGCCCAAGGGCTTGATCAGCCCGCTATGGTACTACAGTGCGCAGATCGCTGCAGGCGCGATGCTGCCACATGGCGAAAAACCGCTTGTTTCAAGGGATCTGGCGCGATGAACTTATGCATCGCGCCATCACTGCGCGGGGCATCTGCATGCCATGGTGGGCCATCGATCAGGCGCGTTGCGCGCTAGATCGGCGCCTCGCCCAGCTGCGACAGCAGCGGTTGCAAATCCTCGCGCGTCTGCGGGCGCACGGCGCGTGCGACTTCCACGCCATCGCGCAGCAGGATGATGGTCGGCCATAACGTGACGCGAAACGAGCGGCCCAGGGGCCGCCCTTTTCCATCTTCGAACTTGCGGTAGTCCAGCGCCGCAATGCCACCCAGCAACTTTTGCAGCAGCGGCTGCGCGGCAATGCAGTGGCCGCACCAGTCGGTGCCGAACTCCAGCACCTGCAGACCGGCCTGTGCATCCACCCTCACTACGTTCGGGCGCCTGGGTGGCGTAGTCGCGAACAAACCCCATCGTCTCGCCACTCCGGTGTGCTTACGACAATGCGCGCTGGATCTCTTCCAGCGGCAGGTTGGTCAGATCCTTGGCCAGGTCGCCGACCAGGCGCTGCTGGGTTTCCTTGTGCAGCAGCGGGCGCACGCGGCCCAGCGTGGTCGGGTCGGCGACCAGCACCAGATGGGTGTACTCGTGCTTCAGCGCGCCATCGTTCAAGGCATGCGACAACTGCTTGGCAAAGGTCATTTCATCCATGTCCGCTTCGCTGAGATCCTGCGGCGCCTTGCCGGCCGGGCCATCGTCGTCGACGTTCTGCACATCGGTGCGCGCGTGCTGGCGCAGCACCACCTTGGCTTCGTTACCGGTGTTGGTGAACCAGCGCGCTTCGCCGCCATCGGCCACCACCACCAACGCACCCTGAGGAATTTGCAGACTCATTCGATTCTCCTGATAGAACGGCGTTGCATGTGCAACGCCAGTCGGCCTCAACCTAGGTGAGAGGATGTAAGCACCGCGCCTAGCCGGTGTCAGCGTGGCGTTAGCGTGGAGCGGCCAACGGCGGCGGCGGCAGCCCAAGGTGCTTGCTGAAGAAACGCGCGGCCACCCGCAGCGCCTGCTGGCTCTCCGGCAGCGCATTGGTGAGGTGGAAGGCGTGCCCCAGCCCGTCCCACACATGCAGATCCGATTCGCGGCCCAGATCCACCAGGCGCGCATGCGTGTAGGCGGCATTGCTCAGCTCGGCAGCACGCGTAGCGGTCAGAAACAGCGTGGGCGGGAACTGCTGCAGCACCGCATCGGAAAACACCGGCGACACCAGCGGATCGTGGAAGTCCACGTTGTCGCCGTAGTACAGGTCTTCCCAGATCGGCAACGCACCGGCCTTGTCCGGCAACAAGGCATCGTTCACTGCCGCCACCACGATGCGCGAATCGCCGCGGTAGCGCGCATCGCCTGCGGCGCAGAACAGCCCGGCCGCCGCCGGCATCGGCAACTTCTCCTTGGCGAACCACGCCAGCGATTCGCCGGTGAGCACGCCGCCGGCCGAACAACCGAACAAGCCGATGCGCTCTGGCGCATAGCTCTTGAGCGCGGCGCGATACACCGCCGCCACATCCTCGCTGGCGGCCGGGAACTGGTGCTCGGGCCCCATCCGGTAATCCACCGCGACCACGGTCATGCCGGTCATCGCCGCCAGCGGAATGGCCTCCATCAACCCGAACGAGGCCGCGCTGCCCATCACGAAGCTACCGCCATGCAGTTCAATCAACACGCGCCTGGCCTGCTCGGGTGTGCGCGTGCGCGGCTCCACCCGAAGCACCGGCACACCGTTCCAGGTTTCGGGCGTGATCTCCACCGCGTAGCGCGTGCGCAGCTGCGCAATCACGCCCTTGGCCCACCGTTCGGTGTCGGCACGGATGCCCGGCAGTTGCTTGAGCAAGGTGGCGTTGTCGGCCTTGTCCAACGGATCGGCGCGGGCCACCCCGTTAGCCATATGCGCACGTGCAGCCGGGCTCAGGAACTCCGACACCGGCAGGTCGAATGCAGGCACGTGCCGGATGCCATCCGGGGCGGATGCGGCGGCCGGTGTGGCCGGCTCGGCGGCGCTTGCGTGCACGCTGCACGCAGTACAGATCAATGTGAGCGCGAGCGTTTTGTTCAACCAATGACGTGTCATTCGGTGCCCTCCCAGGCAAGTCGAACCGGCGAGGATAGCGCCAGCAGACGGCGCACATGATGTGCTGGAAGTCGTGCAGACACGCGCGTTGCATGTAACGACGCGATGTAACGCAAATACTGCAACTACGCACACCGCAGCGTGCAATCAGGCCATCGCATCAAACGTACGCAAGCGGTCGGCATCGCAGGCAGCGCACGCGTCGCCCTGCATCCGCGCGAACATCGCGGTGCCGCAAGCATCAGCACCAACACTGCGCAGGCCGGTGCATCGCCGCCGGCACCGGGTCCAGCGGCATCGATGCGTTGCACTCAGGCGGCAGGTGCCGACGCCGCAGTTGGCAGATGCTGCAACGCCTGCAACGTGGAGGTGGTCAGCGGCGACGGCAGCGCGTCGAGCGCAAACCAGCCGATGTCGGCAATCGCTTCGGGCTCGCGCCGCACGGCGTGCTCGCTGCCCTGGATCGCGGCCAGATACACCGGCGCGACCCAATGCTGCGGCGGCGTCAGGTCCGGCTCGAAGTAGCTGACGATGCACAGCACGGCCTGCAGTTGCACGTGCAGGCCGGTTTCTTCCAGCACTTCGCGCACCACCGCGTGTTCCACCGTTTCCATCCAGTCCACCTTGCCGCCGGGCAGGCCCCAATGGCCTTGCTCGGGCGCACGCCCGCGCTGCACCAGCAGCAGGCGGCCATCGGCGCGGCGAATGAACGCGCCGCATCCGACGCGTGGGCGAAGGTCGGTCTCGATTGAGCTGGACATGGGGATTCCGAAGGTGTGGCGCCGTAGTGTCCCAGATGTGCGGCAGGCAGGCGCCATCCCGGTGATCGGCAACGGGCTGACCGAATGGAGCATGGGCGACGATCTGCGTTGCCTCTGTGCCCTGCACGCCGGTAGCGACGGCCGACGATGCCGGCGCTGCTGCGCGATGCCGCTGGATCGATGCAGTGCATTGCCTGCGCGTGGTCACGTGACGCGCAGGGCGATCGCGATGACACGGCACGGCCTGCGTCAAGGACGCATCGCCTCCGGACATCCACGCACCGCATGCCGGGAACAACGTTTCTCCAGGCGCCTGCGCGGCCGATAACGCTGCCTTAGCGCCCTGTTGGCGAGGATGCGTGCAGTCCGCGCCGCAATGGCGCGCCGTCTTGGAGGTTGAGATGTCTCGTATCGTGTTGATCGGCGGCCATGGCAAGGTCGCGCGTCTGCTGACGCCGCTGCTGGTGCGCGGCGGGCATTCGGTCACCGCGCTGTTTCGCAATCCTGCGCACGCAGACGATGTGATTGCCGACGGTGCCACCCCGCAGCTGTTCGATATCGAACAGGCCGACACCGACGCCATCGCCGCGCAGCTGGCCGGCCACGATGCGGTGGTGTGGTCGGCCGGCGCCGGTGGCGGCGATGCGGCGCGCACCTACGCGGTGGACCGCGATGCGGCGATCCGCTCGATGCAGGCCGCCGAGCAGGCACGCGTGCGCCGTTACGTGATGGTGTCCTATCTCGGTGCCGGGCTGGAACACGGCATCGGCCCGGACGATGCCTTCTTCGCCTACGCGCAGGCCAAGGCCGCGGCCGATGCGCACCTGCGCACTACCCCGCTGGACTGGACCGTGCTGGGGCCGGGGCGCCTCACGCAAGACCCGCCCTCGGGCCGCATCACCCGCGACCCGGGCGGCGATGCCGACGGCGGCGTGTCGCGTGCCAACGTCGCGCAGGTCATTGCGGCGGCACTGGCGCTGCCGGCCACCATCGGCAAGACGGTGGGCTTCATCGACGGGCAGACGCCGATTCAGCAGGCCTTGTCGCAGCTGGAATGAACGCCAGGCCTATCGCGATCCGTGTGCCGGGCGCACAGTGGACCAGGCTAACGAATTCCTAAAGCCGGCCTCGGCATAGTCCCGGGCGCAGCCCATTGTGGAGGTCGCTCATGTCTGCATTTGTCACGCCGCGCCGTGCCGGCATTCTGCCGCCGTATCTGCTGGACCACGTGGCGCAGGCCGCACCCGAGCGTGCGCGTCAGTGCGCGCTGTCGTCGCGACAGATCACCGCGCAGCTGCGGCAGCAGCGCGCGCTTGGCCTGCTCGCCCGCGCCCAGGCGCTGGCCGCCGATGCGGCGAACACGCCCACCACGCAAGCGGTGCAGCGGCAGATCTACGACGCGCAACAGGGCACCGCACTGCCCGGCACCCTGGTCCGTGCCGAGGGCGCCGCCGCCACCGACGATGTGGCAGTAACCGAAGCCTACGACTATCTCGGCGCCACGCACGACTTCTTCCAGACCGTGTACGCGCGCAATTCCATCGACGGCGACGGCATGCCGTTGATCGGCACCGTGCATTACGAGCGCGGCTATGACAACGCCTTCTGGAACGGCGAGCAGATGGTGTTCGGCGATGGCGACGGCGAGATCTTCAACCGCTTCACCATCGCCATCGACGTGGTGGGCCACGAGCTCGCCCACGACGTCACCGAGCGCACCGCCAACCTGATCTACCAGGACCAGTCCGGTGCCTTGAACGAGTCGCTGTCGGATGTGTTTGGCGTGTTGATCAAGCAGTACACATTGCAGCAGCAGGCCAGCGAGGCGGACTGGATCATCGGCGCCGGCTTGCTGATGCCCGGCATCAACGGAGTGGGCCTGCGCTCGATGCGCGCGCCCGGCACGGCCTACGACGACCCGGCGCTGGGCAAGGATCCCCAACCGGCCAGCATGGACGGCTTTGTCGATACCCAGGAGGACGATGGCGGCGTGCACTACAACTCCGGCATTCCCAACCACGCCTTCTATCGCGCTGCCGTGGCCATCGGTGGTTATGCGTGGGAGAAGACCGGCCGCATCTGGTACCGCGCGCTCACCGGCGGCGAGCTGGCCGCCGGCGCGGACTTCGCCACCTTTGCCGCGCTCACCGTCCGCATCGCCGGTGCGGACTATGGCGCCAGCAGTGCCGAGGCAACCGCGGTGCAGCAGGCCTGGCGCGACGTGGGCGTGCTCGCATGAGTGCACAGCGTCCGCCGGTGGAGGCAGGCGTGACCTTGCGGCTGGCCCGCGAAGGCGGAGTGGCCGCCTTCCCCGCCATGCGGCGTGAACGGCAGCTGGTGATGGACGACCTGGACGATGCGCAGCGTCTGCAGCTGCGCGCCTTGCTGGACCAGTGCCTGGTGCATGCGTTGCCGCGCCCGCAGGCCGGTGGCGGCGATCGCCGCTATTTCAGCATCGCCTGGGACGGTGCCAGCGAACCGCTGCGCATCCCCGAAGAACATGCACCAGCCGCGATCGTGCGGCTGTGGAAGCAGGGCACGCTGTAGCGCGCTTGTGCCGCGATGCCGCCGCCCGCGACATCGCGTGCGCATCCATCCCCGCGCACAAACGAAGACACCGCGCAATGCGCGGTGTCTGTCGATCGAAAGTGGTCCAACTGCGGATGCCTGCACCCTTTAAGCTGCCTAGATGCTCTAGGGCTGCACAGCTGGTGACGCATAGTGCGGCCTGCTGCGTTAGCGCCACGTGCAGCGCAGTGGTCAACTGGAAGACACGCCACTCATCCCCGCAGTGCAGCATGGCATTGCCGGTGTGCGGGTGTCGGCATCGCGCGCCACCGCACGCCTGCATTGCCGTCAACACCGGCTTCGCGGATAGTCGCTGCACCGATCAGACGACCCCTGGACCTCCGTGATTGTGTTGCTGCTTGCTGCCGGACTGCTTGCCGGCCTGGGATTGGCCGGCGTCATCGCGTGGCTGCTGCTGCGCCATCGTGCGCAAACGGCCGGCGCATCTGCCACGTCTGCCGCCGCCATTGCGCCCGATACGCATGCCGCACCGGCGGCGCGCGTGCCCGAGCAAGCGGCTGTGCACGCGCAGACGCACGAGCAGGCACAAGCGCATACCGTTGCTGCTACACCACACCCCCTGCCGTCCGGGCCGCCGCCGATGCAGCCGCTGCTGCGCCGCATGTATGCCGCGGTGATGGCTACCCCGGCACTGGCCGACGGCCACCTGCCGACCGACCCGGCCCAGGCTGCGGTGCTGGATGCGGTCGGCAATGCGCTCGCCCATGTCGACCTGCGCCCGCAGCTGTTGCCGCGCCGCCCGCAGTTGTTGCCGCAGCTGATGCGGGCGGTCAACGACCCGGATGCCTCCGGCCGCGGCATCGCCGCGATCATCGCGCAGGACCCGGCGCTGGCCGCCAACCTGCTGCGTATCGCCAACAGCGCGCTGTATCGCCCGCAGGGCGGCCCGCTGGAAAGCCTGGAGCGGGCCGTGGTGCATATCGGCACCGAGGGCGTGCGCCAGATCGTCGCCGCCGCCGTCATGCAGCCGGTGCTGAGCCTGGAGGGCGGCCTCTACGCGCGCCTGCCGGCGGCGGTGTGGGACTACGCCCTGCGGACCGCCGCCGCCGCCGCCGCCTACATGCGCGAGCGCGCCGGCGATACCTTGGCGGCGCAGCTGGCCGGCCTGCTGCAAGGCCTGGGCGCGGTGGTGATCCTGCGCGTGCTGCGCGATGCCTACGCCGAGCGCCCCAGCCTGCCCTACAGCCTTGAAGTGGCGGCCGCACTGGTCGAACGCCACACCGCCGCCGTCGCAAAGACCATTGCCACCACCTGGGAGCTGCCCGCCGCACTGGGCACCGCGCTGGACGAGCAACGCCCCGGGCACGACAGCACCCTGCTCACCACCTCGCTCGGCATGGCGCTGCGTTACGGCCGGCTGGCCGCCGCGCTGGCCATGCTCGCCCGCCACGGCGCCGAGCAGCAGGAGCATGCGCTCGGTGTGCTGTCCACGCTGGAGCCGGACCACGCGGCCAACGCCGCGCTATGGCAACGGCTGGTCGCCTCCAGCGTGGAGTGAAGCCGGTCAGGTCGCGGCAGGGCGGCCACCCGCACGCGCGCAGGCAAGCGCCTGCGCAGCACCGCACCGCTCAGCCCTCGCTCGCAATCATCTCCTTGACCCGCGCCGCCAGCAGGCTGACGCTGAAGGGCTTGGCCAGTACCGCCATGCCCGGTTCCAGGTGGCCGTCGTTCAATTGCGCGTGTTCGGCAAAGCCGGTGATGAACAACACCTTGAGTCCGGGGCGGCCGACGCGCGCGGCGTCAGCCATCTGCCGGCCGTTCATGCCGCCGGGCAGGCCCACGTCACTGATCAGCAGGTCGATCCGCACCGGCGACTGCAGGATGCCCAGCCCGGTGGCGCTGTCGCCGGCTTCCAGCACGGTGTAGCCCAGCTCTTCCAGCACCTCGGTGAACAGCAGGCGGATGGACGGCTCGTCGTCGACGATCAACACCGTTTCGCCGGCCAGCGAGGGTGCCAGTTCCAGCGCGGCGGTGCCGCCGTCGCTGCTGTCGTCGGCACCGGCATGCCGTGGCAGGTAGATGCACACCGTCGAGCCCTTGCCCACTTCCGAGTGGATGCGCACCTGCCCGCCGGATTGCTTGGCAAACCCGTAGATCATCGACAGGCCCAACCCGGTGCCTTCGCCGATCGGCTTGGTGGTGAAGAACGGATCGAACGCACGCGCCACCACCTCCGGCGGCATGCCGGTGCCGGTATCGCTCACGCACAGCGACAGGTAGTGGCCTTCCGGCATGCCCAGCTGCTAGCCCATCTCGCAGTCGATCCAGCGATTGCTGGTCTGCACGCGCAGGCGCCCGCCGTTGGGCATCGCGTCGCGCGCGTTGATGCACAGGTTGAGCAGCGCGTTCTCCAGTTGCGGCGCATCCACCAGCGCCAGCCACAGTTCGGCGGCGGCGATGTTCTCCACGCAGATCCCCGGGCCCACCGTGCGCTGGATCAGCTCCAGCATGTCCACCACCAGCCGGTTGACGTTGGTGGGCTTGGGCAACAGCGTCTGCCGCCGCGCAAACGCCAGCAAGCGGTGCGTCAGCGCCGCCGCGCGCGTGGTGGCGCCCTGCGCGGTGGCCACGTAACGCTCCAGCTCGCGGAAGCGGCCTTGTTCGATCCGCAGGCTCATCAGCTCCAGCGCACCGGAAATGCCCGCCAACAGGTTGTTGAAGTCGTGCGCCAGCCCGCCGGTGAGCTGCCCCACCGCTTCCATCTTCTGCGATTGGCGCAGTGCCTCTTCCACCGTCATCAGCTCGCGCGTGCGCTCGGTGACGCGCTGCTCCAGCGTGTCGCTCAGCTCGCGCAAGGCCGCCAGCGCGCGGTCGCGCTCTTCCGACAGCGCGTGGCGCGCCTCGATGTCGAGCAACACGCCGGGAAACCGCAGCGGCGTGCCATCGGCGCCCTTTTCGACCCGGCCATTGGCTTCTAGCCAGTAATACTTTCCGTCGCGCCGTTTGACCCGGTACTGGTGAGCGTAGGCACCGCCGCGGGCAATGGCTTCGCCAATGGCCACGCGCAGCCCCTCGCGGTCATCCGGATGCACCGTCCGGATCACCTGTTCCAGCGTCAGCCCGCTGCGGCTGCTGGACGGATCGAAGCCGAAGTTCTGCGCAAAGGCCTCATCCACCGAAAACGCATCGGTGGGCAGGTCCCAGATCCAGGTGCCGATGATCGTCCCGGCCGCCAGCGCCAGCTGCACGCGCTCGGCATTGCGGCGCGCCACGGTTTCGGCCTCGAGCGCACGATCGCGCTCGCTGGTGCGGTTGACCACCTCATGCACCAGATGGGTGTTCTCGTTGCTCAACATCGCATGCTGGAGATCGCGGTTGCGATCGGCCGCCACCTGCGCGGTGGTTTCAATGGCGATATTCATCAACCCCACGATGCTGCCGTCTTCGCCGCGGATCGGCGAGGCGGTGGCATTCCAGTAGGTGATCTCGCTGACGCCATTGCGCAGCATCGGCAAGGCGATCACTTCCTGCCCGAAGCCTTCACCGGTCTGCATCACCCGCGCAAAGGCCTGCGCGATCGGCGCGTAGGTTTCCTTCCACACCTCGGTCACCGGCTGCCCCAGCGCCTGCGGATGACGCTCGCCCATCGACTGCACGTACACATCGTTGTAGAGCAGCCGCAGCTCCGGCCCCCACAGCACCGCACCGAGCAGGGTGGAATTGAGCACCACCGACAACGACGAGCGCAACGACTGCGGCCAGGTCTCCGGCGCGCCCAGCGGCGTGGCGGCCCAATCGTGTGCGCGCATCAAGGCCCCCATCTCGCCGCCCCCCGCAAGAAAGTCCAGGCCAACGGGCTCGATGGCGGGGCGCTCTGTGCTCACGTGACGGCATTGCCTGGCGAAAAGTGCGCGCATTGTGGCACGCAGCGGCCTCAGCAAGACGTGCAGACGCGCGCGTGCCCAACGACCGCGCTACGCGGCAGCCATGCGTGCTGACGCGGGGATGACGGCATGCCCACGTCGCACTCACGTCCTGCGGGTACAGACTGGGCCGCAACATCCCCAACCGTATGAGGCACCCCGTGGACAAGAACCGTATCGAAGGTACCGCCAAGCAGGTCAAGGGTTCCATCAAGGAAACCGTTGGCCGTGTCACTGGCGACAAGAGCACCGAACTGGAAGGCGCCGCCGAAAAGAACGTCGGCAAGGTGCAGAACAAGGCCGGCCAGGTCGCCGACAAAGTGCGCGACGCATCCAAGTAAAGCTGGCAAGTCAGCACTGTTGGCAGGCATTACGCCCGCCGCGCTGAAGCAGTGGATTGGCCGTCAGGCGTCAGGTATGACGATGTAGACGGTATACCCCACTTCGGCGAGAAATCGCACTAGGGAAGGTCTGAACAACGAGGCCTGAGAGTGCGGGATATCGCGTCGTTCCGGAGAGTCGCGTTTGGATTTTTGGATTT
>NZ_JAJGQM010000022.1 GCF_020784175.1 Xanthomonas campestris pv. asclepiadis
ACGCCCGCCGAGTTCCGTGATCAACATCAACCGCAGACCTCTAGTTTTGGCTGGCATTGAATTAGGGGGAGTCGACACACCGATGACGATGCCCAGCGCAAACGCCAGCAGGATCAGCCGCAGCACCGCGCTGTCGAAGCTGTTGTAGCCCAGCCGCGGAGCATCGGCTTGCCCGTCGGCGGTATGGCGAAGGATGTCGAAGGCATAGGTGTAGGTGGCCATGCCCAGCACGCCGGCAACCATCACTTTCAGGATGCCCGGCAGCACCAGCAACGCGCTGCACAGCGTCAGTGCAATCAACGCGTACAGCGCCGAGCCGCGCAGCGGATAGCTGGCGATGGCGGGAATGCGGGTCCAGAACGGTGCCGGCGCTGCCTGCGCGGCCACCTTGCGTGCGCGAAAACGGTCTTCCATGACGCTCCCCCAAGCGTGTGATGTGACCGGATTGTGAGGTGGCGCGTGCCGTCACGCAATTGGGGGAGGGCGAGCCAATTAAACTTGGAATGGGCACAGGCCGGCGACATGTCGCCGGCACGGTCTGGATATTGCTGGCCAGGCCAGGCAGGCGTTAGTGCCGGCATTGCATTGAAGCTCGCTGTGTCCGATAGCATCGGACGCGCATCGACAGACCGCCGATGCGTTGCGTGCATGATCTGTCTGACGCACCGGGAGAGCGATAGGTAAAATAATGGCCCGCCGCAATCCTTGCGGCCCATACGAGCGACCGGGCGCGCCGCGTCCCCGGCACTGCCATCGCTCGCATCACAAGGAGTGTCGCTTGAATCCATCTGCCACCGGCAACCCGCAGGTCCGCATTCGCAGCATCGATGTGCTTTCGGACAATTGGTACGTGCTGCGCAAGGTCACGTTCGATTTTCAGCGCAAGGACGGCCGCTGGCAGACCCTGTCGCGCGAGGCCTACGATCGTGGCAATGGCGCCACCATCCTGCTGTATAGCCGTGCCAAGCAGACGGTGATGCTCACCCGCCAGTTCCGCTTGCCGACGCTGCTCAACGGCAATCCCGACGGCATGCTGATCGAAGCCTGCGCCGGCCTGCTCGACCAGGACGATGCGCTGACCTGCATCCGCAAGGAAACCGAAGAAGAAACCGGCTACCGCATCGATAATGTACGCAAGGTGTTCGAGGCGTTCATGAGCCCTGGCTCGGTCACCGAACGCCTGTACTTCTTCGTCGGCGAATACTTCGACGGCGACAAGGTCAGCGAGGGTGGTGGGCTTGAAGAAGACGGCGAAGAGATCGAAGTGCTGGAACTTTCGCTCGACTCCGCGCTTGCGATGATCGCCTCCGGCGAGATCGCCGACGCCAAGACCATCATGCTGTTGCAATACGCCAAGTTGCATGGCGTGTTGGAGTGACTTATCGCGCGGCGACTAGCATGTAAGTCAGTAAGTTCGCCGCGCTTTGACACATGGACTCGTGCTTAGCGGACTCGTCTTAATACCTTGTCGCGGTGTTCTGGTGGACTGCCGCTATGGCAGTTATGGCCGTCTTGAGCTAATGAAAATATGGCTTGCTGTCCATTCGGACCGGTTTCCTCGTTGATCCGAGATCCATACATGTTCGGGTTGAGCGAGAGATCGGAGACGTCGTCGCGCGAGAGAATCAGGCACTCGTCTCCCATTTTGTCGAGCCACCACGGCCCGCGTTCAGTGGTGGTGGTGGCTGTGCTGCGTTGCGTTTCGGGCGCGATACATGCCGTCTTCAAAATATATTGCCGGCTTTCCTTGTTTCCTTTAATGGCTTCAAGCCAGAGTTCTGCGCGGACGGCTTGGCACTGCGTGCTGTCTGGGTGCAGCTTGCCGACATAGTGGCCAGCGAGCAGGTGCTGCCTGCTCGCTGGCCACGCGGTGGGTGGGTCGTCTTGATGTGCTTTTTGCTCAGCAATCGCTGATCCCGTGCTGGAAAGTAGGAAGAGTGACGTGATGGCGGCTGCGTATCCCTGCATTTTGCGAGTCTCCTGACTGTGCGGATGTGGTGTTGCAAGAGCTTGCTTGCATGTGATGTCTCGCTGGTAACGCTTGGTGGGCAAGCAATCACCCAAGCACCCAAACACGGTTGTGGCACGGCGTTCAACGCTTCCCACCAAAAATACTGCCGAAGATGCCGCGCACGATCTGCTGGCCGATCTTGTTGCCGATCGTACGCGAGGTTTGCTTGGCCATCGTTTCGAGCATGCCCTGGCGGCGGCTGGTGCCGAACACCGCGTCCTTGACTGCCTTGCCGAAGCCGCTGTCTTGCGTATCGTCCTCTTCGCGCGTGCGCGCCGGTGGCGCAGTGTTTTGCACGGCGACCTGCTCGACGCGGCGTGCCAGCAGCTCGGCGGCCGATTCACGGTTGATCGCGGTGTCGTAGCGGGTTCCGACCGGGCTGGCGGCGCGTACCTGCGCGCGTTCGGTCTCGCGGATGGCGCCCATGCGGCAGCGTGGCGGGGCGATGAGCGTTTGCTGCACCGGTGCCGGCACGCCCTTGCCTTGCAGCGGCGACACCAGCGCCTCGCCGGTGCCCAGGCTGGAGATCGCAGTGGCCACATCGAGCCTGGGATTGGCCACGAAGGTCTGCGCCGCAGTCTTGACCGCCTTCTGGTCGCGCGGGGTGAACGCGCGCAAGGCATGCTGCACGCGGTTGCCGAGCTGGCCGAGGATGTTGTCCGGAATGTCGTCGGGAAACTGCGAGCAGAAATACACGCCCACGCCCTTGGAGCGGATCAGCCGAACGACCTGCTCGATCCGCTGCACCAGTGCCGCCGGCGCATCGTCGAACAGCAGATGCGCTTCGTCGAACACGAACACCAGCTTGGGGTGTTCCAGGTCGCCCACCTCGGGCAGACGCTCAAACAGCTCCGACAGCAGCCATAGCAGGAAGGTGGAATACAGCTTCGGCTTGAGCACCAGTTGATTGGCCGCCAGGATGCCGATCACACCGCGGCCGTCCGCAGACACGCGCATCAGGTCGGTCAGCTCCAGCGCCGGCTCGCCGAAGAAGTGCTCGCCACCGTCCTGCGCCAGCCGCAGCAGGGCGCGCTGGATCGCGGCCACCGACTGGCTGGAGACCAGGCCGTGACTGGTGGACAGCTCCTTGCGTTCTTCCACCACCAATCCAAGCAATGCACGCAGGTCGTCCAGGTCCAGCAACAGCAGGCCACGGTCGTCGGCCAGCTTGAACACGATGTCGAGCACGCCCGACTGGGTGTCGTTGAGTTCCAGAATGCGCGCCAGCAGGGTAGGGCCCATCTCGCTGACGGTGGTGCGCACCGGGTGGCCGAGCTGGCCGTACAAATCCCAGAACACCACCGGGCTGGCGGCCGGTGCGTAGTCGGCGATGCCGATCTCCGTGGCGCGCTGCAGCACGCCGGCGGCGCCGTCGCCTGCCACCGCCAGTCCGGCGACATCGCCTTTCACGTCGGCCAGGAACACCGGTACACCCATGCGCGAGAAGCCTTCGGCCAGGGTCATCAAGGTCACGGTCTTGCCGGTGCCGGTGGCGCCGGCCACCAGTCCGTGGCGATTGCCGAAGCGTCCTTCCAGCACGACCGGGATGTCGTCGGTGACGCCTTTGCCGAGCAGGAACGAGGCCATAGCGTAGATCCGGTGGGAAACGCCGGATTCTAGCGGGCAATCCGGCCGGACAAACCGGGCGGGGCTTGACCCCGCATTTCGACCCCGCTGTCTGGCTGCCAGCCGCCGACAGGCAGTTCAATGACGCAGCCGGTGTGCCAGCCGCTTGCCGCCCTTCCCCAAGGCATTCCAGTCCCGCTGCGCAGCCGCCAAGCTAACGGCCCACTGACCCTGCCGGCCCCGCCGCCTTGCCCCGGTGTCGCCCCGGCGGCTACCCTGCCTGCCTTTCCGCTGTACTGCCTACGATGCCGCTCGCTCATTTTGGTTTGCGCCCATGGCCGGTTTTGGTCGTGGTGGCGCTGATGTCTGTCGTCCCCGCTGCCCACGCCATTTCCAAACGCGACACGGAGAAAGCCGCCGTGCTCGATGCCCGCATGGCCGCCGCCGAAAAGCGTTACCGCGATGCGCTGGTGCTGGTGAACAACTCCGACCCCAAGGGCACCGCCGAAGGCGATGCTGCGCTGGAGGACATGGAAGACGTCATCGACGCCTGCATCAAGCAGCGCGGCTGCCTGGTCGCCAATCAGCTGGCCACCTACAAGCGCCTGCTGAAGGCGCGCGCCGATGCCGAAGCGCCGGCCGCCGAGGATCCGGAAGACGACGACACGCTGCTGCAGGCCGACCCGGACCACCTTGGCCCTGCGGCGAACGGCGTGCCCGAGGCGGCGCGTGCGGCCACGCTGCTCAACGACCAGCGCCACGATTTCGACAAGATGGTGCAGTACAACCCGGCGGTGCAGGCCGGCATCCGCCGCTGGCTCACCGACATGCGCCCGGCGCTGCTGACCAGCTACGAGAACTACAGCAACCTGCGCGGGGTGATGTGGCCGGAATGGCAGAAGCGCGGCCTGCCCGAGGCGCTGCTGTTCGGCATCATGGCCAAGGAATCCAACGGCAAGGTGCACGCCAGTTCGCGTGCCGGTGCGGCCGGGCTGATGCAGTTCATGCCGGCCACCGGGCGTCGCTTCGGGCTGGGCCCGGACGGCACCGGCTTCGACACGCGCTTTGATGCACGCAGCGCCGCCGAAGCCAGCGCTGCCTACCTCAACGAGCGCATGGCCGGGCTCAACCGCAACATCGAACTGGCGCTGGCCGCCTACAACGGTGGCGAAGGCCGTGCCGCGCGCGTGTTCTCGCAGAGCGGCGGGCGCGGGTTCTGGGAGCAGGACGTCTACAACCAGTTCCCGGCCGAAACCAAGGACTACGTGCCGATGGTGATCGCGGCGGCCTGGATCTTCCTGCACCCGCGCCAGTACGGCGTAGACTTCGCCAAGCTCGACGCGCAGCCGGCCACGCTGAAGCTGGCCAAGTCGACCACCATCTACGAGCTCACCATCTGCCTGGGCAGCATGGGCACGCGCGACGGCTACATGCGCGCATTGCGCAACCTCAATCCGCGCTACGAATCCGATGGCTGGATCCCGGCCGGCACCGTCATCAACGCCACCAACCGCATCGCCAGCCTGTACACGCGCTACTGCGTCAGCGGCCCGCGCGCGGACCTGGCGCGCACGCTGATCACCGCCGACCTCAATAGTGCGATCGTGCGCAGCAGCGGCGCTCCGGAATACGTGCCCAGCGTTGCGGTGGGCGACGTCAGCCCGATGGCCGGCGTGCCGACCACCGTGGCCACCGGCCAGCCGGCGATCGCCAAGCCCAAGGCCAGGCAGGCGCGCAGCTACACCATCGCCAGGGGCGACACGCTTGGCCGCGTCGCGCAGAAATACCAGTGCGAAATCAAGGAACTGGCCAAGGCCAATGGCCTGAAGGCGCCGTCGTACGCGCTCAAGCCGGGGCAGAGCATCAAGCTGGCCGGCTGCGATCGCTGACCAGCGCGTGCAGTCCCACACCTGTTAGAGCATCGGCCAGTCGCTTCGGCGAGCTCTCGCCGGGCCGGCGCCCCGTAGGAGCGGACCTGGCCGCGACGCAGCCGTCCCGGTAGCTCCAACGTAGGCGACAGCGCTCCACGTCGGAGGCGGGAGTGCCACACGCGCCTGCGCACGAAACTTATCGAGAATGTCCTGTCGCGGTCAGGCCCGCTCCTACAACGGCGGCGTCGTCTCCCGCCGATTGCCGCGGGGATGGGGGGGCGCCGCGGCAATCGGCGCACCCTGCGATCAGCTCACCTGGCGACGGGCGAGCGCTTGCCCCAGGCGAACCGCCGTCTCTGCAGCAAGTCCGTCTTCGAGCTTGGCGACACCTGGCGGCAGCAGCACGATCACGGTCGAGCCGTAGTTGAAGCGCGCCATCTCCGCAAACTTCTCCAGCACGATGCCCTTGCCGCGATAATCGGTGCGCGTGATGCGATCGCCATAGCGCGGAATCTCCACACCGCTCCACACCGTTTCCACGCCCGACACCAGCAGCGCGCCCACCATCACCGAGGCCATCGGGCCGAAGTCGGTATCGAAGTGGCAGACCAGGCGCTCGTTGCGAGCGAACAGCCGCGGCACGTTGCGCACCGCATCCGGCCCCACACTGAACAGGCGGCCGGGCACATGCACGGTTTCGCGCAAGGTGCCGGTCCACGGCATATGCACGCGGTGGTAATCCTTGGGCGAGAGATAGACGGTGGCGAACAGGCCATCGTTGAACGGCTGCGCGGCTTCGGCGTCGCCGAGCAATTCGGCGGCAGTGAACGACTGCCCCTTGGCCTGGAAGATGCGGCCGTTCTCGATCGCGCCGAGCTGGCTGATGCGGCCGTCGGCAGGCATCAGCAGCGCCGCAGGGTCGGCATCGGGCACGCGTGCGCCCGGCTTCAAGGCGCGGGTGAAGAATGCATTGAAGGTGGGATAGGCGCGCGGGTCCGGTTCCAGTGCTTCGCTCAAGTCCACGCCGAACTTGCGCGTGACCGTGTCGATCAACCATTGCTTGGTGGACGGCGTGTCGGAATAGGCCAGCGCGCGCGCCAGCGAGGACAGCAACCGGTGCGGCAGCACGTAGGTCAGGGAAGTGACGAGACTCACGGAGCGGTTACCTTGGTCAGTTGCTGGAGGTCGGCGGCGATCGCCTTGGGGTCGAGCGGGGGACGGATCAGCCCGGCCAGGCGGCCCTGCGGGTCGAGCACGGCGATGCCGGCCGAGTGATCCATGCTGTAGTCATTGGGATTGTCCGCAAAACCCTTGCCCGGCACCTTCTGGAACACGAAGCCCAGCGCGGTGGCGAAGCGCTGCAGCGCCGGCACGTCGGCGGTGGCGGCCAGGGTGTCCTTGTGGAAGGCATGCGCGTATTCGCCCAGGCGCGCCGGTGGATCGCGCTGCGGGTCCACCGACACGAACAGCACGCGCGGGCGCAGCCCATCGGGGATGTTTTCCCACTGCTGCTGGGCCACCGCCAGATCGGTCAGCGTGGTCGGGCAGACATCCGGGCAGAAGGTGAAGCCCAGGAACACCAGCGTCCAATGTCCCTTCAGCTCGCCGGGCACCAGCTGGGTGCCGTCGGACTGGCGCAGGCTGAACTGCGGCAGCGTGCGTGGCTGCGGATAGAAGGTGATGGTCCGGGTGGGCGGCCACGGCGAGCTGGGCGCGGCGCCGAGGAACTTCTGGCCCAGCAACAGCCCCAGGCCGGCGGCCAGCGCCACCAGCAGCACGATGCCGGTATTGCGATTGAACATGGCGGTTTCCAGTGCAACGGACGCTCATGATACCGATCCGACCTCTATAATCGGGGGCCGATTCCTCTTTAGTTGTTGCCATGACTGCCGCCGCGGCCGACGAACTGCACACCATCATCGACCTGATCCGCTACGGCACCAGCCGTTTCAATGCAGCCGGTCTGACCTTCGGCCATAGCTACGACAATGCGCTGGACGAGGCCACCCAGCTGGTCCTGCACAGCCTGCACCTGCCGCACGATCTGGGCCCGGCCTATGGCCAGGCGCGTCTGCTGCGTTCGGAAAAGGAGCAGGTGCTGAGCCTGTTCGAGCGCCGCATCAGCGAGCGCGTGCCGGCCGCGTACCTGACCGGCGAGGCCTGGTTCGCCGGGCTGAGTTTCAAGAGCGATGCGCGCGCGCTGGTGCCGCGTTCGCCGATCGCCGAGTTGATCGAAGCCGGCTTCGAACCCTGGCTGGGCGGCCGCGAAGTCACCCGCGCGCTGGATCTGTGCACCGGGTCGGGCTGTATCGCCATCGCCATGGGCCACTACAACCCGCAGTGGGACGTGGACGGGGTGGACATCAGCGACGACGCGCTGGCACTGGCTGCCGAAAACAAGGCGCGCCTGCATGCCGACAACGTCACCCTGCTCAAGTCGGACCTGTTCGCCGGGCTGGGTGGCCGCCAGTACGACCTGATCGTCACCAATCCGCCGTATGTCACCAACGACGAAACCGACGCGCTGCCGCAGGAGTATTCCTACGAGCCGGAGCTGGGTCTGCGTGCGGGCGACGATGGCCTGGATCTGGTGCTGAAGATCCTGCGCGATGCGCCGCAGCACCTCAGCGAAGATGGCCTGCTGATCTGCGAAGTGGGCGAGTCCGAGCAGCATCTGATCAAGCTGCTGCCGGAAGTGGATCTGGCCTGGGTCGAGTTCAAGGTCGGGCAGATGGGCATCTTCGCGGTCGAATGCCGCGAGCTGATCGCGCATGGCGCGCGCATCGCCGAGCTGGCCAGTGCGCGCTGAATCGTCCATCGCGCGGCCGCAGCTGAGCGATCTGCTGTTGCTGGTGCCGGTGTCCATCTTCGGCGTCGGCATTCCGCTCGGCCTGGTCGACGTGGTCTACCGCCTGTTCGACCCGATGTACGGCGGTCCCTTGCCACAGCGCTTGTTTAGGGCGGGGGCGGAGATCGGCTTCGGCCTGATGGCGTTTTTCGGCCTGGTGTCGGCGTGGATCGTGGTGGTCAGTTCGGATGCGGCCTTGCGTGCGCATCGGCGCCGCACGCTCATTGTGGCACTCGGCCTGCTGGTCGGAACTGGCGTTGCGCTGCACCTGCTCGCCGATTGGCTGCTGAGTGGGCGCAACAAGCTGGATGTCTTTGTGCTGGTGTTCAGCGGCCTGTTCGCGGTGGCACCGATGCTGGTGGCGGCACGTCACCTGCCGCGCATCCTGCGCGCCACGCCACCTGCTGCAATGTTGAGAGGATGCCGTCATGGGCAGTAACAGTTTCGGCCGCCTGTTGACGGTCACCACCTTCGGTGAGTCGCACGGGCCGGCGATCGGCTGCGTGGTCGACGGTTGCCCGCCGGGCCTGGAGATCGCGCCGGAAGAATTCACCCACGATCTGCAGCGGCGTGCATCCGGCAAGAGCCGGCATACCTCGGCGCGCCGCGAAGCCGACGAGATCGAGATCCTGTCCGGCGTCTACGAAGGCCGCACCACCGGCACGCCGATCGGCCTGCTGATCCGCAATACCGATCAGCGCAGCAAGGACTACAGCAACATCGCCCAGCAGTTCCGTCCCGGGCACGCGGACTACAGCTATTGGCAGAAGTACGGCATCCGCGATCCGCGCGGTGGTGGGCGCTCGTCCGCGCGCGAGACCACCATGCGCGTGGCCGCCGGGGTGATCGCCAAGAAGTGGCTCAGGCAGCGCCATGGCGTGCTGGTGCGCGGATTTCTATCGCAGCTGGGCGAGATCCGCCCGACTGGTTTCGACTGGAATGCGGTCGAGGACAACCCGTTCTTCTGGCCGCACGCCGAGCAGGTGCCGGAGCTGGAAACCTACATGGATGCGCTGCGCAAGTCCGGCGACTCGGTCGGCGCGCGCGTGGACGTGGTGGCTGGTGGCGTACCGCCCGGTTGGGGCGAGCCGATCTACGGCAAGCTCGATGCCGAACTGGCCGCCGCCCTGATGAGCATCAACGCGGTCAAGGGCGTGGAGATCGGCGACGGCTTCGCCAGCGCCGCGCAGAAGGGCACCGAGCACCGCGACCTGATCACCCCGGAAGGCTTCCTCAGCAATCATGCCGGCGGCATCCTGGGCGGCATTTCCACCGGCCAGGCGATCACCGCCTCGATGGTGCTCAAGCCGACCTCCAGCCTGCGCCTGCCCGGCGCGACCGTGGATGCGGATGGCGCGGTGGTCGATGTGATCACCACCGGCCGCCACGACCCTTGCGTCGGCATCCGCGCCACCCCGATCGCCGAGGCGATGATGGCATTGGTGCTGATGGATCAGGCCTTGCGTCATCGCGCCCAGTGCGGCGATGTCGGCGAGGTGGCGCCACGTATTCCTGGTCAGGTCGATGTCTGAAGCAATGCGCCCGAAGGTGTGGGTCAGCCAGCCGCTGTTCGACGATGTCGTCGCGCAGCTGGGCGAGCATTTCGAGCTGACCACCACCGAGCGCGTCACTGCGTATTCGCCGGCCGACCTGGCCGCGCGGCTGGCATCGCTGGACGGTGCCTTGATCACCCTCAACGAGCGTATCGGCGCGGCGGAAATCGGCTCCGCGCCGCGGCTGCGTGCGATCGCCAATGTCGGGGTGGGCTACAACAACCTGGATCTGGACGCACTCAGTGCAGCCGGCATCCTGGCCAGCAATACCCCGGATGTACTGACCGAGACCACGGCCGATCTCGGCTTTGCATTGCTGATGGCCGCCGCGCGCCGCATCACCGACGCCGAGCGCTGGTTGCGCGACGGGCAGTGGGGGCAGTGGTCGTTCAAGACCATGCTCGGCGCCGACATCCACAGCAGCACGCTGGGCATCCTGGGCATGGGCCGGATCGGGCAGGGCATCGCCCGCCGCGGCGCGCACGGCTTCGGCATGCGCGTGCTGTACCACAACCGCAGCCAGCTGCCGGCCACCACCGAACAGGCGCTCGGCGCGCAGTACGTGGACCTCGATACGTTGCTGGCGCAGTCCGATCACCTGGTCCTGGTGCTGCCGTACACCAAGGACTCGCACCACATCATCGATGCCGCCGCGCTGGGCAAGATGCGCGCGAGCGCCACGCTGGTGAACATCGCCCGTGGCGGCCTGGTCGATGAAATCGCGTTGGCCGATGCGCTGGCCAATGGGCGCCTGGCTGCTGCCGGCCTGGATGTCTACGAAGGCGAACCTGCTGTCCGGCCCGAATTGCTGGCCCTGCACAACGTCGTGCTCACCCCGCATATCGGCAGCGCCAGCCTGGCCACCCGCCGCGCGATGGTGCAGCTGGCGGTGGACAACCTGATCGCGGCGCTGGGCAAAGGCCCGAATGCCGGCCATCCGCCGAGCGCGCTGAATGCCGATGCGGTGGCCGCTGCCAAACAGGGCGGCGTGCGCGATGGCGAAGCGATTGACGCCGGCGCCGGCAAAACCACCACGACCAAACGATAGGGAACCTCCGCGGCCAGCTTTGGAGGTTCCCCGAACCCACTGCGCAAGCGCGTTCCCCTCTTTCCCCATTCGATAAAGACAATCTCATGAGCAACGAAAACCGTCGTTTCAACGTCGCGGTCGTGGGCGCCACCGGCGCTGTCGGCGAGACCATGCTGAGCATCCTGGCCGAGCGCAACTTCCCGGTCGCCACCCTGTACGCGCTGGCCTCGGCGCGCTCGGCCGGCGGGCAGGTCGAGTTCAATGGCGGCAAGGTCGATGTGCTGGATCTGGCCGACTTCGACCCCACCGGCGTGGACATCGCGTTGTTCTCCGCGGGCGGCAGCGTGTCCAAGGAGTACGGCCCCAAGTTCGCCGCCGCCGGCGCGGTTGTGATCGATAATTCCTCCGCGTTCCGTTACGACGACGACGTGCCGCTGGTGGTCTCGGAGGTCAACCCCGAAGCGCTGAAGCAGCGTCCGCGCGGTATCGTCGCCAACCCCAATTGCTCGACCATGCAGATGCTGGTCGCGCTCGGCCCGATCCACCGCAAGTACGGCATCGAACGCATCAATGTGGCGACCTACCAGTCGGTCTCCGGTGGCGGGCGTTCGGCGATGGAAGAGCTGGGCAAGCAGACCAGCGAGCTGCTGAGCTTCCAGCAGGTCGACCCGCAGCGTTTCCCGGTGCAGATCGCCTTCAACCTGATTCCGCACATCGACGACTTCCAGGACAACGGCTACACCAAGGAAGAGATGAAGCTGGTCTGGGAGACGCGCAAGATCCTGGGCGATGACTCCATCCAGGTGAACCCCACCGCCGTGCGCGTACCGGTGTTCTACGGGCACTCCGAAGCGGTGGCGATCGAAACCCGCGACAAGATCACCGTGGAGGACGCGCGCGCGCTGCTGGCCGCATCGCCCGGCGTGGAAGTGGTGGACGAGCGCAAGCCAGGCGGCTACCCGACGCCGGTCACGCACGCGTCCGGCAAGGACGCGGTGTTCGTCGGTCGCATCCGTGAGGATCTGTCGCATCCGCGCGGCCTGAACCTGTGGATCGTCTCGGACAATATCCGCAAGGGCGCCGCCCTCAACGCCGTGCAGCTGGCCGAACTGGTCGCACAGGAAGGCTGACACAGTGATTCGGTAGGAGCGCGCTGGCGCGCGATGGAGCTGTCCCAGTGACGCCTCATCGCGCACAAGTGCGCTCCTACAACAGGCGCTGCCGATGGCCTGCTGCATGGATGTCGCATCGCGGTATCGCGACGGCATGCGCGCTCTGCGCGGGGTCGCCGACTTTTTCATCCATGCAGCGGCTATATTGATGCCCATGAAACATAGGGGCGGGGGCGCGATGCGTCCGATACAAGGGATAGGTGCGCTGTTGCTGATGGCCTGCAGCGGCGTTGCCATGGCGTTGGGCCTGGGCGATATCCGGGTGCTGTCCAGGCCCGGGCAGCCGTTGGTGGCCGAGATTCCGGTCATCTCCAACGAGCCGGGCGAACTCGACAATGCACGCGTGGCGCTGGCATCGGCTACCACGTTTGCACGGGTCGGCCTGGAGCGTCCACAGGGGCTGGTCAGCAACCTGCAGTTCCAGTTCGCGCAGGACGCGCGCGGGCGTGCGGTGATCCGCGTGACCAGCAGCCAGGCAGTGGACCAGCCGGCTATCAACTTCCTGATCGAGGTGGAGTGGGGCCAGGGCCGGCTGGTGCGCGAATATTCCGCACTGGTCGATGCGCCCAATACCGCGGCTGCGATCGCCGGTCCTGCCATCGAGGCGCCGCGCGCCGGGGCCAGCAATGCCATCGCGCGTGAGCCGGCCGGCGCGCCCGCAGCCGTTGCCGAACGCGCCGGGCAGGCTGCCGACGCAGTGGCGCCCGGCACACGTTCCAGCACGCGCGCTGCCGCGCCGGCCGGCGATGCGCTGCCGGCGGTGCGCTCGGGCCAGAGCTTGTCCGAAATCGCTGCCGCGGTGGCCCGTTCCAACGGGCATTCGCTCGACCAGACCATGCTGGCGTTGCTGCGCACCAACCCGGATGCCTTCATCGACGGCAACATCAATCGCTTGAAGCAAGGTGCGGTGTTGCGCACACCGCAGGAAGATGCGCTGGCGCAGGTCGGCGCTGCCGAAGCGGCGGTGATGGTGCGCGAGCAGGCCGCGCAGTGGCGACAGGCGCGCGCGGCGATTCCGCAGCCGGCCGAGGCCGGCGCTGCCGCTGCAACTCCAGCACCTGCCGCAGCTGTTGCGACGTCGGCAGGTGCCGGCGCTCGGCTCGAGATCGCCCCGGCAGTGGCGAGTCAGACCAACCAGGCCGGCGCCACGTCCGGCACCAGTGCCGAAGGCGAGGGCGACATGGCGGCCAATCAACAGTTGCAACAGGCCAGGGAAGATATCGCCACCCGCGATGCGGAATTGCAGGATCTGCGCACCCGCGTGGCCGATCTGGAAAAGCTCAAGCAGCAACAGCAAGCCTTGATCGCAATGAAGGACACCGATCTGGCGGCCGCGCAGAAGCGCCTGTCGGAGACGCCGGCCGCCGCACAGCAGGGTGGCGGTTTTCCGCTGTGGTTGATCGGTGGGCTGGTGTTGATCGTCGCGGCGGTCGTCGCCTGGCTGGCGGCACGCCGGCGTAAACCCTCGCCGCTGCCGCCGTTGCCGCAGCGTCAGTTCGACTTCGTGCCTGCCGGCGCCGCGGCAGACGCCGTGGCGCTGCAGGACGATGCACAGGCCACCGTGCCCAGCGAGCACGATGTGCTGCATGAGACCGAATTCGAGCAGGCGGATCTGCGCGAAGACGAGCGCGCCTACCAGGCGCAGCAGCCGCTGTCCGATGTACTGCGTCGCGAACCGCTGCTTTCCGAGCCTGTCGCCGCGCCGCCGGTGGTCGCCAGCGAGGATTGGCGCTCGCTGCGTGCGACGCCGCCCGTTCCTCCAGTCGTGGAGCCGGCGTTCGTTGCGTCCGAGGAATCAGTGCCGGAGCAGGAGAGGTCAGCGCACACAGAGCCGGAATACGGGCAACCGCAGGTTGCAGGTGTTGCATACGCCAGCAGCGATCTCCCGCCGGGCGCTCCCTCCGCGTCGGTCGTCATGCAGGACAGCCTGGATGGCGATCCAGCGCCGATCGCCCCCGCCGCTGTGCCCAGCGCGGTAATCAGCAGGGAGTTCGTCTCGGCCGGGCGCGATCGTCTGGAGCTGGCGGTTGCCTACATGGATCTTGGCGACAGGGACACCGCGCGTGGCTTGTTGCTGGAAGTGGTCGCAACCGGCGACGAGGCCACCCGCGCCGAAGCCGCCGAACTGCTGGAACAGCTGGCATGAGCCCGGCGCTGGACAGCATGGCCGCCGCGCAGGCCGCCGCACGCGAGCGCCGCATCGATTACGTGGAATTTGCCTCGCTCGATCTGGACGCCAGCCGCGCCTTTTTCGAAAGCGTGTTCGGCTGGCAGTTTCAGGCCTATGGTCCGGATTATCTGGCCTTCAACGACGGTCGTCTGGACGGTGGTTTCTATCGTGCCACTGCGGCAGTGTCGGCAGAGGCGGGTCCGCTGATCGTGCTGTATGCCGACGCGCTGGAGCCCATGGGCGAGCGCGTCCGCGCTGCCGGTGGCGAGATCGTCAAGCCGGTGTTCGGTTTTCCCGGCGGTAGCCGGTTTCATTTCCGCGAGCCAGGCGGTAACACGCTGGCGGTGTGGTCCGAGCGCGCCGTCGGCTAGTCCGCGCACGCTCCATCGATTCGACAACAGGCAGGTTCCGATGCGTTACGCGCTGGGCGTGGAGTACGACGGCAGCGAGTTTCAGGGCTGGCAGCAGTTGGGTGAGCAGGGTGGGCCGAGCGTGCAGGCCAGCCTGCAGGCGGCGCTGTCCTCGGTGGCCGATGCCCCGGTGCAGGTGGTATGCGCAGGCCGCACCGATGCCGGTGTGCATGGCGAGTGCCAGGTGGTGCATTTCGACAGCGACGCGCGCCGTGAGCCGCGTGGTTGGATGCTGGGCACCACTGCGCGCCTGCCGCCCTCGATCGCGGTGCGCTGGTGCGTGCCGGCGGCCGCCGACTTTCATGCGCGGTTTTCCGCACGCGCACGCCGCTACCGTTATCGCCTGCTCAACCGGCAGATACGCCCGGCGCTGTATCGCCAGACCTTGAGCTGGGAGCGCCGCCCGCTGGATGCCGATGCCATGCACGCGGCCGCGCAGGCGTTATTGGGCGAGAACGACTTCAGCGCATTTCGCAGCGTGCAATGCCAGGCCTTGCACGCACGCCGCAACCTGCAGGCCATCAGCGTGCAACGCATCGGCGAAGTGGTGGAGGTGCAGGTCCAGGCCAATGCATTCCTTCATCACATGGTGCGGAATATTGTTGGCTCGCTGATCCTAATCGGAACCGGAGAACAACCGGGCGACTGGATCGCGACGTTGCTGGCCGGCCGCGACCGCACGGTGGCCGGGCCGACAGCGCCGCCACAAGGTCTGGTCTTCATCGGGCCGTTGTATCCCGCAGAGTGGCATCTGCCCGCTGAGGTAACCCAATGAATCGATCGCTGTACCGCACCCGTATCAAGTTCTGTGGCATGACTCGCGCCGGTGATATCCGACTGGCCGGCGAGCTGGGTGTGGACGCGGTGGGGTTTATCTTTGCGCATGGCAGCCCGCGCCGCGTGGCGCCGGCCGAGGCGCGCGCGATGCGCCAGGCCACCGCGCCGATGGTCGATGTGGTGGCCTTGTTCCGCAACAACTCCAAGGAAGAAGTGCGCGAAGTGGTGCGCACCGTGCGCCCGACGTTGCTGCAGTTCCACGGTGAGGAAGACGACGCGTTCTGCCGCAGCTTCAACCTGCCGTATCTCAAGGCGGTGCCGATGGGCAGCACTGGGGTGAACGGCGAGGACGCCAACGCACGGACCTTGCAGCTCGCCTATCCCAATACCGCCGGTTTCCTGTTCGACAGCCATGCGCCCGGTGCGGGCGGCGGTACCGGCAAAACCTTCGACTGGTCGCGGCTGCCGACCGGGCTGCATCGTCCGTTTCTGCTGGCCGGCGGCATCACCGCCGACAACGTGTTCGATGCAATCGTGGCGACGCTGCCGTGGGGCGTGGACGTTTCTAGCGGCGTGGAACTGGCGCCGGGGATCAAGGACGGCCACATGATGCGCAAGTTCGTTGAAGAAGTGCGCCGGGCTGATTGTCATGAGATGGCGTGAGTTGGGGAATCGGGATTGGGGAATCGGGGCAGGCAGTCTGCTTCGTGGGTTTGGTTGCTCTTAAGGTCTTCGATTTTCCAGTGATTGCTTGGCCGCTTGTTTCGTCGATCGCGGTGATTTGAGAGTTCCGATTAGGCGCTTGCGGCACCCGTGGTGTGCTGCTGATCTTCTGAAAGTGCATGACGGAGCCAGCCAGCGAGATGCTCGATGCGCGGATCGGGGTTGCGCCTTGCGGCGCACAGTACCCAGCGGCCACGCGTCGGCGTAAAGCCCCAGGGTGCCAGCAGGCGCCCGGCGGCCAGGTCCGCGGCCACCAGTGGCTGTGGTGCGATCGCCACGCCCAGGCCGGCCGCGGCCACCTCCAGCAGATAGACCAGATGTTCGAATTCGGTGCCGAAGCGCAGTGCCTCGGGTGCCAGGCCGTGGCGTTGTGCCCATTCCGGCCAGGCCTGCGGGCGCGAGCGGGTGTGCAGCAAGACGTGGTCGAGCAGGGCGGTCGCCGCGCTCCCAGCGAGCCGGGTGGCCGATGCCAGCTGCGGGCTCAGCACCGGGCCGATCCACTCCACGCCCAGCTCGTGCACCTGCCACTCGCCTGGCCACGGCGGGGTGTCCAGCAGCAAGGCCGCATCCAGGCCATCCAGGTCCGGACCGGGTGGCTGTTCGTTGGCCGACAGGTGCAAGCGCAGCTGCGGCAGATCCCGCTGCAGCCGGCCCAGCCGCGGGATGACCCAGCGCGCGAGCAGGCTGCCGGAGCAGCCCAGCACCAGCGGCGTCTCGTTGGTGGGGCGCCGCAACGCTGCCCAGGTATCGCCGATCAGCGCAAAACCCTCGCCGGTGGCATCGCGCAGCCGGGCGCCGGCAGGCGTGAGTACCAGGCCGCGGCCCTGGCGGGTGAACAGCGCCGTGCCCAGCGCCTGTTCCAGCGAGCGCACGTGCCGGCTGATGGCGCCATGGGTCACGTGCAGCTCCTGCGCGGCCCGGCTGACGCTCTGCAGACGCGCGGCGGATTCGAACGCGCGCAGCGCTGCCAGCGGTGGAAGCGATAGGCTCATATGTGAGTCCAGGTCACAGGTTGCGGCAATCTTATCGATTTATCGCGCGCCGTGGCTGCGCTACAGTATGCCTCATGTATGACCGCATCGCTGCAGAGGATTCCCATGTCGGCCCAGCCCATCAGTGACTTTTACGCCTATCCGGACGCTGCCGGCCACTTCGGCAAATTCGGTGGCCGGTTCGTCGCCGAGACCTTGATCGGTCCGTTGCAGGAGCTGTCTGCCGCCTACGACCAGGCGCGCCAGGATCCGACCTTCATTGCCGAGTACGACAAGGATCTCAAGCACTACGTCGGCCGGCCCAGCCCGATCTATCACGCCGAGCGCCTGAGCCGCGAAGTGGGCGGGGCGCAGATCCTGCTCAAGCGCGAAGACCTCAACCACACCGGCGCGCACAAGATCAACAACACCATCGGCCAGGCCCTGCTGGCCAGCCGCATGGGCAAGACCCGCATCATCGCCGAGACCGGCGCTGGCCAGCATGGCGTGGCCAGCGCCACGGTGGCCGCACGGCTGGGCCTGGAATGCGTGGTCTACATGGGTGCCACCGACATCGAGCGGCAGAAGATCAACGTCTACCGCATGAAGTTGCTGGGTGCCACGGTGATACCGGTGACCTCCGGTTCGGCCACGCTCAAGGACGCGCTCAACGAAGCGATGCGCGACTGGGTCACCAACGTGCAGGACACCTTCTACATCATCGGCACCGTCGCCGGCCCGGATCCGTATCCGCGCATGGTGCGCGACTTCAACGCGATTGTCGGCCGCGAAGCGCGCGCGCAGATGCTGGAAGACTTCGGCCGCCTGCCGGATGCGCTCAGCGCCTGCGTCGGTGGCGGCAGCAATGCGATCGGCTTGTTCCATGCCTTCCTCAACGACCCGGGCGTCGAGATCTACGGCGCCGAAGCGGCTGGCGACGGCATCGCCACCGGCCGTCACGCGGCGTCGATTGCGGCAGGGCGCCCCGGCGTATTGCACGGCAATCGCACCTATGTGATCTGCGACGACGACGGCCAGATCACTGAAACCCATTCGATTTCCGCCGGCCTGGATTACCCGGGCGTCGGTCCGGAGCATTCATTCCTGTCCGACAGCGGCCGCGCGGTCTACCAGGGCATCACCGACGACGAAGCGATGGCCGCGTTCCATCTGCTGGCGCATACCGAAGGCATCCTGGCCGCACTCGAATCCAGCCATGCAGTGGCGCAGTCGATCAAGCTCGCGCGCGAGATGCCCAAGGACGCGTTGATCCTGTGCAACCTGTCCGGCCGGGGCGACAAGGACGTGCACACCATCGCCGCGCGTGAGGGTCTGGCGCTGTGATCCAACAGCGCATGCGCAGCCTCGTCGGCGGCGTCGCGCTGCTGTCTGCGTCTGCGTCTGCGTCTGCGCTGGCCGTCGCCGCGGCGGCGCCCGCGCTGGATCGCAGTGGCCCGGTGCGCGTGGGCCAGCGCTTTGCCGAGCTTGCGCCGCAGGCGGCCTGGAAGCGTTTCAATGTCGGCCCGATCGAAAGCTGCGACTACGTGGAGGCGGGGCTGCTTCCCGCCGGCGTGTCGATGATGCTGCAGGATGGGCGTGTCGTCCGCTTCGACGTCACCGATGCTGCGACGGTTGGTCCGTTCGGCATTTCCATCGGCGATAGCGAAGCTGCGGCGCGTGCGCGTCTGCCGGCAGGCTATCGCGTCGAACCGCAGCATGATGGCGACGGTGACGGCAACGATCTTTATTTGACTTGGCGCGATCCGCACAGCGGGTTCGCGGTTCGCTATGAAACCGGAGAAGGCAGCGTGAGATTGATGTATTGGGGAACCTGGGATGCCGTGCAGTTGGTGGAGGGGTGCGCATGAGTCGTCTGCCCGACCGCATCGCCACGCGTTTCGACGCGCTGCGCCACTCCGGCCGCAAGGCCCTGATCCCCTTCATCACCGCCGGCGATCCGTCGCTGGAAGCCACCGTGCCGGTGATGCATGCGCTGGTGCGTGCCGGTGCCGACGTCATCGAACTCGGCGTGCCGTTTTCCGACCCGATGGCCGACGGCCCCACCATCCAGCGCAGCTCCGAGCGCGCGCTGGGCCGTGGCGCCGGCCTGGCCTACGTGCTGGAAGCGGTGCACGAATTCCGCCGCGAAGACGCCACCACGCCGGTGGTGCTGATGGGCTACCTCAACCCGATCGAGATCCACGGCACCCGGCGCTTCGCCGAAGCCGCCGTTGGTGCCGGTGTGGATGGCCTGCTATTGGTCGATCTGCCGCCGGAAGAGGCGGCCGAGACCCGCGCGATCTTCACCGAGGTCGGCCTGGCCCTGATCGCGTTGGCGTCGCCGACCACCAGCGAGGAGCGCCTGGACATGCTGTGCAGCAGTGCCCAGGGCTATCTGTACTACGTCAGCTTTGCCGGCGTCACCGGTGCCTCGAACCTGCTCGACACCCATGCCGCCAGCGACCGCTTGCGCCAGCTGCGCCAGCGTGCCGGCGCCCCGGTGGTGGCCGGATTCGGCATCAAGGACGCTGCCAGCGCCGCTGCAATGGCGGTCGACGCCGATGGTGTGGTGGTCGGCAGCGCCCTGGTCGCCGCGCTGGCCGAAGCTACCGACGTCCGCAGCGCTCGCGAACGCGCCGAGGCCTTCCTGACCCCGCTGCGGCAGGCGCTCGACCAGGCCTGACACCACAGCATCTCCCTTCGGGGAGAAAAAGCACGGCTTGCGCGCCACGGCGCGCCTGCCTGGGAGTACCCGCGCGGCAAGCGCGGGCCGGGCCACCCGGGCCCGCATTTAGCCTGCGCGCTACCTTGGCTTTCCCGCAGCGCGTTAGACTGTCGCCCCTCTGCGGCCCACATGGCCGCCCTGCATGGATTGTCATACACGCATGAGCTGGCTCAGTAAATTGATGCCCTCCGGCATCCGCACCGAGAACACCCCGGCCAAGAAGCGCAGCGTCCCCGAGGGGCTGTGGGAGAAGTGCAGCAACTGCGGCAGCGCGCTGTACGGCCCCGAGCTCGAGGAGAACCTTGAGGTGTGTCCGAAGTGCGACCACCACATGGCAATCCGCGCGCGCGCGCGCCTGAACTCGCTGTTCGATCCCGACACCGCGACCACCGAGATCGCCGCCCAGCTGGGCCCGGTCGACGTGCTCAAGTTCAAGGACCAGAAGCGCTATGGCGAGCGCATCAAGGCCAGCCAGAAGAGCAGTGGCGAGTACGACGCACTGATCGCCATGCGCGGCACGCTCAAGGGCAATCCGCTGGTCGCCGCCGCATTCGACTTCGCCTTCATGGGCGGCTCGATGGGCTCGGTAGTTGGCGAGCGCTTCGCACGCGCGGCCGAAGTGGCGCTGGAAGTCGGCTGCCCGTTCGTTTGCTTCTCCGCCAGCGGCGGGGCGCGTATGCAGGAAGGCCTGTTCTCGCTGATGCAGATGGCCAAGACTTCCGCCGCACTCGGTCGCCTGCGTGAAGCCGGCCTGCCGTACATCTCGGTGCTGACCCATCCCACCACCGGTGGCGTGTCGGCCTCGTTTGCGATGCTGGGCGATATCAATATCGCCGAGCCGCATGCGTTGATCGGTTTCGCCGGTCCGCGCGTGATCGAACAGACCGTGCGCGAGACCTTGCCGGAAGGCTTCCAGCGGTCGGAGTTCCTGCTCGACCACGGCGCCATCGACCAGATCTGCGACCGCCGCGACATGCGCGACCGCATCGCCGATCTGACCGCGATGATGATGCGTCAGCCGCATCCGCAGGACGCGGCCGCATGAGGCCAGTGGTTGCGCGCATGCGCGACACCGTCGCACGCGCGGTTGCGCGTGCGTCCACCCGTAGGCAGGAACACCGCAACGCATGAGTAGTCGCAAGTATTTTGGAACCGACGGCATCCGCGGTCGGGTCGGGCAGGGCGTGATCTCGGCCGATTTCGTGCTGCGGCTGGGCAATGCGCTCGGTCGCGTGCTGACCCAGGGCCGCAGCAAGCGCCCGCTGGTGCTGATCGGCAAGGACACCCGGATTTCCGGTTACATGTTCGAAGCCGCATTGGAAGCCGGCCTGGTCGCCGCCGGCGCCGACGTGCAGCTGATCGGCCCGATGCCGACCCCGGCCATCGCCTTCCTGACCAACACGCTGCGCGCCGATGCCGGCGTGGTGATCAGCGCCTCGCACAACCCGCATTACGACAACGGCATCAAGTTCTTCTCCGCCGAAGGCGAGAAGCTCGATGACGCCACCGAAGCGGCGATCGAGGCCGCGCTGGACGAGCCGTTCCACACCGTGGAATCGGAGCGACTGGGCAAGGCGATCCGCACCCGTGATGCGATCGGCCGTTACATCGAATTCTGCAAGGCCAGCGTGGCGCGCGGGTTCACCCTGCACGGCCTGAAGATGGTGCTGGATTGCGCGCACGGGGCGACCTATCACATCGCGCCGATGCTGTTCCGCGAGCTGGGTGCGGACGTGGTCGTCATCGGTGCCGCACCGGACGGGCTCAATATCAATGCCGGTGTCGGCTCCACCCATATCGACAACCTCGCCGCCAAGGTGCGCGAGAGCGGCGCGCAGCTCGGTATCGCCTTCGATGGCGATGGCGATCGCGTGCTGATGGCCGACGACCAAGGCAACCCGGTCGATGGCGACGATCTGCTCTATGTGCTCGCGCGCTCCTGGCAGGCCAGCGGCCGGCTCACCGGCACCGTGGTCGGCACCTTGATGACCAACTACGGTCTGGAACAAGCGCTGGCCACATTGAACATCCCGTTCCAGCGCGCCAAGGTGGGCGACCGCTATGTGCACCAGGCCCTGGTCGAAGGCGGCGGCACGCTGGGTGGCGAAACCTCCGGCCATCTGCTGTGCCTGGATCGCGCCACCACCGGCGATGGCATCGTCAGTGCACTGCAGGTGCTCGAGGCCTTGGGGCGCGATGGGCAGAGCCTGCGCCAGGCCTTGAGCAGCCTGAGCAAGGTGCCGCAGAAGACCGTCAACGTGCGGCTGGATGGCGGTGCGGCCAAGGCGATCGTGGAGGCCGCCGGCGTGCAGCAGGCACTGCAGCAGGCGCAGGCCGCCGTGCAGGGCCGGGGACGTGCGTTCCTGCGCCCGTCCGGCACCGAACCGGTGGTGCGCGTGACCGTGGAAGCCGACGACGCCGGCCTGATGCAGGACACGCTCGACCGACTCTCCGGGGCCGTGCGTGACGCGGCGTGAATCGCTGATCATTGGTGTGTGCGTGGTCTTTGCCAAGGCCGCGACGTTCTACCTGTTGTATCGCCTGCTGTCCTGAGCGGCAGGCCTTCCTTTCGACTTCCCGACTTCAACTGCAGACATCCGTATGAGCGCCCGCATCCCGACCCTGGACATCACCCGTTTCGACAGCGACCGCGACGCTTTCGTCGCCGAGCTCGGCGCGGCCTATCGGCAGTGGGGCTTTGCCGGCATCCGCAACCACGGCATCGCGCAGGCCGACATCGACGCGGCGTATGACGTGTTCAAGGCATTCTTCGCACTGCCCGAAGAGGTCAAGCGTCGCTATCACGTGGAAGGCAGCGGTGGCGCGCGCGGCTATACCGCGTTCGGTGTGGAAACCGCCAAGGATTCCAAGCATTTCGACCTGAAGGAGTTCTGGCATATCGGCCGCGAGATCGCGGACGATTCGCCGTACCGCGCGGTGATGGCGCCGAATCTGTGGCCCGACGAGGTGCCCGGTTTCCGTGAGCGCGGCTATCGCCTGTACCAGCAGCTGGACCACCTGGGCTCGCGCGTGCTGTCGGCATTGGCGCTGCATATCGGCCTGCCGCAGGACTACTTTGTCGACAAGACCAACAACGGCAACTCGATCCTGCGGCCGATCCACTACCCGCCGATCACCAGCGACGACATCCCCAATGTGCGCGCCGGTGCGCACGGCGACATCAATTTCATCACCCTGCTGGTCGGCGCCAGCGCGGCCGGGCTGGAAGTGCGCTCCAACGATGGCGAGTGGGTGCCGTTCACTGCCGACGCCGACACCATCGTGGTCAACATCGGCGACATGCTGCAACGCCTGACCAACCACGTGTATCCGTCCACCATCCATCGCGTGGTCAATCCGCCGGGCGAACAGGCACGCAAGCCGCGCTATTCGGTGCCGTTCTTCCTGCATCCCAATCCGGATTTCCTGATCGACGTGCTGCCGTCGTGCATCACCGCCGATAATCCGAGCCGGTATCCCGAGCCGATCACCGCGCATGGTTTTCTGGAAGAACGTCTGCGCGAAATCAAGCTGAAGTAGTCCAGCGCGACACCCATCAGCGCGCGCAGCGCATGGTTGCGCTCGCAACATGGGCAATGACGAGCGCCACAGTTTTGTTCACAAAAATCCGCTCGCGTCTAGTTAAAGCTTGCGTTCACCTCAGCCGATAACTCAGGCTAATCGCTAGCGCGACGTCGGATTCGCCTGGCGCCCGCTGCCGATTGCACTAGGTGGGGGAGCGCATGCGGACGCAGTGGTTCAAACGGATAGGTCTGGTATCGGTGTTGCTGGCGTACTGCGCCGCAACCGCCGTGGTGGCAACGCCGGTCAGCGTGACCGTTGTCGATGCCAACGGCATGTTGGTCGATGCGGTGGTGAGCCTGGAGCCGGCACGTTCGGTGGCGGCCGGGGCGCCCCGGACCGTCGAGATGGATCAGGTCAATTCGCAATTCGTGCCGGCCGTCCTGGCGGTGCGCACCGGCACCTTGGTGCGCTTTCCGAACAACGATCAGATCCGCCATCAGGTCTATTCGTTTTCGCCTGCCAAGCGTTTCGAATTGCCACTGTTCCAGGGCACCAAGGCCACACCGATCCGTTTCGATCAGGCGGGCCTGGTGACGATTGGCTGCAATATCCACGACTGGATGCTGGGCTATATCGTCGTGCTGGACACGCCGTATTTCGGCAAGACCGGCAGCGACGGCCGTGTGCAGCTGGATGCACCGGCAGGCACTTACACGCTGCGGGTCTGGCATCCGCGCATCAAGGGCGCTGTGGTCACCGAGCCGGTGGCGCTTGCGCGCGATGCCGTGCAGCGCCGCATCACGCTCCAGACCACCGGCGCTGCACCAATGGCGGCACCACCGGATGAGCGCGTGCGCGCGCTGCAGGACAAATTCCGTCGTGCCGAGCCGAAGAAGCCGCATCCATGAAGGCCATGCGTCTGCATACCCGGATCGCGGTCTTCCTGGTGCTGGTTGTGCTCGCCACGCAGGCCTTGACCTTCATCGCGGTGCAGGTCGCCACCGAGCGCAGCGTCAAGGCGCAACTGGGCGAAGAACTGCAGATCGGCGAGCGCGTCTGGCAACGCATCAACGTGCGCCGCGACGAGCAACTGATGCAGTCGGCCTCGGTGCTGGCCGACGATTTCGGCTTTCGCGCGGCGGTGGCCAGTGGCGATGTGCCGACCATGCAATCGGCATTGCGCAATCACGCTGCGCGCATGTCGGCGCAGACCGCGCTGTTGTTGTCCCCCGATGGCGAATTTCTGACCGGGCTGGCCGATCTGCCGCAAGCCGAACAACTACGCGCCGTGCAGACCCTGCTGCAGCAGGCGCAACGCGATGGGCGCGCGGTCGGCGTGGTCGCCTTGGATAGACGCATCGTGCGGCTGGCAGTGGTGCAGGTGCTGGCACCGAGCCGGGTGGGCTGGATCGCGATCGGCAACGAATCCGGCGACGGCCTCGCGCAGGATTTCCGTTCCACTACCGGGCTGGATGCGACCTTCTTCACCGATGGCCCACCGGTGCGCGTGCTGGCCTCCACCCTGGAGCCGGCCGCGCGCGCCGAGTTTGCGCAGCAGCTGCCGACCGCCGAGCGCGCGCAGGGCACTGCGGTTCCGTTGACCCTGGCCGAGTCGCGTTACCTGGTCAAACTGCAGTCGATCCAGGGCGACAGCCATGTGCGGGTCGCGCTGCAGGCTTCGCTGGATCGCGCGGTGGCGCCCTATCGCGTGCTCAAGTTGCGCATCCTGCTGCTGGCGGGCCTGGCCACGGCTGCGGCGCTGGGTGTGGCAATCTTCCTGGCGCGCAGCGTCAGCAAACCGGTCGCACAACTGGTGCAGGCAGCACGGCGCATCCAGCGCGGCGATTACCACACCGCCGTCGAAGTGCCATCCGGGCGCGAGCTGGCCGAGTTGGCCGACAGCTTCGGGCGCATGCAGCAGCAGATCGCCAGTCGCGAGCAGCACATCCTGCATCAGGCGCGCCATGATGCCTTGACCGGTCTGCCCAATCGCATCTGGTTGCTGGAGCGGTTGAAGGACGTGGTGGAGCAGACCGTGGCCTCCGGCGGCACCGCCGCGGTGCTGATCCTGGATCTGGAACGCTTCAAGGAACTCAACGACAGCCTGGGCCACGATTTCGCCGATCAGGTCCTGGTCGAGGCAGGCCGCCGTCTTGCCGATGTGGTGCAGGAACCCAATCTTGTCGGGCGGCTGGGCAGCGACGAATTCATGGTGGTGGTGGCGCAGACCGACGCCACCACCGTGCAACAGGATGCACAGCGCTTGCTGCTGCAGTTGCGCCGCCCGCTGGCGCTCCCACAGGCGCGCATCCAGCTGGAAGCCAGCATCGGCATCGCCCTGATTCCCGAACACGGCGCCGATCCGGACACCTTGTTGCGGCGCGCCGACATCGCACGTCGCCAGGGTGGCAATGTCACCACCATCGGCGCCAGCGTGTATCGCCTGGGCCAGGACGAGCAGCATCTGCGCCGGTTGCGCCTGACCGGCGATCTGCGCCAGGCCATCGGCGGCAACGAGCTGACCTTGCGCTTTCAGCCCAAGATCTGCCTGCGCAACGATCGCGTCGAACAGGTGGAGGTGCTGGTGCGCTGGCACCATCCCGTGCTCGGGGCGATCGGCCCGGACGAATTCATTCCGCTGGCCGAGCATTCCGGCGTGATCCACCCCTTGACCCGCTTCGTGCTGGACGAGGCGCTGCGCTGCCAGGCGCAATGGCGCCGGCAGGGGCTGGAACTGGGCATGGCGATCAATCTTTCCGCGCTGGATCTGTCCGATCCCGGCCTGCCGGATTACGTGCGTGGCCGTCTGGAGCATCACGCGGTGCCGGCGCAGTCGGTGACGCTGGAGCTGACCGAAAGCGCCTTGATGCGCGATGTCGAATCGGCGCTGCACATGCTGCATCAGCTGCGCAGTGTCGGCGTGCGCCTGTCCATCGACGACTTCGGCACCGGCTATTCCTCGTTGGCGCAGCTCAAGCGCATGCCGGTGAACGAATTGAAGATCGACAAGAGCTTTGTCATGCAGCTGGCCGAAGGCACCGACGATGCGTTCATCGTGCGCAGCACGATCGATCTCGGACATAACCTCGGCTTGAGCGTGATCGCCGAAGGCGTGGAGAACGCAACCGCCCTGAACCTACTGCGCGGTTACGGCTGCGACATGGTGCAAGGCTATCTGTATTCGCCGCCCTTGGAAGAAGTGCCGCTGGTCGCCTGGTGCCTGCGGCAACTCGATCTGGCGCCGGTGGCGCAGGCAGGAGTGCATTGATGACACAATGGCGATGCACACTGCTGTCTGTGGCATTGGCCGGGCTTGCCATCGCACCCGCGTCGGCGATCGCAGGCGAGGGGCGTCTGCTCGCCACCGGCGGCGTGTCGATGATCGAAGGCAGCAGCGGTGGCGGCATCGTGCCATGGGCCACGCTGTCGGGCTACGGCACCCGCGACGAACTCGGCACCGTCCTGTTCGCCACGCATGTGGACAGCGGCGATTACCGGCTCGACGTGCAAGGCGCCGCGCTCACGGTCGGCAATCGGCTGGAACTCTCGCTGGCGCGGCAACGGCTGGATCTGGGCACCCTGCAGGATCGGCTGGGCCTGCCGTGGAATGCGCTCGGCCAGGACGTGTTCGGCGCCAAGCTGCGGGTCTACGGCGATCTGGTTTACGGACATGCGCCACAGGTCAGCGTGGGTGTGCAGTACAAACGCCTGCGCGATGGCACGCTGCCGCTGGCGATCGGTGCGCGCGACGATCACGGCACCGATGTCTATGTCAGCGCCAGTCGTTTGTTCCTGCAGGGCGCCGGCGGCTATCAATTGCTGCTCAACGGCACGTTGCGCGCGACCCGCGCCAATCAGACCGGCTTGCTCGGTTTCGGCGGCGATCGTCGCAATGCCTATCGGCTGATCGGCGAGGCCAGCGCCGCCGTCGTGCTGTCGCCGGCGTGGGTGGTTGGCGTGGAGTATCGCGACAAACCCGATAACCTCGGCTTCGCCCGCGAGCAGGCCTGGGCGGATGGCTTCGTGGCCTGGTTCCCCAGCAAGCATGTGTCCTTGACCGCGGCCTGGGCCGATCTTGGCGACATCGCCACGCTCACCGACCAACGCGGCCCCTATCTTTCCCTGCAGGTGGCGTTCTGATGAATCGACGGCTGCGCTGGTCCTTGCTGTGCATGCTGGCGCTGATGAGTGCCTGCGCCACCACGCAACCGCGCCCCACGCTCTACGACGAACTTGGCGGACACGCCGGGATCGAGGCGCTGGTGGAAACCATGTTGTCGCGCATCGCCGACGACCCGCGCATCGTTGATCAGTTCGCGCGGGTCAACATCGTCATGCTCAACGAGCGCCTGGTGCAGAAGTTCTGCCATGTCGCCGACGGCCCATGCCCGGATACCGCCAAGTCGATGCAGCAGGCGCATGCGCACCTGGTCATTCGCGAAGGCGACTTCAACGCGCTGGTCGAGGATCTGAACTGGGCGATGGATCAGCGCAAGATTCCGCGCCGCACGCAGAACCGGTTGCTGGCGCGGCTGGCGGCCATGCATGGCGAAATCGTCAATCACTGAGTCGCATCTGGTGAACGCGGCCCTGTGCCTCTCAGTGATCAGAGACCCTGCCGACTTTAACCTGGGCTACTGAGGGTGTATGACTCAGGGCGGGCATGAATCGGATTTTTCACGGAATTTGCGACGAAAGAATAGATGCCTGCTGTCAGGATCGCCGCCAACCCCAATTGGATGATGAGCGCCTTCTTGCTGATTTCTTGAAACGCCACTGCGCAATATGCCAGACAATGAAGGGGGAGAAAGAATCGCGTCTCGATTGCGCCAGGAATGATGGCCATACAAGGTGCGAGTAAGGTCAGTGTGTATAGCATCCTGGCGCTCACTGGCTGCTCGGATGTGGTGAAAAAGATGGCCTTGCCCAGCTGGGTGATCCCAAAGGTAACAATAATCAGGAAAAAGAGAGAGCGAGGATTTTTCTCGGCGGATGGTTGCTTGGTATAGACCTCCCCATCCCTGACGTCCAGCGCTGAGGCAATGTGGCGCAGATAGATTTGAGCGAACGTAATTGGGTGGTCCGCCATCATCGCCAAGATCTTCGCGGAAGACTGGTTGGCCACAAACCCGCCGTTCTTCTCCAGCACCGCGGCGCCGCGCTTGTTGGCGTAGAAGGTCGGAGTTGCTTTGCCGGTGTCGGGGTCAATGTAGGTTTCGTACCTGTCAACGACCATGCCCCATGTCAGCTGCCTGGCAAAAAGTGATGCGCCGCGGACATCGGTCACCAGCAGCGGCGACACAATGGCGTGGTGTTTATAGTTGATCGCCATCTGCGGCAGAGCGCCAAGCAGTGAGCCCATTAGAAAGGTGGTGAGCGCGAAAGCCCTGCCTTGAATGCCCTTGGTAAAAAACGTTACGACAACGATGGCGAGAGCGACGAATGAAAACAGATAGATGGTTCTAATGTTGTATGTCAGGTAGCAGATCAGTCCCGCGGCGAACAGTCCGTAAAATGACTTTGATCTGATTGATTTTACCGTTATGTATAAGGACAGCGCCATCAGTCCAAGCGATGGTGCATCGCTTAGAGGGTAGGAGATCAATCCCGGGAATACCGATGCAACCAGGAGTGTGGGGATGAGCCGTCTTACGGTAGAGGGTTTTCCGCCGAATATCGATCTGTAAAGATCCGGGATCAATATGGAAAATGCATAGGCATATCCGATCGATTGCCCTATTTTTAGAAAAAGTAGTCCTGTGGACTGCGAATGGTCGAAGACAAGCCTAAAGGGGATCAGTAGGAGCGGGTAGGCGTAGCCCCGGATCGTTTGCGGGAAGGTGCCGTCGATGATGGCTGAGCTTATTGCCCAGTAAGCGCCAGCATCGCCTGTAAACTCCCTGGCATCAATGATCAGTTGCGCCGTGAGAAAGATTGCTGCAGCAACAAGGAATGGAAGCGCCCGTGAATCATTGCGTGCTGCCGGTGGCGCATACACTGGTGTTGTGTCGAACCTGATCATCGCTTTTCGCTCGCGTCCTTGATGGTGATGTCATGCGGCGGCCCTTCGGCCGGACGTGTTGCTCAGTGTCTCTGATTCATAAGATATTTGTGCTCACTCTAGTGGACGCACCCGATGCGATCCGCGCGCCATCAGGCGCAATGCAAGCGCATGCGGCAACACGCGCAAGGCTGCATTGACAAGGCGATAGCGCCAGCCAGGTATTGCCAGCACCTGGCCGCGCTCCAGCGCGGCAATCCCATAATCGGCCACGTCGTCGGCTTGCAGCCACGCCCAGCGGGGCAGGGCGGACATCGCTTCGCGGGTGCCGGTGACATCGTGAAACTCCGACCAGGCAAAGCCGGGGCACAGCGCGCAGACCTTGACCGCGCAGTCGGCGTTCTCCAGCGCCAATGATTCGCTGAAGCGCAGCAGGAAGCTCTTGCTGGCGGCGTACAAGGTCTGCCCATCGGCACTCGGTGTCAGTGCGGCGAACGAGGCCACGTTGAGGATGCGGCCCTGGCCGCTGGCGCGAATCATCGGCAACAACCGCCAGGTCAGCTCGCACACCGCGGCCACCATCACCTGCAGAAAGCGCGCATGCGTGGCCCAGTCGTTGTGCAGATAGCGTCCCGGCACGCCGTAGCCGGCGTTGTTGACCAGGGTGCCCACCGTCCAGCCGTTGCGCTGGATCTGCGCAACCAATGTTTCGGCCGCAGTGGAATCGCCCAGATCGGCCGGCAGGACTTCGACCCGCACCAACGGCCGCAACTCCTCGGCCAGCGCCTGCAGCCGGTCGACCCGGCGCGCAGTCAGGATCAGCGACACGCCACGCCTTGCGTACGCGCGTGCAATCTCGCGGCCGATGCCGCTGGAGGCGCCGGTGATCAGTGCGAAGACAGGCGAAACGGACATGGCAGGTTCCTGTTGAGGGGGCGGGAGGACTGGCAATGGACAAAAGTGTGCCGGCTGCCGACAGGGCATGGGCTATTCTGTCGCCTGTCTTCCACTCAGGAACCTGCGCCTGATGCGTCGAAAGATCGTTGCCGGAAATTGGAAGCTGCATGGCAGCCGCGCCTTCGCCACCGAACTGGTGGCCCAGATCGCCGCGCACATGCCCCTGGAGGGTGTCGATGTCGTCATCCTGCCGCCACTGCCTTACCTGGGCGACCTGATCGAGGATTTCGAGGAACACCACCTGTGTTTCGGTGCCCAGGACGTCAGCAGTAACGAGAAGGGCGCCTACACCGGGGAGGTCTCGGCCACGATGCTGGTGGATGTCGGCGCCGAATATGGGCTGGTCGGCCACTCCGAACGTCGCCAGTACCATCGGGAGAGCAGTGAGCTGGTGGCGCGTAAATTCGCCGCCGCCATGCATGCCGGTCTGATCCCGGTGCTGTGCGTGGGCGAGTCGTTGGAGCAGCGCGAGGCCGACCAGACCGAGGCGGTGCTGCGCGCCCAGCTCGAACCGGTACTGGCGTTGGTGGGCAGCGCGGGCTTTGCCCGCGCCGTGCTCGCTTACGAGCCGATCTGGGCCATTGGCACCGGTCGCACCGCCAGCCCGGAGCAGGCGCAGGCGGTGCACGCGTTCCTGCGTGGCGAAGTCGCGAAGGCGGATGCTAGAATTGCCGATTCTCTGCCCATCCTGTACGGGGGCAGTGTCAAGCCCGATAACGCCAGCGAGCTGTTTGCACAGCCCGACGTCGATGGCGGGCTGGTCGGAGGCGCCTCGCTGGTCGCCGAGGATTTCCTGGCCATCGCGCGTGCGGCGGCCGCTTGTTAACCCATTAAGTTTTGTCCGGGGACGGATTTCGAAATGCTGATGTTGATCCTCAATGTGGTCTACGTGCTGGTCGCGCTGGCGATGATTGCGCTGATCCTGATGCAGCGTGGTGCGGGTGCGGCAGCCGGTTCCGGCTTCGGCGCCGGCGCCTCGGGCACCGTGTTCGGCTCGCAGGGCGCCTCGAACTTCCTGTCCAAGTCGACCAAGTGGCTGGCAGTGGTGTTCTTCAGCATCAGTCTGTTCATGGCGTGGTACGCCACCCACGGCGCACGTCCGACCGACCAGAACCTGGGCGTGATGTCGCAGTCGGCCACCCCGGCGCCTGCCGCGGCGGGCGAGCTGACTCAGCCGTTGCCGAAGGCACCAGCCGCCGGCGCAGTTCCGACTGCTCCTTCGCAGCCAGTGCCTGCCGCGCCTGCGACTGCAACGCCTGCGCAGTCCGCACCGGTGCAGCAATCGCCTGCGGCACGCGAAGAAAACGCTTCAGAACCAGCACAAAAACGCTGAAGCCGGTTACAATACGCTGCGCACTGGGATGCCCAGCGGCGCAACGTATGCCCAGGTGGCGGAATTGGTAGACGCACTACCTTGAGGTGGTAGCGACTTAGGTCGTAGGGGTTCGAGTCCCCTCTTGGGCACCATTGTTTGGCTGCAGTTCCTGCGCATCGCCTGTCGAGCGCGGGGTCTGCCTATACCCCATGCCGGCACGCGGCGCGTGCGGGCAGAGGCATGAGAGAATCGCTGTGCTGGCCGAATATTTGCCGAGTCTGCTGTTTCTGATCGTCGCCACCGGTATCGGCATCGTGCTGATGCTGGTCGGTCGATTCCTCGGTCCGCGTAGCCCGGACCCGCGCAAGCTCTCGCCTTACGAGTGCGGCTTCGAAGCCTTCGAAGACGCGCGCATGAAGTTCGACGTGCGCTACTACCTGATCGCGATCCAGTTCATCGTGTTCGATCTGGAAATCATCTTCATCGTGCCGTGGACGCAGGTGTTCATGGAGATCGGCGCCCGTTCGCTGGTCACCATGGGCCTGTTCGTCGGCATGTTGTTACTCGGCTTTATCTACGTGTGGAAGAAGGGAGCGCTGGAATGGGAGTGATTCAGACCCTGGATCGTCTGATGACCAACCCGATGCCGGAAGGCCGGGTGGAAGACATCCTGCGCCCGGAAGGCGAGAACCCCCTGCTCGAGAAGGGCTACGTGACCACCAGCGTCGATGCGCTGCTGAACTGGGCACGCACCGGCTCGATGTGGCCGATGACCTTCGGCCTGGCCTGCTGCGCGGTCGAGATGATGCATGCCGGTGCGGCGCGCCTGGATCTGGACCGCTACGGCGTGGTGTTCCGCCCGTCGCCGCGCCAGTCCGACGTGATGATCGTGGCCGGCACGCTGGTCAACAAGATGGCCCCGGCGCTGCGCAAGGTCTACGACCAGATGCCGGACCCGAAGTGGGTCATCTCGATGGGCAGCTGCGCCAATGGCGGCGGCTACTATCATTATTCGTATTCGGTGGTGCGCGGTTGCGATCGCATCGTGCCGGTGGATATCTACGTCCCCGGTTGCCCGCCGACCGCCGAGGCGCTGGTATACGGCATCCTGCAGCTGCAGAAGAAGATCTGGCGTACCCAGACCATCGCGCGCTGACACCCGTCTTCTTCTACTGAGAGCAGCCAAGCCCCCATGGCAGAGCAAGCATCTTCCTTCACTGACCGACTTGCGGCACGTTTCGCCGGTGCGCAGATCGCCGTGGCATTGCCGCGCGGCGAAGTGACGCTGGAAGTCGCTGCGGCCGATTGGCACGCCACCTGCCTGGCCCTGCGCGACGAGCTCGGTTTCGAGCAGCTCAGCGATCTGTGCGGCGTCGATTACCTGGGCTATGGCAGCGACGAGTGGGATACCGCCGACGTGTCGTCGCAGGGCTTCAGCCGCGGCGTCGAAGGCAAGGCCGTCGGCCGTTTCGCCTGGGGCGAATTTCCCAGCCAGGAAAGTTCCGAAGGCGCCCATCCGCAGCACATGCCCAAGCAGCGTTTTGCGGTGGTGGCGCAGCTGATCTCCTACCAGCACAACCAGCGTCTGCGCGTGCGTTGCTACGCACCGGACGAGCAGGTGCCGGTGGTGGCGTCGCTGACCGACATCTGGCCCGGCGTGAACTGGTTCGAGCGCGAGGCCTTCGACCTGTTTGGCATCGTCTTCGATGGCCACCCGGACCTGCGCCGCATCCTGACCGACTATGGATTTGTCGGCCATCCGTTCCGCAAGGATTTCCCGCTGATCGGCAACGTGGAAGTGCGTTACGACGATGAGCGCAAGCGTGTCGTGTACGAGCCGGTGACCTCGGTCGAGCCGCGCGTCGGTGTGCCGCGCGTGATCCGCGACGATGCCCGTTATGAGACTGCCGCTGGTGAAGTGGGCAAGTCGGAGACCGCCAAGTGAGTGAGTTCCGCCAGGCAACCGATGCCTTCGCGAGCAATCCTGTCGAAAGCAAGCAGGAAATCCGCAATTACACGATGAACTTCGGCCCGCAGCATCCTGCGGCGCACGGCGTGCTGCGCCTGATCCTGGAAATGGACGGCGAGACCGTGGTGCGTGCCGATCCGCATATCGGTCTGCTGCACCGTGGCACCGAGAAGCTGGCCGAATCCAAGCCGTTCAACCAGTCGGTTCCCTACATGGACCGCCTGGATTACGTGTCGATGATGTGCAACGAGCACGCCTACGTGCGCGCGATCGAATCCTTGATGGGCATCGAAGTGCCCGAGCGTGCGCACTACATCCGCACCATGTTCGACGAGATCACCCGCATCAAGAACCACCTGATGTGGGTCGGTTCCAACGCACTCGACCTGGGCGCGATGGCGGTGATGCTGTATGCGTTCCGCGAGCGCGAAGAATTGATGGACGTCTACGAGGCGGTCAGTGGCGCGCGCATGCACGCTGCCTACTACCGTCCCGGCGGCGTGTATCGCGATCTGCCTGATCGCATGCCCAAGTACAAGGAATCCCGTTGGCACAAGGGCGGGGCGCTGAAGAAGCTCAATGCAGCGCGCGAAGGCTCGATGCTGGACTTCCTCGAGGATTTCACCAATACGTTCCCGTCGCGTGTGGACGAGTACGAGACGCTGCTGACCGACAACCGGATCTGGAAGCAGCGTACTGTCGACGTCGGCATCATCAGCCCCGACCTGGCGCGTGCTTGGGGCATGACCGGTCCGATGCTGCGTGGCTCCGGCATCGAGTGGGACCTGCGCAAGAAGCAGCCGTACGCCAAGTACGACGCGGTGGAGTTCGACGTCCCGGTCGGTACCAATGGCGATTGCTACGACCGCTATCTGGTGCGCGTGGCCGAGATGCGCGAATCCAACCGCATCATCAAACAGTGCGTGAAGTGGCTGAAGGCCAATCCCGGCCCGGTCATGGTCACCAATTTCAAGGTCGCTCCGCCAAGCCGCGAAGGCATGAAGGACGACATGGAAGCGCTGATCCATCACTTCAAGCTGTTCAGTGAAGGCTACTGCGTGCCGGCCGGCGAAACCTATTGCGCGGTGGAAGCGCCCAAGGGCGAGTTCGGCTGCTACCTGATGTCCGATGGCGCCAACAAGCCGTTCCGCGTGCATCTGCGCGCGCCGGGCTTTGCGCATCTGTCGTCGATGGACGCGGTGGTGCGTGGCTATCTGCTGGCCGACGTCGTGGCGATGATCGGTACTTACGATTTGGTTTTCGGTGAGGTTGACCGATGAAGGCGACGGGTAATTTCGAGGCGGCGCGCGACGTCGATCCGCAGGTGGTGCTGAGCGACAAGACGCGCGCGCACATCGATCACTGGTTGAGCAAGTTTCCGCCCGATCGCAAGCGTTCGGCCGTGTTGCAGGGCCTGCACGCTGCGCAGGAGCAGAACCAGGGCTGGCTGACCGACGAGCTGATTGTCGGCGTGGCCAAGTATCTGGACCTGCCGCCGGTGTGGGCCTACGAGGTCGCCAGCTTCTACTCGATGTTCGAGACCGAGAAGGTCGGCCGCCACAACGTGGCGTTCTGCACCAACATCAGCTGCTGGCTCAACGGCGCCGAAGATCTGCTGGCGCATGCGGAAAAGAAACTGGGTTGCAAGCTGGGGCAGTCGACGGCCGATGGCCGCGTCTACCTCAAGCGCGAAGAAGAGTGCCTGGCGGCCTGCTCTGCAGCGCCGATGATGGTCATCAACGGCCATTACCACGAGCACCTGACGAAAGAGAAGGTCGACGCGCTGCTGGACGGGCTGGAGTAAGACATGGCACATCATCACGCACCCTCAGGCCCGGTCGGTCCGGCGCCGTTGCCGCATCAGGTCGTCTACACGACGCTGCACTACGACACCCCGTGGTCGTACGAGAGCTATCTGAAGACCGGTGGCTACGCTGCGCTGCGCAAGATCCTCGAAGAGAAGATCGCGCCGGCCGACGTCATCGAGATGGTCAAGGCGTCCAACCTGCGCGGCCGTGGCGGCGCGGGCTTTCCGACCGGTCTGAAGTGGTCGTTCATGCCCAAGGGCACGATGCAGAAGTACATCCTGTGCAACTCGGACGAATCCGAGCCCGGAACCTGCAAGGACCGCGACATCCTGCGTTACAACCCGCACTCGGTGGTGGAGGGCATGGCGATCGCCTGCTACGCCACCGGCTCGACCGTGGGCTATAACTACCTGCGTGGTGAGTTCCACCACGAGCCGTTCGAGAACTTCGAGCTGGCGCTGGCCGATGCCTATGCCAACGGCTGGCTGGGCAAGAACATCCTCGGCAGCCGCGTGGATATCGATATCTACGGTGCGCTGGGTGCCGGCGCCTACATCTGCGGCGAAGAAACCGCGCTGATGGAATCGCTGGAAGGCAAGAAGGGCCAGCCGCGCTACAAGCCGCCGTTCCCGGCCAATTTCGGCCTGTACGGCAAGCCGACCACCATCAACAACACCGAGACCTATGCGTCGGTGCCGGCGATCATTCGCAACGGCCCGGAATGGTTCCTGGGGTTGAGCAAGACCAAGAACGGCGGCCCGAAGATCTTCTCGGTGTCCGGCTGCGTGCAGAAGGGCGGCAATTTCGAAGTGCCGCTCGGCACCACCTTCGACGAACTGCTGGAAATGGCCGGTGGCCTGCGTCCGGGCCGCAAGCTCAAGGGCGTGGTGCCTGGCGGCGTGTCGATGCCGGTGCTGAAGGCCGACCAGGTCGCCGGGCTGCAGATGGACTACGACACCTTGCGTGCGCTCGGCACCGGCCTGGGGTCGGGTGCGATCGTGGTGCTGGATGACAGCGTGTGCTGCGTGCGCTTCGCCTGCCGCATCTCGCAGTTCTTCCACAAGGAATCCTGCGGCCAGTGCACCCCGTGCCGCGAGGGCACCGGCTGGATGCACCGCGTGCTGGAGCGCATCGTTGCCGGCAAGGCGACGATGGAAGACCTGCATCAGCTGCGCACGGTTGCCGGCCAGATTGAAGGACACACCATCTGTGCGTTCGGCGAGGCGGCGGCGTGGCCGATCCAAGGCTTCCTGCGCCAGTTCTGGGACGAGTTCGAGTACTACATCGTCAACGGTCGTTCGATCGTCGACACGCACGTCGGAGTGGCCGCATGAGCGCCCAACCAGTGAACCCGAACGTGCCACCGGACCATGTCACCGTCGAGATCGACGGCCAGTCCCTGGTGGTGCCGAAGGGTTCGATGATCATCCAGGCGGCCGACAAGGCCGGCATCCCGATCCCGCGCTTCTGCTACCACGAGAAGCTGCCGATCGCGGCGAACTGCCGCATGTGCCTGGTGGACGTCGAGAAATCCCCGAAACCGTCGCCCGCCTGCGCCACGCCGGTGATGGATGGCATGAAGGTCACCACGCGTAGCGAAAAAGCGCTGAAGTACCAGCGCAGCGTGATGGAATTCCTGCTGATCAATCATCCGCTGGATTGCCCGATCTGCGATCAGGGCGGCGAGTGCGAGCTGCAGGACGTCTCGCTCGGCTACGGCCGTTCGGTCAGCCGCTTCAACGAGCGCAAGCGCGTGGTGCCGGACGAGGACATCGGTCCGCTGGTCGCCACCGAAATGACCCGCTGCATCCAGTGCACCCGTTGCGTGCGCTTCACGGCGGACATCGCCGGCACCTACGAATTGGGTGGCATGTATCGCGGTGAGAACCTGCAGATCGGCACCTACGACGGCAAGCCGCTGACCACCGAAATCTCCGGCAACGTCATCGACGTCTGCCCGGTTGGCGCGCTGACCAACAAGGTATTCCAGTTCCGTGCGCGTCCGTGGGAGCTGATGGCACGCGAATCGCTCGGCTACCACGATGCGATGGGCTCGAACCTGTTCCTGCACGTGCGTCGCGGCGAAGTGCTGCGTACCGTGCCGCGCGAGAACGAGGCGGTCAACGAGTGCTGGCTGTCCGACCGCGACCGTTATTCGCATCAGGGTCTGTACTCGGAAGACCGTGCGGTCAAGCCGCTGAAGAAGGTCAACGGGCAGTGGACCGAGGTGAGCTGGGCCGAAGGTCTGGCCGCCGCGACGCAGATCCTCCGTGACAACGCCGGCGATCAGCTCGGTGTGCTGGTGCATCCGTCCACCTCCAACGAAGAGGGCGCGTTGCTCGCACGCCTGGCCGAAGGCCTGAACAGCGGCAACCTGGATCACCGCCTGCTTAATCGCGATTTCTCCGATGCCGCGGTGGCGCAAGCGTTCGCCACGCCGCTGGCCGAGATCGAGCAGGCCGATGTGGTGGTGCTATTCGGCACCAACGTACGTCACGAGCTGCCGTTGCTGCATGCTCGCCTGCGCAAGGCCAGCATCCAGAACGGGACGCAGATCCATTCGGTCAACCCGGTCGATTTCGATTTTGCCTTCACCCAGGCAAGCCGCACGGTCGTTGCGCCGTCGCAGCTGGCTGGCGCACTGGACGATGTCGCACTACGCGATGCGGTCAAGGGCGCCACGCGCGCCGTGATCGTAGTCGGCGCACTGGCTGAAAATCATCCGCAGGCTGCCGCGTTGCGTGCTGCCGCACGCGACTTTGCCGCTGCAACCGGTGCCTCGCTGTGCCGGATCCCGCAGGGTGCGAACGCGGTCGGTCTGGTGGCGCAAGGTGTGCTGCCGACCGCGCGCGATGTCGCCGGCATGCTGGCGCAGCCGCGTCAGGCCTATGTGCTGTATGGCATCGAGCCGGGCCTGGATTTCGCCGATGCCGCCGCTGCACGCAGCGCGCTGGCGGGTGCCAAGGTGGTGGCGTTCAGCCAGTTCGCCTGTGCCTCGACGCGCGATGTGGCCGACGTGATCCTGCCGATCGGCGCACTGCCGGAAATCGACGCATCGCTGACCAATCTGGATGGCCGCGTGCAGACCGCACGTGCCGCCGGTCGCCTGCCGGTCGAAGCGCGTGAAGGCTGGCGCGTGCTGCGTGCGCTCGGTGGCGAGCTGGGTCTGGCCGGGTTCGAATTCATCGATCTGGTCGGCCTGCGCGCCGGCATGCAGAACCGCAGCGTCAGCCCCGCCGCCTCGGCGCAGCCGGCTGCGAGCAGCGATGGGCTGGAAGTTGCCGCAACCGCTGCGATCTATCGCACCGATGCGGTGGTGCGTCGCGCCGCTGCGCTGCAGTCGCATCCGCTCAACACCGCGCCGTGTGTGGCGATGCATCCGGAGCAGGCTGCGCAGTTGCAGGTCGGCGCAGGTCAGATGGTCAAGGTCGGCACCGATGCCGGTAAGGCGACGTTGCCGGTGGTGCTGGACAAGCGCGTCGCACCGGGCACGGTGTGGATCGAATCCGGCCATGGCGCAACCGCGCCGCTCGGTGCCGGTCGTGTAACGGTGGTGGTTGCATGAACGAATTGCTGTTGAACCTGGTCGATCCCCTGCACCAGTGGTTTGTCGGTCTGGGCGATGGCGGCGTGGTGCTGTGGACCGTCTTGAAGATCCTGCTGATCACCGTGCCGGTGATCGTGTCGGTGGCCTTCTACGTGGTCTGGGAGCGCAAGCTGATCGGCTGGATGCACGTGCGCCACGGGCCGATGTACGTGGGCATGGGCATCTTCCAGGCCTTCGCCGACGTGTTCAAACTCCTGTTCAAGGAGATCGTGCAACCAAGCAGCTCGCACAAGGCGATGTTCATCATCGCGCCGCTGCTGACACTGGCACCGGCCTTCGCGGCCTGGTCGGTGGTGCCGTTCGACGCGCAGCTGGTGCTGTCCAATGCCAACGTTGGCCTGCTGTACCTGCTGGCGATGACCTCGCTGGGCGTGTACGGCATCATCCTGGCCGGCTGGGCATCCAACTCCAAGTACGCGTTCCTGGGCGCGATGCGCTCGGCAGCGCAGGTGGTCAGCTACGAAATCGCGATGGGCTTTGCGTTGGTCGGCGTGATGATTGCCTCCGGCAGCGTCAATCTGAGCCAGATCGTGTTTGCGCAGGCGGGCAGCTCCGGCTTCTTCGACTGGTTCCTGATTCCGCTGTTCCCGTTGTTCATCGTGTACTGGGTGTCCGGCGTCGCCGAAACCAACCGCGCGCCGTTCGACGTGGTGGAAGGCGAATCGGAAATCGTCGCCGGGCACATGGTGGAATACTCGGGCGGTGCGTTCGCCCTGTTCTTCCTGGCCGAATACGCCAACATGATCCTGGTCAGCTTCCTGATCTCGATCTTCTTCCTCGGCGGCTGGTTGAGCCCGATCCAGGGTTGGGTCAACGCGGACATTTCGCCGTGGATCGACTGGTTGTGGAAGGGCGGTTGGCCGTGGCTGCTGATGAAGGTGTTCTTCTTCGCCAGCGCCTACATCTGGTTCCGTGCCAGCTTCCCGCGCTACCGCTATGACCAGATCATGCGTCTGGGCTGGAAGGTGTTCATTCCGCTCACGATCGTGTGGATCGCAGTGACGGCGTTGATGGTGTTTTACGGCGTGATCCAGAAGGGCGTGTAACCGATGAACAAGATCACCCATTACTTCAAGAGCCTGCTCCTGCTCGAACTGCTAGGCGGCTTGTGGCTGACGTTGAAATACACGTTCAAGCCCAAGTACACCGTGCTGTATCCGATGGAGAAGTTCCCGCAGTCGCCACGTTTCCGTGGCCTGCACGCGTTGCGTCGTTATCCCAACGGCGAAGAGCGTTGCATCGCCTGCAAACTGTGCGAAGCGGTGTGCCCGGCGCTGGCGATCACCATCGACTCGGCCAAGCGCGAGGATGGCTCGCGCCGCACCACGCGCTACGACATCGATCTGTTCAAGTGCATCTTCTGCGGCTTCTGCGAGGAAAGCTGCCCGGTGGACTCGATCGTCGAGACGCACATCCTCGAGTACCACTTCGAGAAGCGTGGCGAGAACATTGTCAACAAGCCGCAGCTGCTGGCGATCGGAGACCGGTTCGAAGCCGAGATCGCCGAGCGTCGCGCTGCCGATGCCGCCTTCCGTTGAGGTCATGATGGACTGGGTCACTATTGCTTTTTACGCCTTCTCCGCCGTCGCGGTCGTGTCCGCCGGTGCGGTGATCAGTGTGCGCAACCCGGTGTATGCCGTGTTGTGCCTGATCCTCACCTTCTTCTCGATGGCATGCATCTGGTTGCTGGTCGGCGCCGAGTTCCTTGGCGTGACGCTGGTGCTGGTCTATGTCGGCGCGGTGATGGTGCTGTTCCTGTTCGTGGTGATGATGCTGGACATCGACACCAGCCGCCTTCGCGAAGGGTGGGTCAAGTACATGCCGGTCGGTGTCATCGTGGCAGTCGCCATGCTGGCGCAGATGGTCACCCTGATCGGCGTCAAGGCGCGCAGTGCCGCGCCGTTCCCGGCCGACAATGCCGCCGCGCAGGCGGCCGATGTGTCGAACCTGACCTGGCTGGCCAAGACGCTCTATACCGAGTTCCTGCTGCCGTTCGAGTTCGCCGCAGTGATCCTGACCGTCGCCGTGGTGGCCGCCGTGATGCTGACCCTGCGCAAGCGCACCGGCATCAAGCACCAGAACGCTGGCGAGCAGTCGCGGGTGAAGGCGGGTGACCGTCTGCGCATGGTCAAAATGGCGGTTGAAAAGCCGGTACAGGTCGCGCCGAAGCTCGATGCGGCCGACGGACAGGAGGCGAAGTCTTGATTACCTTGGGCCACCTGCTTGGACTGGGCGCGGTGCTGTTCTGCATCTCGCTGGCCGGCATCTTCCTCAACCGCAAGAACGTCATCGTGTTGCTGATGTCGATCGAGCTGATGCTGCTGTCGGTCAACGTCAACTTCATTGCATTCTCGCGCGAGCTTGGCGACCCCGCCGGTCAGTTGTTCGTGTTCTTCATCCTGACCGTTGCCGCCGCGGAGGCTGCGATCGGCCTTGCGATCCTGGTGACTCTGTTCCGCACGCGCCGCACGATCAATGTGGCCGAAGTCGATACGTTGAAGGGCTGACCTGTAGATGGAAATCACTCTCTCCAAGAGTCTGTTGATTGCGGTGGTGCTTGCACCGCTGATCGGCAGCATCATCGCCGGCCTGTTCGGTCGCCAGGTGGGGCGCAAGGGTGCGCAATACGTCACCATCCTGGGTGTGGCGGTCAGCTGCGTACTGTCGTGCCTGACGCTGTATCAACTGGTGGAGCAGGGCGCCAGCCCGTTCAACCAGAACCTGTACACCTTCTTCGACGTCGGTAACTACTCGGCGCATGTCGGCTTCATGGTCGATCGCCTGACCGCGATGATGATGGTGGTGGTGACCTTCGTGTCGCTGCTGGTGCACATCTACACCATCGGCTATATGGAAGAAGACCCGGGTTACCAGCGCTTCTTCAGCTACATTTCGTTGTTCACCTTCTCCATGCTCACGCTGGTGATGAGCAACAACTTCCTGCAGCTGTTCTTCGGCTGGGAAGCGGTGGGCCTGGTGTCGTATCTGCTGATCGGCTTCTGGTTCAAGCGCCCGACCGCGGTGTTCGCCAACATGAAGGCGTTCCTGGTCAATCGCGTCGGCGACTTCGGCTTCATTCTCGGCATCGCCGGTGTGCTGCTGTGGTTCGGCTCGCTGGACTACTCCACCGTGTTCGCCAACGCGACCACCATGGCCGGTGCCAAGGTGCAGCTGTTCGCGGGCCACGAGTGGAGCGTGATGACGCTGATCTGCATCTGCCTGTTCATCGGCGCGATGGGCAAGTCGGCGCAGGTGCCGCTGCACGTGTGGCTGCCGGACTCGATGGAAGGCCCGACGCCGATTTCGGCACTGATCCATGCCGCCACGATGGTCACAGCCGGCATCTTCATGGTCGCGCGCATGTCGCCGCTGTTCGAGCTGTCGGAAACCGCGCTGAACTTCATCCTGTTCATCGGTGCGACCACGGCCTTCTTCACCGGCCTGATCGGCATTGTGCAGAACGACATCAAGCGCGTGGTTGCCTATTCGACGCTGTCACAGCTGGGTTACATGACCGTGGCGTTGGGCGTCTCCGCTTATTCGGCGGCCGTGTTCCACCTGATGACGCATGCCTTCTTCAAGGCGCTGCTGTTCCTGGCGGCCGGTTCGGTCATCATCGGCATGCACCACGAGCAGGACATGCGCAAGATGGGCGGCCTGCGCAAGTACATGAAGGTGACCTACTGGACCAGCGTGATCGGTACCTTGGCACTGGTGGGCACGCCGTTCTTCTCCGGCTTCTACTCCAAGGACACCATCATCGAAGCGGCGGCCCACCACGCCCACGAGTCGCACAGCTGGATCGCGACCTATGGCTATTGGGCAGTGCTCGGCGGCGTGCTGGTGACCAGCTTCTACAGCTTCCGTCTGCTGTTCCTGACCTTCCACGGCAAGGAACGCTTCCGCGATGCCCATGCGCACGACGCCCATGGACACCACGACAGCGCGCATACCGATGCCGAGGCGCAGGTCCACGCGCACGACAGTCATGCACACGATACGCACGGCCACGATGACCATGGTCATGGCCATCACGGTGCCCATGAGCCGCAAGAATCCAAGTGGGTGGTGACGCTGCCGCTGATCCTGCTGGCGATCCCGTCGGTGGCGATCGGTTTCTTCACCATCGGCCCGATGCTGTTCGGCACCGATTGGCAGGGCCACCACGCCGCACATGCGATGAAGGGGCAAGCAGTGTCGTTCTTCACCGGCATCGTCGACTTCTACGATCCGGCGCGCGACACCGTTGGCGCGCTGGCCGAGGAGTTCCATGGCCCGGTCGCCTTCGCGGTGCACGGCATGATGGCGGCACCATTCTTCCTGACGGTCGCCGGCCTGTTGCTGGCTGCGCTGTTCTACCTGTGGAAGCCGGAACTGGCGACCAAGTCGCGCAAGGCGTTCGCGCCGGTCGTGTGGCTGCTGGAAAACAAGTACGGCTTCGACAAGCTCTGGATCAATGGCTTCGCCGGTGGTGGCGTGGCTCTTGGCAAGGCGTCACGTGCCATCGATACCCATGTGGTCGACGGTGTCGTCGTCAATGGTTCTGCCCGACTGATCGACCTGGCTGCAAATCTGCTGCGTCGCACGCAATCCGGTTTCCTCTATCACTACGCCTTCGCAATGATCATCGGTTTGATCGCCCTGTTGGCGGTACTGATGCATTTCTGGCGTTGACCTGTACGGAATAAGAAAACGTGTCGAACTGGCCTTTACTGTCTATCTTGATCTGGCTGCCGATTATCGGTGGCGCCTTGATCCTTGCGTTGCGCAACGCCGAGACTGCCCGCTGGGCGTCCTTGGCGGTGGCGGTGGCGACCTTTGTGCTGAGTCTGCCGCTACTGAGCTACGACACCGCCAATGACGCCATGCAGTTCATCGAACTGCATGCCTGGATCCCGGCCTACAACATCGGTTACAACCTGGGCGTGGACGGCATCGCGGTCGCGTTGATCGTGCTTACCACGCTGGTGACGGTGCTGGCGCTGATCGGTGCCTGGCGCTCGATCGACAAGCGCGTCAATCAGTACGTCGCCGCCTTCCTGATTCTGGAAGGCGTCACGGTCGGCATCTTTGCCGCGACCGACGCGATGCTGTTCTATGTCTTCTTCGAAGCCATGCTAATCCCGATGTTCCTGATCATCGGCGTCTGGGGCGGTCCGCGGCGCATCTACGCGGCGATGAAGTTCTTCCTGTACACCTTCCTCGGCTCGGTACTGATGCTGGTGGGCCTGGTCTACCTGTATCTGAAGGGCGGCAGCTTCCAGCTGGCCGACCTGTACGCGCTGCAGCTGACCGCCAAGGAGCAGACCTGGATCTTCTTCGCCTTCCTGATCGCGTTTGCGGTCAAGGTGCCGATGTTCCCGGTGCACACCTGGCTGCCGGATGCGCACGTCGAGGCGCCGACCGCCGGCTCGGTGATCCTGGCTGCGATCGCGTTGAAGATCGGTGGCTACGGCTTCCTGCGCTTCAACCTGCCGATCGTGCCGGATGCGAGCCATGAGTTCGCATGGCTGGTCATTACGCTGTCGCTGATCGCGGTGGTCTACGTCGGCCTGGTGGCCCTGGTGCAGGACGACATGAAGAAGCTGGTGGCGTATTCGTCCATCGCGCACATGGGCTTTGTCACCCTCGGCACCTTCATCGCCTTCACCCTTGTGCGTGAGTACGGCAGCACCGATGCCGCCCGTCTGGGCCTGCAGGGTGCGATGGTGCAGATGATTTCGCACGGCTTCGTGTCCGGTGCGATGTTCTCCTGCATCGGCGTGCTGTACGACCGCATGCATACCCGCCGCATCGCCGATTACGGCGGCGTGGTCAACGTGATGCCGTGGTTTGCGACGTTCTCCATGCTGTTCTTCATGGCCAATGCCGGCCTGCCGGGCACCAGTGGTTTCGTCGGCGAGTTTATGGTGATTCTGGCCAGCTTCCAGAAGCATCCTCTGGTCGCTTTCGCCGCCGCCACCACGCTGGTGATCACCGCCGCTTATACGCTGTGGCTGTACAAGCGCGTGTTCTTCGGCGAAGTGGCCAATGCCCATGTGGCCGAGCTGAAGGACATCAATGGCCGTGAGGCGTTCGTGCTGGGGGTGTTCGCCGTTGGCGTGCTGGCCCTGGGCCTGTATCCGAAGCCGCTGACCGATCTGATGGAACCATCGATCGCCAAGCTGGCTACCCAGATTGCCGCGACCAAGCTGTAACAGCTTGCCGTACGTTTTGATTTCCAGGATTTGATGATGACCACGCCAACGCTCGCGCCGTTGACCACCGCTGACCTGGCTCCGCTTGTTCCGGAGCTGGTGCTGATCGGCGGCGCCTTTGCACTGCTGATGCTCGACCTGTTCGTGAGCCAGCGGAACAAGGTCTGGACCCACCTGTTCTCCGTTGCCGTGCTTGCGGTGGTGTTCGCGTTGTTGGCGACCGGCACGGGCGGGCAGGGCGAGATCTTCCACGGCATGTTCGTGCGCGACACCGCGGCCGACGTGATGAAGACGGTGATCGTGCTGGTCAGCGGCCTGAGCCTGGTCTACGGCTGGACCTACCTGCGCGAGCGCAATCTCTATCAGGGCGAGATCCCGGTGCTGGTGTTGTTCGCCACTGCCGGCATGATGCTGCTGACCTCGGCGGGCAGCCTGCTGATGGTGTATCTGGGCCTGGAGCTGCTCGCGCTGTGCTCATATGCGCTGGTCGCCTCCAATCGTGACAATGGCCTGGCCAGCGAAGCGGCGATGAAGTATTTCGTGCTCGGTTCGTTGGCCTCGGGTCTGCTGCTGTACGGCATGTCGCTGGTCTACGGCGCCACCGGGACGCTGAGCCTGAGCGGCATCCACGATGCGATCGAAGGCTCCAACGAACGCACGCTGCTGCTGACCGGCACCATCTTCATGATCGCCGGTGTGGCGTTCAAGCTGGGCGCTGCGCCGTTCCACATGTGGCTGCCCGACGTGTACCAGGGCGCGCCCGCACCGATCGCCTTGTTCATCAGCTCTGCGCCCAAGCTCGCCGCCTTCGGTATGGCGTATCGCCTGCTCGAGGTCGGCATGGGTCCGCTGTCGCCGCAGTGGCATCTGTTGATCGGCGGCCTGTCGGCAGTGTCGCTGGTGATCGGCAACCTGATGGCGATTGCACAGAGCAACCTCAAGCGCATGCTGGCGTACTCAACCGTCTCGCACATCGGCTTTCTGTTGATGGGCGTGGCCGGCGGTGGCGAGGAGGGCTATGCCGCGGCGATGTTCTATGCGGTGAGCTACACCATCATGTCGACCGCCGCGTTCGGCGCGATCATCGCGTTGTCGCGCAACGGCTTCGAAGCCGAGAACATCGACGACTTCAAGGGACTCAACGCACGCAATCCGTGGATGGCCGGCCTGGTGCTGTGCATCATGGCCTCGCTTGCGGGTATCCCGCCGTTCCTGGGGTTCTGGAACAAGCTGGCAGTGCTCGGCGCAGCGGTGAAGGGCGACATGTTGTGGCTGGCCTTGGTCGGTGTGCTCTGCGCGGTGATCGGCGCCTACTACTATCTGCGGGTCATCAAGGTCATGTACTTCGATGAGCCGGTGGGTGAGCCGCTGCCGGCCAACAACGATCGTGTGCTGGGTACCGTGCTTGGCGTCAACGCGCTTGCGTTGCTTGCGCTGGGCCTGGCCTGGAGCCCGATCATGGTGTGGTGCCAGCGTGCATTTGCAGGCCTTGCCTGAGTCACGCGTCCTTGCATGACCTCGCGGCGCGTGTGTTACGCGCGCCGTCGAGGGAGAACTGAAATAAAGTCGTGATTGCTGTTTCGTTTTTGTTGCAATGCGGTTATCATTTGCCGCGACGTTGAAGACCCCCAGGGTTTTCAATCGATGAAAAACTAGGGCTTGCAATTGCCGCTCAAGTTCTTCATAATTCCGCTTCTGCTGCGGGGTGGAGCAGTCTGGCAGCTCGTCGGGCTCATAACCCGAAGGTCGCAGGTTCAAATCCTGCCCCCGCTACCAAGTCTTGAAGTACTGCTTTAATGCGATGCCTTAGGGCAGTACTTCAGCTTCTTGGATCGCAAAGACGCATGTTCCCGTCTTTGCGCCGACCCTGAGAGGTCGGGCTTTTTTCACGCAAGGGGCCCATCGGGCCCCTTGTTTTTTCCGGAACCGGAAAGTTTGCTGCCGGTTGCCGGGGTTCTACTGGCAATCATCTGATCAGGGCAGTCTGTGAGCGAAAAAGCGACCGAAATCGCGAATCTGCTGAGTCCAACGGTTGAGTCCTTGGGCTTGGAACTGCTGGGTGTGGAATATCTTCCCGCTCCAGGTGGCGCCACATTGCGCCTGTACATCGATGTGCCGCTGGCCGAGCAGCCCGAGCGTGTCATCAACGTCGACGACTGCGAGCGCGTGAGCCGCGAAGTCTCGGCCCAGCTCGACGTCGAAGACCCCATCACCGGCAACTACACGCTCGAGGTGTCCTCGCCGGGTGTGGACCGTCCGTTGTTCACGCTGGAGCAGTTCGGCCGTCACGTTGGCGAGTCCGCCAAGATCGTGCTGAGGCTGGCGCAGGATGGCCGGCGCCGCTTCCAGGGCCAGATCGTGCGGATCGATTCCGAGGCGGACGCGGTGGTGTTCGCCGTCGACGGCAAGGATGTGCAGATCGGCTTCGACAACATCGACAAGGCGCGCATCCTGCCGGATTGGGTCGCCCTGGGCCTGGCCCCGCAAAAACCGAACAAGCCCGGCCCGAAAAAACCCGGGCACGACAAGAAGAAACCATCCAACGAGTCGGCGGCTGGCAAGCCGCGCGCGGAGTGACGAAATGAGCAAGGAACTTTTGCTGGTAGTGGATGCGGTGGCCAACGAAAAGGGCGTGCCGCGCGAAGTGATCTTCGATGCGATCGAGGCCGCGCTGGCTTCCGCAGCGAAGAAGCGCTATCCCGACCAGGACGTGCTGACGCGCGTGACCATCGACCACAAGGACGGTAACTACGAAACCTATCGTCGTTGGGAAGTGGTTGCCGACGATGTCGTGATGGAATCCCCGGATCGCCAGGTGCGTCTGATGGATGCCGTCGACGAAGCCGACGGCGTGGATGTGGGCGACTACATCGAAGAACAGATTGAAAACCCGGACTTCGGCCGTATCGCGGCGCAGGCTGCCAAGCAGGTGATCGTGCAGCGTGTGCGCGAGGCCGAGCGTCAGCAGGTGGTCGATGCCTGGAAGGATCGCGTTGGCGAGTTGATCACCGGTGTGGTCAAGCGCGCCGAGCGCGGCAACATCTTTGTCGATCTGGGCGGCAATGCCGAAGCCTTCATTCCCAAGGACAAGGGCATTCCGCGCGACGTGCTGCGCCCCGGCGACCGCGTGCGCGGCTATCTGGCCGAAGTGCGTTCCGAGCCACGCGGCCCGCAGCTGTTCATCAGCCGCGCCGCGCCGGAATTCATGATCGAGCTGTTCAAGCTCGAAGTGCCGGAAGTGGGCCAGGGCCTGGTCGAGATCAAGGCCTGTGCACGCGATCCGGGCGACCGCGCCAAGATTGCAGTGATTGCGCACGACACCCGCACCGATCCGATCGGCGCGTGCATCGGTATGCGTGGTTCGCGCGTGCAGGCGGTGTCCAACGAGCTCAATGGCGAGCGCGTGGACATCGTGTTGTGGAACGAGAACCCGGCCAACTTCGTCATCAATGCAATGGCGCCGGCCGAAGTACAGTCGATCATCGTCGATGAAGACAAGCATTCGATGGATCTGGCCGTGGCGGAAGATCGCCTGGCCCAGGCGATCGGCAAGGGCGGCCAGAACGTGCGCCTGGCCAGCCGCCTGACCGGTTGGCAGCTCAACGTGATGACCGCCGACCAGGTGGCCGCCAAGTCCGAAGCCGAGCAGACCTCCGCGCGCCAGTTGTTCATGGATCGCCTGGAGGTGGACGAAGAAATCGCAGCGATCCTGGTGACCGAAGGCTTCAATACGGTCGAGGAAATCGCCTACGTGCCGGTCGGCGAGTTGCTGGCGGTGGAAGGCTTCGACGAAGACATCGTCGAAGAGTTGCGTGCCCGTGCCCGCGATGCGTTGCTCAACGCCGCGCTGGCAGAAGAAGAAGGCCTGGAAGGAACTCAGCCCACCGAGGACCTGCTGGCGCTGGAGGGGATGGACGAGGAAACGGCCTTTGCTCTGGCCGAGCACGGCGTGCGCACCAGCGAGGACTTGTCCGACCTGGCAGCGGACGAGATCGTCGACTTCGGCATCGAGGGTTTGACCCAGGAGCGCGCCGCGGCGCTGATCCTGGCGGCCCGCGCCGAGGAGATCGCCCGTTTGGAGCGCGGCGAATGAGCCGGCAATGAACCGCGCCCTGACCCCATCAGGGCTTAGAATCAGCGTTTCCCTTGCTCTGGGCGAGGGGGCGCCAACCAGATCATAGGATCCGAATGTCGCAGCAAACCACCATCCGCAAGCTTGCCGAACTGGTCAATACGCCGGTCGATAAACTGCTGGTTCAACTGGCCGAGGCCGGAATGAAGTTCAGCGGTCCCGACCAGGTCGTGACCAGCACCGAGAAGATGAAACTGCTTGGCTTCCTGCGCCGCACGCACGGCAAGGCCGAGACGCCTGCCGAAGCGGCAAGCGAAGCAGCCAAGAAGATCACGCTCAACCGGCGCAAGCTGCAGGAAGTCACGGTCAGCGCCGGCCGCACCAAGACCACGGTCAACGTGGAAGTGCGGCAGAAGCGCACCTACGTGAAGTCAGAGAACGAGGGCAGCGGCCGTGCCGCGCCGATGACGCCGGACGAAGAGCGCGCCGACATCCTGGCCAAGCTCGCCGCCTCGCGTCAGCGCAATCTCGACGAGCAGCAGGCGCTGGCCGAAAGCGATCGTTTGCGTGATGAAGCGATTCAGCGCAAGCGTGAAGAAGAGCAGGCCGCCAAGGACCGTGCAGAAGCCGAGCGCAAGGCTGCCGAGGAAGCCGCTGCGGCTGCCAGTGCGCCGGCCCCGGTGGCTGCTGCGCCGACGCCATCAGCGCCTGCCGCGCGTGCACCGTCTTCGCCGTCGTCGGCACCGCGTCCGGCCCGTCCGGCTGGCGCCTCGCCTGCCTCGCGTCCGGCGACGCCGGCACGTCCGGACGATCGCAACAATGCCGCCAAGCACAAGACGCGCGGTTCGCACGTCATGGTGGCCGGTGTCGAGGACGACGATGCGACCAAGCGTTTTGCCGGGCAGTTGCATCTGTCTGCGGCCGATCGTGCGCGCCGTTCCAACGTGCGCGGCAAGCCGACCGGTCGTCCGGGTTCGTCGTCCTCGCGTCGTGGCAACGACAGCGGTCGTGGCGGCAATCAGGGCAATAGCGGTCCGCACGGGTTCGAGCGTCCGACCGCACCGGTGGTGCGCGAAGTGGCGATCGGCGAAACCATCACCGTGGCCGACCTGGCGCAGAAGCTTGCGCTCAAGGGCGGCGACGTAGTCAAGGCGCTGTTCAAGATGGGCGTCATGGCGACCATCACCCAGAGCATCGATCATGACACCGCCGCGCTGGTGACCGAAGAGCTCGGCCACAAGGCCGTGCGTGCCGACAATGCCGACTTCGAGGATGCGCTGCTGGCGCATGCCGAAGATGCGCAGGGCGAGACCACCTCGCGTCCGCCGGTGGTGACCATCATGGGTCACGTCGATCACGGCAAGACCTCGCTGCTGGACTATATCCGTCGCACCAAGATTGCCTCGGGCGAAGCCGGTGGCATCACCCAGCACATCGGTGCGTACCACGTCGAAACCGGCCGTGGCGTCATCAGCTTCCTGGATACGCCCGGCCATGCCGCGTTTACCTCGATGCGTGCCCGTGGCGCCAAGATCACCGACATCGTGGTGCTGGTGGTCGCGGCAGACGACGGCGTGATGCCGCAGACCAAGGAGGCGGTGGCGCATGCCAAGGCGGCGGGCGTTCCGTTGATCGTGGCGGTCAACAAGATCGACAAGGCCGGCGCGGACCCGCTGCGGGTCAAGAACGAGTTGCTGGCCGAAAATGTGGTGGCCGAAGAGTTCGGTGGCGATACCCAGTTCATCGAAGTGTCGGCCAAGGTCGGTACCGGTGTGGACACGCTGCTGGACGCGATCTCGCTGCAGGCCGAAGTGCTGGAACTCAAGGCAGTGGCCGACGGCCGCGCCAGCGGTACCGTGATCGAATCGTCGCTGGACAAGGGCCGTGGCCCGGTCGCAACGGTGCTGGTGCAGCAGGGCGCGCTGAAGCGTGGCGATTACCTGGTGTGCGGCATCCAGTACGGCCGTGTGCGTGCGCTGTTCGACGAGACCGGCCACCAGCCGGCCTCGGCCGGCCCGTCGATCCCGGTGCAGGTGCTCGGTCTGTCCGGCGTGCCGGAAGCCGGCGACGACTTCGTGGTCGTCGACGACGAGCGTCTGGCCAAGGACGTGGCGCAGCAGCGCGAAACCAAGCGTCGCGAGTCGCGTCTGGTCGCCTCGGCAACCAACCGCATGGAAGACATCTTGGCCCAGATGGGCAAGGGCGAAGGTCTGCAGGTGTTGAACCTGGTGATCAAGGCCGATGTGCAGGGTTCGGTGGAAGCGCTCAAGCAGTCGCTGGTGGCGTTGTCCAACGACGACATCCGCATCAACGTGATCCACTCCGGCGTGGGCGGCATCACCGAGTCGGATGCGAATTCGGCAGCGGCTTCCAAGGCCACGATCATCGGCTTCAACGTGCGTGCCGATGCCTCGGCGCGCAAGATCGTCGAGTCCAACGGCATCGATCTGCGTTACTTCTCGATCATCTATGACGTGATCGACCAAGTGAAGCAGGTGGCGTCCGGTCTGCTCGGCGTGGAAATCCGCGAAGAGATCATCGGTATCGCGCAGGTCCGCGACGTGTTCCGCAGCTCCAAGTTCGGCGCGGTTGCAGGCTGCATGATCATCGAAGGCGTGGTGAAGCGCAGCAAGCCGATCCGCGTGCTTCGCGACAGCGTCGTGGTGTTCGAGGGCGAGCTGGAATCGTTGCGCCGCTTCAAGGAAAACGTCGAGGAAGTGCGCAACGGTACCGAGTGCGGTATCGGCGTGAAGGCCTACAACGACGTCAAGGCCGGCGATCAGATCGAGTGCTTCGAGCGTATCGAAGTCGCCCGCACGCTATAACGGTTGCCGGGGCCTGCGGGCCCCGGACTCCGTCAAACGGAGTCGTTCTGCAACGCAAGTTCTGCAAGGCGAGGGCGGCATGGCCGCCCGCGTCCGTTTTTGGCTTCGGTGCCAACTGGCCCTCCGAATCAACCAGGTCTACGACCATGCCAACCAAATCATTCCATCGCACCGACCGCGTGTCGGCGCAGGTGCGTCGCGACCTCGGCACGATCGTGCACGCGGCCGTTCGCGACCACGGCCTGCCGTCGGTCAGCGTGTCCGACGTCGAAATCAGCCGCGACCTGGCGCATGCCAAGGTGTTCGTCACCGCGCTGCAGCAGGAGCGCTCGGCTGAAGCGGTCAAGGGGCTCAAGGAAATCGCCGGGCAGCTGCGCACGCAGTTGGCACGCGCGATGAAGCTGCGGCATGTGCCCGAGCTGCATTTCCACTACGACGATTCGGTCGACCGCGGCGAGCGTATCGACAACCTGCTGCGTGACCTGGACGATGTCGGCCCCGAGGCCGCGTCCAGCGACGAGGACGCCGAGCAGCGCTGAGCGCTGCCGGCCGGCCGCCTGTTGACCAGCGGCCCTGATTTCAACGGGCGCGCACGGTGCCCGATTCGAGCACTGATCTCTTGAAACCCCGCATCGTCTATCGCCCGTTGCACGGCATCCTGTTGCTCGACAAGCCGGCTGGAGTCAGCTCCAACACGGCATTGCAGTCCGCACGCCGCTTGCTGCGGGCCGAAAAGGGCGGCCACACCGGCAGCCTGGACCCGCTGGCCACCGGTCTGCTGCCGCTGTGTCTGGGCGAGGCGACCAAGATTGCCGGCCTGCTGCTCGGTTCGGCCAAGGCCTACGACGCCGAGATCGTGCTGGGTGTCACCACCGATACCGACGACGCCGATGGCCTGGTGTTGCGCGAGCGTGCGGTGCCGGCACTGGACGAAGGCGCGCTGCGTGCAGCGCTGACCCCCTTCATCGGGCGCATCCGCCAACAGGCGCCGATCTATTCCGCGCTCAAGCAGGGCGGCGAGCCGCTCTACGCCAAGGCGCGCCGTGGCGAGGCGGTCGAGGCGCCGGTACGCGAGGTCGACGTGCAGGCGATCGACGTGATCGGCTACGCCGCGCCGCGGCTGCAACTGCGCGTGACCTGCGGCTCGGGCACCTACATCCGCAGCCTGGCGCGCGATCTGGGCGAAGTGCTGGGCTGCGGTGCGCATATCGCCTCGCTGCGCCGGCTCTGGGTCGAGCCGTTTCGCGCGCCGCAGATGATCACGCTGGAGGCGTTGTCCGCTGCTCTGGAAGCAGGCACCGAGGCGCAGGATTTGTTGCTGCCGATCGAGGCCGGACTGGCCGATTTTGCGCGGATCGTGCTCGATGCGGCGCATGCGGCGCGTTTTCGCATGGGCCAGCGTCTGCGCGATGCGGCATTTCCGGCTGGCCAGGTGGCGGTGTTCGGAGCCGACGGAATCCCCTCAGGCCTAGGCCTGGTGGACGCGGAGGGGCGCTTGTCGCCGCAGCGATTGTTCAATGGACTGAACGAAGCACCGGCTTGTTAAGTTTTAGTCAACTTGTCCCCCGGCTCGCACGACGTTACAATTTTGCGGCCCTGATCGGGGCACCTTCAGCGCCAAGCGCGCTCATCCCAAGCAAACGGCGAGTCCGGCGGTGCGTCCTGCACGTTCCTGTCGACCACGCATCTATCGAGTAAATATCATGTCCATCGACACCCAGAAAGTTATTGAAGACAACAAGCGCAGCGCCCAGGACACCGGTTCGCCGGAAGTCCAGGTCGCCCTGCTGACCGCGCGCATCGAGCTGCTGACCGGTCACTTCAAGACCCACAAGAAGGATCACCACAGCCGTCGTGGCCTGCTGCAGATGGTCAACCGCCGCCGCAGCCTGCTCGACTACCTGAAGAAGAAGGACAATGAGCGTTACAAGTCCTTGATCGAGAAGCTCGGCCTGCGCCGCTAATCGAGTCCTACCGCCGCGGCGCAGCGATGCGCCGCGGCTTTGTTTTGGTCAGTCGCATTACGTTATCTGCAGCATGCAGTTCATGAGCATGCAGTTCATGGGCCGGAGCCTCCCGGCCGCCCGTTCTCGGCATGGGTCGACGACGGTCCAACGAAGACAGCAACACCTAAGGGAAAAAACCTCCGTGGCAAAAATCACCAAAACCTTCCAGTACGGCAAGCACACCGTCACCCTGGAGACGGGCGAAATCGCTCGCCAGGCAGGCGGCGCCGTCATCGTCAAGTTCGACGACACCGTACTGCTGGTCACCGCCGTCGCCGCCAAGAGTGCGCGCGAAGGGCAGGACTTCTTTCCTCTGACGGTCGATTATCAGGAGAAGTTCTACGCCGGCGGCCGCATCCCGGGCGGCTTCTTCAAGCGCGAAGGACGTGCGACCGAGAAGGAAACGTTGATCTCGCGCCTGATCGATCGCCCGATCCGTCCGCTGTTCCCGGAGGACTACAAGAACGAAGTGCAGATCATCGCCACCGTGATGTCGATGAACCCAGACATCGACGGCGATATCGCCGCGCTGATCGGCGCATCGGCCGCACTGTCGCTGGCCGGCACCCCGTTCAACGGCCCGATCGCTGCGGCGAAGGTCGGCTACAAGAATGGCGAATACATCCTCAACCCGACCGTGACCGAGCTGAAGGATTCACAGCTGGAGCTGGTCGTGGCCGGTACCGCCAACGCGGTGCTGATGGTCGAGTCCGAAGCCGAGCTGCTGTCCGAAGAAGTGATGCTGGGCGCGGTGACGTTCGGCCATCGCGAGATGCAGAAGGTCATCAACATCATCAACGAGCTGACCGTCGAAGCCGGCACCAAGCCGTCCGACTGGGTGGCTCCGGCAAAGAACGACGGCATGATTGCCGCGCTGAAGGAAGCGGTGGGCGATCAGCTCGCGTCGGCCTTCCAGGTGCGCGACAAGCTGCAGCGCCGTGATGCGATTTCGGCGATCAAGAAGGATGTGCTGGGTGCGCTGGCACCGCGCGCCACCGTCGAAGGCTGGGCTGCCGGGGATCTGTCCAAGGAATTCGGCGAGCTGGAATACCAGACCATGCGTGGCTCGGTGCTGAGCACCAAGGTGCGCATCGACGGCCGTGCACTGGATACCGTGCGTCCGATCAGCGCCAAGGCGGGCGTGCTGCCGCGTACCCATGGCTCGGCGCTGTTCACCCGCGGCGAGACCCAGGCGATCGTGATCACCACGCTCGGCACCGCACGCGACGGTCAGGTCATCGACGCCGTCTCGGGCGAGTACAAAGAGAATTTCCTGTTCCATTACAACTTCCCTCCGTATTCGGTGGGCGAGTGCGGTCGTTTCGGTGCGCCGAAGCGTCGCGAGATCGGCCACGGCCGTCTGGCCAAGCGCGGCGTGCTGGCCGTGATGCCGAGCCTGGAAGAATTCCCGTACACCATCCGCGTGGTCTCGGAAATCACCGAGTCCAACGGTTCGTCCTCGATGGCCTCGGTCTGCGGCAGCTCGCTAGCGCTGATGGATGCCGGCGTGCCGATCAAGGCGCCGGTCGCGGGTATCGCGATGGGTCTGGTCAAGGAAGGCAACGACTTCGTCGTGCTGTCGGACATCCTGGGTGACGAAGATCACCTCGGCGACATGGACTTCAAGGTGGCCGGTACTGCCGAAGGCGTGTCCGCGCTGCAGATGGACATCAAGATCGAAGGCATCACCGAAGAGATCATGAAGCAGGCATTGCAGCAGGCCAAGGCCGGCCGTCTGCACATCCTCGGCGAGATGGCGCATGCCCTGACCACCCCGCGTCAGGAATTGAGCGATTACGCCCCGCGCCTGCTGACCATCAAGATCCACCCGGACAAGATCCGCGAAGTGATCGGCAAGGGTGGCTCGACCATCCAGGCCATCACCAAGGAAACCGGTACGCAGATCGACATCCAGGACGACGGCACGATCATCATCGCGTCGGTCAACGCCATCGCTGCGCAGGCTGCGAAGTCGCGCATCGAGCAGATCACCTCGGACGTGGAGCCGGGCCGCATCTACGAAGGCAAGGTCGCCAAGATCATGGACTTCGGTGCGTTCGTCACCATCCTGCCGGGCAAGGACGGCCTGGTGCACGTCTCGCAGATTTCCAGCGAGCGCGTGGAGAAGGTCGGCGACAAGCTGAAGGAAGGCGATCTGGTCCGCGTCAAGGTGCTGGAAGTGGACAAGCAGGGCCGTATCCGTCTGTCGATCAAGGCAGTGGAAGAAGGCGAAGGCCTGCCGGCATCGGCCGAGTAATCGCCACTGTTTGATGCGTTACGAAAAAGCGGGCTTCGGCCCGCTTTTTTGTTGGCGTTCGGCAATGGCGCGTGACTTGATCCTTCTCCTGCGGGAGAAGATGGCCCGCAGGGGCGGATGAGGGGATGGGCGAGGCGTCGCGCGGTTGAATCAAGGCCGGGGCTTCGCCTGCGTACCCTCACCCCAACCCCTCTCCCGGCGGGAGAGGGGCCTTGATCCTTCTCACCCAGGCTGCTGTGTCGGCGCGGGCTGTGTTTCCGGACGCGGTGGCACGACACGTGGAAAACCCGGCGGCATCGCCTGGTCCGCGGGCGAGGTGGTTGGCGAAGGTAGTGGCTCGACCGGCGGTGGTGCGGTCATCGCCGCATCCGGGCGCAGCTTCAACAAGGTCGCCCAGTCGCGTCGATTGAAATCGCAGAGCTCTTCGTGTGCCGGCGTGCACTCGCTGGCGATGCCCAGGCCATCCTCGCTCTGGTCCTGGCTGCCGTCGGACTGCGGCGTCGGCAATACCACGCGGCCGGCGCGGTCCAGCGGCATCTTGCGCATCATCACCGTGTTGAACACGTTGCCGCCGATCAGATACAGGGTGCGATCGCCACCGACGTTGGCGGCCACCACGACGTCGCAATGCGATTGCCACGGCATCGGCGCGCTACCGCCAAGCCCGGCCCTGAGGCCGGCGTAGCCCAGCGCGGCACTGCGTCCGCGCAACAGGCACAGCAAGTCGCCGGGAGCGGGCTTCTCCACCGCCGGGTCGGTGAACTGGTAAGGCCCGCTTGCGCCATCGTTGTAGGCGCTGCGGATGTAATCCAGATGGCGTGCAGAGCGATGGAAGCCGCTCAGGCCGGCTTGTGTCATCACCCAGGAGATGAAGGCGGCCGACCACGGGTTGTCGACCAGGAACGCACGGCAGTCGCTGGCGGTATAGCGCGTGCCATCCAATGCCGCGCAGCTCGACGCGCCCGGGCGGCCGCCCATCGATGCCAGCGTGCCGCTGTCGCGCCAGTAGCCTGCCACGCGTTGCCACGCGACCACGCCGTGGTCGGCGAGATAGCCTGATTCGGCTTCGGTCACGCCCAGGCTGGCCAGCCGGCCCTTGGCATCGATAAACGGGCGTTGCCACAAGCGATGCTCGTTGCAGGCACTGCGCAAGATGGCGATGGCTGCAGGGCTGGTGCCGAAGCGTGGCGGCACATCGCAGACTTCCGCGGCGGCCGCGGTGCCGCCCCATGCGGCCAACACCAGACAGAGCCACGGCCAAGGTTTTACAGTCATCGCAGATCCTGCACAGAACAATCGCAGCAGGCTGACAGAGCTGGCTGCGGGCACGCGTGAAATCAGTGCGGCGGCGGGCCGAGTTTGAGCGACAGATCGACGGCGTGCACGTGCTTGGTGAGCCCGCCGATGGAGATGCAATCCACGCCATCGGCCGCAATGGCGGCAATGCCGGCCAGATCCACGCTGCCGGAGACTTCCAGCGGAATGCGTTGGTCGCGCGGCAGGGCGGCAACGATGCGCACCGCTTCGCGACGCAGTGCCGGGTCGAAATCGTCGATCAGAATGCGCGTACACCCGACCTGCAAGGCCTCGCGCAGCTGCTCCAGCGTTTCCACCTCCACCACCAGCGGCAACTGCGGTTGCTGCGCACGTGCGGCATGCACGGCGGCGCTCAACGAGCCGGCGGCGCGGATATGGTTTTCCTTGAGCATCACCGTGTCGAACAGCCCGATGCGGTGATTGTCGCCGCCGCCGCAACGCACCGCGTATTTCTGCGCGGCGCGCAGGCCCGGCAGCGTCTTGCGCGTGTCCAGGATGCGCGCGCCGGTGCCGGCCACGGCGGCAACGTATGCAGCGGTGGTGGTCGCGGTGGCCGACAGCGTCTGCAGGAAGTTGAGCGAGGTGCGCTCGGCACTGACCAGGCTGCGGCTGCGGCCCTGCAGCAGCGCCAGCACCGTGCCGGCGGCAACGTGCTGACCCTCATGCACCTGCCAGTCGATACGCACCTGCGGATCGAGCGCGCGGTGCGTGGCGTCGAACCAGGGCCGCCCGGCGATCACGGCATCCTGCTTGCACAGCAGGTACGCGCTGTCGGCCTGATCGGGCAACAACGCCGCAGTCACATCGCCGCTGCCGATGTCCTCGGCCAGCGCGCGCGCCACATCGGCATCCACCAGCGCGGCCGGTGGTGCATCCGGCACGGTCGTGCGTACGGAAGGATTCACTTTTCGGGGAAGTCGGCGATCTGCGCAGTGCCGATGGCTTCTTCGGCCAGCAGCACGGGAATGCCGTCGTCGACGCGGAAGATCTGCTTGCGGTCGCGCGTGATCAGCGCCTCGCGCAGCGGCTGTGTCTGCGCCGTGCCGTCGGCACGCTGCAGGGTTCCGCCGGCGATGGCAGTGTTGAGTGCCTCCATGCCCTTGCCGTCGAGCAGCGAGAGCGGCTGGCGGGTGTCGGGCGAGCACAGCAGGTCGAGCAGTTTGCGATCCATCGAAGTCTTGTCTTGCGTGGAAGATGGCTAGAATACGTCTTTACCGCAGGGCAGGGCCATGACCTCCAACCACTCCGCGCCGCTGGTCGGCATCGTGATGGGTTCCCGTTCCGATTGGGAAACCATGCAACACGCAGCTCAGAAGCTCGATGCGCTGGGCGTGCCTTACGAAGTCAAGGTGGTCTCGGCGCACCGCACGCCGGATGTGTTGTTCAGCTATGCCGAGCAGGCGGGCGACCGCGGCCTGCGCGCGATCATCGCCGGCGCCGGTGGCGCAGCGCACCTGCCCGGCATGCTGGCGGCCAAGACGGCTGTGCCGGTGCTCGGTGTGCCGGTGCAGTCCAAGGCGCTCAACGGCATGGATTCGCTACTGTCGATCGTGCAGATGCCGGCCGGGATTCCGGTGGCGACGTTTGCGATCGGCAACGCCGGCGCGGCGAATGCGGCCTTGTTCGCCGCTGCGATGCTGGCGCCGGAGCAGGCGCAGATCGGTCAGGCACTGGCGCAGTTCCGCGCCAGGCAGACCGACGATGTCATGGCTAGCGACGACCCGCGCCAATGACCACGGTCGGCATTCTGGGCGGCGGCCAGTTGGCCCGCATGCTGGTACTGGCCGGCGCGCCACTGGGCTTGCGGTTTGCGGTGTTCGACCCGGTTGCCGATGGCTGCGCAGGGCAGGTGGCGCCGCTGCAGGCGGGCGCTTTCGACGATGCCGCCGCGCTTGCCACATTCGCCGCACACGTGGATGTGATCACCTTCGATTTCGAAAACGTGCCGGCTGCCAGCGCGCAGCAATTGGCCGCGCAGGTGCCGGTGTTTCCCAGTGCTGCCGCGTTGGCGGTGGCGCAGGACCGGCTCAGCGAAAAAACCCTGTTCCGCGAGCTCGGCATTCCGGTGCCCGCGTTCGCCGCCATCGACGACCGTGCGGGACTGGATGCCGCGTTGGCCCGTATCGGCACGCCGTGCGTGCTCAAGACGCGCCGCTTCGGTTACGACGGCAAGGGCCAGTTCCGCATCAAGACGTCGGCCGATGCCGATGCCGCGTGGGACGCGCTCGGCGCGCAGGCCGCCAACGTCGGGCTGATCGTGGAAGCCTTCGTACCGTTCGAGCGCGAGGTCAGCGTGGTGGCCGTGCGCGGGCGCGATGGCGAGTTCCGTGCCTGGCCGCTGACCGAAAACTGGCATGTGGACGGCGTGCTCTCGGCCAGTCTTGCGCCGGCGCATGTGGATGCCGGGTTGCAGGCGGTGGCAGAGGCGCATGCGCGCGCGATCGCCGAGCGCGTGGACTACGTGGGCGTCTTCGCGCTCGAGCTGTTCGTGCGCGATGGCCAACTGCTCGCCAACGAGATGGCGCCGCGCGTGCACAACTCCGGGCACTGGACCATCGAAGGCGCCGAGACCTCGCAATTCGAAAATCACGTGCGTGCGGTGCTCGGTTTGCCGCTCGGCAGCACCGCGGTGCGTGGGCATGCCTGCATGCTCAACTGGCTGGGTGCGATGCCGGATGCTGCCGCATTCCTGGCGGTGCCCGGTGGGCATTGGCACGACTACGGCAAGCAATCGCGCGAGGGCCGCAAGGTCGGCCACGCGACGCTGCGCGCCGAGACGCCGCAGCTGCTTGCGCAGGCGCTGAGCGAAGCAGGCGCCGTGCTGCAGCGTGATGCGCAGGTCGGACCGGTGCTCGTGCGCTTGAACGAAGGGTAATGCGCAGAACCATCGGTGGCGCTGCCGCGGCCTCGCCGATGCGCAGTTCGGGGCGAAGATGCACAGCAGTGCGCGGTGCCGCCGGGCGCCGTTGCGACAGATCATCTGATCGTCGACCTGTTGCAACGGCGCAAGCGGCTAGCCCAATCGGCTGGCCACGAAGTCCCAGTTGATCAGCTTCCAGAATGCGTCCAGGTACTGCGCGCGGTCCTGCCGGTAATCCAGGTAATAGGCGTGCTCCCAGAGGTCGCAGGCGAGCAGCGGGGTGTCCGGCCCGGTGAGCGGCGTGGATGCATTGGGCGTGGCGACGACCGCCAGTGCGCCATCCGGCCGCTGCACCAGCCAGACCCAGCCCGAGCCGAAGGTGCCCAGGGCGACGCGGTTGAATTCCTGCCTGAAGTGCACGAAGTCGCCGAATGATTTGGCAATGCGGTCGGCCAGCCGACCCAGCGGCTCGCCGCCGCCGCGTGGGCGCAGGCACTGCCAGTAGAACGTGTGGTTCCACACCTGCGCAGCCAGATGGAACAGTGTGCCCTGCGCCTGCGCGATGATCTCTTCCAGCGTCAGCTCGGCGAACTCGCTGCCTTCGATGCGCGCATTGAGCCGATCGACCTCGCTGCGGTAACAGACGCCGTGGTGCGCCTCCAGGGTGGCGGCGGACAGATGCGGCTCCAGGGCGGCGCGGGAGTAGGGCAGTGCAAGGTGTTCGATCGGCATGGTGGCAAGGGAAGCGAAGGGAGTGCGGCGGCAGGTCGCGCCGAGGGCTTACAATGCGCGCCTTTGCGGAAGTCTATCCGACCCGGCGGTCGGGCCTGCCGCTCCCAGTCAGGAGAGTCCAATGCCGGTGATGGAACGGATCCAGGCCGAAGTCGAACAACACCCGATCGTGCTGTTCATGAAAGGTACCCCGCAATTTCCGATGTGCGGTTTTTCCAGTCGCGCCGTGCAGGCCCTGGTGGCTGCCGGCGCCGACCAGCTGCGTACGGTCAACGTGCTCGAAGAGCCCGAAGTGCGCGCCAATCTGCCGCGCTATTCCAACTGGCCGACCTTCCCGCAATTGTTCATCCACGGCGAGTTGATCGGCGGTTGCGACATCACGCTGGAACTGTTCGAGGCCGGCGAGCTCAAACGCATCGTCAGCGAGGCCTACCAGCCGTGAGCCTGGCGCAGGCCCAGCCCGACGCGGCGACGCTTGGCGGGCGCGTGGTGCTGATCACCGGCGCAGCGGGCGGTCTTGGCGCAGCCGCTGCGCAGGCGTGTGCGGCTGCCGGTGCAACCGTGGTGCTGCTCGGTCGCAAGCTGCGCCCGCTGGAGCGCGTCTATGACGCGGTTGCCAAGCTGGGTCCGGAGCCGTTGCTGTATCCGCTGGATCTGGCCGGCGCCACGCCGGACGACTACGCCGCACTGGCGCAACGGCTGCAGTCCGAGCTCGGTGGCCTGCACGGCCTGCTGCATTGCGCCGCCGATTTCGCCGGCCTGACCCCGGCCGAACTCGCGGCGCCTGCCGACTTCGCACGCAACCTCCATATCAACCTCACCGCGCGCGCCTGGTTGACCCAGGCCTGCCTGCCGCTGTTGCGGCAGCAAGGCGATGCGGCGGTGGTCTTCGTTGTCGACGACCCTGCACGCGTTGGCCAGGCGTATTGGGGCGCCTATGGCGCTGCCCAGCATGCACAGCGTGGCCTGCTCGCCAGCCTGCATCATGAAACCGCCGCCGGCCCGGTGCGCATCAGCGGACTGCAGCCCGGCCCGATGCGCACCGCTTTGCGCGCGCGCGCCTTCACCCATCAGGAAGACAGCGAAGCGGTGGACCCCGCGCGCTATGCGTCCGCCTGCATCACCTTGTTGTCCATGGCAGGTGCTTCGCACCGCGGTGCGATCTGGAGCCCTTCCGCATGACCATTCTTTCGGCGGCGCTGCTGCTGTTCCTGATCCTCGATCCGCTGGGCAACATCCCGGTGTTTCTCAGCGTGCTCAAGCCGCTGCCACCGAAGCGGCAGCGCTTCGTGCTCGCGCGCGAGTTGCTGATCGCCCTGTGCGTGCTGATGGCGTTCCTGTGGGGCGGCAAGTACGCGCTGGAGCTGATGCATCTGCGCCAGGAATCGGTGGCGATCGCCGGCGGCATCGTGCTGTTCCTGATCGGCATCCGCATGATCTTCCCGCGCCCGGAAGGCCTGATGGGCGAGATCCCCGACGGCGAGCCCTTCATCGTGCCGCTGGCGATCCCGCTGGTGGCCGGCCCGTCCGGCATGGCGGCAGTAATGCTGATGGGCAGCAACGAACCCACGCGGTTGTGGGATTGGAGCCTGGCCTTGATGATCGCCTGGATCGGCGCTTCGTCGATCCTGGCCTCCGCACCGTTGTTGTACAAATTGCTCGGTCATCGCGCACTGACCGCGATCGAGCGCCTGATGGGCATGTTGCTGGTGGCCATTTCGGTGCAGATGTTCCTGGATGGCCTGGGGACGTATTTCAAGCTTCCGGTGTCGATCTGAGTCCAGTCGGGGATAGGCTGGCAGGGGCGTGGGAGCAACCTGTGACACTGCCTGGCGAGAATCTGAAGCTGCGCCACTGACGCGTAGCGGTGCCAGCCGCCGGCAGCGCCGCCGGGCTGCCTCTGTAACAGAGGGCCTCCGACAGCCATCGCTGCGCTTTCGGGCCGAATGAGCCCGGTTTTCGATAAAACGGCTCTATAGCGCGACGCTGGTCGCAGATGCTGCGCGACTTTGCGCAAGCTGGCGTTTACGCCTTCACATGCGAAGTTCATGTTGCACTGCGCGAACTTTGTCACGCCGCCGTCACAATCAGGCCTTAGCGTGTTAATCTGTTGTTAACCGTTGCGGCAGCAACCAGCCGCGCGGCGAGGGACCCCAGATCATCGGCAGCCCACCCCCGGGAACGGTTGGGCTGACTGCGCCTTTTTGTCACTGCCCAACCTGTATCGAGGCTACCGAAATGACCCACCCCCGTTGTCTTCGCATGTCCAAGCTGACGCTTGGCCTTGTTGCCGCGCTCGCCGCCGCCCCCGTGTTCGCTCAGAGCACCTCTGCCGGCGTCGCTGGCCTGGTTACCAGCAGCGGCGGTCAGCCGGTGCCGAATGCCGAAGTGACGATCACCCACGTCGAATCGGGAACCGTCAGCCGCGCCACCACCGATGCCAGTGGACGCTACAACGCGCGCGGCCTGCGCGTAGGTGGTCCGTACACGATCACCATCACCGCTTCCGGCGCAGGCAACACCACGCGTGAAGGCGTATACTTGAATCTGGATAAGGTCAATCAGGTTGATGCAGCCCTGGGCGGCGATCTGGCCACGCTCGGTACAGTGCAGGCGATCGCAGGCAACTACGGCTCGGCGATCTTTAGTGCCAACAAGATGGGCACCGGCACCAACGTGACCCGCGAAGAAATCGAGTCGCTGCCGTCGATCAACCGCAACCTGCAGGACTATGTGCGTCTGGATCCGCGCGTCGCGCAGACCGACAAGGCGCGCAACGAAATCTCCATCGCCGGCCAGAACCCGCGCTACAACGCGATCCGCGTCGATGGCATCAGCACCAACGATGCCTTCGGCCTGGAATCCAACAGCCTGCCGACCCCGCGCCAGCCGTTCTCGATGGACGTCATCGACGAAATTTCGGTGGACGTTGCCAACTACGACGTCACGATCAGTGGCGGCACCGGTGGCGTGATCAATGCCGTCACCAAGTCGGGCACCAACGAGTTCCATGGCTCGGTCTACGGCACCTATCGTGAAAACGATTGGTCGGGCAAAAACGAGAACGATATTCGCCCCCAGTTGTTCGATCGCGAATCGACTTACGGCCTGACGCTGGGTGGTCCGGTGGTCAAGGACAAGTTGTTCTTTTTTGCGAACTACGAAAAGTACAAAGGCAAAGGCGTTTTCACCGGTAACAGCGGTTTTGGTCCGACAGGCTCTGGTGCGAGCAACACGGTAAACATCACGCAGGCGCAGGTCGACGAGATCGCAGATATCTCGCGCAATGTGTACGGTTTTGATCCGGGCACGTTGACGTTGCCGGCATTGGATTCCGACTCTGAAGAAAAGGGGTTCAAGCTGGATTGGAATATCAGCGACAAGCATCGCGGTTCATTCCGTTACGGTAAGTCCGAGCAGAGCACTGCCAATCTCAATGGTTTCAGCACGAGTTCGTTGGCGCTGAATTCGTACCACTACGTGCGTGACTTCGAGCTGGAAACCTACACGGCACAGCTTTTCAGCGACTGGACCGATACCTTCTCCACTGAGGCCAAGGTGTCTTATCGCGATTACGCAGCAGTGCGTACCGCAGCGTCTCGGCTGCCGGCCATCAATGTCCGTGTGGGCGCAAACTCAGTCAATCTGGGAACCGAGGCAAATACGCAGGCGAACGAGTTGCGTACCGAAACATGGAACGCATTCTTTGCTGGTAACCTGTTCCTTAACGACCACACAGTCAAATTCGGCTTCGATTACGAAGACAACGATATTTTCAACCTGTTTGGTCCACGCGTTTTCGGTTCTTACAACTTTGATTCGATTGCTGCTTACCGCGCCAATCGGCCAGTGTCTTATCGCTATTCGTCCTCGAACACCGGCAGTATCGATGACATCGCAGCGAAGTGGGGCCTGCGCAACTTAGGCTTGTTCGTTCAGGACAGCTGGGCTGTCAACAACAACCTGACGTTGACCTTTGGCTTGCGCTACGACAAGCAGATGGTTCCGGACAGCCCGCAGTTCAATCAGGCTGCATTCAATGCCTTCGGCGTGCGTAACGACGCGACGCTCGACGGTAACGACCTCTGGCAGCCGCGCTTTGGCTTCAATTACACGTTTGATGCCGAGCGGCCGACCCAGTTGCGCGGTGGCGTTGGCCTGTTCCAGGGCGCGGCGGCGTCGGTGTGGCTGTCCAATCCGTTCTCCAATACCGGCCTGGCTTACACGGATTACAATTTCCGCAACGCAAACGAGATTGCCGCTGGTGGTATTCGTTTCACTCCCGATATCAACAACCAGCCAACTGGTACCGGCGGAGCGACTCAATCGGTCGACTTTGTCGACAAGGATCTCGGGCAGCCATCGGTCTGGAAAGCTAACTTGGCATTCGACACCGAGTTGCCGTGGTACGGCATCATCGGATCGTTGGAAGGTGTGGTCACCAAGGTTAATGAGGCAATCTACTACCAGCAACTCAATCTTGGTGCACCGACTGCGGTTGGTCAGGATGGTCGTCAGATCTACTGGAATGCAGTTGGTCGTAACCGGGCGAGCTGGGATAACCTTGGTCGCTTCACCGGCAACGCACTGACACGCGCCAACAGTAATCAGGGCTTCAACGACGCAATTATTGCGCGTCCAACCGACCAGGGCGGTACGCAGAGCTTCACCGTCGGTTTGAATAAACCTTTCAACGATAGCGACTGGTCGTGGAGCCTCGCTTACACCTACTCAAACGCGAAGGAGGTCAGCGGTCTGACCAGCTCAACCTCAGGCTCTCAGCTGTTGAATGTAGCGACCTTCCAGGCTAATGAAGAAGTCAACGCCACGTCCGCTTATGAGATCAAGGACAGCATCCTCGGCACTCTGCAGTGGAAGCACAACTTCTTCGGCGACTACGCAACCAAACTTGGCCTGATTTATCAGGGCCGCAGTGGTCGGCCGTATAGCTATACATTCGATAACGATGCCAATGGTGATGGTCGTGCCAATGACCTGCTTTATATTCCGAACGGCCGTGGCGATGTGTTGTTCGGAAGTGCAGCTGAAGAGAATGCTTTCTGGAACTACGTAAGCAACAATCAGTATCTGTCTTCGCACCAAGGGCAGTTGGCTGGCCGCAACGGCGTTCGTAATTCCTGGGTAAATCAGTTCGATCTGCATATCGAGCAGGAACTGCCGGGCTTCTTCGACGGCAACAAGGCACAGATATGGGTCGACATCATGAATGTCGGTAACCTGCTTAATAAGAAGTGGGGCCGCGTGGATGAGTACGGGTTCCCGGGCTTCAAGGGTGTTGTGGAGTACGGCGGTATCGATGCTGCAACCGGCAAGTACGTGTACCGCTTCAATGAGCCGGACTTGTCCACTGTCTACGACGACAAGGGCATCTCCCGTTGGGCGCTGCAGTTGGGCTTTCGCTACCAGTTCTAAAGCTGGCTAGCGTGTCGAAGCTTGCAAAAACGGCCGGGTTCTCCCGGCCGTTTTCTTTTGTGCGGGTGAGTACGCTAAAGTTCTGAGATACGACAGGAGCAAGCTATGGAACTCAGCAGTACGGCAGCACGGGCGCTGCCGGTGGTGGATGCGCGGATCTACCCACGTGGTGGTCTGGATGTGTTGTCCAAGGCGGAAGTGGCGCGTCTGCGCGATGCTTCCAGTGGCGGCATGCATGAGCTATTGCGCCGCTGTGCGTTGGCGGTGCTGACCAGCGGCAGCGCGTCGGACGACCCGCGCGCCGCACGCGATCTGTACCCGGATTTCGATATCCAGGTGAACCAGCAGGATCGCGGCATCCGCATCGATCTGAGCAATGCGCCGGCGATGGCGTTTGTCGATGGCGAGATCATCCGTGGCGTGGCTGAGCTGTTGTTCGCCGTCGTGCGCGATCTGGCTTACATGGCCATCGAGCTCGAAGCGCAGCGCGCGGATCTGGACACCAGCGAAGGCATCACCAACGCGGTGTTCGGCCAATTGCGCAACGCGCGCATCCTGCAGCCGTCCGACCCGAATCTGGTCGTGTGCTGGGGTGGCCATTCCATCTCGCGCGACGAATACCTCTATACCAAGCAGGTGGGCTACGAGCTGGGTCTGCGTGGCCTGGACATCTGTACCGGCTGCGGCCCGGGCGCCATGAAGGGCCCGATGAAGGGCGCCACCATTGCGCATGCCAAGCAGCGCAAGCATCACACACGCTACATCGGTGTGACCGAGCCGGGCATCATCGCCGCCGAGTCGCCGAATCCGATCGTCAACCACCTGGTGATCATGCCGGACATCGAGAAGCGCCTGGAGGCCTTCGTCCGCATCGGCCACGGCATCCTGGTGTTCCCGGGCGGCGTCGGCACGGCTGAGGAGATCCTCTACCTGCTCGGCATCCTGCTGCGCGAAGAAAACGCCGACCTGCCGTTCCCGCTGATCCTGACCGGCCCGACCATCGCTGCCCCGTATTTCGAGCAGATCGACCGCTTCATCCGGCTCACCCTGGGCGAAGCTGTCGCTTCCCGCTACGAGATCATCGTCGGCGACCCGGTCGCAGTGGCACGTCGCATGGCCGAAGGCATCCTTGAGGTGCGCGCGCACCGCAAGGAGCAGAAGGACTCGTACTACTTCAACTGGTCGGTGCATATCCCGCTCGAGTACCAGCAGCCGTTCGAACCCAGCCACGAGGCCATGGCTGCACTGGACCTGCACCACGGTCGCCCAGCTCTTGCACTGGCGGCGGACCTACGCCGGGCGTTCTCCGGCATCGTCGCCGGCAACGTCAAGGAGGACGGCATGCGCCGCATCGAGGAGTTCGGCCCCTTCGAGATCCACGGCGACCCGGACATCATGCAGGCGCTGGACGAGCTCCTGCGCGGCTTCGTCGAGCAGCGGCGCATGAAGATTTCCGGCGATTACCGGCCTTGTTATCGGGTGGTGACTTAAGGCCTGCTAGATGTAGACCACCATTCTGGAGAAGGGAAAAGCCGGGCTGGGTACGAACCCTAGGCCCGGTTCGTCCCCCACGCGCACGCCGACAACCCTAAAACGACCGCTCGTCCCCCCACTGCTTGTTCTTGAGGGGGTGGTCGAAGCATCTTGGTCAGGTCACGCTGGGGAGCGTCCAATGTCTTTTCGCCGATCTACCGGCTTCACACTTGTGGAATTGATCATTGCGATCGCCGTGTTGGCGATTTTGCTTACGATCGCGCTTCCAAGCTTTCGTGGAGTAATACGCTCCAATCGCGTAGCCAGTAGCGCCAATGAGACCCTCGGGCTGCTGTCTCTCGCGCGCAGTGAGGCGATACGCAATCGCCGAGGTGGTGGGGTTTGCGGTAGCGCATCGGGGACCGCATGCGACAACAACTGGGGGAGCGGGATGCTGGCTTGGGCGGATACCGACGGAGATGGAGCCTTCAAGGGTGGCGACACCGTCTTGCGTTTCGTCTCAATTGACCCGTCGCTAAGCAATTCCGGTCCGTCCGGCGCAACGATTGCATTCGATGGACGCGGGCGCAGGCTTGCTTCCACAAATCAGCAGATAACGCTGCAGCCGACCACGTGTGATGGGCAGGCATTGCGTCGCACGTTGGTCGTCAACGGCGCCGGCCAGATCACATCCCAGAAAGGCACTTGCCAGTGACGCTCCCCCGATCCTTTGTATCGCGCGCTCGTTCCGATGGCTTTAGCCTGCTCGAAGTGCTGATCGCCATCATCGTTCTTGCGTTTGGTTTGCTCGGGTTTGCGCTGTTGCAGACCGCCAACGTGCGTTTTGTGCAGAGCGCCAACTATCGCACTCAGGCCACCAACCTGGCTTACGACTTGCTGGACCAGATGCGCAGCAATCGCTTCCAATCGTCCTGGTATGCCGACGCCACCTTTGCCGCAAACACGGTCACTGCTGCCAGCTGCAGTCGCCCGCTTGGGACAAATCTCACGATCGCAACCAACGTCGCACGCTGGAAGTGTCAGGTAGTGCAGGCATTAGGAGAGGGTGCCAGTGCGACGGTGCTTAACGCCAACGGGCAGGTCACCGTGGGCATTAGTTGGGGTGATCAGCGTTGGGATGCAAGCAACCCGGATGCGCTCACAACATTCACGCTGGTGTCTCAGCTATGACTCGTAGCGTTCCATCCAAGCGTGCGTTTGCCGGCATCAGTTTGATCGAGATGATGATCGCCATGGTGATCGGCTTGGTATTGATGCTGGGTGTGATCCATATCTTCTCGGCATCCCGTACTGCATCAATGCTTGCGGAAGGGAGTGCACGCGCGCAGGAGAACGGGCGGTTTGCCCTTGAGTTCCTGCAGCGCGACATACGCATGGCAGGACATTTTGGCTGCGTCAATGACCAAGCACATTTCGTGCGTGGTGAGGGGGACCCGGTCGTCACCACCGGCGCCGCAAGCGGTTCGGGTCATCCATTGGATTTCAGCGTCAGCGTGCAAGGCTACGAAGCGCCTAATACCAAGCCGCCCGGCGTTCTGACTATCGGAGCCACCTGGGCGGCACCAACAAATCTTCCCGCATCGATTTCCAAGCTCAATCCGCGCGGCGGCAGCGACATCCTGGTTTTACGCTACTTGGCTCCAGAGAGCGTGCCGATCACTGCGCTGACGTCGGGCAGTAACAGCGTGGTCAGCTTCAACGCCACTAACGGCGTGCGTCTGACCGAGGGTGGCCAGGCGACTCCGACTGTATTTGGAATCGCTGATTGTGCCCATGCAACGGTGTTCAAGGGGGTCTATGCCAGCGGCAAGATCACCGCCAACGGAACCAATTTATCAAACTACTCGGCAAGGCCAACCGGCCAAGCGTTGATATACCGAGCGGAATCGCTGGTGTATTACGTTGGGACCTCCGCAACAACGGGCGAGCCGGCGCTGATGCGGGCGCGCTCAAACGGCGTGGACGATTACGGAACGCCCGAGGAACTGGTTGAAGGTATCGAGAACATGCAACTGCTGTTCGGTCTTGATCAAACCGCCAGCATGTCCACAACCTCCCCACCATTGGGGAACATCAACACACAGGCGATCGCAAGTGATGTCTCCATTGGTACAGATGCTGCAGCGGCTGGGCAGTGGCGGCGAGTGGGGCAGGTCCAGGTCGGCATTCTTGCCCGTAGTCCCTCATCTGCTACGGCAGAGAGACCAGCAAGTTCAGTGCGCTATCCAAGTGCATTGGGAGTGTCTTTTGCGCCACCTGCCCAAACTGACGGGCGGTACAGAATGACGTACGAGTCCACGATCGCCTTGCGTAATCGACTGTTCGGGAACTAACTCATGAATGCTCACGCCCGCCTACGTCCTATGCCCGCTCGCCCTCGTGGCGCGGTGCTCTACGTTGCACTGATCATGCTAATCCTGTTGGCGTTAATCGGAATTGCCGGAATGCAAGTGGCAGGGATGCAGGAAAAAATGGCGTCCAATTACTTGGCGACCAATATTGCCTTCCAACATGCTGAAGGCGTGACGCGTCGGAGCGAGCGTGCCATTGAGGCCATCGCCAACCGCACGGATGCGCCAACGGGCGCCCCTTTGGTTGATACCGATATTCAGCAGAACTGTGATACCGCATTTGATCCGGTCGCATGGGGGCGCAGCAAGGCAACGGCGGTGAATGAGGCAGTCAATGTACGGCGCATTGACTCGTGCATCATCGGTGGAGGGTCGCTTGCGATGGGGGATCCACTCGATCCAGTGACTCCAGTGTACCAAATCACTACATTTGCTAACGATGCCGCAACAGATGCCTCGTCATCGGCATCGATCGACACCATTTTCAAGCTCTGAGGCTGCCGGCATGTCCCGTCGCATTTTTCGAACCGCTGTCGCTTCCGCGATCGTTCTGGCTGCGGTGGGCGGCTACTTCGTCTATGGCCTGATTGCGGCGCAAGGGCAGGGCGGCTTGGCGCAGGCTCCACTGAATAACGCGACCTCCGTTCCACCTGCTTTCATCATGGCGGTCGACGATTCGAATTCGATGACGTTTGAGCGGATATTCAAGGGCGGCGATGGGCGTTTGCAGTGGAATGGGAATAGTTTCTTTAGTTCAGCTGGTGTATTTTTTAATTCGAGCGAGTCGTGTACAAACAACGTCCCTGACTGTTACGTTTATTTATTTCCGCACTCGGGGTATAATGCAACTTATTCTCCTGGGCGTGCCATTCCTCCGCTTGACATTTTTGGATTTTCGCGCTCGCCAACTTATAATGCTGGCTACTATAATCCCACCGTTCTTTATGAGCCATGGACTCCTCCCGCGCAGACGTCAACAAGCGCCAACCTTTGGCCAGCCGCAGCATTCGACCAAGCCCGAGTCGATCCGCGTAATCCTCTTGTCTATGGCAATGATTTCAGCGCGGGGTATAACACTCTGTATGACCTTGCCTATCGTGAGGGCGACGGCGAGTCGTTTCAGTTTTTGACGGGAATGACAATTCCTGCTGGGACACGTTATCGATCGAGTGCGCGTTCATGTAACTCAACCACCGGTAATGGCTTGCCAAGTAGTGGCGGGCGCTGGGTTACCTTGAATTCAACAGTCTCAGTCACGGCGAACTGTGCGGTGCAAATGGGTTACGTGCCGGCAACTTTTTATCTGCCTGTAGATGCCCCAGCTCCGACTGGATATCTGACCAGTGACGTCAATAGGCCAATCATCGCAAATGCCTGTGGTCCTGGTTGTAATATGCGTCGTTACCAGATACTGCTAGCGAATTATGGGTCCAATACTGCTGCGTATAATGATGCGCGGCAAAATTTTGCCAATTGGTTTCAATATAACCATAATCGTATCTTATCAATCGTCGGGTCCGCTTCCCGATCTTTATCTGACGTCGACAAGATGCGGGTCGGCTATTTCACTATCAATAACTTGACTCCGGCGACCATGTATGACATGGATGACGACGCCGCGCGTACCTCGTTGTTCGATTTGATTTACCGTCTCAAGCCGAATGGAGGTACGCCAAATCGTACAGCCGTCGATTACCTGGGGAGACAGTTTTTGCGGGCCGGGGATGGTGCGCCGGTGCTACGTGCATGCCAAAAGAATGGCGGCATGTTGTTCACCGACGGATATACGAATGCTAACAACACCGTCAGTGGGTATGGCAATGCCGACTCTACCGGCACGGTGGATTTCTCTGGCGCCCCATTCGCTGACTCTTATAGCAATACGATTGCCGACATCGCTGCGGGCTACTATTCTGGCAATTCTACTCCACTGGTGACTGGTCCAAGTTTCCCGGCCGGACTTGTGCCCGTGGACGACAAGTGCGCGACACTCTCCAAGACGTCCGCCGACTGGAAGCGGCTGGACTGTCAGAAAAATTTGCATATGAATTTCTATGCGATCACTTTGGGTGCGCAGGGGAATATCTACGAAGTTAATCAAGCAGCCACTGGCGATCCATATGCCAATCCCCCCGATTGGAACAGCAATGGTAATCCAACTGCGGACGATGACGGTCGCGTAATCGACGAGCTCTGGCATGCCACTATTAATAGTCGCGGTCAGTTTATTAATGCCAAGAGCCCTGATGAGGTGACTAGTGCGATGCGCCGAGTTCTGTCGGCAGCCAGTGCAGCGAATTCTCCTTCTGGAACGCTAGCCTTAACGGGTGCTCGCATTGGTGCGGGCTCCCTGACCGTGTCACCTGAGTATCAGATTAGAAATAACGGGACCGATTGGTCCAGTAAGCTGAAGGCCAGTCAGGCTTCCGTCGATCCTGAAACAAGAGAGGCCCGTTTTACCCCGTTTTGGGAAGCCTCCGAACAAATGCCTGCACCTACTGCCCGCAATGTTTTCTTCAGTGACGGCACTAATGTTCGTAAATTTGATGGTACGACAATTAGTTTGAGTGGTCTTTGCGGGTTATCACGGACGCTATATCCTGGTCAGGCTATTTGCTCGGAGCAAGATTTGGTCAATCTTGGAGCAACGGCGGCGACAGCGGCTAGTTATCTATTGGGCGATCGAAGCGGTGAGGTGCAGCAGAAGGGCAAGTTGCGGGACCGAACCACTGTCCTAGGCGACATCATCAACTCCACACCGTTGATCAGTGCGCCTATCGATGACTACGGATACCGTGCTCTGGGAGGGACAATGGGAACGACCTATACCAACTACTTAAATTCCAAACGCGCCAATCAGGGGTACATGGTGTACGCGGGGGCCAACGACGGCATGCTGCATGGCTTCGACGGCGGCATGAATGGTAGTGGGACGGTGGTCGGTGGTGGTGGGCGTGAGCGCTTTGCTTATATTCCAGCAACATCCTATGGTCACATGGGTAATCTGCTACTGCCCTATCAACCCAACAAGGCGTCTGCTCAGCCGTTTGATCATCGCTATTTCGTCGATGGTCCGCTTGCAGTAGGAGATACCTACTACAACAACAGCTGGAAGACGACACTGGTTGGTACGACTGGAGCTGGTGGCCGCGGCGCGTTTGCGCTGGATGTGACCAACCCGGGGGCGTTTGGGAGTGGGAGTCGCCTGTGGGAGATTAACGATCTCAGTGGTGATGCCACGGTGCGTTCCAATATCGGACACGTGCTCGGCAAGCCTGTCATTGTCCCGGTGCGTGCTGCCAACGGCGCGGTGAGCTGGAAAGCGATCTTCGGGAACGGCTATGACAGCGCCAGCGGCAAGGCTGTCCTGTTCGTGGTGGACATCGGAACGTCCTCAAGTCCGGTCGTCCGTATGATCGAAGCAACGGAGTCTGGGAACTCTATTAGTGGTCGGAACGGGCTGGGTAATATTACTGTCCTGGATCGGGTAGACAACCTGGCGATCGACCCGTCTGGTTTGCCGGCTCGTACACGTGATGGTTATGCCGATACGGTTTATGCTGCCGATCTTCGTGGTGCCATCTGGAAGTTTGATCTCACCTCGACCGCAGCTTCGGTGACTGTGCCTGCATTCACCACGGGGACGTATGCCGAAGGTGGGCGCACCTATCGGCAACCTATTACCGGCGGACTGCAGGTGGCTTCCGGTGAAAACGGCGGGGTCCTGGTATTATTTGGTACCGGTAGTTTTTCCTTCAATGACGACAGCCTGCCAAGCTCCGCGCAGCACATACAGAGCTTGTATGGGTTCACGGATCAGGTGGATGGCGTGGTCGCTACGACCTTAAGCAGGACGAGCCTGACGCCATACTCAGTCACGACTGCTGGCGGAACACGAACCTTGCAGGTGGGCACTGTCCCGACAATATCGTTGGGATGGTATGTGGATCTCCCGGCCGGTGAGCGATTTGTGGGTTATCCGGAGCTTGTCTCGGGAATTCTCTTCATGCCAACGTATGCGCCGCTGGCTGCAAATAGCGGCTGCAGTACCGATGGTGTGAATTGGTTGTTTGGCCTGAATCCGCGGACTGGCGTAGGCGCATTGTCTGGAGTTCGAATGGGGAGCATCGGTGGTTCCACGCTTGCCACCGGTTCTGCTGGTATTTCTCTCAACACCGGTGGGAACGCTCCGGTCAAGGATGTAGGCGTCTCAGTCGTGCCCCGGCTTGAGCCCCAAGTCAATCCAAAGGATGGCTCGGCCGCGCCAGCTGTCCCGGCAGGCTCCGGTTGCTGGATGGTCGTCAACGTCGCAGGCGCCGCGCCCATGTATGTTCCTTATCCTTGCGGCCGCCAATCTTGGCGCCAGATTCAGTGACGGAGGTCCTCAATGTCGCTACGCCTATCTCGTTTTGTCCCGCATCGGCTGTCTCAGTATGCTAAGGGCGATGGTTTCACCTTGATCGAGTTGATGGTGGTCGTCGCTATCGTCGGAATTCTGGCGGCAGTGGCGTATCCGTCCTATGCCGAGCATATCCGCAAGTCGCGCCGCGCGCAGGCCAAGGCAGACCTGGTCGAATACGCGCAATTGGCGGAGCGCTCGCACACGACGAACAACACCTATGCGAGTTTTCTCTTCGGCAATGGCTCGACGACCATCCAGTCGCCGCGTGAGGGCGGTACTGCCCAATACACCATCAGGTTCGTTGGTAACCAGTCCACCTTCACGATAACTGCCGCGCCACAAGGCAATCAGGCCAGGGATACGTGCGGCACGATGACGTTGAATCAGGCAGGCGTGAAGACGCCGAGTGCCTCTGTCACCCCGGGTTGCTGGTAGCCAGCCTTGGGTGTTGCACTATCGAACTCTTGCATCTAGAATACGCCTCCCCGCCCGAATAGCTCAGCCGGTTAGAGCACTTGACTGTTAATCAGGGGGTCGTTGGTTCGAGTCCAACTTCGGGCGCCAAGATGTTGAAGAGGCCGCGACTAGTCGCGGCCTCTTTGTTTTTGCGGTGGCTCACCGCTCAGGGCAGGCAGTTGGTTGCCTGTAGCGGACAGACCGCGTGCGTCCTGAGTTGTTGACGATGACATCTGCCAGGCGCTGTGCATGCGTGCAGAGGCTGATCGTGATGTTGGTGCCGCTATTGCGGCCGTTCGGAAGAAATCGGACAAGCGATCGGCCGATCGTTCCAGTGATGCTGATGTTGTCGCTCGCAGCATGCTGCTCAACCCGCAGGATCGAGCCTGCGTTAGCAGGCTGCCCACCACGTGCTGGATCTTTGAAAAGAATCCATCCCTGGCTCCAGTCCCCGTCAGGTCGGCAATTCGCGCCGTCAACGGATGGGCAGACGCTAACCGGCAGGCGATGCGTGATGGCCATGCTCCTGGCCATTGCCAGATGCGCGGTGAGCAAGTGAACCCGTGCCTGTGCTCGCTGCCATTCGATCAAAGTGTTGAAGCTAGGCAGGCCGATGGCCGCCATGACCCCGATGATCGCCATCACGATCATTAGTTGTACGGCCGTGTACCCTTTTGTGCACGAACGAGTCGCTGCTTTCACCGTCCTACTCCCTGGCTCGGAGGGTAATCCCCCCGCCCATTAGCTGACGCCAGAAGTGGAATTTTCTCGTCCCCTTTCCCGAGGAGGTTCCATGAA
>NZ_JAJGQM010000023.1 GCF_020784175.1 Xanthomonas campestris pv. asclepiadis
CTGCTGACCAGCGGCCGGCGCTCCCGTGCCCGGCTTCCAGAACGGTCAGAACCCCCTCCAACAACACAGTTGCTACAGGGACGTACTTGCGGCGTGTCCTGCGATGGTGGGCGGGCAAGGGCCCTGCAGCAAGGCCACACATCACCCGCTCTACATCGGATCTATCCGTAAAGCCGTAGATCGGACACTCTGCCATGCGGCACGTTCCGCGATGGTGGGCGGGTAAGGGCTCGTCAAAAACCCCGCAGATCAGCCGCTCTGCAACTGATCAACATGCACCGTTCCATCAATCCACTGCATCCGATATTTCCCGGTCTTAAAGCAGCTGACAACACGTCGCGAGCAAAATCAGCAAACAGGAGTTGAGCCGTCTTATCCGCGAGTTACATGCCGCACCAAGTATCGGCCGCGCCCGGCTGCGGTGAACATGAAATGTGCGCGCTTATTCCGATAAGCACACCTGAATTTGCAGCCGCCCGCGTCGCGTGCGCAGTGACAGTGCTTGCGGTGAACCCCGACGCGCTCTAGCCTGCGTCGGACTTCACCGCAAGGACCACCTGTGAATCCTCGTTTGTTGTGGCTGGCACTGGCCCTGGCTGCCGGCACGCTGTCGTTGTCGGGCTGCCGTCAGGATGCGGCGGTACCGGCCAAGCCCGCTGCGGCCAAAACCGCGCCGGAAGAAAGCGCCGACCAGTTCGTCGCGCGCATCAGCGCCGAGTACAAGGCCGCGTACCCGGAACTCACCGCCGCGCAGTGGTTGTCTTCTACCTATATCAACGGCGATTCGCAGCTGCTGGCCGCCAAGGCCAACGAACGCTCGCTGGCACAACTGGACCGCTGGATCGAACAATCCAAGCAGTACGCCGGCACCCCGATGTCGGCCGACAGCGCGCGTGCATTGCAACTGCTGAAACTGATGAGCGCCCTGCCCGCGCCACGCGACCCGGCCAAGCTGGCGGAGCTCACCCGGATCGCCGCCAAGATGGAAGGCGACTACGGCGCCGGCAGCTATTGCGTGGGTGATGGCGAGCAACGCCGCTGCCGCCAGCTCGGCGAGCTGGAACAAGTGCTCGCCAGCAGCCGCGATTACGCAGAGCAACTGGATGCCTGGCAGGGCTGGCATGGCACCGCAATCCCGATGCGCAAGGACTACCAGCGATTTGTCGAGCTCGCCAACGAGGGCGCGCGCGGACTGGGCTTTGCCGATGTCGGCGTGCTGTGGCGCAGCGGGTACGACATGCCGCCAGCGCAACTGGCCAGCGAAACCGACCGTCTCTGGGAACAGGTCAAGCCGCTGTACGCACAACTGCAGTGCTATGCGCGCGGCAAGCTCGATACGCAGTACGGCAAGGACAAGGGCGAACTCGCCGGTGGCATGTTGCCCGCCCATCTGATGGGCAATATGTGGCAGCAGGACTGGAGCAATCTATGGGATCTGCTGCAGCCGTATCCGGGCGCCGGCGATCTGGACATCACCGGTGCGCTGGAAAAACAGTACCAGGGCAACCTGAGTGCGGTGCTGGCACGCAACACGGGCACAGAAGGCGGCAGCGGCGCACGCTTCCAGGCCGAACGCGAAGCGCAACTGCGCACCGCAAGACAGATGACCGAACGTGCGCAGGATTTCTACACCTCGCTCGGCATGCCCAAGCTTCCAGACACCTACTGGCAACGCTCGCAGTTCATCAAGCCGCTGGACCGCGACGTGGTCTGCCATGCCAGCGCCTGGGACATGAACATGGGCGGCGAGCCGACCCAGAACACCGGCGCGGACGTGCGCACCAAGATGTGCATCAAGCCGACCGAGGAAGACTTCACCACCATCTATCACGAGCTCGGCCACATCTATTACGACCTGGCCTATAACCCGCTGCCGCCGCTGTTCCAGAATGGCGCCAACGATGGCTTCCACGAAGCGATCGGCGACACCATCGTACTGGCGATGACGCCCAGCTATCTGCAATCGATCGGCATGGTGGGCCAACAGCAAGCCGGCCGCGAGGCGCTGATCAATTCGCAGATGCGCATGGCGCTGAGCAAGGTCGCCTTCCTGCCGTTCGGCTTGATGATCGACCGCTGGCGCTGGGGCGTGTTCGACGGCTCGATCACCCCCGAGCACTACAACCAGGCGTGGTGGGAGCTGAAAGCCAGGTATCAGGGCGTGGCGCCGGTGAGCGCACGCGGCGAGGAGTTCTTCGATGCCGGCGCCAAATACCATGTGCCCGGCAATACGCCGTACACCCGGTATTTTCTTGCGCACATCCTGCAGTTCCAGTTCTACAAAGGCCTGTGCGAAGCTGCCGGCCATCAAGGCCCGTTGTACGAGTGCAGCTTCTACGGCAACAAGGACGCCGGGCAGAAGTTCTGGTCGATGCTGCAACGTGGCTCAAGCCAACCCTGGCAGACTACGCTGAAGGAACTCACCGGCGACGAGCGCCTGGACGCCGGCCCGATGCTGGAATATTTCGCACCGATGAACGAGTGGCTGAAGCAGCAGAACCAGGGGAAATTGTGCGGCTGGCAGGCGACCGCACCCGCTGCCGCCAGCAACGCGCCGCCGCCTGCCGCGATGCACTGACGCGCCGCTTTCCCTGCGGCATGCGGCGGCCGTCACCTCGGCCGCCGCATAACATTGATTTGATAAACGCCAAAAACGCCGGCGATATACTGCGCGCCCGCTGCACCGGCGCAGCATGCAGGACGCATCCAATGAACAACGCCTCCACCGGCCCGGACCCGCGCGACGCGGACACCAACAAGCAGGTCATCGACGACGCGAACGACCGCGCGTTCGACCCGACCTACAGCAGCAAGAACAGCGACTATTCGGCGAAGCTGGGTAGCAGCACCATGGAGTTCAGCCCTGAAGAGGGGTCGATCAAGTATTCACACACCAGCGAGCAGAGCAACGGCAGTAAAACGCAGCCACTGGGCGAGAACAGCCTGCGCACCAGCAACTCGCTAGCCTTGGGCAAGCTCAGCGACTCCGACGCAAAGACCACCACCTTCAACCTGGAGGCCGACGCGCGCACCGGCCAGCAGCAAAGCCTGCAGACCAAACTCGGCGACGGCAAGTTGAACATCGAAACTGGCGTCAGTACCGGGCAGCGCATGCGCTACGCACTGACGCTGCCCGGTGCCGACCAGCCTGCAGAGGCTGCCACACGCGTCAATCCGCTGCAGCCGGAGAGCCTTCCGATCGGCGCGCGTGCGGTGATGGACACGCAGACCTACACCCAGCGCGATTCCTCGGCGAGTCTGCAACACCTCAGCATGCAGAGCGAGATCACCGAAGCCAGCGGCCGCAGCTACCTGATCGAGCGCGTGGACGAGCGTCACGTGCGGGTGGTGACCGGGCCCAACGCAGCCATCGAGGCAGTGAACGCCGTTGGCCTGAAGGTGGGACCGGCGCAGGCCCTGCTCGGGCGCGCCGACTCCCTGGGCCAGTCGCGTGTGGAGAGTGCACAATTCGACCTGGCCGATCCGCGTGCGCTCGCGGCCATGGGCCAGTTCGTGCGCGAGGGCACGCTGGCACCCGGCGTGCCCGGCGTCGACGAACAACAGACGCTGGAGCGCATCAACTTCAGCTCGCAGCAGCGGCTGCAGCTGGAATTGGGTCCGCTCAGCGCCGATGTGGCCGGCAACCGCAACCAGGGCAGCCAGGTGCGCATCAGCACACCGGGCCAGGACGGCTACACCGTGGTGCAGCAGCTGCAATACGGCGACAACGTGCCGCTGACGATCGTGCGCCAGTACGACGGCAACGATACCGAACGCGTGCAGGAACGCAGCTACCGCTTCGAGATCGATGGCGACGTTGCCGCGCCGGGGTTGATGCAACGCCTGGGCGGGCGCAACGAGGCCAGCGAGGAAAAGGCGATCGCGCAGAATCTCAACAGCGCGCTGAGCGGCGAGATGGCGGGCACCGGTGCGATCGCGCCAGGGCAGAAGACCACGCTGGCCTTCAGCGAGGCGCAGATGCAGGCGCTGATGGAGCAGACCCAGGCCAGCGTCGAGGCCAGCAAGATCGGCGGCAGCTCGCTGAGCTCGCTGGTCGGCGACCGCAACGCCGCGCCGCAGTCACCCGAACGCTTCGCGCTCGCGATGGCCCGCAATGTGGGCGGCACGCCCTATCCATTCGTCGAGCGGCTGCAGCGCATCGCCGACGGCGCCGATGGGACATACGACGGCCAGTTGCAGCGCATCAATGCCGAGGTCCTCCCGCGTCAGGCAGCGACGGCGACCGCCGCCTCGGATCCGCGCAATCCGGCCAGTCCGGACCATGCGCTGCTGAGCCAATGCACCGCAGCGGTAGCACAGCTGGAGACCGCGCGTGGCCGTGTGCCCGATGCGGACAGCGAGCGCCTGGCAGCCGGCGCGCTGGTGGCCGCGCGCCAGCATGGGCTGCAGCGCGTCGACCACGTGGTGCTCGGCCGCGACCCGGCGCAGGGCTTCGTGGTCCAGGGAGCGCTGGATTCGCCGGCGCACCTGCGCGGACCCTTCGATGCCCAGGCCGCGCAGCAGACGCCGGTGGACCACAGCCTGCAGCGCGCGCAGGCAGTGGCGCCGAGCAGGATCGCAACGCCGCCACGCAGGAACAGGCGCAGCAGCAGGACGTCCAGCGACAGGCACCGGCGCGCTGATTCATCGCACTGGCTGGTACGCAGCCAAGCCCTGGCGCAATTCAGCCCCAACACGGCCCATCCACGCGGAATGGGCCGTGTTCGGAGCCGGCGTCGCCGACACCGCTGCGTTGCATGGCCTCAGTTGGTGCGCGCGGGCACCAGCTTCTGCGCGAACTCGATCCGGAACGCCTCGAAATCCCTGCCGTCGGCGGCGGCCTCGGCATGCGCCGCGTCCTTGAGTGCGTCCGAATAGGTCAGCCGCACCGGCGTGCCCTGGCGTTCGTGCAACTCGGCCGCGCGCATGATCAAGGCCAGCACCTGGGCGGCGCTGGTGCTTTCGCCAGCGATGCGGCCGTCCATGCCGAGCACCCATTCGCCATCGCGGCGGACGATGCCGGCCAGGAGCGTGCGTTGCTGGTCGCGCAGTTCGGCATGCGGCTCGATCGGCGAGACCGGCGCGGGATTGGCGGCGGCCTGGTTGCGCTGGCGCTCGGCGGCGCGCTTGCGGGCGTCGCGGCGCAGCTTGGAATCGGTGGACATGCAGGCTCCTGTGAGGTCAGAGATGGTCGGCCGGCTCCAGAGGCACGGCCTCTTCGGCCTGGCGGCGGCGTAGACGGCGGCCGCTGCGGCGTTCCCAGCGCCAGAATAGCCAGCCCAGCAGGAAAAAACCGGTCATGCCGATCGCTAGATGGCGCGGGTGTTCACTCAGCAGCGGCGACAGCACCCCGGCCACCAGCGTATTGATCATCAGCTGGGTGAAGGCTTGCAGCGAGGATGCCAGGCCGCGCTGATGCGGGTACATGTCCAGCACCGCCAGCGCCAGGATCGGGAAGATCAGCGCCATGCCCAGGCCGGCCAGGAAGATCGGCAGCACCGCCCATGGCAGCGCGATCTGCGCCGCCGTCATGGTGTAGCCCAGGTTCGCCAACGCCGCTACGCCGCAGCAGATGAAGCCGATGCGGATCTGCCGCACCGGGTCCATGCTGCCGGCCATGCGCCCGGACAGGAACGAGCCCAGGGTCATGCCACCGATGGTGGGAATGAACAGCCAGGCGAAGTCGCCCTCGCCCAGGTGCAGGTGGCGCATGATCAGCACCGGCGCCGAGGCGATGTACAGGAAGATGCCGGCGAAGTTGAACGCACCGGCCGCGGCCAGCCGCTGGAAGCGCGGGTTGAAGCCGATCCGCACGTAGTCGTGCAGCAGGCGCTTGAGCTGCAGCGGCGTGCGCGCGTCCACTGGGTGGGTCTCCGGCAGCCAGGTCAGCGTGGCCACCAGCAGCACCAGCCCGAACGCCACCAGAAACCAGAAGATCAGCGGCCAGCCGGCACCGCTGAGCAGGATCCAGCCGCCGATGATCGGCGCGATCGCCGGGGCGATGCCGAAGATCATCGACACCTGGCTCATCAGCCGTTGCGCGTCCGGGCCCTGGAACAGGTCACGGATCACTGCCCGCCCGACGATCATGCCCACGCCTGCCGACAGGCCCTGCAGCGCGCGGAACGCCAGCAGGGTGGGCAGATCCTGCGACAGCGCGCAGCCCACCGAGCCGGCGATGAAGAGCACCAGCCCGCCCAGGATCACCCGCTTGCGGCCCCAGGCATCGGACAGCGGGCCGTGCGCGATGCTCATCAGCCCGTAGACGAGCAGATAGACGCTGATGGTCTGCTGGATCGCCACCTCGTCCACCGCCAGGCTGCGGCTGAGCCGCGAGAACGCCGGGAAGATGGTGTCGATGGAAAACGGGCCGAACATCGCCAACCCGGCGAGCAGCAGCGCCATGCGACGGGTGGAAGGCGTGGTGGGGGTCATGCAGGGATCCGAACGTGGTGCATCGGGGGACGCACGCCGGCGCCGCCCTGGGGGCGGCGTCGGGATGAGCACAAGGGCGTCGATGATAGGCGCTCGCCGTTGCAAGGTTAAGCAACCCCGAGTGCATGAGCCTGCCGCATGCGCTCCGGCGCGTGCGCACGCAGGCTATAATCGGCCGGCAACACGGTGGGAGAAGCGGCATTGCCGCTGCCGAAGGCGCAACAGCCCGTAATCGCTCAGGCCCGATACCATCCGCAGTACAACTCTGGAGAGACCGGCCGATGCCGGCGCCGAAGGGGCACGGAACGCAGGCAGGCCCAGCGCCATGCCGCGTTCTTAAACTCTCAGGCAAAAGGACAGAGGGGCGCGAGGAAGACTGTCGCTGCGACAGGAGGTGATGCGCTGCGCGCGTCACGCCGGTCCGGTGGCCGTCGACCATTCGTCTGCCCCCTGCCCCGGATGCCCGCCATGTCCCAGACCACGTCTTCCTTGCGCGACCTCGAACACCACAGTGCGTTCGTCGAACGCCATATCGGCCCCAACGACGCAGAAATCGCACAGATGCTGGAGGTGGTCGGCCACGCCTCGCTGGATGCGATGACCGATGCGATCGTGCCCGGCAACATCAAGTCGCCAGCGGCGCTGGCGCTGCCCGAGGCGATTACCGAAGAAGAGGCGCTGGCCAAGATCCGCGCCATCGCCAGCAAGAACCAGGTGCAGCGCAGCTTCATCGGCCAGGGCTATTACGGCACCCATACGCCGAAGGTGATCCTGCGCAACATCCTGGAAAACCCGGCCTGGTACACCGCCTACACGCCCTACCAGGCCGAGATTTCGCAGGGCCGGATGGAAGCGCTGATCAACTTCCAGACCCTGTGCGCCGACCTCACCGGCATGCAGATCGCCAACGCCTCGCTGCTGGACGAAGCCACTGCCGCGGCCGAAGCGATGACGCTGGCCAAGCGCTCGGCCAAGTCGAAGTCGGACACCTTCTTTGTGCATGACGCGGTGCACCCGCAGACGCTGGAACTGCTGCGCACCCGCGCCGAGCCGCTGGGCATCGTGCTGCGCGTCGGCACGCCGGAGGAAGCGCTGCAGGCCGAGTGCTTCGGCGTGCTGCTGCAGTACCCGGACAGCTTCGGGCATATCGGCGATCACGCCGCGCTGGCCGATGCGGTGCACGCACAGGGCGGCCTGGTCGCGGTGGCGACCGATCTGCTGGCGCTGACCCTGATCGCCGCGCCCGGCGAATGGGGCGCGGACATCGTGGTCGGCAATTCGCAGCGCTTCGGCGTGCCGTTCGGTTTCGGCGGCCCGCATGCGGCCTTCATGGCCTGCCGCGATGCCTACAAGCGCTCGATGCCGGGCCGGTTGATCGGCGTGTCGATCGATGCCGCGGGCAACCCCGCCTATCGCCTCACCCTGCAGACGCGCGAGCAACATATCCGTCGCGAGAAGGCCACCTCCAACATCTGCACCGCGCAGGTGCTGCTGGCGGTGATGGCCTCGATGTACGCGGTCTACCACGGCCCCGCGGGCCTGACCCGCATCGCGCGGCGTACCCATCGCCTGGCCGCGATCCTGGCCGCCGCCCTGCGCGGTGCCGGCGTCACGGTGGGCGAGCAGTTCTTCGACACCCTGCACGTCAAGGCGATCGATGCCGAGGCCATCCACACCAAGGCCCGCGCCGCCGGCATCAACCTGCGCGCGATCGACAGCGAAGCGGTCGGCATCAGCCTGGATGAAACCAGCACGCGCGCCGATGTGGTCGCGCTGGCCGCGTTGTTCGGCGCGCAGGCAGATGTGGACGCACTCGATGCCGCCACCGCCGACGCGTTGCCGCAGGGCCTGCTGCGCAGCACGCCCTTCCTGACACACCCGGTGTTCAACACCCACCACAGCGAGCACGAACTGCTGCGCTACATGCGCTCGCTGGCCGACAAGGACCTGGCGATGGATCGCACCATGATCCCGCTGGGCAGCTGCACGATGAAGCTCAACGCCACCGCCGAGATGATCCCGGTGACCTGGCCCGAGTTCGGCGCGATCCATCCGCTGGCGCCGGCCGAGCAGTCGGCCGGTTACGCGCAGCTGATCGATGAGCTGGAAGCGATGCTGGTCGAATGCACCGGCTACGACGCGGTGAGCCTGCAGCCCAACTCCGGCGCGCAGGGCGAGTACGCCGGCCTGCTGGCGATCCGCGCCTATCACCGCGCGCGCGGTGAAGCGCATCGCGACATTTGTTTGATCCCCGAATCCGCCCACGGCACCAACCCGGCGTCGGCGCAGATGTGCGGCATGACCGTGGTCGTGACCAAGTGCGATGCCAACGGCAATGTCGATGTCGACGACATCCGCGCCAAGGCAGAGAAGTACTCAGAGCGCCTGGCCGCGTTGATGATCACCTACCCGTCCACCCACGGCGTGTTTGAAGAGGACGTGGTGGCGATCTGCGAAGCGGTGCATGCGCATGGCGGCCAGGTCTATACCGACGGCGCCAACATGAATGCCCTGGTCGGCGTGGCCAAGCCCGGCAAGTGGGGCTCGGACGTGTCGCATCTGAACCTGCACAAGACCTTCTGCATTCCGCATGGCGGCGGCGGCCCGGGTGTGGGTCCGTGTGCGGTGAAGTCGCATCTGGCGCCATACCTGCCTCGTGCCGGCATCCATGCCGGCGAAGGTCAAACTGCCGCCATCCATGGCGGCGGACTCAACTCCGAAAGCGGGAGTGGACACTTCTCGCGCATCGGCGGCATGGTCAGCGCGGCGGCCTACGGCTCGGCCTCGATCCTGCCGATCAGCTGGATGTACGTGACCATGATGGGCAGCGCCGGCCTGCGCAAGGCGACCCAGGTGGCCCTGCTCAACGCCAACTACATCGCCAAGCGCCTGGCGCCGCACTACAAGACGCTGTACACCGGCCGCAACGGCCTGGTGGCACACGAGTGCATCCTCGACATCCGCCCGCTGGAAAAGACCAGCGGCATCGGCGCCGAGGACATCGCCAAGCGCCTGATCGACTTCGGCTTCCACGCGCCGACCTTGAGCTTCCCGGTCGCCGGCACCCTGATGGTGGAACCGACCGAAAGCGAATCGCAGCATGAGCTGGACCGCTTCATCGACGCGATGATCCAGATCCGCGAGGAAATCCGCGCCATCGAAGACGGCCGCCTGGACCGCGACGACAACCCGCTCAAGCACGCCCCGCACACCGCCACCCAGGTGTCGGCCAGCGAGTGGACCCACGCCTACCCGCGCGAACTGGCCGCCTTCCCGCTGCCCAGCCTCAAGCTGCAGAAGTACTGGCCGCCGGTCGCACGCGTGGACAACGTCTACGGCGACAAGAACGTGATGTGCGCCTGCATCCCCGTGGATGCCTACAAGGAGGACGTGGAGGCGTAAGCGCTGCCCTTTCGCGTTGGCGTGTGCATTGAAACCCAGCCCGAGTAATCCCGGGCTGGGTTTTTCGTTTTTAGCGGCTGCAGTGCATCGCAGTGTTCTGGACGCATCGCGCGTTGGTGGCAAGCGCCTGCGCCGTAGGCCACCACAGCTCGGGTTGGGAATATCAAACGACGCTCACGCTCACTACCCAGATCGCCTCGCGAGGTGAATACACGGCGTGGAAGCGTCAGTTGCAGAGAGGATGATCTGCAGCCTAGCGCAGGCTCTTGCCCGCCCGCCATTGCCACGGCATTCGAGAGCGTTTGTCAGTCGCTCTTAATCAGGCAGCCTCCTCGTTTTCCTTCCCTACACGTGCACTCGCGATGATGTGCGTCTGGGATAGGACACAACCGACAGTGATCAAGCGCGACAGAGGTTCATTGAAACGCAACCTGGCCTGCCTGCTGCTTGCAGGCCTTGCGTTGACCGCGTGCGCACCACGCCGCCCTGGCGAGGTGCCGGCGCTGGTGCACGCGGCCGATGCGCAGGCCGAGGTGGTGCAGACCGATGCCGGTGCAGTCCGCGGCGTCACAGGCGCACAGGGGCGGGTGTTTTTGGGCGTGCCGTTCGCCGCGCCGCCGGTAGGCGCGTTGCGCTTTCGCGCCCCGCAAGCTGTGCCAGCCTGGAAGGGCGTACGCGATGCCACGCAGGCCGGGCCGGCCTGTCTGCCGCGGTATCGCTTCGGGCAGAAGCAGATATCGGAGGATTGCCTTACCCTCAACATCTATGCGCCGCCCGACCCGGCGCCGGCGCATCCACGCGCGGTGATGGTGTGGATCTACGGTGGCGCGCTGGAGCTGGGCAGCAATGTCGATTACGACCTGAGTGCCTTGGCGGCGCGGCAGGACGTCATCGTGGTGGCGCCCAATTACCGGCTGGGGGTGTTCGGTTTCTTCGCGCATCCGGCGCTGCGTGGCGAAGGCGAAGGGGCCTATGCATTGCTCGACCAACAGGCCGCGTTGCGCTGGGTGCAGCGCAATATCGCCGCCTTCGGTGGCGATGCCCACAACGTCACCGTGTTCGGTGAATCGGCCGGCGCCTGGAGCATCTGCTATCAGCTCGCCTCGCCGGGCGCGGCCGGTCTGTTCCAACGTGCAATCCTGCAGAGCGGCAGCTGCCTGGCCAGCGATTCCAGCGTGCCGCGCGCCGAGGCCGAGCGCGGCGGTGCGCGCATGGCGCAGACGCTTGGCTGCGCGCATGCAAGCGATGTGGGCGCGTGCCTGCGCGCATTGCCTGCCGATACCGTGGCCGATGCCAAATCCCAGCGCCGTGGCCTGACCGGCAGCGATGCCTGGGCGCCGATGTCTGGCGGTGACGTCTTGCCGTTGCCGCCCGCCGAGGCGATCGCCAACCTGCACCATGTGCAGGTGCCGGCGCTGATCGGCACCAACCGCAACGAGGGGCGGCTGTTTGCGCAGTTGCTGTCCTACGTCGGCAAGCTCAACCTGCGCAGCGGCTATGAAGCACGCCTGCAGCGCATGCATGCCGACCCGACAGCGATCATGGCGCGCTATGCAGACGTTGCCGGGCAATCGCGCTGGGATGCATTCGCCGACATCGTCACCGATGGCGGATTCGCCTGCCCGACGCGTCGGCTGGGCCAAGCCTTGCGTACCCGCACACCAGTGTATGCGTACGAGTTCGACGACCCGCAGGCGCCGTACGGCCTGTGGCGCCTGCCGTTCTCACATCCGCTGGGCGCGTATCACGCCTCCGAACTGGTGTACCTGTTCCAGCGGCCGTGGGTGCTCAGTGGCGAGCCGGCGTTCACTCCGGCGCAACAGGCCTTCGCCGATACGCTGCAGGATTACTGGGGCGCGTTCGCACGCACCGGCGATCCCAATGGGGCTGGGCGTCCGCCGTGGCCACGCTTCGATGGCGACGCTCCGTTGACGCTGTCGCCCGGCAGGATCGGCGCAACGCCCGACTTCGCGCAACGGCATCGCTGCGCATTCTGGGATGCACAGGCAACATTGCCGCACGCGGCAGCGACCTCGGCCCAGTCACCCTCGCATTGATCGCATCATCAGGAGCCCTCCATGTCCGTTTCCGCCTCATCCCCCTGCCCCACGGTGCGCCTGCGCAACGGACGCAGCGTGCCGGCACTCGGGCTTGGCTCATGGAATCTGGGCCAGGGCCGACACGCGCCGCAGCAGGAGATCGATGCGCTGCAGACGGGCCAGCAATTGGGCATGCGCTTGATCGACACCGCCGAGATGTACGGCAATGGCCGGTCGGAGCAACTGATCGGCCAGGCCATGGACAGCGTGCAGCGGCCTTATCTGGTGTCGAAGGTCTTGCCGAGCAATGCCAGCGCACGCGGCATCGCGCGTGCCTGCGAGGCCAGCCTGCAGCGGCTCGGCGTGCGCACACTGGACCTGTATCTGCTGCACTGGCGCGGCGGCAGCGATCTGCGTGAAATGGTCGATGCCTTCGAGGCCCTGCGCGATGCCGGCAAGATCCGCGATTGGGGCGTGTCGAATTTCGATGTCGACGATCTGCAGGATTTGTGGCGCATCGATGGCGGGCAACACTGCCTGGTCAATCAGGTGCTGTATCACGCTGGTAGCCGCGGCATCGAGTTCGATCTGCTGCCGTGGTGTGCAGAGCACGAGGTAACGGTGATGGCGTATTCGCCACTGGGCAGCCGCGCATTGCTGGATCATCCCGTGCTGCACGCGATCGGCGAGCGACGCGGCGTGGCCGCAACCGCCGTGGCGCTGGCGTGGGCGATCCGCAGCGGCCAGGTCATTGCCATTCCCGAATCGGGGACGCCTGCCCATGTGCGCGCAAATGCAGCGGCATGCACGCTGCAACTGGACGCGCAGGATCTTGCCGAACTGGACCGTGCGTTCCCGCCGCCGACACGCAAACAGCCGCTGGACCTGCTGTAGTCAGCTTGCAATGGTTGCGTTCGCTGCCTGCAATTACAGACGGTGATCGCTGCATTGCGTGACCTACGCATCAGCCCGCTGCGATCCAACGCAAGCTTTCGGCTGCATGTGAGTATTCGTTCGCATGCAGACACGTGCATTTAACAGCGCCACTCCCAGGCTCAGCGGATCAGCCCGCATCTCAAGCCCGCCAGAGTGGAGTCCCATGCCCAAGTCCCCCAATAAGTCCGCGCAACTTCCTCCCACCGCTGCTGTCAGCGCAACTCCCGAGACGTTGCGCGGCACGGGCGACGAATTGCATCAGAAGGCCGGCGGCACGCGCCCGCAGCTGACCACCAACCAGGGCATTCCGGTTGGTGACAACCAGAACTCGCTGCGCGCCACGCCGCGCGGACCGACGTTGCTGGAAGACTTCATCCTGCGCGAGAAGATCACCCACTTCGATCACGAGCGCATCCCCGAGCGCATCGTGCATGCACGCGGTAGTGCGGCGCACGGCTATTTCGAGCTGACCAAGTCGTTGAGCCAGTACACCACCGCCAAGATCTTCACCGAGGTCGGCGAAAAGACCCCGTTGTTCACGCGTTTTTCCACGGTCGCCGGTGGCGCCGGCTCGGTGGACACGCCGCGCGACGTGCGCGGGTTTGCGGTGAAGTTCTATACCAAGGAAGGCAACTGGGATCTGGTGGGCAACAACATCCCGGTGTTCTTCATCCAGGATTCGATGAAGTTCCCGGACCTGATCCACGCGGTGAAGATGGAGCCGGACCGCGGTTTCCCGCAGGCTGCCAGTGCGCACGACACCTTCTGGGACTTCATCTCGCTCAGCCCCGAATCGATGCACATGATCATGTGGGCGATGAGCGACCGCACCATTCCGCGCTCGCTGCGCATGATCGAAGGCTTCGGCATCCACAGCTTCCGTTTCCTCAATGAAAAGGGCGACAGCACCTTCGTCAAGTTCCATTGGCGCCCCAAGCTCGGCCTGCAGTCCACGATCTGGGACGAGGCGGTGAAGATCGCCGGCGCCGACCAGGACTTCCATCGTCGCGATCTGTTCGAATCGATCCAGAGCGGCGACTTCCCCGAGTGGGAGCTGGGCGTGCAGCTGTTCACCGAGGCGGAAGCCGATGCATTCCCGTTCGATCACCTGGATTCGACCAAGGTCATTCCGGAAGAACTGGTGCCGCTGCAGATCGTCGGCCGCATGGTGCTCGACCGCTGGCCGGACAACTTCTTCGCAGAGACCGAGCAGGTGGCGTACTGCCCGGCTAACATCGTGCCCGGCATCGACTTCAGCAACGATCCGCTGCTGCAGGGCCGCCTGTTCTCGTATCTGGATACGCAGCTAAGCCGCCTGGGCGGGCCGAACTTCCACCAGATCCCGGTCAATGCACCCAAGTGCCCGTTCGCCAACAACCAGCGAGACGGCCATATGCAGATGGGCGTCCCCAAGGGCCGTGTCGCCTACGAGCCCAGCTCGTTGCAGGCCGATGCACCGCGTGAGGCGCTGCGTGGATTCCCCAGCCATGCGACACCGGCCGAAGACGGTGCCAAGGGCCGCGTACGCGCAGCAAGTTTTGCCGATCACTACAGCCAGGCACGCATGTTCTTCCGCAGCCAGACCGCACCGGAACAGGCGCATATGGCATCGGCACTGGTGTTCGAGTTGTCCAAGGTGGAGACCGCGCACGTGCGCGAAGCCATCGTCGGTCACCTGCGTCACATCGACCCGACGCTGGCACAGCGTGTGGCCGATGGCATGGGCATGACCACGTTGCCGCCGGCACCGCCGGCTGCGGTCGCACCGACCGACATGCCGCTGTCGCCCGCCTTGCAGCTGATCGGCAAGATGAAGGACACCTTGCAGGGCCGCACGGTCGGCATCCTGATTCACGACGGCTCCGATGCAGCGACGATCAAGGCCGTGCGCAAGGCCGCCGAAGCCGCCGGTGCCACGGTCAAGATCGTCGCGCCGAAACTGGGCGGCGCCAAGCTCAGCGACGGCAAGCAACTGGCCGCCGATGGTCAGCTGGCCGGCACGCCGTCGGTGATGTTCGATGCGGTGGCGGTGCTGCTGTCGTCGGAAGCAGCCAAGGCGCTGACACGTGAATCGGCAGCGCTGGATTTCGTCAGCAATGCCTGGGCCCATCTGAAGGCGATCGCCTTCGACGACGGCGCGCAGCTGCTGTTGAAGGCCGGCAATGTCGGCAAGGACGCCGGCGTGATCGCGGCAGCAGATACCAAGGCCTTCATCACTGCCGCCAAGACCCGCCAGTGGGCACGCGAACCGAAGGTGCGCATGCTGGCGTAACCGCATCCGCATAGGCTGCACAGGCTTGGGCGCGAACGACTTCTACGTCGTTCGCGCCCAAGGCGTTTTATGGGGGCAGCAAAGTATCCTCAACAGAAAACCAGCGCATCCTCTGCTACGGCCAGCCTTCAACCCGTCTTTTGGCCGCGTCTCATAAACGACGCTGCGATTTGGAATCCGGCTGTCTTTACGTTGTTGCGCGGCCGTGTCTTTGGGGTGTCGGCGCGCGCGGCCAGGTCGGCATAGAGCCGCGGGCTGCGGTTTGGCTGCAAGGCCCTTGCCCGCCCACCATCGCGGGACACGCCGCAAGTACGTCCTTGTAGGCTCTTACGCGGCATCCATGCCGCGTAAGGTCCCGCGACGGTGGGCGGGCAAGGACCCCTCAAGATGGTCGGTTTGTATGGTTGCAAGCAAGAGCATGAGGTGCGCTGGGCGGATTGCCCTGGGTCTGACCAGCTATTAAAGAATCTCCGTTGCAAGCGGAGTAGCCGACAGGCTTTCAACACGTGACCTACCAACTTCTCTTCTGCCCAGGCTGAGCAACAAGCTTTCAGGAAAACAGCCGACCAACTGTCTGGTGCGGTGCCCTCGCCGATTGCGGGACCGTGTGGCGGCATGGATGCCGCCACCGAGCCTCCATGGACGGATTCACGGCGTGTCCCGCAAGCAGTGAGGGCGCCGCACATTCGACGACCAGGCTTTTGACTGCATCTACCAAACGAAACTGCAACCCGGAATCTCGATGGATTCACGCAGTTCCCCGCAAGCATTACAGAGGAGCCGTGCTCGACCAACTCAGCAACTGAGCAGTCGTCTTGCTCAGTCGCGCTAAGCCGGTTCGGCAGGAAACTGCGCCGCGTTCGCCAGCGCGCGGTACTCGCGTGGCGTCATGCCGACCGCCAGCTTGAACTGCCGTGCGAAGGCGCTCTGATCGCTGAAACCGCAGGCATGCCCGATTTCGGTGAGGCTCTTGTTTCCGTGCAGCAGATGCATCGCCATCTGCAGGCGCAGCTTGGCCAGCACCTGTTGCGGGGTGAGTTGGAACACCTTGCGGAACGAGCGCTGCAGCTTGGACATCGAAAACCCGGTGATCTCCACCAGTGCCTGCATGCGTACGTTCTGCGCGTAGTTGGCGTTGAGGTACGCCAGCGCGAGCCGCAGTTTTTCGTACTGCGATTCGTGCCCATCCTGCGGCCCCAGATCACGCGAGATGCCGATGATGCCCTGCACCTTGCCGTCGACCAGCAGCGGACGTTTGCAGGTCAGGCACCAGCCCGGTTCGCGGTTGGCGAACAGATGCAGTTCCAGCAGGTTGTCGATCACCTCCCCGGCCAGCACTTGCTCGTCCTGGTTGGCGTAGTTGGTGCCCAGACCGCTGGGATAGACCTCGGCAACGCGCTTGCCGATCAGGTCCTTGCGCGATTTCAGTCCCAACCGCCGCAGCATGGTCTGGTTGACGTGGGTATAGCGGCCCTCGCGATCCTTGACGAAGAACAGCACGTCCGGCACCGCATCGAACAACGCTTCCAGATCGGCAGGATCGATGCTCTTCATGCAGGAAATCATGCAGGACTCGGGATCAGGAAAGACGCAGCTGGCGATGACACCTGCCGCCGATGCAGGCCGTAGCGCATGCAGCGCCATGATACGCCGCGCGCATCAGACGCCGCCGCCCGCGCTCAGCGCGGGTTGTCGGCCACGTTGGCCGCGGCCGGCGCGGCCTTGCTGTCCACCGCCGCAGCCGTCGGATTGCCGATGCGATCCAACGGCACCTGCTGCGCGCGCCAGCCACTGACCACCGCCGCACCGGACTGCGAGCCGACCTGCACCTGCAGGCGTGCACTGCCGCCGGGCGCGATGAACTCGACGGCGCAATCGCCGGCGGCCATGCAGCTGTCGGCGGCAAGCGGATCCACCAGCTGCCAGCCCTGCTCCATCACCGCCTGTGCGAATGCGCGGTAGCCCATGCCGGACTTCAGCGTGGCCGGCAGCGGCACGCTCGGGTCGCTGGCCGCGTCGGTACCGGCGACAGTCGCGGGTGCCGAAACGGGCGCACGCGCGGGCACCGTGGGCCGCGATGCGGCATTCAGGGCAGGACTACAGACTAGGGCGAGCGCCCACAATGAGGGGCGGAACAGCGTGCGCATGCGAACGGTCCTTGCGGCCTGCAGGGAACTGGGGAAGTTAAAGAATCGCTATTTTGACATGGCGCGCGTGCGCTGCGGCACTGCTGGCGCCGGCCATTCAGCCGGGCGCAGTGATCCAGGCCAAGTCTATCAGCCACAAGCGGACTCATCCTTCAGGCGTCATCGACCTTGACGCCTACCTGTGAATATCGTCCGGCAGGCAACGCGCGACTGCACTTGCGACGGGGGGGAGATCGAACCATCCCATCCAGGGCGGGCACCGCGCCCGGTCGCCATCCTTGCGAGCGCGTTGCATCGTTGCGGTTTGCGCGTGGAGTACCCGATGCCCGATACCACCTCTCCCGCCTATGCGGTCGGCCAGCTGTGGCGCTGCCGTGGGCGCACCGCGACGGAGACGCCGTTGCTGCTGATCAACCAGATCGATGTGCATCCCCACGGTGGCCAGATCCTGCACGTGAGCATCAGCGACAAGCCATTTTGATCGAGACCAGAAAATTCTTAATAGGCCTTCAATCCCTAATGATGGCAACCACTTCACCCACTGCAACTTTTCGCCCCTCCCACAAATATATTTCCGCCCCGACAGCCAGCCTTGGAATCGCTAGTTCACTATAAAGGAACCTAATTGGCACCTCATAAGTCTGCCCCAACTCAATGCGCCTGCCACTTAGTAAAAGCCGACAGTCGAACGCTTCATTGTTGACAAAAATCGGACAAGCGTACGACTCTCCTTCGACGACCGTTTTACGACCACCCTTCTCAGCCGTGAGGAAACAAACCTTGATTATGGCATCCGGCTTCATTTTCAAAACCCAGTGGGAGGTAGAGGCGAATTATTCATTATACGAGGAACCAATCCAGGTAACCGCTCCGTTGGTATCACCCAGGTTGGTATACGCCAACCTGCTCAAGAAGCTTTTAATGCTTTCGCAAAGCGTTGCAGGCTAAGGCGACATCCCATCCAATTCAACGAGGCATATCTGGTTAACATCGAAAATCATATCCTCACGCCCGATGACTGTTTGAAGCTCAAACTGGTAGCCTACTGCGTCAAGCACCAAATAATCGGAAATATCAGGCAGCTCGACATGACCCAGAAGATGTTGACTGGATGAAAATACGGAGATATCTCCTCGATCTATTAGGAAAAGAGGCATTTTCATCAGAAGCGATCCCAGAACGGTTTATCTGGTGATTTTTTTCGGCTGGCCTGTGCCGCCCGACACCTTTCGCGACCCGACCTATCATTAAAAAGATTCATTTTGTCTCTCCGCTCAGATTTCTGCCCCAAGCCTCATGATTATCCCCAACAAGCGACGCTTCTTTCACACCAATAGAACGCGACCGTATGCAATTTTTATACGCATCGGCAGCCCCATTGTGCAACCTTGGCAACCCCCTTTGTGGTCTGATTCATTTTCAGGTCGCGCGCGCGAACAGCATTTTGTCGAACTAGTCGCAGCTATCAGCCTCGCATCTACGATCGTGCCCTACCGCAAGCTCTAGCCATTGCACGCCAGATGCGCGTCGACCGCCACCAGCATCCGCGCGGCAAGGACATCGATTTTCAGCAGGCGACGAAAGTTGAGAATCATAGTCTCGTCCGGAACGTTGTCCAAGCCACGGAGATGGGCAAAACGCCGCAAGGTCGGAATCTCGTGCAATGCTTATTCCATCGCCGGATCGCTTAACGCATGGCAAGCTCTACGCCTTCACGATAAGCGTTTTTTGACGCCCATAACTACGGAGTATATGTAGCGTTCGCGGGCTGTACTCTGACTTCGTACCAGTTCAAGCAATTTATCAACCTCACTTACAGCCTGCTCCCCAGCAGTAGCAGCATATATAAACATTGCAGGCTCATAGTATCCTGATTTACGACGCATCATCTCATAACACTCTTCAACTTCGAAATGACCGCCCAAGTCAGCCCATGCAATATACTTCACCCAAAAATTAAATTCCGGCTCTCCCGAAAAATTAGATGGCATATCACCCAACATCTCTGCAAGCCTATTTCCTGCGACTAGAACGAAGGAAGCTGGCAATCTCGACGATAAAGAAAATCCATAATCCGTTGATTGCCAATATAGAACTAGAAGATTAATGAATGCCCCCAAATCTTTCGGGCACTCATTTAAGACTCGCTCGTAACACTCTGCAGCTTTGGTAACTTCATTAATACGCTCGAATTCTACCGCTTCATTAAAACTCATTTAACTGCTCCTGCTGGATTAATACCTGCGTTCATAACTTCACCATTACGGACAGTTACCCATATCTGCTGCCCGTTTCGAGCGCTAAACGTGTATGCCGAAACGCCGGCATCAGCAGCCTGTTGACTGATTAAACCTGCCTGAACGGCGTCACCTCGAAGATAATTCGGGTTTGAAGATACTGCTTTAAAAATTTGAGCAAATCGCATCTGAGATGATAAGGTCGAAGGGTTAACATGCCCAGATGCGGCCCTGAATATATGCCCCGTGCGTGCCCAATTAAAAGCCGCACCGACGGGAACAGGTAAAAATTTGAATCCTGCCGAAAAAGCTCCACCTTGAGGCGAGTTAAGAAGAGGAATGCCAACATCATGAGCAATAGCTCCGAAGTCGGTAAGGCTACCTGCACCTGTAAACCAATTTCTCTCACTAATATTTCGATCAAACCAAGTTCGTTCACCAGCTTGATCAGGGGCAGGCGTAGTACCGCCGTATGAAGCGCTTGGTGCTGTTGGCACAGTGGAAGAGCGTGCCGACGTCGCTTGAGTTGTAAGCCCGCCTGTACTCTTACATAATCCATCGCTACCTTCTATGCGCGACCCTGTGCATCGCCCATCAGGATCAACGAATCGATAAGGATTATTTGCCGCGTACATATAACGATTAAACAACGCGCCATTATTTATATCAGCATCTACCGGATCCACGCTCTGGAATCTTCCGGCGCTTGCATCGTAATACCGCTGCTGCATATAAATCAGTCCGGTCCCGCCATCCATTGCATGGCCGGTGTAACCCACGCCATCGACCGTCTTGCCGATCGCCGCGCCGTAGGGTTCGTACTGGGTGCGCTCGACGACTTGGCCTGCCGCGTTGGTCGTTGCCACCGGGCTGCCCAGCGCATCGGTGTGCTGGTAGGTCACGGTCTCGGCGCCGCCCGTGGCCGGGCGGGTGCGCAGGGCCACGACGCTGCCGGCCAGATAGATGTAGTCAGTGTTGATGCCGTTTCGGGCGTCTTGCGTGTAGAGCAGCTGGCCCAGCTGGCTGTACAGCTGGTAATTGCAGGCCGCACTGCCGCAGGCGATCACCCGCCGGCCGTAACCATCGTAGGCGTACCACTCCTTGCTCGCCACCGAGCGCAGCCGGTTACCCTGCGAGAAGGTGTAGGCCTGGCCGTTCTTGTTGGACAGGTTGCCCTGCACGTCGTAGCTCAGCCCCACCACGCTGGCGCCGGTGGCGACGTTCATCAGGTTGGTCAGGCGGTTGGCGCCGTCGTAGTAGTACTCGTAGCTGGTATCGCCAGTGACATGCGTGCGCAGGTTGTCTTGTGCGTCGTAGGTATAGCGATGCGCGCCGCTGCCGCCGAAACTGGGCGATGCGGCCACCCGCAACCGGTCGCGCGCGTCGTACTCCATGGTGCGGCTGTAAGCATCGCCCAGGGTCTGGTCGAGAATTGTGCTGACGTTGCCGTTGGCGTCGTATTGGTACTGGTACTGCTGCGCGCCCGAGTCCGACACCATCGCCGGCAGCTGCCGCGCGTTCATGGCCATGCTGTGTACAACCCCATTGCCATAGCTGAACTGCGCAATTGCCCCATTGGGGTGATAGCTGATTCCTGTGGCATAGCTGCCGACTCTGGTCGGCTGCCCAAGCGCATTCGGGGCGTAGTCCACCGACAGGCCACTTGGATACAGCTGGCTCGCCAAGGCGCCGTTGGCGTCGTAGCTGTAGCCGACGCTCCAGCTTGTCCAGCCCGCCGTTCCTTCACTGGTCAGCAGACGACGGCGGTTGTACTCGTAGGTGTTGACCACCGTGTTGCCGCCACCGTCGGTCGTGGTGGTCTCGATCCTGGCGGGCAGGCCGTCGGGCGTATAGGTCCAGCGCTGGTCTCCATTACTGTCGGGGAAGGAAAGCCAGGACAGCCGGTTGCGTACATCGTAGGTCCGCAACACCACGCGCCCCGAAGCCAGTGCCTCTTCGCGGTTGCAGCTCTGCGCATCCGGTAGCGACAGGCCACTGGCGGTCCAGCTGATGTTGCCAGCCGCGTCGTAGTCGACCACCGTGGCGCCTGTTTCCGGTTCGATGGTCTTGCATAGCCGCTGATACTCGTCATAGACATAGCGACGCGCGATCGACACCGGCGGCGGAACGCGGAACGTGCCGGAGTTGGAGATCAGATCGCTTGCCGCACCGACTGGCGAAATCCCGTGGATGTAGATCAATTGATTGGCATAGCCCTGGCGTGCTGCAGCATCCAGTGGAATCGAAAAGCGGTAGGCAGCTCCCTGGGCGCGACACGTGCTGGCCACTCCAGCTTCACTGGCCTGGTTAGCACTGGCCGCAGCGAAGAAGCTACCGCTGCCTGAAGGTCCGCCAAGATAGGCGTGTACGTCAATCGATGCGTTACGCCCGGTCGAGCACGCCCAACCGGTAATGAGATAGGTGCTGCCCTCGCCGGACGCCACCGCCTCGATATTGCCCACGATGACGGATTGTTCGACAGTGACCGTCAGCGGCGCGGAGGTGGCCTGCTTGCCGTTGTTGTCGGTCGCACGCGCGGTGATGCTGTGGTTGCCCACTGGCGCTTCTGCCCAGGCGATTGCGTAAGGCGCAGTGCCACTGCTTCCGATCGCAGCACCATTGGCGAAGTACTCGACCTGGGTGACGCTGCCATCGCTATCAGACGCGTTGGCGGAAAGACCTACCGTGGCCGGCGCAAAAAAAGGTGCGCCGTTCGCATCATTCAGACTGATACTCGGTGGATTATCCCCCGCAGCCACGACCGTGACCGCAGTTATCGGGGTCGTCGCGGTTCCCCCAAGATTGCTGGTGGCGCGTGCTGAGAACTGATGTGTGCCGGCCTGTACTCCATCGACGACAAAAGAAACACTCTCCTGGCCATTGACGCTCGCGATGACGCCGCCATTCTGATAAAGCGTGATGCTGGAAACACTGACACCGTCGTCGATGGTGCCGGCAGAAGCGCTGACCAAGATGCTTGCGGGCGCGGTCAGCGTCGTGCCTGCTGCTGGAGCATCCAGTTGCACCCAGACATAGGGATTTGCTTCTTGCGCATGGACGGCCGAGGACAGCAGCATCCAGCCGCACAGGGTATAGAGAAAACGCAACATTCGGCTCGCCTTCAATGTATGGCCAACGCGCACCGTTACGCCCATCCAGGCCTAACGGCATCCTGATTCATTTCGATTGCAGCCTTGCTAAAGACCGGGCCCTGAGCGCACCAGCTCCAGAGGTTTGCCGAAGACGTCACGGGTGATCGTGGTCGAAACGCCTTCCGGCTCGTCGATCCCTACAGGTGCTGCATAGCTGGGTTGACCGAAGACCTGGAAGCGTTCGGTGGTCGCGTTGCCGCGCGGATTCGTGGTTTTGCGCTGAAATCCTGAGAGGTATTCGGTGGTGGTTGCCAGCACACCGCCTTCGGCATCGTGCTCCACACGTACCGCCCGTCCCAATGCGTCGTACTGGGTTCGCGTGCCTAGGACGGACTGGTTGTAGGCGGAGATGCCGCGTTGCGGATAGGACTGGAAGGCCAGGCGGCCCGCGCGGTCGTAGCGCTTGACGACCTGCACCGATGTCCCGGCCGGATCGGCCTGATCGACCGTCTCCTCCAACACCGGACGCCAGAGCGCATCAAGATAGCTGGTGACACGTTTATTTCCCTGCGTCGTGATGACGCGCCAGTGCCCGGCAGGAAGTCCCAGCTCGACGCTGCCGACACTGCGGAAATCCGACGCCACCGGATTCCACTCGATACCATCGCCAGCAGGATAGCCGAGACGTGTCAATCGACCCATCGCGTCATAGCTGTAAGAAGCCGAGTAGCCGTTTTCATCGGTGGTTGAATTGATCCAACCCATGTCGTCAACTGCCGCCGACTCGATTGTACCGTCCGCGTAGCGAATGGATTCTGGAATACCGCGCTTCCACGACGGAATCGCCGTCGTGTTACCTGCACCATCGGCCACGCTCGCCACCATGCCGTTGGGGTGGTAGGCAAACGTCTGCTGGAGCTTGCCGAAAACGTACTGTCGTAAGGGCAGCGCAGTGGCGGTGTCGTAGTCCGTATTGCTGGTGACTCTTCCGGTACCGTCATTGCGTTGGCTCAGCACTTGACCCATGACCCAGAGCGAGGGTTGATCCTGGTAAGTCACCGTGTCCTGGCGACTGTATCCCAAGCTACTCCATTGAGTTGTCGTCAATGGGCGAGCCATCACATCGAACGTGTCCACCCTACGATTGAAGACCACGCCATCCAAGGACACGCTCGCTGCATTTTCCGGCCGCAAGTACTCGGAAGAGAAACCGTCGCCCCGGTCTTGCTGCGTGCTTCCGATTCTGGCAGCGAAGGGTTGCCCTTCGAACGGCCACAGGTAGCTGGTCGTTTCGACCTGCTGGATGGCTGCAGGTCCCGAGCCGCGCTCCACCTTGAGAAGCTTTCCTTCGTTGTAGCGGTAGCTATTGCCGAAGGTGTAGCGAACCCAAATGTTTTCCGGCTCGCTGACTTCGGTCACCTGGGTGCCGGAACAGCTCTCCGACTTGCAGACCACGGCTGCACAATCGCCACTGGTGCAGGTGGGACCGGTGCCAGCGGCAAACGATGCGACACCACCATATGCGTAGCTCCATTCCGCCGGATCGATACCAGGGCCGGTCAAGCGCTTTTGGGTAAGCGCGAAACCGTCGTAAGTCATCGCATAGCGCGCGATGTCGTCGTTGGGATTGTTGTTCGGGGTGGTGTAGTTGTTGCAGACACGCGGCACATTCGAACGCCCCCTACCGACCACCGATACCGTGAATTCGCCGACCGCACCTGAAGGGTGAGTCATTGTTCCCTTCGCGTCCGGAGGGCTGACGATAAATCCGGGGTAGCCGCAGGTACGCACGATATCTTCAGGAGAGACAGCCTGCTCGTACCAGATCGCTGCCGACGCCAGTGCTGCCATGTCGAGAGACCAACGACTACCATCCGGAAGATCGATCGCGCTCAGATGGCCGGCTTGAGCCGACGGATACGTGTAGTGGTACGTCCACGTTTGAGTTCCACTGGTGATGCGGGAAATATGCCCACGCTCGTTGTAGGCCAATGCAATCGATCGTCCATCGCTACTTGAGACAGCGTCAAGCCTTGCCGGCGCGTTCGCAGCATTGCTATAGCTATAACTGACCCAGTTACCGAACCGGTCTTCGACACGGGTGGCGTACAGGACTGCCTGCCGCCGTCCCAATGTGTCGGAGCTGCCGCTCGAATCGGGACGCAGCAGGACCGGTTCACTATATTGTGATTGCCAGTCAAACCAATACTTCACACCATCCTGCGTGATCGCCAGGAATCCCTCGCCAGATGCATTCTTCTGTGCGGCGATACAGGAAAAATAGGTGAAATCCGGTGCTATCCAGGTATAAGGCCCCCCATTGGTCGGCCTGGGCAAACTGGTGTTATCCGCCACAAGCATGTCTTGCCTTCCCCGGCCAGGAATGATCAGCTGATTGCCGTGCCAGTACTCGCTGGCAAGGAACAGAGCGCCGTTGTCCGACGTTGCCGTGGCCGGTTGACCGTTTCCGTTATGGGTACATGCACTCGCCCAGCCCGTTGTGTTGGCGAAGACACCAGACAGACGTGGAACTTCGAGGTCCCAGTCGGCAAATGGCAGATCGTTGATGACATAGCCTTGCCGATTGGTAATCGCCAGGCTGCGGCCCAAGCTTAGATCCAACGCATTTCCCGGCAAGCTGACATCGACGGTGGAAAAGCTCAGCGCCCCGCTGTAGAGATCGACTTGGTCGCCGAACAGCGTTGGCCCCAGCGCTGTCACTGCCTGACGGTTGTGAATCAGCTTGTCGTACTCTTCCCAAGGCGCTTTGGCATTGGATTGGGCGCTTGCCCATCCAGAGAAGAAAATTCCCAAGACCAGCGCAATCCCTGCCCGGCTGACATTCATTACGAGCCTCTGACGGCGTCCCTGTTTGCCCGATCATCCAAGCGAAAGATGCACGCTGTCAAGGCATTGCAGATAGACCTTAAATCTTTATCGCGCCGCCGCAGAAACCAAAAAAATGCCGGAAAACACTCCAACTGCGGACAGGAAATATCTTAATCTCTGCGACACCAAGAGAATTCAGCTATTTCAACTGAATTCGCCGCGCAGTGGTTTTTCTTGTTTATCTAGACCTACCAGATCCTATGACAGGCTTTACTTGCGCACGATGGACACATCCACGGGTACGCCAGATGGCGCTGCACCAGACATCACTCGCTTGGGCGTACAGCAAACCAAACGTACTCCGCTCTTTTCAGTCGTTCCCGATCAGTCTGACCCCAGGGTTGCTCCGAGCAACCGGCACGCCGCTCCAGGCGGCGTGCCGATCGCAACTTCACTGGCCGATATGCTGCTTCAGCCAGCCGTTGACGGTGTCGTGCCACAGCACGCTGTTGTCCGGCTTGAGCACCCAGTGGTTCTCGTCCGGGAAGTACAGGAACTTGGAGTCGATGCCCTTGCGCTGCAGCGCAGTGAACGCGGCCAGGCCCTGCTCGACCGGGATGCGGAAATCCTGCTGGCCGTGGATGACCAGCATCGGCACCTTCCACTTGTCCACGTGTAGCACCGGGTTGAACTTCTCGTAGCCGGCCGGGTTCTGCCACGGCGTGCCGCCGTTTTCCCATTCGCTGAACCACAGTTCTTCGGTGGCGTAGCCCATGGTGCGGTTGTCGAACACGCCATCGTGGTCGACCAGGCACTTCCACGGCTGGTTCCAGTTGCCGGCCATCCAATAGACCATGTAGCCGCCATAGCTGGCACCCAGCGCGCAGGCCTTGTCGCCATTGAGGAAGCCGTACTGCTTCTGCGCGGCGGTCCAGCCCTTCTGCAGGTCTTCCAGCGGGCGGTCGCCCCAATGCTGGCTGATCGCGTCGGTGAATTCCTGGCCGTAGCCGGTGGAGCCGTGGAAGTCGATCATCACCACCGCGTAGCCCTGCCCGGCGTAAGTCTGCGGATTCCAGCGGTTGCTCCAGCCGTTGCCGAAGCTGCCCTGCGGCCCGCCGTGGATCAGGAACGCCACCGGGTAGGTCTTGCCTTCCTGGTAGTTGTACGGCTTGACCACATAGCCGTGCACGGTGTCGTTGTTCCAGCCCTTGAACTGGAACTGCTCATAGTCGCCGAACTGCACGTCCGGCAGCAGCTCGCCGGCGCTCTGGGTGATCGCACGCAGGCCCTGGCCCTGCACGTCGCTGACAAACACCTGGTCGCCGCTCTTGAGCGAGTTGCGGGTGAACGCCAGCGTGGTGCCGGCCAGCGTCGGTGCATGCACAACGCCCTCGCCGACCAGTTTGGTCGGGGTGCCGGTGGCGATGTCGATCTTGAACAACGGATGCTCGCCGAGGTCGTCGGCGCTGGTGTAGATGCTGGTGCCGTCATCGCTCAACACGATCTCGCCGGCCGAGCGGTCCCACTTGGGTGCGATCTCGCGCGTCTTGCCGCTGGCCACGTCCATCGCCATCAGGCCGAAGCGGTCGGCTTCGAAACCGGGGCGCTTCATCGCGCGGTAGTACAGCGTCCTGCCGTCGCTGCTGAACACCGGGCCGGCATCCCAGGCCGGGGTGGCCGCGGTCAGGTTGACCGGCGCTGCCTTGCCGGCCGCATCCAGGCGGTACAGGTCGAAGTTGGTCTGCCACGGCTCGTCGTTGCCGGTGGACTTGCCGGCGGCCTTGGCGTTCTTGCCCGCTTCCGGGCCATGTGGCTGCGGGATGCGCACGCTGGCCACCACGCTGGCACCATCGGGCGACCAGGTGTAGTCGTCGTTGCCGCCGAACGGCTTGGACGGCGCATCGCCGGCCAGCGTGGCGCTGATCGCCGAGGCGCCGGCCACGGCCTTGGCGCCGGCAGCCGGCAGCTCGGCGACGAACAGCGTATTGCGGCGGCCGTCGTTCCAGGTATCCCAGTGCCGCACGAACAACTGGTCGTAGACCACGCCGCTGGCCTTGGCGTTCTTGACGCTGGCGAGTTTGGTCTTGGTGCACGCCAGGTCCGAGCCGCAGTCCTGGAACACGCCGGCACTGAAGGCGATGCGCTTGCCATCGGGCGAGAGCTTGTAGCTGTCCACATCCACCGCGAACGCGGTCACTTGCTGCGGCGCGCCGCCGGCCAGCGGCTGTGCGTACAACTGCTGCGTGCCGGATTTACTGCTGAGGAAGTACACCGTCTTGCCGTCCGGCGACAGCGCCGGGCTGTTGACGTTCCAGCCGTCGGGCGTGAGCCGCCTGGGCGGCGCGGCATCGCGGGTACGCAGATTGCGCGTCCACAGGCCGGTGGCCGGCTTGCCGTTGCTGCTCTTGGCCTGCCGCTTGGCAAACACCAGCACGCTGCCGTCGGGGCTGAGCGTGGGCGACGACACCCGGTCCAGCGCGACCATGTCGCGCACATCGAATCCGCGCGCAGCGGCAAGACTTGGCAAGGCGGCCAGCAAACACAGGGGCAATACGGCGTAACGCAGCTTCATCGAGAGTTCCCGCAACGGCAAAACGTCGATGGTAGGCGTTGCTGCAGCGCACGCGCAAAGGTAGGAGGTCATGCGCGCGCAGGCGCCGCACGTTGCTGCGCCCGGCAGCGGCCCGATGCGCGCCGTGCATTGGAGGTTTGGCAACGGCGCACCACGCTGCAGCGCAGCTTGCGCTCAGAAGGTGAGCTTGGCCTGCAGTCCGACCACCAGTGCGTTATGCGTGCGGGTATAGGCGTAGGTTCCGGGGTTGACGATGTATTGCACGTCCGGGCGCAGCATCAGCCACGGCGTGATCTGCGCGCTGTAGGCGAGCTCGTAGAGCTCTTCGGCAGCGCTCAGGCCGACCAATGGCGAATCGGCCGCCACGCCGGCATCGATCAGTTCTGCTCGGCGTGCATCGAGCAGCCGATGATTGATCCGGCCGGCCACATAGCCCAGTGCGATGCGGTCCTGCGTGCGCCAATGCCCTGGTACACCCCACCGACCGAATACCAGCGTGTCATCAACGCACTGTCGTGGTCGCTGGCCATGTACTGGGCGAATCCGGTCAGGCCGATGCTGGCGTCCGCTCCGGGAGTGACCAGCTTCTGTTCGACCAGCAGATAGGCGCCGTCGCGTCCGGTGCTGCGGCTGGTATCCAGCCCACGCCTGGCGACCGTCGAGGAGTCGTAATAGCCACCGAACTTGTACACGCCCGGATAGCGCGAGGCGGCCGGCTTCCAGGTGAATTCGAGCGGGAAGATCGCACCGGTGGTGCCGCTGGCGAACGGCTTGAACGCGTAGGTGTCGCGGGCGCCGAAGCCCAGATTCGGATTGACCTGGAACCAGCCGGCATGCAGGTTGAGCTGCGGGGTCAGCTGCTGCGCCCCTTCGATGCCCCAGCGCGCGGCCGGGTAGTTGTACCAGCCGCTATTGGCCGAAAACGCCAGCGGATGCGCGCAGAACGCGGCATTGACGAAGTTCACCAGCAGCGTGTGCGAGGCGAACTGGTTGCCCATCGCATAGAAGCCCAGTTTCAGATACGTGCCGCCCTGGTGGAAGCTGCGGTCGTAGCTGAACTCGCTCAGGCGGGTGTACTGGCCCCCGTACACTTCCTGGATGGGGAAGCGGTTGCCGACCAGGTCGGCGGAGGTGCTGCGGCCGCGGCGGTCGTTGATGGTGACATGCAGGCTGCCACCGTCCCAGCCGGCGAGTTTGGCCATGTCCAGATCCACGCCCACCCGCAGTTGCTGCGCATAGCGCGCACTGTTTTTTTCGTAGCCGCCGTCCACCACGCCGAACGTCTCGGACACGTAGTCGCCGCGAACGCTCACTCCGTGCTCGGCCCAGGCGGACCGACGCTCGCCCCAGTCGCCGGTCAGCGTGGTGTCGCCCGCGGCGACTGCGGTGGCCGGCAGTGCCAGCAGCAAGGCGTAGCCCAGCGCACTGCGGCGCGGGAAAAAAGTCAGACGATGCATCGTGGTTCTCTGAGTCGGGGCAGCGTGCACCGCCGGCGGTGGCAATGCAGGGCGGTGATGTCCAGGCGCCGCTGCGGTAACGGGACCGTTGGCCGGATGCGCCAGGCACCCGGCCGTCGGGTTGCGCCAAGCGCGGCTGACACGCCGGTGCGCAGCCGTCAGGCGCGCGCGGTGTGTTGGCCGCTCCAGGACCACGCGAGGCAGATGCCTGCATGGTCCTGCGTGGGCGGTGGGTCAGTGCGCGTCGGGCAAGGTGTAGGCGATGACGTTATCGCCACGATCGGGCGACTGCCGCGCACCGCCGGCACTGATCACCACGTACTGTTTGCCCGTCTTGTGCGAGACGTAGGTCATCGGCCCGCCCTGACTGCCGACCGGCAGGCGGCCCTTCCAGAGCTCCTTGCCGGTGCCGCTGTCGAACGCGCGCAGGTAGTAGTCCTGGGTGCCGGCAATGAACACGAGTCCGCCCTGCGTGGACAGCGTGCCACCCAGCGTCGGCATGCCGATCGGGATCGGCAGATGCATCTTGATGCCGAACGGGCCGGTGTCCTGCACCGTCCCCACCGGCACCTGCCAGGCGATGCTGCGCGTCTTGAGGTCGATCGCGCTGAGCGTGCCGTACGGCGGCGCCTGGCATGGAATGCCCAGCGCCGACAGGAAGCGGTTCTTGTTGACCGCATACGGCGTGCCCTTCAGCGGCACGGCACCCATGCCGGTATTGACCGCCTCGTCACCACCGGACGCCTCGGCCTTGCGGGTGTCGGCAGGAATCATCTGCACCCACAAACCCAGGCGCATGTCGTTGGCGAAGATGACGTCATGCACCGGGTCGGTCGACAGGCCGCCCCAGTTCATGCCGCCCAGCGAGCCGGGAAAGCTCAGCGAGACATCGGTGCCCGGCGCGGTGTACAGGCCTTCATACCGCATCTGCTTGAACGCGATGCGGCACAGCATCTGGTCGATCGCAGTGGCGCCCCACATATCCGATTCGGTCAGGTGTTTGGTGCCGATCTGCGGCATGCCGACCGACAGCGGCTGGGTCGGCGCGTACTGCTCGTGTGCAATATCCGAGCCTTTCACCGGCACTTCCCTGACCTCGGTCAGCGGCTTGCCGGTGGCGCGATCGAGCACGTAGATCTGCCCGGCCTTGGTGCCGATGACCACGGCCGGGGTGTGGCTGCCGTCCTGGTTGGGGAAGTCGATCAGGCTGGGCTGCATCGGCAGGTCGAAGTCCCACAGATCGTTGTGCACGGTCTGGTAGACCCACTTCTCCGCACCGGTAGTGGCATCCAGCGCCAGCACCGAGGCGCCGTAACGGTGATCGAGCGCGGTGCGCTCGGCGCCGTACAGATCGGTCGACGGCCCGCCCAGCGGCAGGAACACGGTGTTCATCGCCGCGTCGTAGGACATCGGTGCCCATACGTTCGGCGTGCTGCGCACATAGCTGCTGCCGGCGGCCGGCGCCTGGCGATCGCGCGGATTGCCCGGGTCGAAGGCCCAGCGCTGCGCGCCGGTGACCACATCGAAACCGCGCACCACGCCACCGGGCATGTCGGTCTGCACGTTGTCGGCCACGCGCCCGCCCACCACCACGGTGGTGCCGGCCACCAGTGGCGGCGAGGTCAGTTGGTAGAACGGATCCGGCGCAGCGCCCAGGCCGGCCTTGAGATCGATCTGGCCATTGCTGCCGAAGCCCTGGCAGAACGCGCCGGTGTCCGCATCCACCGCGATCAGGCGACCATCGATGGTGTTGGTGAACAGGCGGCGATGGCAGTTGGCATCCTGCGCCACCGTCACTGCGGCGATCGGCGAGGGATTGGCCACGCTCGGCGCCGGCAACGCGGCATCGGCGTCGAAGTAGCCCAGGCCACGGCAGCGCTGCCACACCGACGAGGTCGCATTGATCTCGCGCCGCCACAGCTGCTTGCCGGTGCTGGCGTCGAGTGCAATCAGATTGTTGTGCGGCGTGCACAGGAACACGGTCTCGCCCACCTGCAGCGGGGTCAACTGGTCTTCGGCACCGTTGCCGTCGCTGTTGGCGATCTCGCCGGTGTGGTAGGTCCAGGCGACCTGCAGTTTGCCGACATTGCTGCGGTTGATCTGGTCCAGCGCAGCGAAGCGGCTGCCGCCATCGGTATTGCCGTAGGCGGACCAGTTTTGTTGCACGCTTCCAGGCGGCACCGCCGTCATGCCCGGCCCCGCGTTGCCTGCGACCGGCGGATGCGGCACGAACATGCCGCCGATCCCGGCCACTACCGCCAGCGCCAGCACCGTCGCCACGCCATAGGCCGTGCGCCCGGTCGGCAACGCCCGGCTGCGCCGCAGCGCTGGCCAGGCCAGTGCCACCAGCACGGCGAACGCCGCAGGCAGCATCAGCCGCGAGACCAGCGGCCAGAACTCCAGCCCCGCATCCCACAGCGCCCACACCAGCGTCAGCGCGAAGGCGACGCCGTACACCAGCGCACCGGCCGGCCGACGCAGCACGATCAAGACACCGGCCACGACGGTCGCCAGGCCCATCAGCAGGAAGTACCAGCTGCCGTCCAGGCTGGCCAACCTTGCGCCACCCAGCAGAAAGATCAGCCCCACCAGCGCGATCAGCATGCCCAGCACCAGCAGCAATGCCCGGCCCGGGACCGGCAACTTCGATTTCGTTTCCACGTTGCAACACCTCGATCAGGAGATTCCGCCCTGCACTGCGCCCGGCATTCCGATCTGGATGCTACAAGGTGCCCGCACGACGGCCAGTAGAGGCAGCATCACTGCCCACTTTCTGTCACTCCCCTCCCCGGCCCGCGTACCTCTGGCGAGACCGGCACCGGCATGCCCGGCAGACTGACGACATAGTGTCGCACCGCGCCGGGTACTTATTACATATCTGAATCGTTTGCCTGCAGAACACTGCAGTCCGCACAGGCGCGGACCGCAGCGGCTTTTGTGTGCGCAGCGCGCGGTGCGCGCATCAGAAGCGGTGCGACATGCCCACATACACCTGCGCGTCCGGGGTGCGGTCGTTGAGGCCGAAGTTTGCGCCCACATCCAGCTGCAGCAGCGGATTGAGCAGGTACGCAGCGGCGATGTCGGCCGAATACTGCTCGATGGTCTGCGCCGGGTCGCGGTTGATCGAGGACCACACTTCCACCGCCATCGACAACTTCGAGGTGAGCGGATGCGCCAGGTTGATCGCGTTGACGATGGCGACATGGTTGCCGCTGCCATCGCTGTCGGCCAACCAATCCACCTCGGGCCCGAAGGTCAGCGAGAAACTATTGGGCAGGGCGAAATTGATCGGCAATGCGACGCCGCCTTCCCACTCGTCGTTGCCCAGGCCAGTGCGCGCGGTCGGTGCCTTGACGAACGGCAGCAACGCCACGCTGGCGGTATCGCTTTCGTAGAAACGCGCCTTCATGCGCAGGAAGATATCGCCGCCGCCACTCAGGCTGCTGCGCGCACCGGTGGCGCGGTCGGTGGTCTTGACCTGCAGCTGCGGCGCCCAGTTGAGCTGCAGATCGATGCGGTCGCTGACGCCGTATTTGAGCGTGGGGTTGGTGAAATAAGAGGTTTCGATGCGCGTGGCGGGCTGGCTGTCGCGGGTGTAGCTGCCGATATCGGTTTCCAGCTGCCAGGCGCCGGTTGGCACGGTACAGGTGGAATTGGCCTTGGTCGGGCGATCGGTACACAGCGCCGCTTCGGTGGCATCTTGTGCCTGTGCCTGCAGCGCGAGGCTGCACAGCACACCGGCCAGGGCAATGCTCAACGAGGGGACGCGGTGTGCGCGGGGGGAAAGCTTGGAGATGGCAGTCAGCATTGCAGTGGTTTCCATGGCAAGACGCTGGACAGGTCGCGTGAACGGTCAGCGTTAGGGAGGGGGGAATGCGCGTGGATGTAGAACGACTGCATGGCCGCCTGACGGGCGGCGTGTTGCCCATCGATCTTATAGGCGTCGGCAGGTCCAAAGTCGCTGCCGGTGACAAAAGCGACCTCAACAGCGCGCGAATGTTGCACAGCGTGATCCGGGTCGCTTTTCACACCCATGGTTGGTGGGGGTTTACGCAGGGTAAGAACGTGCCTCTTGGCGCGTCATCGGAATCGATCGAGGCATGCGGTGGCCGTGGTGCACCCATCGGTGCGGGAGACGGCACGATACGGAGCAGCGGCATAAAGTCGCTATGCACGCGGCCTGCGCGGGGCGTAAAGCCGGCGCAAAGGCACTGCGATGGTGCAGCCGCGATGGCCTGAACGTTGTTCGTGCTTCGCCTGAGCGGCAGGCGCTTGATGCGTCATTCGATTGCAGCCGGCGCAGCGGCACTCCGGTCGCAGCGCCCCAACGAAAAACGGACACGCATCCAGCGATGCGTGTCCGTCCAGAGGCGGCATGCAGGCGCATGCCGCATCGATACATCATCCTCAGGCGGTCTGTTCGCCGCGCTTGCCGACCCGATACAGTAGCCAGCCGACCAGAGCGAGGATCGCCAGTCCGAACCATTGGTTGAGCTGCAGGCTGGCCGGCAACGCCAGCACATCGGCGCGGCTGGACAGCACGATCGGCACCGCGATGGCGATCCCCATCAACGCCTCGCCGGTGATCAGCCCGGCGGCGAACAGCACGCCCGGGCGGTGCACGCGATCGCGGCCGTCTTCGTCCTCGGCACGGATCTTGTGGAAGCGCTCCACCAGGTGCGCGATCAGGCCACCGATGAAGATCGGCACCATCAGCTCCAGGGGCAGATAGATACCAATCGCCGCCGCCAGCACCGGCACGCGGAAGCGCTTGCCGGTTTTCTTCAACCACTCATCCACAGCAATGATCACCGCTCCCACACCTGCACCGATAGCGATCATCGACCACGGCAGCTGCCCGCCGAACAAGCCCTTGGCGACCGAGGCCATCAGCGTGGCCTGCGGCGCAGCGAGCGAATTGGGATGCTGCGGCGTGGCCGGGCCGATGCCGTAGGCCTGCGCGAGCAGGTTCAGCACCGGCGCCATGATCAACGCGCAGGAAAATGCGCCGATGCCCAGCATCAGCTGCTGCTTCCACGGGGTGGCGCCGACCAGATAGCCGGCCTTGAGATCCTGCAGATTGTCGCCGCCCACCGCTGCCGCGCAGCACACCACCGCGCCGATCATGATTGCCGCCACCGCGCCCAACGGCGCGGCGCCGATGCCGACCGGCACCAGACCATCCTTGCCGAGCAGCAGCACCAGCACCGCCGAGGCGAACAGGATGGTGGAGATGGTGATGCCCGAAACCGGGTTGTTGGACGAACCGATCAAGCCGGCCAGATAGCCGGACACCGACACGAACAGGAAGCCGGCCACGATCATGATGATGGTCATCGGGATCGACACGTGCCACTGCTGCACGATCGCCTGGTACAGGCCCAGCAGCGGCAAGGTGCACAGCACCAGCGCCACCAGCATCCACTTCATCGGCAGGTCGCGTTCGGTCTCGGCAACCACGCCGCCACCGCTCTTGCGCGCAGCGGCAAAGCCGCTCTTGACCCCGGACAACAGCGACTTGCGCAGCGAGAACAGCGTCCACACACCGCCGATCAGCATCGCGCCGACACCCAGGTAACGGATCTTCGCGCCCCAGATGGCGAATGCCGCATCGGCCGCCGGCGCACCGACCAGGCTCTGCGCCAATGCCGGGTCGCTGCCCATGAAAAACTGCTGGTACAGCGGAATGGCGATATGCCAGGACAGGATCGAACCGGACAGCACCACGATGCCGACATTCAGCCCGACGATGTAGCCCACGCCCAGCAGCGCCGGCGACAGGTTGGTACCCAGATAGCCGACCAGGCGGCTGCTGCCCAGGTAGGTGGCCTGCGCCCAGGTATCCGGGATCACCCGCAGGCCGCTGGCCGCACCCAGCTTGACCAGCGCACCGATGGCGCCGGACATGGCCAGGATCTTCAGGCCCGGGCCGGGATTCTCGCCGGCCTTGAGCACCTCGGCCGCGGCCTTGCCTTCGGGGAACGGCAGCGGGTCTTCGACAATCATCGAGCGCCGCAGCGGCACCGAGAACAGCACCCCGAGCAACCCGCCCATGCCGGCGATACCGAGCACCCACCAGTACTTGAAGTCCGGCCAATAGCCCATGATCACCAGCGCGGGAATGGTGAAGATCACCCCGGCCGCGATCGACGAACCGGCCGAGGCACCGGTCTGGACGATGTTGTTTTCCAGAATGGTGCCGCCGCCGAGCAGGCGCAGCACGCCCATCGAGACGACCGCAGCTGGAATTGCGGTGGCGATGGTCAGGCCGGCAAACAGGCCCAGATAGGCGTTGGCGGCCGAAAGCACCACCGCCAGCACGATGGTCAGCACGACGGCGCGGAAGGTGAGCTGGCGCGGCTGCGCGTCATGGCTCATGGGCAGTTCCCCTGTGGCAAAAAATCCGGACCACGCTAGCGCCTACACGGGGTTCCGTCCAGCTGCGCCGCGGCGTGACAGTGTGCGTGATGTGGCGGCAGCTCGAACCCGGCGCGGGAGTGCGTGAGCAAGGCCTGCGTGCTGCGGCTGCTTCTACTTCTTGACGCCCTGGGAAAAGGAGACCGTCCCATCGCGTTCGATGAACTGCAACTCGGGTTGGCCTCGATAGGTGCTCAACATGGCCGCTGCACCATTTTGATGCGTGACGACCAGGGTCGCACCTGCCTTTTCGTTGGCCACCACCTTGAAGACTTCCCTGCCATTTCCGGCGCCGTCCAGGGTGAGCAGGGCTTCATCCCCATAATCCACGGTGAGATAGCCACCGCGCTCATTACCATCCGGTCCATTAAGCAAAATGCCGGACGCCGGGGCGATGCGTTTCTCGCGTTTCCCGAGGATCATCGGGCCATCGACTGGCGCGCCGATCTCGACGCGCGGCACGCCAGACGCATCCCGGATCACCAACCCTCGGGCCTGTACAACACGCGATGGGTCATCCGCCTGGTCGGCCTTGTGAAGCGCCAGGCCTGCTACCGCCAGCGCGGCGAGCGAGATGATCGTGTTTAGCGAAATTCCCTTCATTTAATTGCTCCTGATCGATCAGCAAATCGTGGAATACGGGCTACGCGCTATCACTGCCACGATAGCGGTGGCAATGGCCGGCCGGCGAACAGGCCGAGATAGGCATTGGCAGCCAACAACACCGTCGCCGGCACGGTGGCCGCTGCGCGGGCTACCTGGCCTTGGCACCACCCAACGAGGCAGACAGGAAATCCAGCAACTGGGTGTAGAAGGCGCGCCGGTGTGGCTCGGTGTAGAAGCCGTGCCCCTCGGTGTCGTAGTAGAGCGTCTGTACCGGCACGCCCGCCCCGACGAGGGCGGCCTGCATGCGCTTGCTGTGCTGGATCGGCGCGCGTTGATCCTCTCCTCCGGCCGCCAGGAAGACCGGCACCTTGATCTGCCCCGCCAGGTTGACCGGTGAGCGCGCCGCCAGCGAGGCCGGGTCGCCCAGCCACTCTTTCAGGAAGTACTCACCGGAGCGCACCTGCTGGATGTCTCCGCGGTTGTACATCATCGGTAGATCGTAGACACCGACGTAGCCGGCTGCACAGGCGTACAGGCCAGGCTCCTTGGCCACCCCCATCAAGGCTGCGTACGCCCCATAACTGGCGCCGAAGATGCAGATGCGACGGGCATCCGCATAGCCTTGTGCGATCGCCCAGCGCGTGGCGTCGGTCACATCGTCCTGCATGGTGCCGCCCCACTGACGCGCACCGGCCTGTTGAAAGGCGCGCCCGTAGTTGCCGGAGCCCCGGAAGTTGACTTGCAGGACCGCGTAACCGGCCTGCGCCAGCAACTGCGCATCGTCGTCGAATTGCCAACTGTCGAAGATGCCGAAGGGTCCGCCATGCGGCAGGACAACCATCGGCAGGTTCTTCGCGGTACTGCCATGCGGAAGCGTCAGGTAGCCGTGCAGCGGCAGTCCGTCACGGGCCTGCAGTGCGATCGGCTGCACCGTAGCCGTGCGCTCTGGGTCGAACCACTCACGGCGGCTGATGACGTGCTGGGCTTTTTTCTCCTGCGTGTCGAAAACGTAAAAATCGCCGGGATTGTTGCCAGCATCGGCCTGCACCATGACGTAGCGGCCATCCTTGGTGCCGGAGCTTACACGCACAGTATTCCCGGCAAACGCGGCTTCCAGACTATGGTAGATGCGCGCTTCGGCGCCCTGCTCGTCGAAGAATCGGCTACGTGGACGATCGGCCATGAAGATCGCACCGACCGGCACAGAGGTGCCGTTGCGATAGATGATCTCCAATGGATCGGCGACTGCATCACGCAGCACCTGCTCGTGCCGGTTTGCCGCCACATCCCAGGCCACGATCGCATCCGGGCCGGTGGCGCTTTGCACGCGCAGATAAGCGATCCTGTCGTCCTGCGAAAAGCCGATGGGAGTCTCGATACGCCCGCTGATGCGCTGATCGTTGATCAGGCTCCAATCGGCTCCGTCAGCGGCACGGTGATACAGCTTGCTGACATTATCCGCTCCTGCTCCCAGCGCAAATCGCACCTGGCCGTGATGATCGGTGGTGAAGGCCGCCCGCTGGACCGGTGCGCGCGCCAGCGGGATCCGGTGGCCGTTGGTCACGTCCAGCTTTTCGGCGCGGGTGTAGGGCTCGTTGCCGGACAGCGGCCAGATGCCGACAACAACATTGCGGTCGTCCTCTGGCAGCGTATCGGTGAGGTAGGCGGCCACCGCCTCGGTCTTCTTGACCTTGATGTTGGTTCCCAGGCCGCTTCCCTTGGCGCGGTATCCCACCAGCAGCTCGACGCCGGAACCATCAGCATTGATCGCGTAAAGCTCGCCGGTGGGTTGGGGCTTGTCGAGCAGGCCGAACTTTTCGGCGATGGCGATCACCACGCGGGTATCGCTGACCCAGGCGAATTCGCTGACGTAGGTATTCTTGCCGAGCAGGAAGGTGGCACCTACGCTGTTGTCGGCGCGGCGCATGATGGCAAGCGCGGTCTTGTCTTCCATCGGCACGGTTGCGGCAAAATACTCGCCGCCGGGCGAGAGCTTGATATCAGTGAACTTATCCTTCCGGATGAAGGCACCAACATCGACCTGTGCGGCCGCATTGCCCAACGACAACAGCAGCCCCAGGGCGACCGGAATGCTCCATTTCCGCATTGCATCTTCCATGTTTACGCGATGTCAGGCTGCAAGTTAGCAGCAAGTCGGGTTCTCGAGAAAGCCCTTGCGCAAGCGCACTTCACAGGATAAGCCGCTGCGGCCAGCAGCTCAGGGCGCACCAGTCAACGACCGGCAGTCCAGGCACGGCATCTGCCGGATAGACATCTGCGTGGGCAGCGCATGCCGCGCGGTCGGCAAGGGCCCTGGCACTGCACGGACGCCAGTGGGCGGGCATGCCGGCGTGGCAAGCCGACCGCCACCTGCCCCGCCCGCTCAATGAAAATCGCGCGAGGGCAGCTGCATCTCGCCGAGCAGGTCGCTGAGGTCGTACAGATCGCCGGCAATCAGATGCTCCACGCCGTCCACGCGTTCCCAGCGGCCACGCACGGCCAGCAGGCGCGATTCCAGCAGTGCGCGGCGGCGGCGTAGCGCCAGGTGCGACCAGACGATGACGTTGATCATGCCGTGCTCGTCTTCGAGGGTGACGAAGATGGTGCCCTTGGCAGTGGCCGGGCGCTGGCGCTGGGTGACCAGGCCGGCGACATGCACGCCGCTGCCGTGGCGGCGGCCCTGCAATTCGCGCAGGCCGAGGATGCGCCGTTGCCGCATCTGCGGGCGCAGCAGCGCCATCGGATGCTGGCGCAGACTCAGACCGACCGAACGGTAATCGGCCAGGATCTCCTCGCCTGCGCGCGGTGCTGCGAACTCCACCTCGCGTTCCTGCGGGCTGCCCGGCAGCAGCGGCCGGCGCGCTTCCACGCCGGCCATCGCCCAGCGCGCGGCGTTGCGGTTGCCCACCATGCCCTGCAAGGCGCCGGCTTCGGCCAATGCCAGGCGTGCCTTTTCGTCGAGTGCGGCGCGCAGGCATAGATCGCCGATATCGGCGAAGGCCTGCTGCGCGCGTGCGGCGACAATGCGATTGGCCACCACGTCCGATAACCCGGCGACCTGGCGCATGCCCAGCCGGATCGCCGGTTGTTCACCCGGGTCTTGGTCGCTGCGCCAGGGCCGGCCACCGACCAGCGTGTTGTCCCAATCGCTGTGCAACACATCCACCGGCAACACTTCCACGCGCGCGCGCTCGGGACTGCCGCGGCGCGCGTCCTGCACGATCTGGCTGGTCGAGTAGAAACCCATCGGCTGCGCATTGAGCAGCCCGCAGGCGAAGGCCGCCGGCTCGTGGCGCTTGAGCCAGCAGCTGGCGTAGACAAGCTTGGCGAACGAGGCGGCGTGGCTTTGCGGGAAGCCGTAGGAACCGAAGCCCTTGATCTGCTCGAAGATCTGGTCGATGAAGGTGGAGGCGTAGCCTTTGCCCTGCATGCGCTCACGCACCCGCGCGCGGTGCTGTTCCATGTCGCCGCCGCGCCGCCAGGCCGCCATCGAGCGGCGTAGATTGTCCGCTTCGCTCTCGCTGTAATCGGCAGCGTGCATCAGCAGTTCCATCACCTGTTCCTGGAACAGCGGCACACCGAGCGTCGGTTTGAGGATGTCCTCCACCTCCGGCGAGGGATAGTTCACCTCCTCGCGGCCCTGCTGCCTGCGCAGATACGGGTGCACCATATCGCCCTGGATCGGCCCGGGACGCACGATCGCCACTTCGATCACCAGGTCGTAGAACACCGCAGGCTTGAGGCGCGGCAGCATCGCCATCTGCGCGCGCGATTCGATCTGGAACACGCCCACCGTGTCGGCGCGCTGGATCATCTTGTAGGTCGGCTCGTCATCGCCTGGCAGCGTGGCGATGGTGTAATCGCGCCCGCGATGGCCCCGCACCAGCTCCAGCGTCTTGCGGATGCAGGTCAGCATGCCCAGCGCCAGGCAATCGACCTTGAGCAGCTTCATCGTTTCCAGATCGTCCTTGTCCCACTGGATGATGGTGCGGTCGGCCATCGCGGCGTTTTCCACCGGCACCAGCAGCGACAGGGGTTCGTCGGAGATGACGAATCCGCCGACATGCTGCGACAGATGGCGTGGGTGATCGCGCAGCTGCTCGGTCACCGCAAGAATCTTGTTGATCAGCGGATTGGCCAGATCGAACCCGGCCTCTTCGATGCGCTGTTCCATCGGCGTTTCGCCATTGCCCCAGCCATAGCAATTGGCCAGCAACGCGATCTGGTCCGGCGGCAGGCCGAACGCCTTGGCCACATCGCGCACGGCGCTCTTGCCGCGATAGCAGATCACCGTCGCCGCCAATGCCGCGCGTTCGCGGCCGTACTTGTTGTAGACGTACTGCAGCACCTCCTCGCGGCGTTCGTGTTCGAAATCGACGTCGATGTCCGGGGGCTCGTCGCGTTTTTCGGACAGGAAGCGTGCCATCAATAGACGCGTTTCATCCGGGTTGACCGCGGTGATGCCCAACGCATAACACACCGCCGAGTTGGCCGATGAGCCACGGCCCTGGCAGAGAATGTGCTGCTCGCGGGCGAAGCGCACCACGTTCTGCACGGTGAGAAAGAAGGCCTCGTAGCTCTTATGCGCGATCAGCGCCAGTTCCTTCTCGATGTCGGCGCGTACCTTTGCCGGCGTTCCATCCGGCCACCGCTCACGCATCCCCTCCTCAGTGAGCTGTCGCAGATAACTCGCCGGCGTATGCCCTTGCGGCACCAGTTCGCGCGGATAGGTGTATTCAAGCCTGGAGATATCGAAGCTGCAGCGCTGCGCCAGGTCCACCGCGGCCTGCAACAGCGCATCCGGGTAGATGTTGCCCAAGGCACGCCGCGTGCGCAGATGGCGCTCGCCGTTGCGGAACAGGTGCGCGCCGCACTCGGCCAACGGCAAGCCGTGGCGGATGGCGGTCAGGGTGTCCTGCACGATGCGCTCGCGCCGCTGCGCCATATGCACATCCCCGCTGGCCAGAGCGGTCATGCCCAGTTGCTGCGCCAGCAGCTGCAAGGCGAGCAACCGCGCCGCATCGTCCTGTTCGCGGTGCAGTTCCACCGCCAGGAATGCACGCTCGCCGAACACCTGCTGCAGCCAGGCGCCCTGCTCGGCCTGTGGCTGCGCACCGGGCAACCACAGCGCAAACACGCCGGGTTCCACAGCGCGAAACTGCGCCTCTACCTCGGCACGCCCGAGCCGATACGCGCCCTTGCTTGCCGCACGCCGCGCGGTGGTGATCAGCGCGCACAGCTGCGGATAGCCGTGCGCGTTTTCCACCAGCAGGACGAAGCGGGTGCCATCGACCAGGGTGAATTCGCTGCCGACGATCAGGCGCACGCCGGTGGCGCGCGAGGCTTCCAGGCCACGCACGATGCCGGCCAGCGAACACTCGTCGGTGATCGCCAGGGCACTGTAGCCGCAGTGTTGCGCGCGCGCGAACAACTGCTCCGCGCTGGAGGCGCCACGCATGAACGAGAAGTCCGACAGGCAATGCAGCTCGGCATACGCGGGCAGCCCATCGGCAACCATGGCATGGGCGATGTCGTCGTTTGCTGCGCGCAACCGCGCGGCGACCGTCCAGCCGCGCGGCATGCGTCCACCGGGCGTATCGCGGTCCACGCCATCGACGGCGTCATCCCAGCTCATGCGCGCACACCGTCAACTTCGCGCTGCCACCGCACGGGTTTTTCAGTGCGCTGCAGGTCGATGCGTTGCCGTTGCCGCTTCGCTGCGTGGCATCGGGCGCCCGCGCCACCGCTGCGATGACCAGCCCGGCAGGCTATGCGCCAATGCTGCAAGGGCATGCGACCGATCATGCAAACCATCCGTGCAGCATCCAGCCATCGACACGGCCTGGTGCGGCAAACACCCAGGCCTGTCGCCCGCGTGCGGTCTCCACCACGTAGTAATCGCGACGCGCCTCGTCGTCGTCCCACCAGCCGCTTTCCAGCCGCTCCGGGCCGGAGACGATGCGCAGCTGGGTCTCGTGCAGGGGCACCGGTTGCGGCAGCAGCCAGGTCGGGCGTGGCGGACGCGGCGGCGCATCGGTTTCGCGCACCGCATCGCCGATGGCGCGCCGCCAGGCGCGTTCCGGGCGCGGGTCGTCGGCCGGCAGTACGCGATACACCGCCTCATCGCCCAGCCGCGCGCGCAGGCGCTCGCGCAATTGTGGCCACTCCACCGATTGCTGCGCACTTTGATCGAACAGATCGCGCATGGCCGGCACGAACGGTGGCAGCTGCCGCGCCAGCAGGCGCATCGCCACCACCGGCCGCGGGATCTCCACCCGCTCCAGCCGGTTGCGCGCAAGTTCGAACAACAGCGTCGGCGCGCGCTCCGGGGTGAGCAGGCCGATCTCGACATCGGTGGCGCCTTCTTCGTGTTCCAGCCGCAGCAGGAACCGTTGCACGCCGCCATCGCGGATGGACAGGTAGGTGCACAGATCGCCGATCAGGCGCCGCAGCGGGAACAGCAGCGCCGGATGCATTTCCACCTCGTAGCCGAGTTCCACACGCTGGTCGAAATGGTCCGGCGGTGCGTAACACTCCAGGGGGTCGTCGACCTGGCCATAGAGGCGGTCCAGATGCTCGAGCAGGCCCGCACCGAACCGCCGGCGCAGCCCATCGCGCGGCAATGCGCGCACTGCCGCCAGCGTGCGCACGCCCATGTGCTGCAGGCGCTCACCGGCATCGCCCGGCAACGCGGCGCGGCGTACCGGCACCTGGTCCAGCGTGGCGTGCAAGGCCGGCAACTGCGTCACCACCATGCCGTCGCGCAAGCCGGCCAGCACGCGTGCCGCACGTGGTGTGGGCGCCAGTGCAAGCCGGTGCTGGAAGCCCAAGGCCTGCAGTTCATCGCGCAGGCGGCGCTCGAAACGCGGCCACGGCCCGAACAATTGAAAGCTGGCACCGGCTTCCAGCACGATGGCGCGCGACCACTGCTGGCTCACCAGCGAACTGTGCCGGTACGCCCACGCCGCGAGAAACCGCTGGGTGCGCGCCTCGGCCTGCGCCTCGTAGTCGATGGTACGTACATTGGCCAGCAGCGCATGCGCCGCCGACAGCCGCATGCCGGCTTTCAGACCGGCGGCGGACGCCGCTGCATTGACCGAATGCAGGCTGCGCAACTGCGCCGGACCTTCCACCAGCACCAGCGGTGCGTCCGGCTCTTCCAGACGCCGAAGGACGGCGTCCATCGCCAGCTGCGGCAGCAAGATGCAGGCCCACAACATGCGCGCGCCTCAATGCGCCAGCCGCAACGGCTGCGACGGGATCTGCCCGCCGCGGCACTTGCGCACCTGCCAGGCATCGCGCTCCGGCAGAAATTCCAGCCGCAGCGCGGCCGGCGATGCATTGACCGCATGCTTGCGATCGCGCAATGCGAACGCACAGCAGTTGCCACTGTCGGCGGCGACCTGCAGCCGCCGCAATGCGCGCGCATCGCCAGTCTGCGGCCAGCCCAAGACCGCCGCGCACGCGCCACTGCGCAGGCATTGTTCGAACGCCCACAAGGCATCGCGCGGCTCGGCCTGCACCACTTCCAGATGTTCCAGCACCACCCCGCCCGCCTGCCAGGCCGGCGCGTAGGGAATGAACGGCGGCGCCACCAGCACCACCCGGCTGCTGGCGCCGGTCATGCGCGCCAGCGTGGGCAACAGCAGCGCGATCTCGCCCACGCCGTGCGCGGGCAGCAGTAATTCGGTGAGTGCCCGACGCGGCCAGCCGCCATCGGGCAGCAGCGCATCCAGTGCCGCATGCCCGGTAGATTCGCCGCCATGGGCGATGGCGGTGCCATGACCGGCGCGCCATACCGTGCGTGCGGCCAGCAGGGCATCCAGCGGCAGGGCGACTGCCGCGTTTCCGTCCTGCCTGATGCGCGCGGGCTCCTGACTCATCTCAACCCTGCCGGATCAGACCGCAGTACAGTCCTTCGATCGCGAAGTCGGCATCGGCCGCCACCACGATCGGCGCATGCGCGCGATTGCGCGGCAGCAGGCGAATGCGTTCGGCACCACGCTCCAGTCGCTTGATGGTGATCTCGCCATCCACCCGCGCCACCACGATCTGCCCATCGCGTGCATCGTTGCTGCGATGCACGCCGACCAGATCGCCGTCCAGGATGCCTTCGTCGATCATCGAATCGCCTTGCACCTGCAACAGATAGTCCGGGCGCAACGAGAACAGCGTGCGGTCCAGCCACAACTGCCGGTCCAGGCCGATATCCGCCCCGATCGGCACACCGGCCGCCACCCGGCCCAGCACCGGCAAGGCCAGCAAGGCATCGCGCGCGGCCCCGCCCGGCATGCGGATGCCACGCTTCTGATTGGGCAGCAGCTCGATCAACCCGGCTTCGGCCAGCGCCTGCACATGCTTTTGCGCGGCATTGCGCGAGGCAAACCCGAACGCCTGCGCAATCTCGGCCAGGCTGGGGGATACCCCTGCACGGGCCTGCTCCTGCAGGAAAGCCAGCACCGCCTGACGCTTGGGGGAGAGAGATTCCATGGGAGTGCAAGGGCCGGCCGGGACAAGGTGTACATTTGTACACCCGTCGGTCGCAGCAGGCTAGATTGGCCCATGCAGGTTGCTGAGCCGCTTCAGCCAGGACGGGCTTGTGATCGGCTGGAGACGGAGTTATAACTTACGTACTAACGAGGGCGTGGACCATGAAGCTCAAGATCACCTCCATCGGCAATTCCGCTGGCGTCATCCTGCCCAAGGAACTGCTCGCCCGCCTGCGCCTGGGCAAGGGCGACGAACTCTATGCACTGGAAACGCCCGACGGCATCAAGCTGACCGCGTTCGACCCGACCCTGGCCGCGCAGATGGATGTGGCCGAGCAGGTGATGCGCAGCCGCCGCGCGTTGCTGCACAAGCTGGCGCAATAAGGCTCGACCATGATCGTCTGGATCGAGCGGCCACTTGTCCTGGCCATCCACGATCGCCAGCTGGCCGAACACGGCGGCGGCAGCGGGGTGCGCGACGACGCCTTACTCGACTCTGCGCTTGCCAGGCCAAAGCAACTGCTGTCCTACGGCGAGCCGCCACCGGACCTGGCTGCGCTTGCCGCCAGTCTTGCCTACGGATTGGGCCGCAACCATCCGTTTGTCGATGGCAACAAGCGCACCGCTGCCGTCGCTTGCGAAACCTTCATCGTGCTCAACGGTGCGACCTTGGTCGCCGATGATCTTGAACTCTACGGCTTCTACATCGGTCTGGCCGATGGTTCACTCGATGAAGCGGCCTGCGCCGCGTGGTTGCGCTCACGCCTGCACTTGCGGCATCCAGATCGCGTGCACGAATCGGCGCCGTCATATGGGTGACTGGTAGCCCGGCAAGCCTACAGTGCAGCAGCCATCCATGGCGCACATCGCTGCCCTGCCCACTGCCACTGAAAACAGCGTCAGCATCTAGTCCTTCGCATACACCACACCCAACTTGTCGATCTCCTCACCCGCGCGACCGGTGAAACCGGCGATATGCCAGCCGCTGGGAGCGGTCAGCGTGTAGCTCTCGCTGGTCGGGCTGCCCACCTGCACGCTGCGGCCTTTGTTGGTGCGCAGGCTCAGCGAGAACAGGCGGGTGCGGTCGTTGTACTTGCCCACTGTGAAGGTGGCCGAGGACAGCGTTTCGTTGGCACCCAGCGGCAGTGTGGTCGTCTGCCCGCCGCTGCCGCCATGCGCGAGCAGCTTGCCGCTATCCAGGATCACGCCAACGCCATCCAAGCGCGCACCGCCACGCAGGGTCACCCCACTGAGCGGACGCACGCCAGGGTTGCCAGCCAGATCGTTGAACGGAACACCATGCGGCCCACCGAACTGGTCGCTGGTGCGCAGCTGATCGCCCACGGCCCAACCGAATTGCGCATGCAGCGGATAGTGGTCGGACAATGGCTTGCCGGCGCTGTCGTAGAAGCCGCCGCCATCGAGCTGGTAACGGTTGGCCACCAGGGTCAGTTGCGGCGCATCCCGGTACAGGATCTTGTCGACCACTTCGCAGCTGTTGGTGGGCGGCGTGCCGCACAACAGCGGTGTGGCGCCGGCTGCCGGTGCTGTGCCCTTGATCAATTCCAGCCATGGGTCGGTCAGGCCGTTGGAGGCGATCAGCTCGCGGATATTGTCGTCGCTGCGGGTGTAGCGCGTGTTGGAATCCATCATCACCAGCACCGCATTGCCGGCCGACCAGGTCTGGATGAACTGCGAGAGCTGGCCGATATTGGCACGGCGTGCAGACAGATCGCCCGCTTCCACACCGGCATTGGGATGCGCGTTGTAGACGTCCAGCAACACGCCGTCGGCCAGACGCACGCGCATGTAACTGAACCCCTTCGGGGTCAGGCAGTCGGTGCCGTTGCACTCATTCCATTTGACCCGGGTGAAGTCGCTGAAGGGATAGTTGCTGAGCGTGTTGAGCCCGTCGCCGAACGCGGCACCACCACTGGTGGCTGTGCGGTAGGGATGCGCGTCGCCGGCGTAGAGCGTGGCGTGGTAGTTGAAGTCTTCCTGCACGTTGACCAGCCCGTAAGGCGCCAGTTTCGGTGCGAGCAGTGCGGTGTTGGTGGCCGGCGTTCCGCTGGACAGGCCTTCGGGCAGGCCGGCGACGTTGTAGGTCAGTACGTCGAGTACGCCGACGTCCGTTTGCGCCTGGGCGATGCCTGCGCAGGCAAGACCGAGAGTGATTGCGAGACTGACGAGAGTACGTCGCTGGTGGAGCATAAATCGCCTCTTGCAGTGATGAGAAACAGCGGCTGGCACGGTGGCCAGGGAAACGGCGCCGGATGCGCCGATGCAACCACACGCGCCGGTCGCGGCCGGCGCGCGCGGCGTCATTCGCTCAGGTAATGCGGGTCGATTGCGGCGTCGATCAATGTCGCCAAAGTTGGTAGCGGGCAGTCGTACTCCGGGGTGGCGCTGCTGCAGCCGGGAATGAACACCGGCGAGGACGGCGGCGGCGCCTGCGGCGTCAGTGCGCGGCGTTCGCGCAGTTGCGCCAGGGTCTGCGCGGTATAGCGCAGGCGGATCACACGCTGCCCATCGCTGCGGCGCCAGCGCTCAAATACCAGCGCGCCACCGGGCACGGTCTGGTCGGGTTGGTAACCCGGCAATTGCCAGTGCAGATCGAACATGCCGGCCAGCAGGGTCAGCGTGCCATCGTGACCGGACAGCACGACCAGCCTTGCATCGCCACCGATCGGCGTGGCGTGCGATGCATTGCTACTGCCGCTATTGATATTGCTGCCTTGCTGCAATGTCGCCAGCAGCCGCGCCGCCAGCGGCGTACTGGCCATGCGCGCCACCGTCGGCGCACGCAGGCGCAGCGCGAACTCGGCCTGATGCGGGGCGAACGCGCGCAGCAGACTGGCTTCGTCCAGGCCTTGCCATCCCAAGGCGGCAAATTCCTGGCCGTCGGCCCAGCCCATCAGCAGGCTTTCGCTGATGCCGGAGGCTGCCGGTGCCGGGCCTTCGACACCGGCGATTCCATCTTCGGCATCGCCCATGCGTGCGGGCACCGCCTCCAGGCGCTGCCTGCCGGCACCGGCCTGGGTCGGGCACGGCCGCTGCGCGCACTGCAGCAACAGTTGCTGCAAGCTGTCGATCGCATCGTGTTGCGCCGCATTCCAGGCGACCACATCGCCGCCGACGCGGCCGGCGATGGCCGCGCGCATCAACGCCGCCGCAGCGGGTTGCCGCAATGCCGGCGCGCCGTCGAACAGTGGATCGGACGCGTCATCGGCAACGTGGTGCACCGTGTTCGTGCACCCCGGGGTGAGCGTGCTTGCCAACGCATGCGCCGAGGCGATGGTGCGCTGGGTGCGATTGGCCCAGTAGTAGACATTGGCGCAGCCATCGCCATCGAACAGACCCAGCGGCGTGTAACGGGCGCGGTAATAGGCACCGAATAATGCCTCCAGACGCGCACCGTTTGCGGTCAGGTGGCCGGCCGGCACAGCGAAGCGCGGCCAGGAACGTGCGGAATAGCGGCCCAGTTGTTCCGGGCTGGACATCGCCGCACGCACGCCGTGGCGCTTGAGGATGACGACTTTCTCAAGCGTCTCCGACGTAGTGGCGGCATGCGCTACCGGCATGGCCAGGCCGGCCACAACTAAAGCAAAAAACCCGATACAGCTACGAAGCAGTAATGACATGAGTGGTCTCAACACACGTGATGCAGGTGCTGCACATCGCGATACGAGGCGATGTGCCGCTGGCAACAGCGCCACGGCGGAAGCCATGGCCCTTGCAGATGGCGCCTTGCAGCAAGGCGCCCGGTGGCGGCATTGGCTGCCGCCAACAAACTGGATCGGCGATCACGACGGCTGCACTCGTCGCAAGGCCTCCGTGGCGGCATGTCACCCGCAAGCGCAGCGCCCCATGTGCACATCGCACGTCCCTGACAACTACTCGTCAGCTATCCAGCCCTTCTCAAAACCGCGCGCGCAACCCCAGCGACCAGGTGCGGCCGTAGTCGGTATAGCCGCCGAACAAGTGATCGCCAACGAACTGGCGCTGCACTTCGCCAGTGAGATTGATCGCGTTGACGAACACCGACAGCGTGTCGTTGACCTTGTAAGCCACATTGGCATCCAGGCTGCCGAACCGGTCGCTGTTGAGCGTGGCCACATTGGCGGTGCCCACCGCGTTGAGGATGTCGTCGCTCCAGCTGTAGCTGACGCGCGCCATCAACTGCCCCTTCTCGTAGAACAGCACCGCGTTGTAGGTGTTCCTGGCCACGCCTTCCAGGCTGTCGGTGAAGCTGCCGGTGCCGTCGTGATAGGTCGCCTTGCTGTCGGTCCAGGTGTAGTTGAGCTGCATGCCCAGGCCGTCCAGCGGCGACGGCAGGCCGCTGAAGACCTGCTGATACGCCACTTCCGCGCCCTGCACCATCGCCTTGCTGCCGTTGGTCTTGGACGACAGCAGATAGGTCTGGCCTTGGTAGACCAGGTTGGACATCTGGGTCTGGATGAAGCTGGAGATGTCCTTGTAGAACAAACCGCCGGTCAGTGCCGAGGTGCCGTCGATGTACCACTCGAAGGTCAGGTCGTACTGCCACGCTTCGAACGGCTGCAGCGCTGGGTTGCCGCCGTTGGCGGTGAGGCGCTCGCCACTGGAATTGAAGGTGAGCTTGGACGATAGATCGGTCAGATCCGGGCGCGTGATCACCTTGGCAGCGGAGGTGCGCAGCACCATGTCCTCGCGCACGTCCCAGGCGGCATTGAACGAGGGCAGCACATTGGTGTAGCTGCGCTCGAAGTGCACCGGTTGCGCGCTGCCGTTGACGTCGGCATGACCATCGGTGGCCTGTTCGGTGCGCACCACGCGCGCACCGAGATTGCCACGCAGCTCGCGGCCGGCCAGTTCGGTGCCGAAGTTGGTCATCGCGTAGGCCGAGGCGATCTTTTCCTGCACCTCATAGGAATTCTGCAGGTCGGCGCTATTGGGCGTATTGCTCAGATCGGCGCTGGTTGGCCAATTGCCCCAGAACGTGGATTCGATCGGCGCCAGCCATTGCCGCGGCAGGTTGCCGTTGGCGTCCGACAGCATGTCGCCCACCGGCAACGCGGTGAAATAGCTGCCCGGGAAACGGACGCCGGCGATGCTGTTGAGCAGCAGGTCGGCGCGGTCGTAAGTGCGCGAGCGCTGGCGATACTTGGCGCCTAGCTTGAAATCGCGAAAGAAGCTGCCGTCGAGTGTGCGCCTGGCATCGAACTGCAGCGCATCCTCCTTGTCGCGCGCATCGATCTGCCGCCATTCCAGCCGGCGCCCTGCCACGGTGGCCGGGTTGGTCGGATCGAAGCCGTTGGTGAAACGCCAGTCCGGCACGTTGTCGCCGTCGGCTTGCGGCATGTCCACGCGCATCGACAGGTTGGTGCCGCTGCGCAGACGGGTGCGCCGGATCGGGTCGGAGTCGTAGCTGTGCGCCTGCGAGTGGAACGCCACTGCGCCCAGTGTCCATTGATCGCCGCTCCAGGTGCTGGACAGGCGCGCACTGCGATTGTCGTCGGTGATGCCGGAGGTCTCGCGCGAGATCTGCACCTGGCCGTTGCGATAATCGAAGCCGGTGATACCGCCATTTTCCACCCGCAGATTGCTCAGCTTGGCCAGGCTGTCGAAGCCCACGCCCATGCTGTATTCGTCGTAATGCACGGTCTGTCTGGCGTAGAGCAGATCCAGGTTGGTCTCCCACGCCGCGCCGGGCTTCCATTGCAGCGATGCGGCCACACCGGTGCGTTCGCGCTCTTCCAGCTCCAGCGTCGGGCGCAGGCCAGTCGGCACATAACTGGCACCGGGCACGCCCGGCACGCCGTTGCGGTAATAGTCCCAACTCACCTCGTTGACGCGGTCCTGGCGCAGCGTGCGTTGCGCATACGCGCCAGAGATCAACATGCCGAAGGTGCCTTCGGCATTGACCCAGTTGAACAGCCCGGAGACGCGCGGATCGTTGGCTTGGGTGCGCTGGGCCTGGCTGGATTCCATCGATACGTTGGTCAGCGTCTTGCCCAGTTCCAGCGGGCGGAACGTGCGCACGTTGACGATGCCGCCGATGGCGCCTTCGTCCAGATCAGCGGTGGGGCTCTTGATCACATCCAGCCCGGAGACCAGCTCGGCCGGCAGCGTGTCGTAGCGGAATTGCCGCCCGGTCTGGCCGGAGGTGCGCACGTTCTCGTTGACCGCCATGGTCTGGCCGTTGAGCGTGGTGACCTGGAAATTCGGGCCCAGGCCGCGCACGCGCACGTACACGCCCTCGCCGCGGTCGCGCACGATCGACACGCCCGGCACACGCTGCAGCGCCTCGGCCACGTTCTGCGCCGGCAGCTTGCCGATGTCTTCGGCGGCGATCACATCCACCACGCTGTCGGCGTAGCGTTTCTGGCGCAACGCGGCGCTGAGGCTGCCGGCGTAACTGCCGAGCACCTGGATACTGTCCAGTTCCTGCACCGGCGCGTCTGCACGCGGCACCGGCGCCGTTGCGACTGCGGCCGTTGCCGGAACCGCTGGCGGCAGGGCGGGCGCCGGCTCGGCGGTTTCGATCGTCACCGTGGTCGCATCGAGATAGCGGTAACGCAGGCCGGTGCCATCGAGCAACTGCTGCAAGGCCTGCTCGGGTGCGACGCCGGCGGCGGTGGCGCGGGTCTGCGGGTTGCCGGCCACGCCTGCGGCATAGACAAACTGCAGCCCGGTCTGGCGCGACAGCGCATTGAGCGCGCGCGCCAGTGGCTGGGCGGCAATCGCATCGACCGCGACGGTGGCAGCAGCCGTCTGGGCGCCAGCGGTACCGGCGTGCAGGGCGAGAGCAATCGAAAGAAACAACGTACGGCGCATCGTGGAATCCAGTAGGGGAGGAAGCAATGCGCAACACCATCCGCCAGGCGGGAATGCTGCGTTGTACCTGGACTACGAGCATCGACAGCGACGATCGGGCACCGTTTTTTGATGAATTTTCTGTGACATCTGCGGGAGGTACCAAGCGGTGCGCGGGCGCGACGCGCGGTGTACACATTGCGCTGTGCCTTGCACGCACGCGACTACTTACGCTTTTACGTGTGCATGCACGCAGTCGCAGACTGCGACCGGTACGCGCGCCGCGCGATCGCATCGGCAACTGCATGCACTACGCGCAAGACCAGGGCACAGCCGCCTGCGCGATGCGCGAGGGTTGATGCACGCGCCGGCGATGCACACATCGCTACATCGCTTGGCACGATGGCTATCGCGTCACCGTTCCCGGCGCAGGCCGGCTGCTCACGCGCAGCATCCCCGGCGCGCTGACCACGCGCAGGTTCGGCTGGCCATCCAGGAAGGCACGCAGCGCGGCGAGATCGTCACCGCGCAGATTGCCAGTGAGCCGCAATGCACCGGCGGCAGCGTCGTCGATCGACAACCGCGTGCGATTGAGGCGATTGAAGTCTTCGGCCACGGTGGCCAGCGGCGCGTCGCGGAACACGATGCGCCGCTGCCGCCAGGCATGCATCGCGGCAATCTCTTCGCTGGCCAGTTCGACCTGGCCGGTGGTCTCATCGATACGCGCGCTCTGCCCTGCCCCCAGGTTGGCGAGCATCGGTTGTCCATCGCGCGCGTCGCGCCACACATGCACACGGCCCTCGGCGACCTCGATGCGTGCCTGGTGTTGATACAGGGCGATATCGAAGGTGGTGCCAATATCCTCCACCCGCAGATGGCCTGCGTGCACCTGCAAGGGGCGCCGGTCCGGTGCGACCACGAAGCTGGCCTGGCCACGCAGTAGCTGCAGGTGGCGGCTCCACGGCGTCATGGTGGCACGCACGCTGCTCTGCGCATTCAGATGCACCACGCTGCGATCGGCCAACTGCACGCTGCGTTGCTCGCCATGCGCGGTGGCATAGGTCTGCGTGCGTGGCCAGGCCCAGCCGGTCAGGATTGCCACGCCGCAGAGCGCCGCCGCCAGGCCCGTGCGCCAGCTGCGCATGCGTGCATTGGGTTTACGTTCGCTGCGGCGCGGCCGGGCAGCGGGTTGCGGTGCTGGCGGCACTTGTGACCGTAGCGGCAGCGCGATCACGTTGGGCGGCACGGCATCGGCACTCTTGCACCGGTCGGCAGCAAGCAGGGCATCCACGTCCAGGTCCATGCCGCGCATGGCATCGCCCAGATCGCCGGCCACACGCAGCACCGCCATGTATTCGCGCACATGCAACGGCGATGCGGTCAGCCATTGCAGAAAGCCGGCCTGTTGCGTCGCATCCAGCGCCTGCATGCGTTGCAGCGCATGCCAGTGCGCGGCTTCACCGACAACGCTGCGGCTCGGTAACACCGGCTTGCTCACCAGCTGTCCCCGCTGTCGGCAACCACCCGTCTGCAGGCCGACAAGCCACGCACCACATGCTTCTTGACCATATGCGCAGACACCCCCATGCGCTCGGCGATCTGCTTGTAACTGAGCCCGTCGCGGTATTGCATCACCAATACCGCGCAGGTGCGCTCCGGCAAGGTGGCCAGCAGGGCCTGCAGGCGTTGCTGGCGCTGCTGCCGGTGCGCGGCGTCTTCCACGTCGTCACTTGCGGCCAGCAGTTGCGAAAACTGCTCCATCTCGTCGATGCGCAGTGGCGCCTGCTTGCGTCGCGCGGCCTGCTCGCGCGCCAGGTTCAGCGCCACCGTATACAGATACGCCTCGGGATTGGCGATCGCCTTGCCTTGATCCTGATGCGCACGCAACAGCCGCAGATAGGTTTCCTGCACCAGGTCCTCGGCATCCTCGTTGGCGCCGCGACGCACGAAGAAGCCACGCAGCACCGATCCGTGCTGGGTGAACACCTGCGTCCAGGCGCGGGTGGCGTTGGCTTTCATGCAGGTGCGCCCCCCTGTGCGCTGGGCCGGCTAGCCTGGCCACTGCAGGTGACATCACGATGACGTACCGACGATGCCACCGGCCTGCGATCAAGCGATGTCATGCGCAGCGGCGCCGCCACGTTCCTCGCCTGGCCACGCTCACGGTTCACGCAGGCGTGAAAGAGGCATCACTCACCTACACCGCACCTTGACCATGCAGGCATCAAGGTGAGCGTCCTCCTCTCAGCCATCGCCACGGGGTTCGCATGAATGCCACACCCGCCACTGCCACGCATCCGGCGCCGGCCACCGCCACTGCTGCGCCGACCTACCCGGTCAACCTGCGCATCAATGGTCAGCCTTACCAATTGCAGCTCGAAGCCTGGGTCAGCCTGCTCGACCTGTTGCGCGACCGGCTCGACCTCACCGGCACCAAGAAAGGCTGCGACCACGGCCAGTGCGGTGCCTGCACGGTGCTGGTCGATGGACGCCGCATCAACAGCTGCCTGACGCTTGCGGTCATGCAGGACGGCGCCGAGATCACCACCGTCGAAGGCCTGGCCGAGGGTGACCAGCTGCATCCGCTGCAGCGTGCTTTCATCGAGAACGATGCCTTCCAGTGCGGCTATTGCACGCCCGGGCAGTTGTGCTCGGCAGTGGGCCTGATCAATGAAGGCAAGGCGCACGACCGCGACCAGGTGCGCGAGTTGATGAGCGGCAACCTGTGCCGCTGCGGTGCCTACCCGCAGATCACCGATGCGGTGATGCAGGTCATGGGCAAGCCCAGCGACAGCAGCGAGAGCGCCGTCACACCGTGGACGCCAGGGACGGTGCCGGCATGATTCCGCTTACCTATACGCGCGCGGACAGCATCGATGCGGCGCTGACTGCACTGTCAGTGCGCGGCAGCGACCCGCACCCGGTGCCTGCCGAAGCCCCGGTGCGCCTGATCGCCGGCGGCACCAATCTCACCGACCTGATGAAGCTGCAGCTGATGCGGCCGGGCAGCCTGGTCGACATCAATCGTCTGCCGCTGGATGGCATCACCAGCCAACCCGATGGCGGCCTGCGCCTGGGCGCGCTCGCGCGCAACGCCGACACCGCTTACCACCCGGACGTGGAAACGCGTTACCCCCTGCTGAGCGCGGCGATCCTGGCCGGCGCCTCGCCGCAGATCCGCAACATGGCCAGCAATGGCGGCAACCTGCTGCAACGCACGCGTTGCCTGTACTTCTACGACCACGCCACCCCGTGCAACAAGCGCGAGCCCGGTACCGGCTGCTCGGCCATCGGCGGGCTCACCACCTACAACGCCATTCTCGGCGCCAGCGCGCAGTGCATTGCCACGCATCCGTCGGACATGTGCGTCGCGCTGGCTGCGCTGGACGCAGTGGTGCATGTGCAAGGTCCCAACGGCGAGCGCGACATCCCGTTTGCGCAGTTCCACCGCCTGCCCGGCGAGCACCCGGAGCTGGACAGCACGCTGGCCCCGGACGAGCTGATCGTGCATATCGACCTGCCCGATGCGCAGCGCTTCGTCGCGCATAGCGCCTACCTGAAGATCCGCGAGCGGCTGTCGTATGCATTCGCGCTGGTGTCGGTGGCCGCCGCGCTGGACCTGGCCGAGGACGGCAGCATCCGCGAGGTGCGCGTGGCCCTGGGCGGCGTGGCGCACAAGCCCTGGCGCAATCCCGACGCCGAAGCGCAGCTGGTGGGCAAGCCGGCCACGGCCGAGAGCTTCGCCAGCCTGGCCGATGCCTTGCTGCAAGGCGCGCAACCGCAAGGCAACAACGCCTTCAAGCTGCCGCTGGCGCGCCGCGCGATCGTGCGTGCGCTGGACGTCGCCCGCGAGGGCACCATCGACAACCGCGGGCGAACCAGCGCGCTGGAGGAAGCGCCATGAACGCACGCAGCACCGATGTACCGGACAACGACCTGAGCCCGCCGGTTGCCGACAGCGGCACCGGCTATCGCCCCACCGGCACCGGCGTCACCCGCATCGACGGGCGCGCCAAGGTCACCGGCCAGGCGCGCTATGCCGCCGAATGGCCGGTCGCGGACCTGGCCTATGGCGTGGTGGTCAACAGCAGCATCGCCAAGGGCGAGATCGTCGCCTTCCATCTCGACGCCGCACGCGCGGTGCCCGGCGTGCTGGAGATCGTCACCCATGAAAACCGCCCGCATATGCGCGGCATGGACCTGTTCTACAAGGACATGACCGCACCGGCCGGTTCGCCGTTCCGGCCCCTGTACGACAACAAGATCCTTTACAGCGGCCAGCCGATCGCGCTGGTGGTGGCCGAAACCTTCGAAGCGGCGCGCCACGCGGCCCACCTGGTGGAGGTGGAACTGCTGCAGGACCCCCACGACACCAACCTGATGACCAACCTGGACCGTGCGCACAAGCCCAAGGCCATGAAGGCCGGTTTCTCGCCGCCGCCCAAGGACAAGGGCGAGCCGGACACCGCCTTCGCCAATGCCTCCGTCCAGGTGCAGGCCGACTATTACAGCGGAGTGGAACACCACAATCCGATGGAACTGTTCGCCTCCACGGTGATTCGCGACGCCGATGGCCACTTCACCATCTACGACAAGACCCAGGGCTCGCAGAACAGCCGTTGGTACGTCTCCCATGTGTTCGGCTTGAGCAAGCGCAAGGTCACCGTACGCAATCCCTACGTGGGCGGTGCCTTCGGCTCCGGGCTGCGCCCGCAGTATCAGTTGCCGCTTGCGGTGATGGCTTCGATCCTGCTGGACCGCTCGGTACGCGTGGTGCTGACGCGGCAGCAGATGTTCACCTTCGGCCACCGCCCGGAGACGCTGCAGCGGCTCAAGCTCGGTGCCGACCGCGATGGCCGCCTGCGCGCGATCTGGCACGAGGCCATTGCCGAGACCTCGCGCATCGAGGATTACGTCGAAGTGGTGGTCAACTGGAGCGGGCAGCTGTATGCCTGCGACAACGTGCATCTGGGCTACAACCTGGTGAGCCTGGACCAGTTCAGCCCGATGGACATGCGCGCACCCGGCGCCGCACACGGCGTACATGCGCTGGAAGTGGCGATGGACGAGCTGTCCTATGAGCTGGGCATGGACCCGCTGGCGCTGCGCCTGAAGAACTACGCCGAGGTCAACCCGGCCGACGACAAGCCCTACTCCACCAAGGCACTGCGCGCGTGCTACCAGCAAGGCGCCGAGCGCTTCGGTTGGGCGCAGCGCCCGTTGCAGCCGCGCGCACGCAAGGAAGGCAACGAATGGGTGGGCTGGGGCATGGCCACCGGGCAATGGGATGCGATGCAGATGTTTGCGCGCGCGCACGCGGTGCTGCACGCCGATGGCCGGCTGGTGGTGAGCAGCGCAGCCAGCGATATCGGCACCGGCACCTATACGGTGATGGCGATGATCGCGGCCGAAGCACTGGGCCTGCCGCTGGAACAGGTTACCTTCCAGCTGGGCGATTCGACCCTGCCGGTGGCACCGATCGAAGGCGGCTCCTCGCACGTGACCACGGTGGGCTCGGCGGTGGATGGCGTGTGCGGCAAATTGCGCGCGCGGCTGCTGCGGCTTGCCCAGGCGTTACCGAATTCGCGCTTCACCAAGGCCAAGCTGGACGAGGTGGTGTTTGCCGATGGCACGCTGGCGTTGCGCGCCGACGCCGGCACCACCATGGCCCTGACCGAGCTGTTGCGTGCTTCCCAGCTGGAACAGATCGAAGACAAGTTCCTGCTGCTGCCCAATGTGCTCAAGCAACGCAACTACACCCGTGCCACCCATGGCGCGGTGTTCGTGGAAGTGCGGGTGGACGAGGAGCTCGGCACGGTGCGGGTCACCCGCGTGGTCAGCGCCGTTGCGGCCGGGCGCATCCTCAACCCGATCACCGCGCGCAGCCAGATCGTCGGCGGCGTGGTCTGGGGCATCGGCCAGGCGCTGCACGAACACACCCAGTCCGATCACCGCTTCGGCCGTTTCATGAATCACGATTTTGCGATGTATCACGTCTCGGCCAATGCCGACATCCACGACATCGATGTGATCTTCGCCGACGAGGACGACCGCATCGTCAGCAGCCTGGGTGCGAAAGGCGTTGGCGAAATCGGCCTGGTCGGTGTTTCGGCGGCGATCTGCAATGCGATCTTCCATGCCACCGGCAAGCGCATCCGCAGCACCCCGATGACGCCGGACAAGGTGATGGCGGACTGAGGCCTGCACTGCAGGTGCCCGCGCGCGCCCCTCAGGTAGAGCCATCTGCCTGAGGGCGGACGCTGCAGCAGTGTGTTATCGCTGCAGCGTCTGCGGCGATCGCAGGCACAACACTCAGACCAGCCGCGCGTCGGTGCTGCCGAACCAGGGCAGACGGCGCGTCCAGCTGATTGGAGGGTGTGTCTTTCGGAGGATCCAGCGTCAGCGGCACAAGAGTGCCGCTGGCGGTCGACGCGTCACGCCAAACAAACCATTAGATGCAGTCAGGTGCGCGTGGCCGCCAGAAAATGCGCGCGGTCCTGCTGGGTGCGACGGCGGATCTCCGCCAGGGCATCGTTCTCGGTTGCTTCCAGCATGGATTCGAACAGGCGCTGAAAGTGGTTGCGCATGGCCGTGCGTGCCGCCACCGGGTCACGTTGCTGCAGGGCCTGCAGGATGGCGGTGTGCTCGTCCACACGGGTGGCGCCGTCGTCGTGGCAGACCCGCGCGTACACCTCGCGCACGCGCGGCAACTCGTTGCGCATGCGCCAGATCAGCTGCACGCAGTGCGCCACCACCGGGTTGCCGCTGATACGCGCGATCGCCAGGTGGAAGGCGCGGTCGTAGTCGGCAGCAGCCGCATCGCTGAGCCCTGGTGCGGACAGCGCCTGGATCATGCCGTTCAATTCATCCAGCTCCGCATCGGTGATGTGGCTGGCGGCCAGTGCGGCCGCCTCCGCCTCGATCACCGCGCGCGCGGCAGTCAGCTCGAACGCGCTGACATCCGGCAATGCGCCCTCGTCCGAGGCCAGGCGTGGCTTGACGTACACACCCGAGCCGATCTTGATCACGATGCGGCCCTGCGCCTCCAGCGCAATCTCGGCCTCGCGCACGGTCACGCGACTGACGCCGAAGCGCTCGGCCAACTCGCGTTCGCCCGGCAGGCGCGAGCCGACCGGGAATTCGCCCGTGTCGATCAGCGCGCGGATCTTGGCGGCAACGGAGTGGTACAGGCGGTTTTCGGACATCGGCGACTCAAACCCTCAGGGTGATCGGCCCGGCACACGGGTGCCGGACAGGTGGCGCGGCGGAAACCGCGCCGGTAGGCGACGCTAGAACCGGTAGCGCACCCCAAAATAATAACGTCGCCCGTAAGTGTTGTACTCACGGAAGCTGCCGGGCACCGGCATGTCGGAGATCCGTGGCTCGTTGGTCAGGTTGGAAGCCTCCAGCGACACCGACAGCTGCGCATTGACGCGGTAGCTGGCACGCAGGTCCAGGGTGCCGCTGTCGCGCACGTAGCGGTTCTGCGCCGGGGCGCCGACGAACTTCTGGAAATACTCGGAGCGGTACTTGTAGATGGCCTGCAGGTCGACCGCGCCGATGGCGTAATACAGCTGGCCGGAGAACACGTGCCGCGACAGGCCGAAGATATTGGCCGGCGCGACGATGCCGCCGCTCACCAGGCCGGTTGCCGGGTCGATCTGGTCGCCCAGGCGCAGATCCTGGGTCTTGTAGTTGGAATCGGCGTAGTTGTAGCTCAGCTTGACGCCCAGGCCGTCGAATGGTGCCGGCAGGTAGGAGAAGCGGTGGGTGCCGGTCAGCTCCAGCCCGGTGAGATCGCTCTTTTGCCGGGTGGTGACGTCCTGCACCACCGGCACCACCACCGCGGTGCCGTCGATGACGAAGCGCTCATCCACCACCGTGGGCACCGCGCCCCCGGTGAACTGCTTGTAGTACACCGCGGCGCTGAGCAGGGAGTCGGCATTGGGATACCACTCCAGCGACACGTCCGCATTGGACGACAGCAGCGGCTGCGTGCGCGGGTTGCCGGTGGCGGTGATGCTGCCGATCGCCTCGCCGACGGTCGTGAATTCGGTCCCCGGTTCCAGGATGAAGGTACGCCCGGCAGACAGCGCCACCAGATCCGGGCGGGCCATGGCCCGATACAGCCCGACGCGCAGCTGGGTCTGGTCGGTCAGGCCGATGTTGGCGTTGAAGCTGGGCAGGAACACGCGGTTGGATGCGCGCACCGTCTGCGCGGCGAAGCGCCCGGTTTCCACCAGCTGGATGGTGCCGTCGGGGTTGTCGATGACGTCCAGCTCGCCGCGCAGCCCCACCGAGCTGACGTCGGTGCGCACCCAGCGCACGCCCAGGTTGCCGTCCAGCGGCAGCCCGAACAACGTGCTGGCAAATTCGCCCATCACATACAGCGCGCGGGTCTTTTCTTCCACGTCGGAGTCGGCGCTGCCGCGCGGGTCGGCATTGCGGCCGGTGTCGTCCACGCCGGTGATGGCGCTGAACAGACAGCGGCTGTCGAAGGTGGCCCACTGCTGGATGGTGTTGCCGCTGGCGCTGGAGAGAAAATCCTCCTGCGGAAACGGTTGCCGGCAGGCCAGGTTGGCGGCGCGGATCGTGCCCGGATCGGTGACATTGCGCTCGACGCGGTCGTCCAGGTCGCGGTAGGTCGCCTCGGACAGGCGCATGCCGCCCTTGATGGAGGTGAGCAGCCCGCTTTCCGGGGTGAAGGCGCCATCGAAGCGCCAGGCCCGGATGGTGTGCTCGCGGCGCAACTCGTCGCGCCGTGCGCGCGCAGCGGCGCTGAAATTGTCCGGGTTGTTCAGGTCGAACGCGGGATCGACCACGATCCCCGGCACATCGCCGGCATAGGTGTAGGTGTAGTCAACGCGTTGCCCGTTGATCCCGGGCACGCGGTTGCCGTTGATGTCGGTGGCATTGGAGCGCAGCCGCATCATGCGGTCGATCTCGCTGCGCTCGGTGCGCGAATACGACAGGTCGGTGGACAGCATCCAGGCCGCGTTCGGGCGCCATTCCACGCGCAGCCCGCCACCGCGGTACTGCTCGTCGCGCACCTTGTAGTCGGTGGAGGATTCCACCGTGCTGCTGCCGGTATGGCCGAGCAAGGCGCCGTTGTCGCCCACCTGGCGGTTGTTGAGGTTGCGCAGGGTCTCGGAGAAATTGAGCTCGGCGCGGTCTTCGGTCACGGTGCGCTGCGAATCCTGGTAATCCAGGGCCACCTCCAGGCCGTCGAAGGGCCGCCATTGCAGCGCCGCGAAGGCGGCATCGCGTTGATCGTGCTCGCTGATCTGGCGGTACACGCGGCTGCCGGGCGCCAGGTAATACGGCGTCCCCGCCTGCACCTGCGCCGGGGTCACGGCGGTGCAGTTGCGGCTGGCGCCCACCACCTCGTTGGCGTTGCAGGCCGTCCAGGTGGAGCTGCTGCTCATCACCTCTTCCGGGTTGGTGCCTTCCAGCCGCTGCAGGCCGAGCGAGACCCCCAGCTTGCCGGCCCCGCGCAGGTCGAACTGGTCCAGGTAGCTGACGGTGCTGCGCCAGCCCACGCCATCGGCGTTGCGCAACTTGCTGTCGCCATCGGCATAGGTCGCCCGCCCGTCCAGTTGCACGCGGCGCTTGCCGAATTCCAGCGGCCGCACGGTCTGCATTTTGACCGTGCCGGCGATGCCGCCTTCGACGAAGTCGGCGCGCTGGGTCTTGTAGATCGCCACGGTGTTGATGAGTTCGGAAGGGAACTGGTTGAAGTTCACCGAGCGGTCGCCGCTGCCGTTGCTGGCCTCGCGCCCATTGAAGGTGGCCGAGCCCAGGAACGGCCCCAGGCCCCGGATGGAGATCTCCGACGCGCCGCCCTTTTCGCGATGCGTGGCCGCACCGGTGATGGTCTCGATCGCCTCGCCGATCGACAGCGCCGGCAGGTCGCCGATGTCCTCGGCCGACAGCACGTCGGCCACCACCGTCTGCTCGCGCTTGCTGTCGATGGACGACTGGATCGAGCTGCGGATGCCGGTGACCTTGACCTGGTCCAGCGTGGTGGGCGCCTGCTGCGGCGGCGACTGGGCAGCATCGGTCTGCTGGGCCATGGCCACCTGTGTGCCGGCCAGCGCAACAGCGCCCAGCAGTGCCTGCGCCAAGAGGTTCCGACTAACTGGTATACGCAATTGGACTACTTCTGTGTATCGCACAATTCCTCCTCCCAAAGGATGCTCGAAACCGAGCGCGATGGAGATTCCACGGGGATACACGGCAAGTCAATCATTTCTTTGATTTACCGAGCGAGCCACCTATCTAGGCCAATTTCGGGCCCATTTTTGTGCGCACGCAGCATGACATCTGGCGTTCACCGAGCTTCAATAGCGACCAACTGGACTACTCTTTTGGTTGACGATCCAGCCTGCACTGTTACCCTCGGCCATCACCGACGCGCCAGCGTCCAGGAGCATCCCGATGCGATCCCCCGTTTCCCTTGCCTGCCTGTTGCTGCTGTGCGCGCCCGCCTGGATCGGCTCGGCCCAGGCCACCTCGTACCTGGTGCACGACCAGAGCGAGTACGCCGTGGCAGCGGCCGCGCTGCGTGCCGGCGATCGCATCGTGCTGGCCGATGGTCAGTGGCGGGATTTCGCCATCGTGCTGCGCGGGCAAGGCACCGCCGAGCAGCCGATCACCCTCACCGCGCAGACGCCCGGCAAGGTGATCATCAGCGGCACCTCCGACCTGCGCATGGCCGGCACCTACCTGGTGGTATCGGACCTGGTGTTCCGCGACGGCCACGGCCCGGGCGATGCGGTGCTGTCGTACCGCATCTCCAGCAAGGAACGCGCGCGCCACAGCCGCATCACCCGGGTGGTGGTGGACGGCTTCAGCAAGCCCACCCGCAACGATTCGGACAACTGGGTGGCGCTGTACGACAGCGACAACCGCTTCGACCACAACCAGCTGGTCGGCAAGACCAATGCCGGCCCCACCCTGGTGGTGGTACGCGACGCCACCCAGGGCCTGGACAATCGCCATCGCATCGACCACAACTGGTTCGGGCCGCGCCCCAACCTGGGCGCCAATGGCGGCGAGACGCTGCGCATCGGCACCAGCAGCGACGCCGACAGCGCCTCCAACTCGGTGGTGGACAACAACTGGTTCGAAGGCTGCGACGGCGAGGTGGAGGTGGTCTCCAACAAGTCCGGCGGCAACACCTACCGTGGCAATGTGTTCAAGCAATCGCGCGGCGCGCTGGTGCTGCGGCATGGCGATGGCAACCTGGTCGAGCGCAACGTGTTCTTCGGCGACGACAAGGCCGACACCGGCGGCATCCGCGTGATCAACCGCAAGCAGACCGTGCGCCACAACTACCTGGAAAACCTGGCCGGCGACGGCTATTCGTCGGCGCTGAGCATCATGTACGGGGTGCCCAATTCGCCCGCCAACCGCTACGTGCAGGTGGACCAGGCGCGCATCGAGCGCAATACCTTCGTGACCGTCAACCAGCTGTTCTTCGGTGCCGGCATGGATGCCGAGCGCACCGCCGCGCCGATCAACAGCCGCTTTGCCGGCAACCTGATCGTGGCCGCCAGCGACCCGGTGCGCGTGCTGGGCGATCTGTCCGGCATCGCGTTTGCCAGCAACCTGCAAAGCCCGCTGGCCTCCACCCGCCTGCCCGGCGGCGTCGACAGCCGCCAGGTGACGATGACCCGCGCCAGCACCGGCTTGCTGGTCGCCGACAACGCCACCGGCGTCGGCGCCGACCCGGCGCTGAGCTACATCGCACGCGACCAGGTGGGCGTGAGCTGGTATCCCAAGCAGGCGCCGCAGGCGGTGACCGACAGCGGCCGCCGTACGCGCGTGCGGCCGGGCCCGACCAGCCTGACCGACGCCGTGGCGCACGCCGCCCCCGGCGATCGCCTGCAGCTGGATGCAGGGCGCTACCAGGTCGATGACATCCTCGACGTGGACCGCCCACTGACGCTGGAAGGCCCGCAGCACGGGCGTGCGCGGATCCGCTTTTCGCAGCCAGCGCTGTTCCAGATCGCGCCCGGCGGCACACTCAGCCTGGCCCGGCTCGAGATCGATGGCCGCGCCGCGCCCGCACAGCCGGGCAACGCGGTGATCCGCACCAAGCCGGGCACCGCGGTGGCGCAGTACCAGCTCACCTTGCGCGACACGCACCTGCATCATCTGGACGCGCAACCCGGCTTCGATGTGATCGCACTCGGCAAGGGCAGCCTGGCCGACCATATCCTGCTGGACCGGCTGCTGGTCGAGGACGTCTCCGGCAAGGTGTTGTCCGCACACGCCGAGACCGACGACCGCGGCACCTACAACGTCGAACAGGTGACGGTGCGGCAGTCGCAGTTCCACCGCGTCGCCGGGCCGGTGCTGGACCTGTATCGCGGCGGCCGCGACGAAAGCACCTTCGGCCCGGTGCTGCAGGTGAGCGACTCGCACTTCACGCAGGTCGGCCGCGCTGCGGATGCGTCGCTGCGCCTGCACGGCGTGCAGCGCATTGCGCTGCGCAATAACCGATTCGTCGACAGCGCCGCGATCCTGGCGCAACCCACCACCGGCACGCCCCACCTGATCGCCAGCGGCAACCGGTTCGTCCGCACCCCGGCGTTGCATGCCGACGCAGCGGAGCCCCTGCTATGACCCGTTCCACCCGCCTGTTGCTGCTGGTCCTGGTCGGCGCCGGCAGCGCCCTGCCCTGTATTGCCGCGCCGTCACCAGCGGCCGAGCCAGCGGCGCAGCCGCAACCGCGCGCCACCGACGCCGCACCGGTGCTGGTCACCGCCCAGCAATGGCGCGCCATGGCCAGCGATGGCGCCAGGCTGCCGGTGTTCGCCCGCGAACAGGCACGCGCACAAGCCAGCGTGCGCGCAGCGATGCGGGCCGGGGTGGACGTGCCGGTGCCCAGAGACCCCGGCGGCGGCGCCAGCCATGAGCAGCACAAGCGCAACTACCAGGCCATCCAGGCCGCCGGCGCGCTGTACCGGCTCACCGGCGACCGCGCTTATGCCGACTATGCGCGCGACGTGTTGCTGGCCTACGCGCGCCTGTATCCCACGCTGGGCGCACACCCCGCCGGGCGCGGCCAGGTGCCGGGGCGGCTGTTCTGGCAGTCCTTGAACGACTCGGTGTGGCTGGTCTACGCAAGCCAGGGCTACGACGCCATCCGCGACACGCTCAGCGCGCAGGACCGCGCCACCATCGACCGCGACGTGTTCGCGCGCATGGCGCACTTTTTGTGCGACGAAAGCGCCAACAACTTCGACAAGATCCACAACCACGCCACCTGGGCGGTGGCCGCCGTCGGCATGACCGGCTATGTGCTGCGCGATCAGGCGCTGGTGGACAAGGCGCTGCGTGGCAGCAAGCGCGATGGCAAGGCCGGCTTCCTGGCGCAGGTGGACCAGCTGTTCTCGCCGGACGGCTACTACGCCGAAGGCCCGTATTACCAACGCTATGCCCTGGCCCCGTTCGTGCTGTTCGCCAACGCGATCGCGCGCAACCAGCCGCAGCAGCGCATCTTCCAGCGCCGCGACGGCGTGCTGCTCAAGGCCGTAAATAGCCTGGTGCAGAGCAGCTACGGCGGCTATTTCTTCCCGATCAACGACGCCATCCTCGACAAGGGCCTGGACACCGAGGAACTGGTGGCCGGCATCGGCATCGCCTACGCGCAGACGCACGACGCACAGCTGCTGTCCATCGCACAACGCCAGCGCCGCGTGCTGCTCACCCCCGAAGGCCTGGCCGTGGCCAGCGCGCTCGCGCAGGACCGCGCCCAACCGTTCGCCTTCGGCAGCGTGTTGCTGCGCGATGGCGCACGGGGCGACCAGGGCGCACTGGCGATCCTGCGCAGCGGCGGCGACGACGGCCAGACGCTGGTGATGAAGAACACCTCGCAAGGCATGGGCCACGGCCACTTCGACAAGTTGAACTGGCTGTTCTACGACAACGGCCAGCGCGTGGTCACCGACTACGGCGCGGCGCGTTTCCTGAACGTGGAAGCCAAGGCCGGCGGCATCTATCTGCCGGAAAACAGCAGCTGGGCCAAGCAGACCATTGCGCACAACACGCTGGTGGTGAACGAGACCAGCCACTTCAACGGCGACTGGAAGGTGGGCGAGCAGCATGCGCCGACGCAGCTGCTGTTCGCCAGCAGTGCCGACACCCAGATCGCCTCGGCGCGCATGCAGCAGGCCTACGACGGGGTCAGCTTCACCCGCACCCAGGCGCTGCTGTCGCACCCGCAGCTGCGCCTGCCGGTGGTGGTCGACCTGCTGCGCGTCAACGCCAGCGCTCCGGCACGTTACGACCTGCCGCTGCACTTCAACGGCCAGATCATGCAGGTCGGCTTCACCGCAGAGCGCGCACTGACGCAACGCCCGGTACTGGGCAAGGCCAACGGCTATCAGCATCTGTGGGTGGATGCCTCCAGCGAGGCGAGCACCGACACGCGCAGCCTGAGCTGGCTGCTCGCCGGCCGTTTCTACAGCTACCGCTTCGGCAGCAGCGCACCTGCGCGTGCGCTGCTGGTGGAGAGCGGCGCCAACGACCCGGACTTCAACCTGCGCCGCGAACCGGCGCTGATCCAGCGTGTCGATGGGCAGGCGAACGTCAGCTTCTTCGGCGTGCTGGAACCGCATGGCGAATACAACGGCACCGCCGAATACGTGCATGGCGCCAACAGCCGCATCCGCGCCATCGAGCGCGTGCGCGGCGACGATGCCGAGGTGATCGTGCTCACCCTGGTCGGCGGCCAGCGCATCGCGCTGGCGGTGGCCGACGACGCCGATGCACAACGCGCCCACCAGGTGCAGGCCGCCGGCCAGCACTACCGCTGGCGCGGCGGCTATGCGCGCTTCGATCGCGCTGCAGGTGAAAAATGAGCACCGACTCCACCTCCACCACCCGCACGCGCCCCGCGGGCAAGCGCTCGGCGGTGCGCTGGCTGATCGTGGCGCTGATCGCGGTGGCCACGGTGATCAACTACATCGACCGCAACGCGCTGGCGGTGATGTGGCCGGCGATCTCGCGCGACATCGGCGCCACCAAGGAAGACTACGCGCTGCTGGTCACCATCTTCATGCTGTTCTATGCCGCCGGGCAGTTCGTGTTCGGGCGGCTGTTCGACATCATCGGCACCCGGCTCGGCTTTGCCCTGTCCATCGCGGTGTGGTCACTCTCCATCGCGCTGCATGCCGTCACCCACTCCATCATGGCGTTCTCGGTGGTGCGCGCACTGCTGGGCATCAGCGAAGCCGGCGCCTGGCCGGGCGCGGTCAAGGCCAATGCGGAATGGTTTCCCGCCCGCGAGCGTGCGTTGGCACAGGGCATCTTCAATGCCGGTGCCTCCATCGGCGCGATCGTCTCGGCGCCTCTGATCGCGCTGCTGTTCCTGTCGTTCGGCTGGAAGGGCACGTTCGTGCTGATCGGCGTGCTGGGCATGCTCTGGTTGCTGCCGTGGCTGGTGATCTACCGCGCCGGGCCGGACCGGCATCCCTGGGTCAACGCGGCCGAGCGGGCGTTGATCCTGGATGCGCCCGAGGCCGGCAGCGCGCCGCCGCCGGCCTACCTGCCCACGCTGCGCCAGCTGATGTCGCACCGGCAAAGCTGGGGCATCGTGCTGGCGCGGTTCTTCCTGGATCCGATCTGGTGGCTGTTCGTGTCGTGGCTGCCGATCTACCTGGCCGAGACCTTCCACTTCGACATCAAGCAGATCGGTGCGTTCGCCTGGGTGCCGTTCGTCGGCGCGATGCTGGGCAGCCTGTGCGGCGGCTGGCTGTCCGGGCGCCTGATCGCGGCCGGCTGGAGCGTGGACCGCGCGCGCAAATGGACCATCACCCTGGGCGGGGCCATCATGGCGCCAGCGCTGCTGGGCGCCGTGCAGGCGGCCGACCCGCGCATGGCGGTGCTGACGATTGCCGCGGTGCTGTTCGGCTTCCAGATCGCCATCGGCAATATCCAGACCCTGCCCGGCGATCTGTTCGCCGGTAAATCGGTCGGCTCGCTGGCCGGCATCGGCGGCATGGCCGCGGTGGCCGGCACCCTGATCACCACCTGGCTGGTCCCGGTGATGACCGCAACCTCCTACGCACCGATGTTCATCCTGGTCGCCGCGCTGGTGCCGGCCTCGCTGGCCGCGCTGTGGCTGGTCACCGGCCGCATCCACCGACTCGACGCACCGGGCACCTGACCGTGCCCGCCGCCTACTCCGCTTTCCCCACACCAACAGGACATACCCGCATGCATTTCCACGACAAGGTCGCCATCGTCACCGGCGGCGGCCGCGATATCGGCCGCGCCATCTCGCTCAAGCTGGCCGCGGCCGGCGCCAAGGTCTGCATCAACTACGCCAACGACGACGCCAGCGCGCGCGACACGCTGGCACAGCTGCAGGCCGCCGGCGGCCAGGGCATCCTGCACCGCGCCGACGTCACCGATGCCACCGCCGTGGCCGGCCTGCTGACCGCCACGCGCACCGCCTTCGGCCAGCACATCGATGTGCTGATCAACGTGGCCGGCGGCATGCTGGCGCGCAAGCCGCTGGCCGATATCGACGAGGCCTTCTTCCATCAGGTGATGGACCTCAACCTCAAATCGGTCTACCTGACCACCCAGGCGGTGGCACCGCATATGCGCGAAGGCGGCGCGATCGTCAATTTCGCCTCGCTTGCCGGGCGCGATGGCGGCGGGCCGGGCGCGGCCATCTATGCCACCGCCAAGGCGGCGGTGATGACGTTCTCGCGCGCAATGGCCAAGGAACTGGGCCCGCGCGGCATCCGCGTCAACGCACTGTGCTGCGGCATGATCGCCACCCGCTTCCATGACGACTTCACCAAGCCGGAAGTACGCGCCTTCGTCGCCAATGCCACCCCGCTGCGGCGCGAAGGCCGCCCGGAGGAAGCCGCCGATGCGGCGTTGTACCTGGCCTCGGATGCGGCCAGCTTCATCAACGGCGCCAACCTGGACGTCAACGGCGGCGTGTTCTTTTCCTGATCGACAAAGGAGGCTTGCGCATGGTCTGGCGATGGATGATGACTGCGACACTGAGTGTGGTGCTGGCAGGCCCGGCCACGGCGCACCCGGCACCCCGCTGGGTGCCGGCCTGGATCGCCTCGGCGACGCCGGACCGGCTCGACGGCGGCGCCGACACGCCGCTGCAATTTGCCGATGAAACGGTGCGCCAGGACATGCGCCTGGGCAGTGCGGCGGTGGCCTTGCGCGTGCGCATCAGCAACGAGCTGGGCACCGCACCGCTGACGATCGGTGCGGGCACGGCGCGTCTGCTCGGCGGCGCCGGGGACGCAAACCCGCTGCGCTTCGATGGACGCGCCAGTGTCACCGTGCCGCCCGGCGGCGTATTGCTCAGTGACCCGGTGCCGTTGCGCGCACCGGCATTGGCCGAGGTGGCGGTCAGCCTGTATTTCCCCACGCCGGCGCGCCCGGCGGTACGCCGCACCGCGCTGCGGGTGGTAAAGGGCCAGGCCGAGGTGCCGGACAGCAAGGCGCTGGCGTATCGCCAGAACGTCATCTCCGCCCTTTACGTGCAACCGCCGCATACCCGCCAGACCGTGGTGGTGGCACTGGGCGATTCGATCACCGAAGGCGCCACCGCCACGCGCGGCGCCAATGGCGATTGGCCGGCCCTGCTGGCCAGGCGGCTGGAGCGGCGTTGCCCCGGCAGCGTGGTGGTGCTCAACGCCGGCATCAGCGGCAACAAGCTGCTCGACGATGGCCGCAGCCCCAGCGCGCTGGCGCGTCTGGATCGCGACGTGCTGGCACTGCCCGGCGTGGACCAGGTGATCCTGTTCGAAGGCATCAACGACATCCGCCACAGCGGTCCGCCGGATGCGATTGCCGGCCGTACTGCCGCCGACATGGTGCTGGGCTATCGCCAGATCGTGACCCGGCTGCAGCAACACGGCATCGCCGTGATCGGCGCCACGCTGACCCCGTTCGGCAACTCCGATCGCTACGAGCCGGTGGCGGCGGCCACGCGCCAGACGCTCAACGGCTTCATCCGCGACGGGCAGGCATTCGATGCGGTGATCGACTTCGACGCCGCGCTGCGCGACCCGGCCAGGCCGGAGTGGCTACCCGCCGCGCTGACCCGCGACTTCCTGCATCCCAACGATGCCGGTTACCAGCGCATGGCCGAATCAGTGGACCTGTCGTTGTTCTGCAAGGCCCGCTAAGGCGCCTCGCCACACGGTGACGCGCCTCTACCAGGCGTGCGGCCACGGTGATCCGGCGGCACGGCCGGCATGCACGCTTGCCTGCCTTCAGCTCTGGCGCTTTTTCAGGATGCTGATCTCCCCGGAGGTCTCCAGGATCGCCATGTCGATATCGGCATCGTCGCGGCAATCGGCCTTGCGTTTTGCCACTTCGAAATCGGCGTAGCTGACGTTGTGGCGGACCAGTTCCTTCCAGTAGATCTGCCCGCCACGCGCCAGCAGCGCCGGGGTGCCCTGCACCCAGGTATCGATCCGCCGGCTGCGCGCGGTGGCCATGCCCACCAGCCAGTTCAACACCAGCAAGGTGGCCGCCAGGATCATGCCGCCCAGCAGCGAGACGTCCTTGCCGATCAACGAGTTCTGCACCGCGGTTCCCAGCAGCACGATGAGCAGCACGTCGAACGGCGTGGATTGGCCCAGGGCGCGTTTGCCGGTCAGGCGCGTCAGCAGCAGGACCACGGTATAGACCGCTATGGCGCGCAGCACGAACTCCCACCACGGCATGCCCAGGTGCATCATTTCGTAGAAGCGCACGCGTGTTTCCACGTCCAGCATCGTGTGTCCTGACCGGTTTGATCGATGGCGCACGCTAGTGCGGAAACGGTGAAGGTGCCGTGCTGTTGCATCGTTGCCGAGGCGACCACTCGGCACCCCTCGTGCAGCGCAGCACGGCTTTTCGCTGGCGATCCGTTAGCGTCTGGCCTGGACACACGGGGATGGCGGGCATGGGGACTGGAATCACACGTCGCGGGTTGCTGCTGGGTGCCGCGTCGGCAGCGTTGTCGGCACAGGTGCCGCTGGGGGTTGCGCTGCCGCGGCGTGCGGCCGCGGCGCCGGCCTTTATTGATGCGTTGATCGCGCGCATGAGCGTGGAGGAAAAGGCCGGCCAGCTGACGTTGTCCGGTTCGGCGCAGCAGACCGATGCGGCGGCGGCGGCCAATCCGGTCAACACTGTACCTACCGCCGAAGGCCAGCTTGCCGCCGCGCGTGCCGGGCGGGTGGGCGGCATCTTCAATGGCTCCAATGTACTGTGGCATCAGCAACTGCAGCAGGCCGCGCTGCAGAGCCGGCTGAAGATTCCGCTGCTGTTCGCCGCCGATGTGATCCACGGGTTCACCACGGTGTTTCCGGTGCCGCTGGCCGAGGCCGCCAGCTTCGAGCCGGCGCTGGCGCAACGCACCGCGCGCGCCGCCGCACTGGAAGCCAGCGCAGTCGGCATCGACTGGACGTTCGCACCGATGGTGGATATCGCACGCGATGCGCGCTGGGGGCGCGGCGTGGAAGGCAGTGGCGAAGACGTGCTGCTTGGCCGGCGGTTTGCGCAGGCGCGCGTGCGCGGCTTCCAGGGCGAAGGACTGGATCATGCCGATGCACTGGCGGCCTGCCCCAAGCATTTTGCCGCCTACGGCGCCGCCGAAGCGGGGCTGGACTACAACACCGTCGACATCTCCGAGCGCAGCCTGCGCGAGGTCTATTTCCCGCCGTTCCAGGCTGCCTTCGATGCCGGCGCAGTGACCACGATGGCGGCGTTCAACGAGATCGCCGGCATTCCTGCCACGGCCAATCGCTGGTTGCTGAGCGAGGTGCTGCGCGGCGAGTGGGACTACCGCGGCCTGGTGGTCTCCGACTACACCGGCGATCTGGAGCTGATCGGGCACGGGGTCGCCAGCGATGCGCGCGAGGCAGCCAAGCTGGCATTCCTGGCCGGTGTGGACATCAGCATGCAGAGCGGGCTGTACCTGCAGCATCTGCCGGCGCTGGTGGCCGCCGGCGAGGTGACGATGGCGCAACTGGATGCCTCGGTACGCCGCGTGCTGCAGTTCAAGGCCGCGCTTGGATTGTTAGACGATCCGTTCCTGCGCATCGTGCCGGCACGTGCACAGGCACGGCAGCGGCGCCCCGAAACACTGGCGCTGGCACGCGAGGCAGCACGCAAATCCATCGTGCTGCTCAAGAACGATGGCGAGCTGCTGCCGCTCAAGACGCAAGGGCAACGCATCGCGCTGATCGGGCCGATGGCACGCAACTGGACCGACACCGCCGGCCCATGGAGCCTGTTCGGCGGCGACGACAGCGGCAACGACCTGGCCAGCGCACTGCGCGCGCGGCTGCGCGACCCGAGCGGCCTGCAGGTGGTGCAAGGCTGCGACTTCGAACATGGCCTGCCCGGCGGCGTGCAGGCGGCGGTCACGGCAGCGGCGTCCGCCGATGTGGCGGTGCTGGCGATCGGCGAGCCGATGCGCTACTCCGGCGAAGCGCAGTCGCGCAGCGAGATCGTCATCCCCTCCGGGCAGCAAGCGCTGCTGGCGGCGGTGGCGGCCACCGGTACGCCGGTGGTGGTGGTGCTCAGCAACGGCCGTGCGCTGGTGATCGATGGCCCGGTACTCAAGGCACCGGCGATCCTGGTCGGCTGGTTCCTGGGCTCGGCATCGGGCGCCGCGCTGGCCGACATCCTGTTCGGCGAGCACGGTCCGTCCGGGCGCCTGCCGGTGAGTTTTCCGCATGCATCCGGGCAGCTGCCCTATAGCTATGCACACAAGCCCAGCGGCCGTGCCGACCCGCGCCCGGATGCCTTGCAGCCGTTCAAGACCCGCTACCGCACCGCGCCCAATGCCGCGTTGTTTCCGTTCGGGCACGGGCTGACCTATGGCCGCATCGAATACGGCGAGCTGCGCCTGAGCGATGCACGCATGGCGGCGACCGGCAGCCTGCGCATCAGCGCGCGCATCCACAACCGCGGCACCCGCGATGCCGAGGAAGTGGCGCAGCTCTACATCCGCGACCGCAGCGCCAGCATCACCCGCCCGGTGCGCGAGCTGAAGGACTTCCGCAAGCTCGCGGTGCCGGCAGGCGGCAGCGTCGCGGTGGAGTTCGTGTTGCGCCGCGACGATCTGTTGTTCATCGGCCAGGCATTGAAGCCGACGGTAGAGCCTGGCGTATTCGATCTCTGGGTGGCGCCATCTGCAGAGGCCGAGGGCGTGTCTGCGAGTTTTGAATTGATGGGCTGAGCGCCAGCCGCAATCGGAATGGCTCAGCTCAGGGGATGGATACGGGGCGTGTCTCGCTCACGCAGAGGGCATCGTGCCCAGGTTGGCTCGGGAACACATCCCCATTGCGCTGACGCTCACGCTCTCGGTCGCCTTGAGAGGGGGCTAGGTCTTTAGAGATTGGACGGTGCGTGTGCCTCGGTTTACAGCGGACGATCTGCGGGTTTGCTGCGGGGTCCTTGCCCGCCCACCATCGCAGGACACGCCGCAAGTACGTCCTTGTAGCAACTGTGTTGTTGG
>NZ_JAJGQM010000024.1 GCF_020784175.1 Xanthomonas campestris pv. asclepiadis
TCTTCATGGAACCTCCTCGGGAAAGGGGACGAGAAAATTCCACTTCTGGCGTCAGCTAATGGGCGGGGGGATTACCGCGTCGCCTCCTCCTGCCAGTGGGCGACAGCTGGCCTGAATTTCGCGATGAAAGAAGGCGTTGTAGGACTCAAAGCCGCCGTACTCGGCATCCCAGTCGATGACGAAATCGGCAAGCTTGAATTCATCGATGGCGGCAGTGCCCAGCCAGCCTGTCGTGGGGTCGCGGTTGAGCACCCAGCAGCTGGCCTGACTGTCGAGATACCCGGACCATGTCGTCAGGATCGCACGGAGTGCTTCATTGAACGGTTCGAGGCGAAACAGGGCCTTGCCGGCAGGCGTTGCCATCATGTCCACGAACAGCGCCGACATCGGGAACAGCACGCGCACGTTCTTGTTGACGTTGTATTCGGGCGCGGTCGTGCAGATGACATCAAGCTGGTCCAGCATGTCCTGGAGGGTGGTGATGTTGCTCGTAAAAGCGCTGGTCTGGTCGATGGCCTCGATGACATACATGCGCACGATGGCATTGGTATCGATCAGATCGGCCAGGTCCTGCACCGCCTGGTTGGCGTAGCCAGATCCATGATCGTTGCGCAGCTGGGCAGCTTTGTCACGAATGACGGCATGCCACGCGGCCAGTCCACTGCGGTCTTCCGGAAGATATCCGGCCAGCGCGCCAAAGCTGCGGCGATAGTGCGCGTCCAATAATGGTCCGGTAACGCTGGTCATGGCGGATGTCCTGGTCGTGATGGTGGGCAGGCTTCTGTATCGGTGAGTTCAGCGGTTGCTGATGGAGACCTCAGCACCACCATGCTCGACGCTTGTGCAGTGGGCAGCCATAGGGCGAGCAGGGCGTGCAGTTCGCCTGCCGCACGTCCGCTGCGGCGTGCCGCGGCCTGCGCGCACTCGATGAGCGTGCGTGGACGACGCGCAGCGTGGTGCAAGGCGAAGAACTGCCAATCGGTCAGCGGCTCGATCGCGACGCGGAATCGGTGGCGGCGAATGGCCAGGAAGGTTCGGCCAGCGATCGGAGAAACGCTTGGGCTTGCGCCCGACAACCAACCGCGAAAGCTCTCCAGGGTATGCGACACGATGGCCAGCCTGGTGGTTGCAGGCAGGTGCACGGTGCAGGGCCAGCCAAGTGCCAGCGTGGATGCATCGATGCGCGTCTCCATCGCCGCTTCTTCCAGGCCTTGTGCGCGGCTGGCGTCGGCGAGCGCGCGTTCGATCCGGGCCAGTTCCAGCGGAAAACGTTGGCGTTGTTGTTGGTCCCGGACCCGTTGCGAGGTGCGCAGGAAGTAGGGAAAGCGTGCGCCGAGTGCGTGCAGGGACGGCGATGTGGAGGGATAGTCGCTCAGGTACGCGCGTGCAAAGAAGGCAAACAGCTCCGGCCCGAGCAGGCGCGAGAGCGCCGGATAGTCCGACTGCAGGCATTCGATCAGCCTGAGCCAATAGCCGTTGGCGTAAATGGCCAGCCGCGTGTGCGGGTCGACACCGGCGGGCGTGGCAACCAGCGAGTGGATATCCAGGCCCTGACCGGCATGCGCCGTCATGAGGCCTACTTTCAGTCCCGCCGGGTGCGTGGTTGCCGTCAGCATCCAGCGCTGCACCTCGCCCAGTGGCGTTGCACCTGGCGCGCCTGTCGAAGCACTAAACATCCAGAGTCTCCACGTGCTGGTGGTGGAGCGGTGTGGAAAGCGCATGCTCGGCCACCACGGGAGGTGCCAGCACCGGCATGCTGCCGTCCATGACCTGGCGTGCCTTGTGCAATTCGCCCATGAGCCCGTCGTAGTCGGGCAGGTTGGCGTCCCATTCCAGTAGCGTCGAAACGCCGCCGGTCAATTGCTGCGCCAGTGCATACAATTCCCACACGCGGCCCGGAACGGGTTGGTCATGCGTGTCGACCAGGCAGTCGCCGTACTGCGTCGGTCCGGCCAGATGGATCTGTACCACCTGCTGGTGCGGCAATGCACGCAGGTACAGCTCGGGATCGAAACGATGGTTGTAGGCACTCACATAGACATTGTTGACGTCCAGCAAGATGCCGCAACCGGTGCTTTCGGCCAGGCGCGCCAGGAACTCCCACTCCGGCATGGTCGATGTCTGGAACTGCACATAGCTGGAGGGATTTTCCAGCACCAAGGCCCTGCCCAGCACGTCCTGCACCCGCAGGACGCGGTCGCGCACGTGGGCCAGTGACTCTGCGTTGAAGGGCAGCGGCAGCAGGTCGTGCGAGTTGTGCGAGCCAAGTCCGGTCCAGCACAGATGATCCGACACCCAGACCGCATTGATGTCTTCCGCCAGCCGTTTGAGCTTGTGCAGGTAATCGCTGTTCAGTGGCGAGTCCGAGCCGATCGACAAGCTGACGCCATGCATGACGATGGGAACTTCTTCCGCCAGCTTGCGCAACATCGTGCGTTGATAGCCGCAATCATCGAGGTAATTTTCCGAGATGATCTCGAACCAATCCACCCGTGCTCCCCCGGCCAGGATGGCCGGGAGATGCTGCGGACGGAGCCCGACACCGAATCCGAGATTGGGCAAGCCCAGGCGTGGCGGCGGCGATCGTTCTTCCACCATGCCCAGGGCATCGTGCGGTTGAGCCGGACGTGCGTGCATCACCGTGTCAGCCGGTCAGGTGGAAGGCGGCAGGGCGATGCGCAGATCCGTCGGACTGGGCTTGTTGCCGGGCGGCAGCTGGCGGTTGGCCATGACCTTCTCGAAGGCCTGCCACGCGATGTCGTAGACGGAGTCGCCCACGGCAAAGGGCAATTCCGCCACTGGCGTGGGGGTGTTGTCGGAACCGGTGAAATTGAACAATTCCATCGTGCCGGCTGTGGGATACAGCTGGGAGGCAGAGATCGGCACGGCACAGCCGCCCAGTCCCGCGCACTTGTTGTCCGCCGGCGCGCTGAAGAACGTGGGCAGGCCGCAGGTTCCGCCCACCGCCGATGGCGAGGTTGACGGCGACGGCGCACCACACCCGCCGCGTCCACCGATCGCCTGGGAGCAATTGCCGCCACCGCTCACCTTGTGCGCAAAGCCACAGCCACCCTGGGTGGCGCAGGTATTGGAGCCTTTGCAGCTGTGATAGATGGCGGGTGCCGCGCAATTGCCGCCAGATGCATCCAGGGCCAGGCCCTGGCAGGCGTGTTGCAGGGCGCTCGTGGGCTGCGCCGCGACACCTTGCCGCAAGCTCGGCGCGCTGCCATAGACGGCCCAATACAACCCCATGCGATCGCCGGAGCCGACCATGGAGGGAAACGGGAAGTCGATGGAGAGATCTCCCCAGGATTTGGTCAGCACGGTGGTGATGCCGGCGAGCGAACCTTGTGCGACATTGTCCAGGTCGACCGGATCGAGCAACTTCAGGTTGTTGAGCGCGGTCGCCACCTCGGATGGCTTGGGAATGCTGGTCGGCGCAGTGGCAGGATCGAAGTCTGCACTGGTGAGCAGTGCCTCTGTCCAGATATTGCCGGACACCGCATGCCACTCACTCCAGGTCTCCACCTGATCGACCAGATCAAGCAGCTGCTCGAAGCGTTCGTAATGATCCTGCCCGCCATTGCTCGAGCGCGCGGCCGCATCTGCCGAGGGCGCGGACCCGCCAGTATCGGTGTAGGACGGATAATTGTTGGCCAATGCCGCGGCGTCCGGCTGGAACTGCACGAGTACGCTGTTGAGGGTGGCAAGCTCGACCCCGCTTTCCAGTGCGCGCTGGTGGATCATCCCGAGAAACGCACTGGTGGTTTGCCAGTCGATACCGCCTTCGCCCTGATCGCAGATGGCATACATCATGTAGATCGCTTGCGCTGCGGCAGCCAGTGGATGGGTCTCGGTAATCTGGGTGTTGAGTTGCGGGTATTCTTTCTGGATCTTGTTGGCGGTGCTGTTGAACAGATCGCGTTGGCCGCTGGGGCCGGCGAACACCTTTTCCCACAAGGTCTGGTTGTCCTCGTACTTGAGCGTGATGTACTGGAATAGACAAAAATACATCCAGCCGATCGTCCCGAATTTGGGCAGATCCACTTCGGTGTCTGTCGCGGTCCAGCCGCTGAATGGCACGCCCGGAAAATAGGTATTAAGCACGGATGGCTTGATCTTGACGCGTGCGGTGTCGTGGTTTTCCTCGATCACCGTGAACAGCTGCACTTGCGCCTCGGTGAGTCCGGCAAGCTCGACCGTCAGTCCGCTGCCGACCGTGCCGTCTTCCAGGTCCTGCAGGTCGATGATGTGCGGGATGACGGTTTGCGCGGGACCGTAACAGATCCAGTTGTAGTTGGCGTCCTGCAGCAGCGGGCTGTTGAAGGTCGGGGTGACACCGACCGCGCCGCACAGATTCGCCGCCATCTGCAGATGCAGCATCTCGTCGATAAAGACCGAGAACAGCAGGTTGTAGGCGCGCTGCGGCGCGGTCTTGTCGGGTGCGGCGCCCAGTGGCAGGGTCCCGGTCGCCATGCCCGGCCAGCGGCGGCCCTTGTAGTAGGAAATGCCGTTGGCATTGATCGCATGCGTGCCCTGGATGGATTTCATCGTGCACATGTACAGCGGCACGGTGAACAGCTCCACATTGACAGCGGCCTGGACCAAGGCTTGCAACGCGGCCTTGTCCGCCGCCAAATTGGCTAGCGGCTGATTGACGATCTGGCGGGGAACCTTGGGAATCATTCCCAGGCTGGCGTGCGTTTCGGTCGCGCTCATACAAACCTTCTCCATGGATGTCCTAGCATTCGGCTGGGTGGCGAGATCGCATGCGTGTGTAGCGCATCCATCCATCCAGTGGCGACGAGAACCGCATGCGTCCGCGCAGTCCTTGCATCTAGGCACACCTGGAGATCAAGGGCGCTCTATTGGTTTCCTGGCGAACCCTCTCAAGGTGTAGTCGGTTGCCTCGACGCATAAGCCTGGCGGCAAGGCGAGTCAATTGCTCAGTGCGCCTGGCAACGAGGATGCGTGACCAAGCGAACTGGCGTTGCGTGACCGAGCGCATCAGTGGCTGATCCAGTGCAGCCCTGAATCTCAGCGCTGCCGCCGTCATCTTCTTCCGCATTCATCCGAGCGCGAATCCGGAGCAAAGCACTGCCGATCAGCTAATCACCGATCGCTGCAAGTCCGCCTTGGTCCAATCACCGGGGAGCAGGCCGGGCTACCTGGCCAGTCAGATCACCGACGCATTGACCTTGAACACCTCGACCGCCCGCGTCAGCTGGGTCGAATGCGCTTCCAGCGAGCGTGCCGCAGAGCTCGCCGCTTCCACCAGGCTGACGTTTTGCTGGGTGGTTTCGTCCATCTGGGCGATGGTCAGGTTGACCTGTTCGATGCCGCCGGCCTGTTCCTGCGAGGCGGCGGAGATGTGGCCCATGATGTCGGTGACATGCTGGACGCTGGTGACGACCTCGCCCATAGTGGTGCCGGCCTTGTGCACCAGCGTTGCACCGTCGGCGACGCGTTGCACGGAGTCGTCGATCAGGCGTTTGATCTCCTTGGCGGCGTCCGATGAGCGGTGCGACAGGGTACGCACTTCCGAGGCGACCACGGCGAATCCACGTCCTTGTTCGCCGGCGCGTGCGGCCTCGACGGCGGCATTGAGGGCCAGGATATTGGTCTGGAAGGCGATGCCGTCGATGACCGAGATGATGTCGGCGATGCGCTTGGACGAGGCCTCGATGCCGGACATCTGTTCAATGACCTGGCCAACCACATCGCGTCCTTCCGAGGCGATGGCGGCAGCGCCCAGCGCGAGCTGATTGGCGCGGCGGCATGCTCGGCGTTCTGTTTGACGGTGGAGGTCAGCTCTTCCATCGAGGCGGCGGTTTCTTCCAGGCTGGCGGCCTGCTGTTCGCTGCGGCGGGCCAGTTCCTGGTTGCCGCTGGCGATGTCTTCGGCGGCAAAACCGATGCTGTTGGAGGTGGTCTGGATATGCGTGACGATGTCGGTCAGGCGATGCACGGTGCTGTTGGCATCGTCGCGCATGGAGGCGAACACACCGTGGAAGTTGCCGCTCATGCGCACGGTCAGATCGCCATCGGCGATGCAGCGCAGCAGGTCGGAGAACCTGGCCAGGTTGGTGTCGGAGGTGGCCATCATGGTGTTGAGGTTTTCCACCATCAGGCGGAAGTCGTGTTCGAACTTTTCCGGCTGGCCGCGCAGCGTGAAGTTGCCGGCGCACGCAGCCTGGGTGAGCTGCTGGATCTGCGCGTTGATGGCGCGCAGGTTCTGCTTGACCTGCTGCATGGTGGCGGTGATGGCGGCTTTTTCGCCGGGATATTGCTCGATTTCGGGTGCCAGGTCGCCGATGGCATAGCTGCCCATGACCTCGGTCATGTGCAGCTGGGTCTGCACGTGCGCATGTACCAGTGCGTTGGTGTCCTGCACCATGTGCCCGTATTCGCCGGGAAACCGCTGGGCATCGGTGCGATAGCTGATCTCGCCGGCATCGTGGCGGGCCGCCATGCTGCGTTGGGCGGAGATCACATCCTGCAGACGGCGCTGCATCTGTTGCATGGCGCGCAGCAGCTGGCCGGATTCGTCCTTGCTGGTGGGCAGGTCCTGGCTGCGCAGATCACCGTCGTTGATGCGTTCGGCCAGCCGCAGCGATTGCCGCAAGGGCAGCACCACGCTGCGGGTCAGCAACAACGCAATCGCTGCGCCCAATAACAAGGCGATGACGGTGGAGACCACCATCAGCATCGCAAAGCCACGCGCGGTGGTCACTGCGTCTTTGGCAGCCGCGCGGTTCTTGGCATCCTGCAGATCGATGAAGGCATTGATGCTGGCCAGCCAGGCGACGAAGGCGGGGCGCGCCTGCTGCAGCAGGCGTTGTTCGGCATGCGGCTTGTCGGCGCCATCGCGGAACGCGCGCACCTGCGCGATCAACGGCATGGTGCGCTGCTCGATGGCCTTGATCCGCTGGAGGATGGCCTTTTCTTCCGTGTCGGTTGAGGCCGCGATCATGTCGTCCAGCGGCTTCGCTGAGCGTGCGTAGTCCGCGGCAAGCTTGTCGATCGATTGCTCCGCCGTGTGCCGGTCTGCCGGGTCGTCCACCAGCACGACATCGCGCAGGGCGATCGCGCGGTCGTGCACGCTGCCGCGGAAGTTGATCGCATAGCGTTGCTTGACGCTGTTGACCTCGTTGATGGCAGTGAGCTGCTGGTCGATGCTGCGCACGCGCTGGATGCCGACGATGGTGAGGATCACCATCAGGACAATGATCGCGAGGAAGCCGAGGGCCAGGCGCTGACCGATACGCAGATTCGAAAGCAGGGACATAGGGAGTTCGATCGGTGATCCGACTAGCGGAAGAGCGGGGAGAATCCCAGCAACAGCTGGGAGGCGATGCGCCCGGGACACCGATGGGGCCGGCAGCGTTGCCGCTGCACGAAGGATGTCTCGACCTGTTCGTTAGCGGCCTCCGCCATCGGAAATGAAACCGCCGGCCCGGAGGGATTCATCCACGGTTGGCTTCGTATGGGCGCCAGGCCAGAGCGATTGAGGTCGCAAGCCGCCGGGTGCGGCCGGAAGGCCACGCTGTGGTGCCGCTCAGCACCCGGAGATAACCTGCTTCAGTTCGGCGGGTTGACGGCGCTGGGAGACGGCCGCTGCGAGGCAACTGCGGCCGCTTGCCGATGTCGATGTCAGCACGCGCCGTGCCGCCCTGGCAGCGCAGCCGATCTATTCGAGTTCAGTCATAGCGCGACAGGTCCGGCGCCTTCATCGACGGCGTCATCAGCTTGGCGGCGATGTTCTGGATGCTGGGTTGGCTGGCGAATTTCAGTGCGCCGTGCAGCAGCTGGATGCCGAGCCGGCTGTGCGGATTCATCAGCCGTGGGCCGATCTTCGGCACGCCCTGGCCTTGGTCGACCATCGGCCGCATGGCCTCGGCGTAGGCGGCAAACGCCTGTTCCAGCGTTGCGGCGCGTGCGATCTCGTTGGCCAGGACATAGCCGCCGGTGACCGCCAGGGTGGCGCCGATGCCGGCCAGCGGGGTTGCGCACCAGGCGGCGTCGCCGGTCAGCACGACACGGCCGGCGTGCCAGCGCGGCATGCGCACCTGGCGCAAGGCATCGAAGTAGAAATCGTCGGTGCTGTCCATGCCGTCCAGTACCCGCGCAGCCTGCCAGCCAGCATCGGCAAAGCGTTCGCGCAGGTAGGCCTTTTGCGTTGCCACGTCCCAGTCTTGCTCGCCCTCGGAGGCCTTCTGCACCGAAAGCATGGCACGCGTGGTGCCGTGCTGGTCCGGGCGCAACGAGATGCTGCGCCCGCCGGTGGTGTGATACCAGCGCCACAGACGGTCATCGTCGGCGGTGCGTGCGATGGTGAAGTAGGCGATGGTCAGATCCATCCAGCGCGGGTCGTTCTCGCCGGGGAACATCATCTCGCGTGTGGCCGAGCCGACCCCTTCGGCGACGATGACGGCATCGAAGCGGTCGCTGTGTCCGCTCCGGAAGCGGATGGTGGCAGCATTGCCGTCGTCGTCGATGCTGGCGATGCGGTCGCCGAACCGATACTCGGCGTTCTGGCGGGCGGCCTCATAGACCAGGCGGGCGAGGTCGCCGCGCAGGATTTCCAGTTCTGCGGTCGGGCCTTCGCCGTCGATGTCGTCGGTCTTGAAGGTCGCCACCGCATGGCCGTGTTCGTCGACCCAGGCAGTGCCTTCCTCGCCGGTGCCGTGATCGAGTGCGGCCTGCTCCAGGCCCATGCGCTGCAAGACCTCGCGGCCGACGCCGCGCACGTCGATGTTCTGGCCACCATCGCGAAACTGTGGGGCCTGCTCGACGACGCTGACGTCGAACCCCTGCCGGGCCAGCGCCCAGGCCACGGTGTTGCCGGCGATGCTTGCGCCGGTGATGAGGATGCGACGCGGCATGACAGATCACCCCAAAGAATAAATATCAGGAGTGATATTACATGTCCTGGTCGCGCTGCTCCAGGTTGGCGATCAGGCGCTGCATGAACGCGACAGTCTGCTGCGCCTCTTCGGGGGAGAAGTCTTTCAGCGCATCGGCATTCAGGTCGATCAGTATCTTGCCGCCGATCTCGGCGATCTTGCGCCCGCGCGGCGTGAGCGAGACCACCGCAGCGCGGCGGTCCTGCGGCGTCGGGGAGCGCTTGATCAGCTTCAGGCCTTCCAGCTTGTCCAGCAGTGCAACCATCGCCGGCTGCTTCACTGCCGAGTCGATCACCAGGTCGCGTTGCAGCATCGGTCCTTTCCAGGACAGCAGCATGATCGGCCCGATCAGTGCCAGCGACATACCATGCGGCCGCAGTTGCGCATCCACCAGACGATTGAAGACCCGCGCAGCATGATTGGCCAGATACCCCGGTGCTACCGCAGCCAGCGGGTGAATGAGTACGTCGCGATCCTGCATCTGCGTCACCGTGCCACGCCTTTCGGCCAGTTGGCGATTTTAGCCGGGCACGCCCACCACGGGGCATTGCCTGCGCGCCACTGCAAGGTCTCCCTGCCGGCCATGCCGGGCGGCGACGCGCGCTGCGGGTGGGCCTGCGCGCAGCCAGGCCACCTCATCACCCGGGTGTTGTAACGTAGGCGGGCGCTGCACGCCGCGCGGGGCGCCGACGGCGATGCCGGAGGGCGTTGCCGGCAGGTCAGGCCGGGATGTCCGACCCTGCCAGCCAGCGATGCGCGGCGTTGGCCCCTGATTCCTCTTCAATGGTTCGTCAAAGATGCTTGTTTGGGTGATTGGTAATCCGGGCGCACACCGCATTGCGCACTGCACGCACGACGTCTGCCGCTTGACGGCAGCACGCCCGGGCGCCGCATGAGCGCGTCGTTTCCGTATGGCCAGAGCGCCATGGCGCAGGCCGTGCGTGGATACGATTGGGCCGCAACCCCACTGGGGCCGAGTGCGCAGTGGCCGTCGCCGCTGCGCAATGCCGTCAGCCTGATGCTCAGCTCGCCGGAAAGCATGTATGTGGTGTGGGGCGATGCGCTGACCTTTTTCTACAACGATGCATATGCGCCCATCCTGGGGCCGCGGCAGCCGCATGCCCTGGGTGCGCCGCTGCAGGAATTGTGGGCCGATGCCTGGGAGGCCGTGCGTGCGCCGATCGAGGCCGCATTCGCGGGGCGGGCGTCGCGCTTTGATGAAGTGCCGATCGGCATGAACCGCTATGGCACGCCGGAAGACACCTGGTGGACGTTCTCGTTCTCGCCGATTTATCTGGACGACGGGCGTGTGGGCGGCGCGTTCTGCGTGACCAATGAAGTGACTGACCGCAAGGTGGCGCAGAACCGGCTTGCCGATGAGCACGAGCGGCTGATCCGGCTGTTCGAGCAGGCGCCGATGTTCATGGCGTTCCTGGGCGGTCCGCAGCATCGGGTGGAGTTTGCCAACCCCTGCTATTCGCGCCTGATCGGCCACCGCGACGTGATCGGCAAGCCACTGGCCGAGGCCTTGCCCGATCTGGTCGAGCAGGGGCATCTGCGGCGCCTGGACGAGGTGTATCAGTCCGGGCGCGCCTATGCCGCCAACGCGCTCGCCTACAACGTGCAGGTCGAGCCGGGCGGCGCGGTGGAGCGGCGTCTGCTGGATCTGGTCTACCAGCCGATCGCCGGCGCCGACGGCACTGTCTCCGGCATCTTCGTGCAGGGCCTGGACATCACCGATCGCATCGGCCTGGAACGCGCGGTGCGCGAGGCCGAAGTGCGCAACCGGCAGATCCTGGACAGCGTGATGGACTATGCGATCATCGCCACCGACTTGCACGGCTTGGTGACGTCCTGGAACGAGGGCGCACAGCGCATCCTGGGCTGGAGCGAGGCCGAGATGCTGGGCCAGTCCCTGGAGCGCACCTTCACGCCGGAAGATGTGGAGCGCCGGCAGATCCTGATCGAGGCGGCGGCGGCGCTGGAAAGCGGCAGCGGCATGGACGAGCGCTGGCATGTGCGCAAGTCCGGTCAACGGTTCTGGGCGAATGGTTCGCTGATGGTGCTGCGCGACGAAACCGGTGCGGCGATCGGCTTTGTCAAGGTGTTGCGCGACCGTACCGCCGAGCGACTGGCCAGCGAAGCCCTGCGCAAGAGCGAGCGCCGGCTGGATGCGTTGGTACGCGCGTCTTCGCAATCGATCTTTTCGGCCACGGCCGATTGGCGCGAGCTTCGCCAGCTGGTTGGCGAGGGGGCGCTGAGCGATGCGCTCTCGTCGAGCTTGAACTGGCAGCAGGAGATGGTGCACCCGGACGATCGCGCGCGGCTGTCCGAAGCCATTGCGCATTCGATCATCAACAAGACCGGGCTGGATCTGGAATATCGCGTGCTGGATGCCGATCAGCGGGTGGGGTGGACCCTGATGCGCGCGATCCCCTTGCTGGACGAGCGCGAGCAGATCGTGGAGTGGTTCGGCACCGCTGCCGACATCACCGACAAGCGGCTGGCCGAACAGCAGCTGCGCCAGCTGACCGAAACGCTGGAAGAGCGCGTGCGCGAACGCAGCGCGGCGCTGTTGCTGGCCGAAGAGAAGCTGCGCCAGAGTCAGAAGATGGAGGCGGTCGGCCAGTTGACCGGTGGGCTGGCGCACGACTTCAACAATCTGCTGACGGCGATCAGCGTCGGCCTTGAGCTGCTGCAGACGCGGATCGAACAGGGCAAGTACGATCGCCTGGAACGCTATGTGGAGATGGCGCAATCCAGTGCCGCGCGCGCCACGGCGTTGACCCAGCGGTTGCTGGCATTTTCGCGCCGGCAGACACTGGCGCCCACCGCGCTGGAAGTACAGGCACTGGTGCACGGCATGCACGACATCATCGCGCGCACGCTGGGGCCGTCGATCGCCTTGCAGCTGCGTCATGCACCCGACGCCTGGAAAGTGCTGGTGGACGCGCCCCAGCTGGAAAACGCGCTCTTGAACCTGTGCATCAATGCACGCGATGCGATGCCCGATGGCGGCGAGCTCACCATCGGTATCGCCAACCGGGTCCTGCAGGCCGACGCCGCCCAGCAACTGGATCTGCCGATCGGCGAATACGTGTGCCTGAGCGTGCAGGACACCGGTACCGGCATGAGCGCCGATGTGATGTCCAAGGTCTTCGAGCCGTTCTTCACCACCAAGCCGATCGGGCAGGGCACCGGTCTGGGCTTGTCGATGATCTACGGATTCACCCGCCAGTCCGGCGGCCACGTGCGCATCGATTCGGAGGTGGGCGTCGGCACCACGATGGCGTTGTACTTGCCGCGCTTCAACGGCGTGCTGCCGCAGGACGAGGTGGTGCCGGCGACCGAGCAGCCGCTGCGCTCGGCGGCGCAGAGCTGCACGGTGCTGCTGGTGGAAGATGAAACCGCGATCCGCGTGCTGATGTCCGAAGTGCTGGGCGAAGCGGGCTACCGCGTCATCGAGACCGCCGAAGGCAGTGCGGCGGTGGAACGCCTGCGCTCGCAGGAAGCGATCGATCTGCTGGTGACCGACGTCGGCCTGACCGGCGGATTGAATGGACGTCAGGTTGCCGACGCGGGCCGGCAGTACCGGCCGACCCTGCCGGTGCTGTTCGTCACCGGTTATGCGGCAACCGCGGCGGTGGGCGCCGGGCAACTGGACGAGGGCATGGAAGTGCTGACCAAGCCATTTCTGGCGGTGGACCTGGAGCGCCGTGTCGCGCAACTGCTGGAGCGCAAATCGCACTGAGACGCACGTAAAGCCAGGTTGCCAGCGGTTGGGTGCGCTTACAGCGCGGTGCGCACGATGCCCAGCAGGTCACGCAACGAAAACGGCTTTGTCAACAGGCGCATGCCGGTATCCAGAAAATCCACGCGCTTGGCAATAGAACCGGCGTAGCCGGTCATGAACACGATGGGCAATGCGGGATACAGGCGGCGTGCGTTGTCTGCAAGGTCGCGCCCGTTCATGCCGGGCAGGCAGATATCGGAAAGCAGCAGATCGAACGGGTACGCCTGGTTGAGCTGCTCCAGCGCCTGTTCGGCGTCGGACGACGCGGTGACCTGATAGCCCTCGTCACCCAGGATATCGGCGGTCATCGCGCGAATGGCGTCGTCGTCTTCGACCAGCAAGATACGGGCGTTACATGATGCGTGATTCACCGCAGTCCTCAGGCGATCGCAACCACGCGATGCACTTCAGCTGCAACGCTAGGCGGGAGCGCGTGACGAACGTGTCGGAACTGTCATAAAGCGCGGCACCGATCACAGCACGCTGCCGGTATCGCGGGCGCTCAGGTCGCGCCAAGCAAGCTGATCGATTCACGGGCGCGCAGCGGTGCATGACGTGCCCGTGATAAATTTAGGTCTATGGGAAATCTGAAGCCGATGATCGCAAACCGTATTACGACTGGTACGACAGGGCTTGACACCATCTTGCGCGGCGGCCTGCCGCCCAACCGCCTCTACCTGCTGGAAGGCCAGCCTGGCTCGGGCAAGACCACAGCGTCGCTGCAGTTCCTGCTCGATGGCGCGGCCAAGGGCGAGAGCTGTCTGTACGTGACCCTGTCGGAGACCATCGACGAGCTCAACGAAGTGGCCGCCTCGCACGACTGGTCGCTGGAGGCGCTGCATATCTTCGAGCTGGCATCGGCCGAAGCGTTTCTGGGCGATGGACGCCAGCAGTCCATTCTGCACCCGTGGGAAATGGAGCTGGACGGCACCATCAAGCTGATCCAGGCCGAGGTGGATCGGGTCAAGCCGACGCGGGTGGTCTTCGATTCGCTGTCCGAGTTGCGCCTGCTGGCACAGGATTCGCTGCGTTACCGGCGTCAGGTGCTGGCGCTGAAGCAGTTCTTCGCGCCGCGCAACATCACCGTGTTTCTGGTCGATGACCTCACCGGCGAGAATGGTGAGCGCGATGCGCATCTGCACAGCCTGTGCCACGGGGTGATTTCGCTGGAACGCATGACGCTGGATTTCGGTGCGGCACGTCGGCGCATGCAGGTGCAGAAATTGCGCGGCGTGGATTTCATCGCCGGCTATCACGACATCACCATCACCACCGGAGGTCTGCGGATCTATCCGCGTCTGATCGCCTCCGATCACCACGTGCCGTTCATTGGCGATGCGGTGTCCAGCGGCGTGGCGCGGATCGATGCGCTGTTGCACGGGGGGCCGCTGCGCGGTACCAGCACGCTGTTGACCGGGCCCGCCGGTTCGGGCAAGACCAATATCGCGCTGCAGTACGTGACCGCCGCCTGCGAGCGCGGCGAGCATTGCTGCATCCTGGAGTTCGATGAGCGCACCGGCACCTTGCTGACGCGTGCCGAGAGTCTGGGCATGGATCTGCGCAAGTATCTGGATGCGGGCCTGCTGGAACTGCATCAGATGGATCCGGCCGAACTGACCCCGGGCGAGTTCGCCTGGGCGGTGCGCGCGAGTGTGGAAGAGCGCGGCTGCCGCGTGCTGGTGATCGACAGCCTCAACGGCTATCTCACCTCGATGCCGCAGGAAAAGCAGCTGATGCTGCAGATGCACGAGTTGCTCTCGTACCTCAACCAGAGCGGCGTGACCACCTTCCTGATCAATCCGCAGCACGGCCTGGTCGGCACGATGTCCACCGGCAACCTCAACATCTCCTACATGGCCGATACGGTCATCCTGTTCCGCTTCTTCGAGGCGCAGGGCCGCATCCGCAAGGCCTTGTCGGTGATCAAGAACCGCAGTGGCGCGCATGAGGATTCGATCCGCGAGTTGCGTATCGGAACGAGCGGTATCCATCTGAGCGAGCCGCTGGAGAAATTCCACGGCGTGCTGACCGGTACGCCGCACTTCGTTGGGGACGATACGCCATTGCTGGATCGTCCACTTGACTACCTGTGACCCGGATGGATCCATCGTCCACATCATCGCGCCGTTCGGCCGCGATGCGGAGAGCATTGCCGGCATCGTCGGTCAGCGCGGACTGACGCGCCGGGTGTATGGCTCGCTGGCTGCGCTGGCGGACGACCTGCTCGATGCCTCTGGCGTGGTGGTGTTGACCGAAGAAGCGGTCGGCGGTGATCTGCAACAGCTCTCGCATATCCTGCAGACCCAGGCTGCATGGTCGGATATCCCGTTCGTGCTGCTGCGTGCACCACGCGGCACCCATGCCGGGCGCCAGGCCACGCTGCCGCCGGAAGTGACCAATGTCATCGAGCTGGAACGGCCGCTGAGTTCGTCCTCGTTGCTGAGCGCGATCTCCACGGCATTGCGATCGCGACAGAAGCAGTTCGTGATCCGCGATCAGATGGCGCAGTTGGCCGAAAGCAAGACGGCACTGATGTCGAGCGAGGCCGAACTGCGCCGCGTCACCGACGCACTGCCGGTGCTGATCGCCTTCATCGACAAGGATCTGGTGTACCGCTTTGCCAACCGCTCTTATGAAGACTGGATCGGCATCCCGCCTGCCGAGGTGATCGGGCGGCCCTTGGTGGACGTGGTCGGACCTGCGGTGGTGCAGGAGCGGCGTGCCTGGATCGAGGCCGCATTGGCCGGGCAGGCATTGACGGTGGAGGCGAGCTGGCCGCATGCCGACGGACGCCGGCGGGATGCGGAGATCCGCTACATGCCGCGCCTGGATGCGGAAGGCAAGGTGGACGGCTTTCATGTGTTTGCCACCGACATCACCGCGCGCGCGCTGGCGCTGGAATCGATCCAGCAGCAGGCCAATCTGCTCGAGGTCAAGGTGGCCGAGCGCACCGCCGAGCTGCAGCAGCAGATGCTGGCGCGCGAGTCCAGCGAGGCGGCATTGCGCCAGGCGCAGAAAATGGAAGCGGTGGGCCAGCTGACCGGCGGCATCGCGCACGACTTCAACAACATGCTGACCGGCATCCTGTCGGCGCTGGATCTGGCGCGCCTGCGCATCGATCAGGGCCGCACCGAGGGGCTGGGCCGCTTTCTGGACGTGGCGTCGGCATCGGCCTTGCGCGCGGCCGCACTGACCCAGCGGCTGCTGGCGTTTTCACGGCGGCAATCGCTGGAGGCGCGGCACCTGCATCTGAACGATCTGGTGGTGTCGCTGCAGGAATTGCTGGCGCGCACGCTGGGCGAATCGGTGCATCTGGACACCGACCTGCAGGCCGATCTGCCGCAGGCATACGTCGACGAAAACCAGCTGGAAAGCGCGTTGCTCAACCTGGCGATCAATGCCCGCGATGCGATGCCCGACAGCGGGCGGTTGCGCATCGCCACCCGGCATTTGCAGGTTGAAGGGCAGCCGCTGGAACTCGGGCGCGGGGTGACGCTGGCGCCGGGCAATTACGCGGTGGTGTCGGTGACCGACAGCGGCGCCGGCATGCCGGCCGATGTGCTGGAGCGTGTGTTCGAACCGTTCTACACCACCAAGCCGATCGGCCAGGGCACCGGCCTGGGCATGTCGATGATCTACGGCTTCATGCAGCAGTCCAACGGGCAGGTGTGGGTGGAGTCCGCGCTGGGAAAGGGCACCACGGTGAGCCTGTATCTGCCCGCCGGTCTGCATCCGCAGGCGCTGTCGCCGCAGCCGCAGGCCGGGGCGGTGGTGGCCGGGCGTGGCCAGCAGGTGCTGGTGGTGGAAGACGACGAACAGGTGCGCTTGCTGGTGACCGAACTGCTCAACGAGTTGGGCTATGAGGCCGATGTGGTCGCCGACGCCGATGCGGCGCTGCCGATCCTGGCCTCACAACGGCGCATCGATCTGCTGGTGACCGACGTGGGCCTGCCCGGACTCAACGGGCGCCAGCTGGCAGAGATCGCGCGGCAGTCGCGGGGCGATCTGCCGGTGATCTTCATGACCGGCTATGCGGAAACCGCGCGCGATCGCGGCGAGTTTCTTGCCGAAGGCATGAGCATGATCGCCAAGCCGTTCACGCTGGTCGAGTTTAGCGGAAAGCTGCACGAGGTACTGGGGCCGTCGGCCTGAGTGCGTTGCGCGGGCGATCGCACCCGCCGCCGTGGCGGCGTTGCGGTCGGCTGGCAGCGTGGTGTCTTTGAACGCGGACACAGTCCGCAGCTGGCTTCAGGGCGCTGCGCGCCTGGATTGCCGCGCGCTTGCCAGCGCTTCGGCCACGGCGATCTTGTCGGCCACTGCTTTCTGCATCGGCGAGCCGGCGTCGAGCAAGCCATGCAGATGGCGCCAGTGCGCGCTGGCAGCTTGGTAATCCTGCTGCTGAAAGTCGCTGATGCCCAGCAGCCACGGGCCGCGTTGATGATCCGGTTCGCGTGCGACCACCTGTTGCAGGCGGGTGCGTGAGGCGGCGTCGATGGCGAAATCGCTGCGCGTGGCCATGTCCGCAGCCACCCAGCCGACCAGGGCAGCGCTGAGATCGGGCGCGATTTTCAGCGCTTGCGCATAAGCCTCACGCGCATCCGCGGGGCGGTTGTCCTGCTCGTGCGTTTTAGCTTGCTGCATCAAGGCTTCCAGCGCCTGCTCCTGCGTAGTGTCGGCGGCATTGGCATTGGTGGCCCGGGATTGCTCAGCACCGGCAGTGGACGGGGGCGCGGCGGCCGGTTGCGCCAGGGGCTGCGCCGCCGCATACACACGCCGTGCGATCGCATCCGGTGCGCCGACCAGCCGATACAGACCGGCCGTGGCGATGGGCAAACCGAGCACCAGCAGAATCGGCAAGGTGTAGCGTGCGTTGCCATTGCGCGTGGGCCGGCGCAGCAACGGCACCAGCAGCAACAGCAGGGCGAGGACCACCAGCGCGGCGCTTGCGAAATAGAAACCCGTCATCACCATTCTTCCTCCGCCTGCGGCGCCACCGGGGTGCCGGCACGCGCACGTTTGCGCACGGTATGGATCACCACGCCCGCACCGGCGCCCAGCAGCAGCAACGGGCCGAACCACAGCAGCCAGGTGCCGCGCTTGACCGGCGGGTCGTACAGCACGAAATCCGAATAGCGATCGACCATGTACTGCTTGATCTGCGCATCGCTCCTGCCGGCCTGCAGTTGCGCGAACACCTGATGGCGCAGGTCACGCGCCAGTGCGGCGTTGGAGTCGGCCAGGTTCTCGTTCTGGCACACCAGGCAGCGCAACTGTGCGGTCAGGCGCTGGTAGCGCGCTTCGTCGCTGCGGTTCTTGAACGGCAGCGGGTCCACCGCTTGCGCCGCCAGCGGCGGTGCAAGCAGCACGCCCAGCAGCAGCACCAGCAACAAACGCAATGGCCGGCCCTGCATGCGCCAGTACCAACGCCATGCGCGGCACGCCGCCATCATGGCGTGGCCCTGGGCAATGCGGCGATGGCAGGCAGCAGCGCGTCGTTGATGACCTCCGGCGTAAGCACGCCGATGTGCTTGTAGCGGATCACGCCTTGCGCATCGATCAGGAAGCTTTCCGGTGCGCCGTAGACGCCGAAGTCGATCGCGGTCTGGCCGGCTTCATCGGCGATCACCAACGCATACGGGTTGCCATATTGCGCAAGCCAGGCGGTGGCATCGGCAGATGCGTCCTTGTAGTTGTAGCCGATCAGCGGCACCCCGAGCCGGCTGGCCTGCGCCATCAGCACCGGATGTTCGTGCACGCATTCGGCGCACCAGCTGCCGAACACATTGAGCACGTAGGCCTTGCCTAGCAGCTGATCGCGGCTGACGCGTTGCCCGGGCTGATCCAGCCGCGGCAGCGAGAATGCCGGCGCCGGCTTACCGATCAACGGCGAGGGCACATCGCGTGGGTTGTGCTGCATCGTCCAGTAGATGCCGAAGCCGAACAGCGCCGCCAGCAACAGAAAACCCAGCAAGGGCAGCAGGCGATTCATGCGTGCGATTCCTGTGCAGTGACAAGGGCGCCATGCGCCGGCGCTGTGGCCACCGTGGCCGCCGTGCCGGCGAGGGCTGGCGCACGAAAACGGCGGGCGCAGGCACTGACAAAACCGCCCAGCATCATCAAAAGGCCGCCGGCCCAGATCCAGCGGATAAACGGTTTGTAGTACAGCCGCAGCGTCCAGTCGTATTCGATGTGCTGATCGTCCAGCGGCTCGCCGAGTGCGACATACAGGTCGCGAGTGAGACCGGGGTCGATCGCCGACTCGGTCTGGATGCGCTCGCTGCTGTACAGGCGTTTTTGTGGATGCAGTTGCGCAACCACCTGGCCATCGCGGCTGACCTGCACGCTGCCTTGTTCGGCCTTCCAGTTCGGCCCGTCGATCAGTTGCACGCCGTCGAAGCGGAAGGCGTAGCCGGCGATCTCGGCAGTCTGTCCTGGCGATAGCCGCACGTCGCGTTCGACCGACAGGCTTTCGGACACCAGCACGCCGGCCACGAACACCGCCACGCCCGCATGCGCGAGCAGCATGCCGGCCATTTCCGCCGGAAAGCGCCGGCCGCGCGGCATCTCGCGCCAGCGCTTGTGCATGTACAGCGCGGTGCCGGCCGCCACCCACGCGGCGACGCCGATTCCGGCAATCGCCTTGACCTGGCCATCGGCAAACAGGCTGCCCACCAGCGCACAGGCAATCGCGGCGATGCCGGCGCGCGTGCCCAGTGCCCGCAACGGCGCCGCCTCGGCCTTGCCCCAACGCAGGTAGGGGCCGAACGGCAGCAACAGCATCACCGGCACCATCAGCAACGGGAACAGCAGGCCGAAGTAGGGCGGCCCCACCGACACCTTGCCCAGGCCGAATGCATCGGCCACCAGCGGAAACAAGGTACCCAGCAACACCATCGCCGCCGCCACGGTGAGCAGCAGGTTGCCGATCAGGATCGCGGTCTCGCGCGAGGCGGCGGCGAACGGTTTGCCGCTGGCGATCCTGGGTGCGCGCAGCGCGTACAGCAGCAACGAGCCGCCGACCACGGCGATCAGAAAGATCAGGATGTACAGGCCACGACGCGGATCGGCGGCGAAGGCATGCACCGAGGTCAGCACGCCCGAGCGCACCAGGAAGGTGCCCAGCAACGACAGCGAGAACGCCAGGATCGACAGCAGGATGGTCCAGGCACGCAGGCTGCCGCGTTTTTCGGTGACCGCCTGGGTGTGGATCAGCGCGGTGCCGACCAGCCACGGCATGAAGCTGGCGTTTTCCACCGGGTCCCAGAACCACCAGCCGCCCCAGCCCAGTTCCGCGTACGCCCACCAGCTGCCGGCAACGATGCCGGCGGTGAGGCAGGCCCAGGCCACGTTGGTCCACGGCCGCGCCCAGCGCACCCAGGCCTGTTCCAGTTCGCCGCCGAGCAGTGCCGCCACCGCGAACGCGAACGCCACCGAGAACCCGACATAGCCGGTGTACAGCACCGGCGGGTGGAAGGTCATGCCCGGATCCTGCAGCACCGGATTGAGTTCGTTGCCATCGAGCGGGATCGGCGACAGCCGCCCGAACGGATTGGAGGTCAGCAGGATGAAAGCCAGAAAGCCCACCGACACCAGCCCCAGCACCGCCAGCACGCGCGCGGCGAACTGCTGCGGCAGATGCCGGCTGAAGGCGGCCAGCAACACCGTCCAGGTCGACAAGATCGCGATCCACAGCAGCAACGAGCCTTCATGCGCGCCCCATACCGCGGCAAAGCGGTAGTACCAGGGCAGGGCAATATTGGCGTTGGCAGCGACATAGGCCACCGAAAAATCCAGCGACAGCAGCAACCAGGCGAGCAGGCCGAACGCCATCCACACGAACAGCGCCTGGCCGACCGCTGCCGGCCGTGCAATGCCCATCAAGGCGGTGTTGCCACGCCAGGCACCGATCAGCGGCAAGACGCCCTGGGCCAGCGAGAGCAGTAACGCCAGGATCAGTGCGATCTGGCCGAGTTCAGGCGTCATGGGCAAACCGCATCGTGCAGCGAAGAGAGATCATCGATTGAGTGAAGACCGTGCGCGCGACATCAGCGCGGCGCAGACAGCGGCGCGGCGGCGGCGGGAATCGGCTTGCCGACATGGCCCTCGGCCATTGCGTCCTTCAGTTCTCTGGGCATGTAGGTTTCGTCGTGCTTGGCCAGCACTTCGTTGGCGACAAAGCGCCCGCCCTGCATGCGCCCGTTGGCGATCACCGACTGGTTGTCGCGAAACAGGTCTGGAAGAATGCCGGTGTATTCGACCTGCGTTGCGGCGTGCTTGTCGATCACGGTGAAATTGACTTTCAGGCTATCGGTTGCGCGCTGGATCGAGCCGGCCTTGACCATGCCGCCGAGGCGAAATTGCTGATAACTCGCCGCTGCGCCGGCATGCACCTGGCTGGGCGTGAACAGATAGCTCATGTTCCGTTGCAGTGCGAGCACGATCAGCGTGACCGCCAAAGCGGCGGCGGCGAGTGCGCCGATCACCAGCCACAGGCGTTGCTTGCGGGTGGCGTTCATGGGGCGTCACGCTCCAGCGGCGCTGCAGCCGACACATCGCGCGTGCGCCGCGGCGTCTGCCGTTGCAGCTGGCCGCGCAGTTCGCGCGGCAGGCGGCGCCGACGCAACCATGGCGATGCCAGATCGGCCAGCAGCACCAGCACGAACACTGCGTACGCGGTCCACACGTATTGCCCGTAACCGCCCATGGCCAGCAAGGTGTTCATGCGGTGCGCTCGGTCAATACGATGCGGCGTGCCCAGTCCTTGCCGCTTTCCAGGGCGAGCAAGTCCACACGCACGCGACCGAACAGGCTGGCCACGTAGTAGCACTTGGTGGCCAGCAGCATCGTCAGCAGCGGCCACAGCATGTCCGCGCTCATCGTGGAGGGGCCGAGCAGGCGCACGGTGGAGCCCTGGTGCAACGTGTTCCACCACACCACCGAGTAATGCACGATCGGCAGATTCACCAGGCCCACCAATGCCAGCAAGCCGGCCGCACGCATCGCCTGACGGCGGTCTTCCACCGCGTGGTACACGCCGAGCACGCCCAGATACAGGAACAGCAGCAGCAACTCGGAGGTCAGCCGCGCATCCCAGGTCCACCAGGTGCCCCACATCGGCTTGCCCCACAGCGAGCCGGTGCACAAGGTGATGAAGGTGAAGGCCGCGCCGATCGGCGCCGAGGCCATGGTCACCACCTCGGCCAGCTTGATCCGCCAGACCAGTGCGATGAACGCGGATACGCCCATCGCCCCGTAGATGAAGAGGCTCATCCAGGCGCTGGGTACGTGGATGAAGATGATGCGGTAGGCATCGTGCTGCTGGTAATCCGGCGGCGCCAGCACCAGCCCGCCGTAGGCGGCCACCGCACCAAGCAACAGCGCCAGGCCCAAGGCCCACGGACGCACGCGTCCGGCCACGCGATAGAAGGTCGGCGGCGAACTGAGTCTGTGCAGCCACAAGGGAATCCACTTGGCCATGCCGGTGTCGTCAGTTGGAATGTCTGGCGGGAGGCGCCAGCGCCTGCACGGCGGCACCGGCGTTGACCTGCAACTGGCCGTCGGAGAGCTTGCTGGTGCGCTGCATCAGCTCGCGCAATGCAGTGGCGTCCAACGACGGCGACAGCGACAGCAGCAGCGCGACCACGCCGCTGACATGCGCGGTGGCCATCGACGAGCCGGAGGTGAAGTCGTAGCGGCCGTTCGGCTGGGTGGTCAGGATGTCCTTGCCGGGCGCGCTGAGCACGCCGGGCATGGCCGCGGTGGGGCTGCTGCTGCGTACCACCAGCACGCCCGGCACATCGTTGGGAAAGCCGTCCAGGCGGCCGTTGGGCGGCATCGCGGCGACCACGATGCGGCCCTGCTGCACCAGGTGCTGCAGCATCTTGCTCAGCAGCGGGTCGGCCGGGCCGCCCAGGCTCAGGTTGATCACGCGCGCGGAGCTGTTGTTGATTGCCGCCAGCGCCTTGGCCAGGGTGAAGGTGTTGCAGCGTGCGGTGGCGCCGACCGTGGGCGCATACCAGCAGGCCTTGTAGATGCTCAGCATGGCCTTGGGCGCCATGCCGACGATGCCTTGATGGTTGTTGCTGCCGGCGGCGATGATGCCGGCCACCTCGGTGCCGTGCGAGTCGCTGCTGGTCATCACCGGCGAGTCGTCGACCAGGTCGTGCACGTCGCGGATGCGCGCCTTCAGGTCGGCATGCGTGGTGTCCACGCCGGTGTCGACCACGGCCACCACCACGCCGCGGCCCTGGGTGACGGTCTGTGCGCTGGCCGCATCGGTGGCGATGAAGCCGCGTTGCAGATCCACGTAGGGGTCGTTGTAGCCGGACAGCGCGGTGGTCTTTTCCGATGCGTCGGCGGAAAACACCGAGAAATCCTGCACCGGTTGCACCAGCTCCACGCCGTCGTCGTCGGCCAGCGCGCTGACCAGTTCGTCGCGCGACACGCCCGGTGGCGGCTGCAACACCGCGCAGTACAGGCCCAGCGAGGTGATCGGCCAGCCGGAGACTTCGCGCAGCTTGTAGCGCTGCTTGAGTGCTTCCATGCGCACGGCGGCTTTCTGGCCGGCGCCGTAATAGCTGGAGGCGTAGCCGATCAGGCTGGAACCGGCGCGGGCTGGTGGTGCGCTGAGCGGGTTGGCCACCGCCAGCAGGATGTCGCGGCTGCTGTCGGGCGTCTGCGCATCGGCCGCCGGTGGCGTGCTGGTGCTGGCAGCGAGGTGCGCCGGCTCCTGCGCGGCGGCCTGCGTACCAAGGCCGATGCAGGCGGCGATGATGCCGATGGCGAGCAGTCGCTTCATGGCGCGGACACGATCTCGGCCATGCGGATGCCCGGGTTGGCGCGCAGCTGTTGCACGGTCCGCTGCGGCTGGGCCGGCGGTTGCGGCTGGGCCGGCACCACGGTGTAGGCGCCCATCTCGTTGGGCCCGCCGATCACCTGCAACTGCTGTGCATGCAGCAGGCGGTCCCAGTCGGCTACGGTCATCTTGGCATCCGGCACCACCCGGATAGCGCCTTGCGGCACCGGCAGGGCGGTGGCGCTGCTGAGCGTGCGGTAGTCGTGCGAGGGCGCCGGCGAGGCCAGCTTGACGCCCATGACGCCCAGGCCGATCGCCTGCACCAGCGCAGCGGCCGCCAGGGCGCGCACCGTCCAGCTACCGGAGCGGCGCGCTGCCGGCGGCGCGGGCGCGCTGGTCTGCTCCGGCGCATCCAGGCGGCCGAGCAGACGCTGCAGGCCGGCGTCGGGGTCCAGCTTCACCGCCGACGGCAGCGCCAGCGCCTGGCGCAGGCGGTTCTGCTGGGCGAACTCGGCACTGCACGAGGCGCACTTGGCCACGTGCGCGATCAGCCAGGTGTTCTCTTCCTCGGTGGCGCTGTCGAGCAGGACCGCGGGCATCAGTTCCCAGGCGTGCGAGCATTCCTTGCCAGGCGCGATGAAAAACGTCTTCATTGCATGGTCTCCGTATAGGGGGCGCCGCCGGCCAGGCCTGGCAGCACATTGCGTAATTTGACCCGCGCATGGAACAGCCGGGCCTTGATGGTGCCCACCGGGCACTGCATGATCTCGGCGACTTCTTCCAGCTTGTGGCCGACGCCGTAGACCAGTTCGATCACCAGGCGCTGGTCCGGCGACAGCCGTTCCATGCCCTTGTCGAGCCAGTCGCGCAGCTCGCGGTCGTCGTTGTCGTCGGCGCTGGGGGCGTGGTCTTCCACCACGGCGGTATCGTCGATGGTCTCGCCGTCGTGCTGGCGCAGGCACTTGAGACCGCAGCGATAGGCAATGCCCATGATCCAGGTCGAGACCTGCGAATCGCCGCGAAAGTCGCCGGCCTTCTGCCAGGCGATCCAGAAACAGTCGTTGATGGCTTCCTCGATGATGTCCGGGCGCCGGGTCAGTCGCGACAGGAACCGGCACAGCCGGCCGTGATAGCTGGTGTACATGGTGGACAACGCGGCGCGATCGCCCGCCGCCATGCGGCGCAGCAGCATGCGATCGGTGGCATCACCCAGGGTGTCGGAATCATTCATCAAGGCAGGCACGGCAGAGGACACATCTAGGTGCCCGGGAATGGGCAAAAGGTTGCGGGTAGATCAGAACGCGCGCGACACCATGCCCACCCACGGCGTTTCGCCGGGGCCGCCCTGCGCGCGCGGGGTGTTGCTGCTGGTCAGCACCCGGTCCAGCTTCACGGTCCATGCGGCATGGTTCCATTTCAGGCCCAGTTGCCCATACCGATAGCGGCCGGAACTCTGGGCGCCGTAGGTCATGGCCGGAAAGTCGGAGATGCCGGCGCCTGCCGAGAGGCTGAAACTGGCCGACAGCGGCACGCTGGCGGTGACATCGATCACCTTGTTCCAGGGCGAGCGCTGCGCACGCGGGAAATTGAAGGTGGACAGCGAGAACGTGAGCATGTCGCGGTAGGACCAAGCCAGGCTCGCTTCCTGGCGGTCGAAGGTGCGCGACTGGCGGTCGGCGGGGTAGGCGTAATACAGCAGGCTGGCCTGCATCTGCCAGCGGTCGTCCAGCATCCAGGCGCGTGCGCCCTGGGCGGTCACCGCCACCGGCCGGCTCAGCGAGGGCGACTGCAGCGCCGTGGACACCGAGACCGACCAGCCGGGGGAGGGCAGCCAGTAGCCGGCTGCCTGCAGGGTGACGCGGTTGGGGGCGACCGAAATGCCGCGGTCGATCAGGGTCGAGGCGACGGCGACCGCGCCGCCGAGGTTATCTGCCAGCGCGTTGCCGCACGGGCCCAGCACCAGCGCCAGCAACAGACTGCGGCGCAGCCGCGCGCGGTGGCGCCGCCCGCAGCGCAGAGAAGTACAGGGCAGGCCCGGCGAAAACACGCCGGGCGGCGCAGGGCGAGCACCCATCGCCACCCACGGCTGCCCGCCGCAGGCGCAGCGGCGTCGCGGTCGTAAGGGGGCGTGCTGGGCGGGTGACACGGTGGGCAAGGGCGTAGGACGTCGGCACAGGGCGGGGCGGGATAGTCACCCATCACGCAGGAAGAGACCGCCGCGGCTGCGACGGTTTCGTCCGTATACGCGAAGGGACCGGTTCAGGCAATGCGGCCCGGCACACCTGTGCAGTGCTGGTCCGGGGGCGATGCTGGACGCGGACACTGCGACCGGCCGGCTGTACGCTGCTTGAAGCGGGCATTCCCTCTACCGGCGGCGCCGTCAGGCCGGTGCCGGGACCGCCCTGGAGCTGGCAGCCCGCGCCAGGGTGCATGCCGGCAGGCACCAGGGTGCCGGCGCGGCCGGTCCGTCGCCTGACGGTCTCAATGCAGGGTATTGAGGTAGGCGATCAGCGCGTCCAGTTCCTTTTCGTCCTCCAGCCCTTCGTACTTCATCTTGGTGCCGGGCAGGGCCTTCTTGGAGTCCTGCTTCAGGAATGCCTTCAGGCTGTTTGCATCCCAGACGCCCTTGTTCGGCATCACGTCCGTCGAGCGGCTCTTGAGCACCGCCGAATAAGCTTTGAGGTCGGGCGAGTAGCCGCTGAAATCGGCCACGCTGCCGGGAGGGCGGTTGACGATGCCAAACAGGGACGGGCCCTTCTTGTTCTTGCCCTGGGTGGCGCTGTGGCATTCGGCGCATTCGCTTGCGAACACGCTCTTGCCATCGGCGGCGCGCGCCGGGACGGTCAGGGTGGCGCCGGCCAGCAGCAGGCCGGCCAGCGAAGCGCACAACAGTGTCTTAGGAAATGGAGGCATGGGAGGCATGGGAGTCCGTACGGTTGCGTGCAACAGGGGAAATCAGAACGCCAGATTCACCGACAGCGTGAAGCTGTCGAGGTCGCGCGGATTGGTGATCGGCGGTCCGCGGAACACGTTGGAGGTGCTGCCGTTGAACTTGTCGAAGCGGAACCAGCCAGCCGACACGCGCAGGTTGGCATTGGTGGTGTAGGTGCCTTCGCGCCCGAACGGGCTCCAGTACACCAGGATCAGATTGCTGGTGGTGTCGGGGATGCCGACCGGCGAATAACGCGCTGCGTCGAACGAACCGGTGCTGATCATGTGCGCAGCCAGCACGCCGTAGGTCTGCTTGAACGCGTAGTTCATGCTGATGGTCTGGTCGCGCACGCTGCCACGGTCGAGCGCGGGCATGGTCGGGTCGGACGGAATCAGCGGGCTGCCGTATCTGCGGCGCTCGTAGATGTTGACGTAAGCCAGCGACAGCACGTGTTCGCGGGTGCCGAGAAATTGATAGGTCAGGTCGTAGCCGAAATCGGTGAGGTCGTCGCTGGGCCCGTTGCGCGGACGCTGGCGACGCGTGTTGAGCGCGGTCAGGCCCACCGAGAAGAACTGGCGCTTCATGTCCTTCATGTACGCAAGACGCGCATAGCTGGTGTCGCTGAGCTTGCCTGGGTCGCCGTTGATCGGCCAGCCGAGCCGATCCTGCGCCGAGGGCGACAACGCGCTGTAGCTGCCCACTTCGCCGTACCAGTTCTTGTCGTACAGCCCGTACACGCTGGCACCGATGACGCGGTTGGACAGGGACGAGGAGCTGAGCATGGTGGACGCGCCGCCATTGGATGCCGGCGTCAGGGTGGACGCATTCGGCAACACATGCACCGGGTCGGAAATGCCCGGATTGTTGTTGACGCTGACGCCGATCATGGTGTCCTTGCCGGCCATCTGGAACGGTTTGCTGACGAAGCGCAGATCCACATCGTCCAGGCGCGTATCGAAGGTGGCGTTGCCGCTGTTGTTGGAGCGGATCTTGGAGTAGCCGCCGATGTTGTCGTTGACCCGGCCGGCAAGATACAGATCGGCCTGGGTCAGCCGCGCGGTGCTGTCGCCGCGGCTGGGATTGTTGCGCGCCCAGGTCAGCTGGCCGGACACCGGAATCTTGGTGCCTTCGCCATTGGTATCGGTGAAGCCGCCAAGCTTGAAGCGCATGCCGTAAGGCGTGAGCGACGGGCCGTAGGAACCGATGTGGCAATCCGCGCAGGACGAGCCGGTCTGGCGTGCGAACGAGGGGATCGCCTGGGCTTGCGTGCTGGCCAGCAGCAGCAACGGGCCGGATACGCACAACAAGGACGTCAGGGCGGCGGGACGCGTGGCGGTGCGACGCGGAGCGGGCTGGGGAGCAGGCATGGAAAGTCCTTGTTCGACAGTGCGGGATGCAGTGGTGCGGGAACGTGCGAGGAAGCGGGTCACAGATGGCGGCATCTGGCGGTTCATGCGCGCTTGCCTGGCAACACGCGACGCAGCAGGCCGTCGCGCAAGACCAGGTGATGCCAGAGCGCGGCGCCGATATGCAGCAGCACCAGTGCCAGCAGCGCCCAGGCGGCATTCAAGTGCCACATGCCCAGGGTGTCGCCGAGGTCACCATCAGGTGCGACCAGCGCGGGCAGCGGAATGCCGAAGAAATAGACCGTCTTGCCGAAGGCACCGCTCAGCGACCAGCCCAGCAACGGCAACGCGAGCATCAGCCCGTACATCGCCACATGCGTGGCACCAGCGGCCAGGCGCATCGGCAGCGAGGCGGGCGGGCCGGGTGGCAGCGTGCGCAGCCGCAGCCGCAAACCGATCCGCAACGCGAACAACACCAGTACCAACAGGCCGAAGTGGCGGTGACCTTCCAGCAGCCACTGGCGCAGTGCGCGACCATCCAGTTCGGCGCGCAGCAGGATCAGCGTGGCCGCCATGGTCAGGCACAGCACGGTAAGCCAGTGCAGGACACGCATCGATGTTGGCAACGGCAGCACGCGCGCGGCTGCGGGCACCTGTTCCGGCAGTGGCATGGGGCCTGCGCCGCTGGCGGAAGCGCTGGCGGGCGGGTTGGGGGATGAACTCATCTGATCTGTCTTCCGGTGGTGGTCGTTGGTTCCGACAGTGCGCTGCGCTGCCAGGCCTGGCTCCCCACGCCGGCCGAACGGCGGCCAGGTGAACGTGCACCGATATGTGCGGCGACGTCGGAAAAAGGTTGCGTCGCAGTTGGCATTTCGCTCGCACGCGCTGCACGTCGCGGTGCTGCGGTGCGCGCACTGCGCTTGCGCGCACATGGCTTCGCAGCGCCGTGACCGCGCGCAACCTTTCGCGCATCCCGGCGCACTCAGGCATGTCGCACTACGTGCAGTCAGCGGTTACGCCCTTCCGATCATGGCCATCGAACGCATCCAGTTGCATACCCACGGCGATGATCGCGGGCTGCTCATTTCGTTGGAGCAGCAGCGCAACGTCCCGTTCGAGATACGTCGCGTGTATTACCTGTTCGGCACCCGCAACGACGTCCATCGCGGACAGCATGCACACCGTCAGCTCAACCAGCTTGCCGTGGCCCTGCATGGTTCGGTGACGATCCTGCTGGACCAGGGCGACGGCAACGGCCAGCAGGAAGTGGTGCTGGACGATCCATCGCAAGGCCTGCTGCTCGGCCGCATGGTATGGCGCGACCTGCATCGCTTCAGCCCCGACTGCGTGCTGATGGTGCTGGCCGACCAGTTCTACGATCCCGCCGATTACATTCTGGATTACGACCAGTTTCTCAGCGAGGTGCGCGCTGGCAAAAAGGCCTTGAACATGCTTGAGGGCATCGCGTCTCACTCTGATGGGCTGTTGGGAGTTCAACCCTAAATGCTTGCGCCGATGGATGTGCCGTTCTTGGATTTGCGCGCGGTCAATGCGCGCTATGCGGATGCGCTGAAGCTTGCTGCGGCGCGGGTGATCGATGCCGGCTGGTACGTGCTTGGACAGGAGTTGGCCGCTTTCGAGGAGGAATTTGCCAGTTACTGCGGCGCTGCGCAGGCGGTGGGCGTGGGCAACGGGCTGGATGCGTTGTCGCTGATCCTGCGTGGTTATCGCGAGTTGGGCGTGTTGCGCGAGGGAGATGAAATCATCGTGCCCGCCAACACCTTCATCGCGACCTTCCTGGCGATCAGCCAGAACCACCTGGTGCTGGTGCCGGTGGAGCCGGACCCTGCGACCTTCAATATCGATCCGGCCAGCGTGGAGAAGGCGATCGGCCCGCGCACGCGCGCCATCATGGCGGTGCATCTGTATGGGCAGTTGGTCGACATGCCGGCGCTACAGACGCTGGCGCATCGCTACGGGCTGCTGCTGATCGAAGATGCCGCGCAGGCGCATGGCGCCAGCGCGCAGGGGCGCCGTGCGGGCGCCTTCGGCGATGCGGCGGCGTTCAGTTTCTTCCCGACCAAGAACCTGGGCGCACTCGGCGATGCTGGCGCGGTGGTGACCTCGGATGCGCGCCTTGCCGAGCGTATTCGCGCGCTGCGCAATTACGGTTCGGAGGTGAAATATCACCACCTCTGCCAGGGTGTGAATTCGCGGCTGGACGAGATGCAGGCGGCATTCCTGCGAGTCAAGCTGGGCTATCTGGACGATGAGATCGCCCGTCGCCGTGCGGTGGCGCAGCGTTATCTGCACGGCATCGACAACCCCCTGGTCACGCTGCCCACGGTGGTGGCCGAAGCGCAGCACGTCTGGCATCTGTTTGTGGTGCGCAGCACCCAGCGCGATGCCTTGCAGGCGCATCTGCTGCGCTCGGGCATCCACACCCAGATCCATTACCCGGTGCCGCCACATCGGCAGCCGGCCTACACCACCTTGGGCGACGCCTGCCTGCCGGTGAGCGAGCGGCTGCACCGCGAAGTGCTGAGTCTGCCGATGGGTCCTGCCCTGGACGATGCGTCGGTCGTGCGCGTGATTGCCGCATGCCAGTCGTTCGGCACCGCTGCATGAATGTCGTGCGCAGCAGCGCCTACACCGGCGTTGCGACGCTGGCCAAGCTGCTGGCCGCGCTGGTGGTGGTGAAGTTGGTGGCGGTGTACGCCGGCCCGCAAGGGGTCGGCCGCCTGGGCCAGTTCCTCAATCTGCTGTCGGTGCTGGCGGTGTTGGCAGGTGGCGGCATCAGCGCGGGCATCGTCAAGTACGTGGCCGAATATCGCGACGATGCCGCTGCGCTGGCACGTCTGCTCAGTGCGGCGCTGTGGTACGCCTTCTGCGCGGCCTGCGTGATGGCGGTGCTGGCGTTGCTGTTCAGTGGAGCCATCGCCGAGCGTCTGCTCGGCGATGCGGCGTACCGGCCGCTGATCTGCGTCGTGGCGGTCGCGCAACTGGGCATTGCACTGGTCAACTACATCCTGGCGGTGATCAACGGCTTCATGGACGTGCGTCGCCTGGCGTTTGTGCAGGTCAGCGGCGCGGCGCTGAGTGTGGCACTGGTTGCATGGCTGTCCAGCCTGGCACAGTTGCAGGGCGCATTGCTGGCACTGGTGCTGGGCCAGGTGCTGTGGTTGCTGGCCGGCGTGCCGGCGCTGCGGCGCAGCGGTTATTTTCGGCGCGAGATGTTGCGCATGCGCTTCGATGCGCAGATGACGCGCAGGCTGGCGGCCTTCTCGGTGATGACGCTGACCTCCACGCTGGTGCCACAACTGGTGGCCATTCTGGTGCGCGACCAGCTGGCGCTGCGGTTCGGCTGGCAGCAGGTGGGTTACTGGCAGGCGGTGAGCCGGGTGTCGGATGCGTATCTGCTGTTCTTCACGACCGCGATCAACGTGTATTACCTGCCCAGGCTGGCATCGCTGCAGGAGCGCGCAGCGCTCGGGCGCGAGCTGCGGACCGCGTATCGCCACGTGATGCCGGCGGTGACCGTGATGGCGCTGGGCGTGTACCTGTGTCGCGATTGGGTGACCTGGCTGTTGTTCGATGCCCGGTTTGCCCAAGCCGCGCCGCTGTATGCCCCGCAGCTGCTGGGCGATGTGATCAAGATCGCGGCCTTCGTGCTGTCGTACGTAATGCTGGCCAAGGCGATGACACGGCTGTTCGTGATCTCCGAATGCGTGTTTGCTGCCAGCTACCTGGCGCTGGTGTATCTGTTCACCGCGCAATGGGGGCTGATCGGTGCGATGTACGCCTTCGTCGCCAACTATGTGCTGTATCTGCTGTTCAACATCGTGGTGGTGCGTCGCTATCTGGTGCAGCCGACATGAGCGATTCCACCCAAGCCAATCGGCGCGAACACTGGCCGTTGGTGTCGGTGCTGATTCCGGCCTTCAACCACGAACGCTTCGTGCAACGCTGCCTGGACAGCGTGCTGGAAGACCCGTACCCGTGCAAGGAACTGGTCATTATCGACGATGGCTCCAGCGACGCGACCGGCGAGAAGATTGCGCAGTGGATCGCCACCCACGGCCATCGGCTGCCGGTGCAGTTCGTACAGCGCGCCAATCGCGGTGTGGCGGCCACGCTCAACGAGTTGGCGTTGCGTGCGCGGGGCGAGTATTTACGCATCGTCGCCAGCGATGATTATTTAGTCGCAGGAAGTTTGAAAGTTCAGGTTGGCTACCTGGGATCGAATCCTGGTAAGGATGCCGTGGTCGGTGATGCATTTGTTGTCAATTCTGAAGGACAGCAATTGTACGAAAGCGCTATGTGCGATCTCCATGGTGCAAATAAAAAATTGTATCTTTCTGATGGGGGGATTCGTCGTGCCGTGATCTGTAACTGGGCGATCAGTGGCGCTGTCACAATGCTCAGGCGTAGCGCGTTTAATGGGGGGGCTGTATGGGACGAGGCGCTAAGGATTGAAGATTGGGATTTTTTTCTTCGACTTGTCGCGCGTGATGCTCTTGGGTTTATTGACGTCAAGGTATGCGCATACAGGTTGCATGGCACCAACGTCAGCAAGACAAGGGATGTTTCCAGAAGGCTGGACAACCTCGCTGAATTCGGGCTGGTGGCGTCGCGTAATTCTGTGCTCTTTGAAGGATGTGAACATTGGTTGTTGCGAGCGCAGAAGAGTTTAATTGGTGCCAAAATACTTTTCTTAAAAAGGTATTATTTTAGGGCGTCGATGCATCTGCTGGCGTCTTTTGCCAAGTCTATGCTTGCCTGGTGTCTGCATGGTGGCGGGAGAATTCGGTGATATCGGTGACGGGAGGGCTTCTACGCAGGCCTGCAACTTATCTATTTCCGTCGCTGGTGATCAGTTGCTTGGTCACTGTGGGAACCTATCAGCTGCCTCTTGGTTATATCAAAGGTATTTTTTGGTTGCTTTTCGCGGCCTGGCAGGTGCTCGTTTTAGACTTGCTGATTGGAATTCGGTTGCCATCTTTCGAACGCTTTCGCGCCTACCGCTATGCCGGCACCCGCGACGCCTTCCTGGTGATGACGCTGGCGGCGGTGGTGACGGTGTTCTGCATCGTGGATGTGGTGCTGTTTCCGATTCCGTTGTTCAGCGATCCGTCCTCGTATGCCACCTTGAGCCCGTTGCGCGCGCATGTGCGGCACATTTCCAACATGTGCTGGATCCTGCCGCCGATCGCGCTGCTGTGCGTGCGTCATCGCGGGCTGCGCGCGGCGATGGTGACGCTGGGATTCGTGTTCCCGATCGTGGTGATCGACCGCAACCGCATCTTTGCCGGGCTGTTTTCGTTCGTGCTGGTGATGCTGTTGCGCCGCGATCCGGCGCGCCGCCTGCCGTGGAAGACCATCGGCCTGCTGGTGCTGGCCGGCGGCGGGGTGTTTTCCATCCTCGGCGCACTGCGTTCCGGCTCGCTGGCCACGGTCGCCCTGCCGTTCAGTGCCGTGTATCGCGCCATGCCGCAAGGCGTGCAGTGGTTGCTGCTGTACATCAGCGCCGGGCCGTACAACTTTGGCGCGATCCTGGCCAAGGGCTATGTCAACGCCGACTTCCTGGTCAATCAGCTGGTGCCGTTCAGTGGCTCGAGCGCCACCGCCGGCACCGGCATCCCGCTGGATGCGCCCAACATCAATGTGGGGACCGAGTTCTTTCCGTTCCTGATGGCCTGGGGCGTACCCGGTGCGTTGCTGGCGCTGCTGGCGTTGTATGCCGGCCTGTTGTGGAGCGTGCGCTTGCTCGACAGCTGCCTGTCGATCTTCCATGTGCTGATCTTCCTGCGCATTGCCTATGCCTGCCTGATGTCGCCGTTCGCGCCGCAGGCCTTCACCTGGACAAACTTCGGCTTCATCGTGCTGTGCCTGGTGTTGCATGCCTGCACGGTGTTGTTGCCCACCCGCAATGCCGCTCCTACCGCTGCTACGTAATGGCGGCAGCTTCGTTTTTTTCACCCTGTTCCAGAGCCGGTCCACCATGACTCAACACGACGACATCTATCTGATCGACCTGTGGCGCATCCTGCGTCGCGAATGGCGCTGGGCGCTGGCCGCGCTGGTGGTGGTGCTTGCACTGACGTTCGCCTTTACCCGCCTGGCCAGGCCGCAGTGGGAAGCCACCGCCTGGATCCAGGTCGGCGAAATCGGCCCCACGCCCGCAGGGCGCGATCCCAAGGTCGAACCGTTCCAGCGCGTGATCGATCGCATGAAGACACGGCTGTTCCAGGATGCGGTGCTGCGCCAGGCCGGCGTGCCGCTGAAAAGCCGCGCTGCGCAGCTGTACCGCGGCAGCCTCAAGCCGGACCCGGACCCGTATGCCAATCTGATCGGCGTGACCATCCGGGCCGAATCGTCGGCGCAGGCGCGCAGCCTGGCGCTGGCGACGGTGAGCGCACTGCAGGGCCTGCACGGCGACACCAACGCGGTGGCGCTCGAACTGGCGCGCGCGCGCCTGCAGGGCCTGACCGACGATCTGCGCGTGGCCACCCGCAACCGCGATCAACTGCAGCGGCAGGTGCAGGCCGGGCAGGGCGCCGCTGCGGCGACCCCGGCCCAGGTCCTGGCAGGCGTGCTGCTGACCGACAGCAACGCCACCGTGCGCGCATTGAAGAGCGAGCGCGACGATCTCATTGCCCGCCTGACCACGCGCTACACCTATCAGACCTCGCTGGCATGGCCGTTGTACGTGCCCGAGCAACAGGCGTTTCCGAATGCCATCACCGCCTGGGCCGCCGGCCTGCTCGGCGGGGCGGGGCTGGCGGTGCTCGCCGCGGTCTTGCGCAATGCATGGCGGCGGCGCACAGGCGCCGCGCCGCACGCTGCCGGCTGATCCGCGCCGCGGCGCGGTGGACATCGCTGTCCAACGCTGCAACCAAACCGTCGGCGCGTGGCACTCACCGGTCAATCAAGCGATGCCGCGTTGGCGGTGTCGCGCCTGGAGAGTGTGGTGAGAACAGCTGGATCGAGGTGGGAGGCTGCGCATGTCGGTGGTCAATGAGCATGCGGCCCGCGGTGGCACGGTGGCCCCGGAGCGCTTGCTGGAGACGCAACGCGCGTTCGACAGCGTGGCGCCCGACTATGACGGCCCGCGCGGCAACAACGCGCTGATCCAGCGCATGCGCACCACGCTATGGGATACGGTCGCGGCCGAGTTGCCGGTGGGCTCGCGGCTGGTGGACCTGGGCTGCGGCACCGGCCTGGATGCCGGCGAATTCGCACGTCGCGGTTACAGCGTTTTGGCCACGGACTGGTCGCCGGCGATGGTCGAGCGCACCCGCCATCGCGCGGCCACGCAGGGACTGGAAGATCGCTTGAGCGCCGCCCATGTCGGCATCCAGCAGCTCGACCAGCTGGAGGGCAGCTTCGACGGCATGTATTCCAACTTCGGCCCGCTCAATTGCGCGCCGGATCTACCCGCGGTGGCGGCCGAATGCGCGCGTCTGTTGCGCGCCGATGGCTGCCTGGTGTTCTCGGTGATCGGGCGCATCTGCCCGTGGGAAATCGGCCATTACAGCTTGCGTGGGCGGTTCAAGCGCGCCGCAGTGCGGGCGGCGCGCGGGGTCACCGCCGTGGGTATGAACGGCCACACCATCTGGACCTGGTACCACCTGCCGCGCGAGTTCTACCGCGCCTTCGACAAGCACTTCGTCCTGGACCGCTATCGCGCCTTGAGCCTGTTCCTGCCGCCGCCGTACCTGGTGGATTTTTGCGAACGGCATCCGCGCCTGTCCGAGCGCCTGGGCCGGTGCGATGACCGGCTGGGCGGCCTGCCGCTGCTGCGCGACATGGGCGACCACTTCCTGATCGTGATGCGCAAGCGCTGAGTGGAGATGCCGATGTCCATGTCCGATGTCTGTCTGCAGGGCGCGCGCTCGATCACCCTGGCGGGCCCGTCGCGCGCGCCGTTGAATATCCGCGCGGGGCGCTTCGGCGGCACGCTCGGCACCGGCAGCCTGCGCCTGGACCTGCAGGGGCATGTGCTGGCGCCCGGCCTGATCAACGCGCACGATCATCTGCAGGTCAACTGCGTGCCGCCGCTGCCGCAGGGCGCAGCCTTTCCCAACAGCTATGCGTGGATCGAGGCATTCCAGGCGCATTTCCGGCATCCCGATGTGGCCGCCGCCCTGCGTGTGCCCAAGGCGGTGCGTCTGCGTCATGGTGGGTTGAAGAACCTGCTGGCCGGCGTCACCTGCGTGGCGCAGCACGACCCGTGGCATGCCACCTTGGACGAAGCCAGCTTTCCGGTCAGCCTATTGCGTGCGTTCGGCTGGAGCTATGCGCTGGGGTGGACCGGCTACGGCCCACCAGTGCAGTGCAGTTTTGCCGCGACCTTGCCCGCGCATCCCTGGATGATCCATCTGGCCGAAGGCACCGATGCGGTGGCGGCCGCCGAACTGGAGGAACTGGACCGGCTCGGTTGCCTGGCCGCCAACAGCGTGCTGATCCACGGCGTGGGCATGGGCGAGCGCGATATCGAGCGGGTGATCGCACGTGGCGCAGCGGTGGTGTGGTGCCCATCGAGCAATCTTGCACTGCTGGGCCGCACGCTCGACCCCTGGCGCCTGTGCATGGCGGGCCGGCTCGCGTTGGGCAACGATTCGCGTGTCAGCGGTTCGCGAGATCTGCTGGAAGAGCTGCGCATCGCCGCCAGCAGCGGGTTGGCTGCGGATCTGTTGCTCGGCCTGGTCACCCATCAATCGGCACGCATCCTGCGCATGGCCACGCGCGGACGCCTGGCGCCCGGTGCCGCGGCGGATCTGGTGATCGTGCGCGACCGCGGTGGCGACCCGGCCCTCAGCGTGGTGGGTTGCGCACGCAGCGATCTGCGCGCGGTGATACGCGATGGCATCCCGCGTATCGCCGACCCGGATTTTGCCGACTGGTTTGACGCGGCCGGCATCCAGACCGTGCCGGTGCTGCTGGACGGCCGCCCCAAGCTGCTCGACGCCACGCTGGCCGATCCGGCGGTGCTGGCACTGGAACCGGGCCTGCAGCGCGTGGCGCAGGCTGCGCACCGGCCCGGCGTGGCCATGGCCGCCAGCGGTGCGCTGTCGTGAGCGCAGTGCCGACGCTGGAGCCGGCAGCGGCGTATGCGCTGTGGGCGCAGGCGTATCCGCCGCATGCGCACAACCCGGTGATGCTGGCCGAAGAGCGCGCCATGCTCGCGCTGATGCCGAGCGTGTTGCAGGGCCAGCACGTGCTGGACGCCGGCTGCGGCAGTGGCCGCTACATGCTGCATGCCTTGCGGCGTGGCGCGCTGCAGGTCACCGGCGTGGATCTGTCGCCGCAGATGCTGCAGCGTGCGCACGCCGAGCTGGCGCAGGATTGGCCATCGGCGCGCATGCGCCTGCAGCAGGGCAGCCTGGAGCAACTGCCGCTGGACGATGCAGTGGCCGATCTCAGCGTCTGCGGTCTGGTGGTCGGCCATCTGCAGCAGCTATGGCCGGCACTGGAAGAACTGCACCGCGTCACCCGCGTCGGCGGCCTGGTGCTGTGCAGCGACGTGCATCCGATCGGCCATGCGCTGGGCTGGCGACGCGACTTCAAGGCCGACGGCCGGCAGTACGCGGTGCGGCATACGCAACATCTCTACAGCCATTGGCATGCGGCCTGCGTGGCACTGGGCATGGAGATCGAAGCGGTGGCCGAGCCGATGCTGGACCCGGCCGACATTGCGCCCGGTGCGCGCTTCGATCAGGCCGCGCTGCGGGTGCCGGTCGCGCTGGTGCTGCGGCTGCGGCGCATCGCGTGACCGCCGTGGTGGCCTTGGTGGCGTGTGCATGCAGCATCTCGGCGGCAGGCGAACCGTGCCGTTTGCGCGCGGTGCAGTGTCCGGCACATGGCCTGGTCGCCATTACAGCGCGTGCAATCCTGGCGCGGTCTGTGTCATGAGCCTGCATGTGGCGCAAGTCAATCTGGTGCCGACGCCCGCCGGCCTGACGGCAGAACAGGTGTTCGCGCAGTGGCCATCGCTGGCCGATATCGCCGAGGCCGTCGCCAGCACCGGGGTCCGCGTGGCGGTGGTCCAGGCCTCTGCACTGAACCTGCGGCTCACCCGCCAGGGCGTGGACTACCGCTTCGTCGAGCTGGATGTGCGCGGCAGTGCACAGCGCGCAGCGCTGCTTGCGGCGACGCTACGCGAGATCGGCGCCGATGTGATCCACATCCACGGTCTGGAATTTGCCGGCGATGCACGCCGTCTCGCCCGCCTGCTGCCGCATACGCCGATCCTGCTGCAGGATCATGCCAACCGCCCGCCGCGCTGGTGGGCCCGGAGTGTGTGGCGGCGTCGCTACGCTGCAGCCGCCGGGATCGCGTTCACCTCGCAGGACATGGCGCAGCCGTTCGCACAGGCGCGCCTGTTCAAGGCCAGGACGCAGCTATTTGCGATTCCCGAATCGAGCAGCCGCTTCTCGCCGGGCGATCGCCTGCAGGCACGCGAGCACACCCGCCTGCAGGGCGACCCCTGCGTGTTGTGGGTCGGGCATCTGAGCGCGGCCAAGGATCCGCTGTGCGTGCTCGATGCCATCGCCCTGGCCGCGCGCGTGTTGCCGGGGCTGCGGCTGTGGTGCGTGTTCGACCAGGCGCCGTTGCTGGAGCAGGTACGACAGCGCCTGCGCGCCGATCCGTCGCTGGCGCGCTGCGTGCAGCTGCTGGGCAAGGTGCCGCATGCGCGCGTGGAAACGCTGCTGCGTGCCTGCGACCTGTTCGTCTCCGCCAGCCATGCGGAGAGCTGCGGTTACGCCGCAGTGGAGGCCTATGCCTGCGGCACCTTGCCGCTATTGACCGATATCCCGGCCTTTCGTGCGCTCAGCGTTGGTGGAACGGTCGGCGCGTTGTGGCCGGTCGGCGATGCTTCGGCCCTGGCGGAGCTGCTGTTGCGCGTCGTCCGGCAACGCCCCGATCGCGCACAGGTGCGTGCGCATTTCGATACACGGCTGTCCTTTGCTGCCGTAGGGCAGCGCTGGGCGAGCGCGTACAGCCAGTTACTGGCTGCCGCGCCGAGGCGAACCGCATGAAACTGGCCCTGGTGGTTCCGGGCGGCGTGGATCGCAGCGGCGAGGTCCGCGTGATCCCGGTGTTCCTGACGCTGATCGAATGGCTGGCGCGCCAGCATCAGGTGCATGTGTTCGTGCTGCACCAGGAACCGCTGCCCGGCACCTGGGCATTGCGTGGCGCCACCGTGCACAACATCGGCGCGCGACGCACCCGCATGCGCGCGATCGCCGCCATTGCCGACGAACATCGTCGGGCTCCGTTCGATGTGATCCAGGCCATCTTTTCCGGCTATTGCAGTCTGATCGCTGTCATAGCGGCAAGACTGTTGCGGCGTCCAAGCGTGGTGCATATCGCCGGTGGCGAGCTGGTCGCGTTGCATGGCATCGGCTACGGCGGCCGGCAGCGTTGGCGCGGGCGCCTGCGCGAAGCGGTGATCCTGCGCCTGGCCGACCGCGTCACCGCGGCCAGCGCGCCCATCCTCGCGTCGCTGAAGACGCTTGGCATCCATGCACAGCGGGTGCCGCTGGGCGTGGATCTGCGTGCCTGGCCGCCGGCCGCGCCGCGCGCACGCACTGGCGGCGTGGCGCGCCTGCTGCATGTGGCCAGCCTCAATCCGGTCAAGGACCAGACCACCCTGCTGCAGGCGATGGCTGCGCTCAAACGCGCCGATGTCGCCTTTACCCTGGACATGGTCGGCGTCGATACGCTGGATGGCGCCATGCAGCGCCTGGTGCAACAGCTCGGCCTGAGCGAGCAGGTGCGTTTCCTCGGTTTCAAGACCCAGCGCGAATTGCGCCCGATCATGCAATCGGCGGACCTGCTGGTGCTGTCGTCCTTACACGAAGCCGGGCCGCTGGTGCTGCTGGAAGCGGCGGTCGCCGGTGTGCCCACCGTCGGTACTGCAGTCGGGCATCTGGTCGAGTGGGCACCGGTCTGCGCGCTCGCTGTGCCGCCGGGCGACTGGGCCGGGCTGGCAGAAGCGATCCGTCAGGTCATCGCCGACGACGAGCTGCGCTTGCGCCTGGCCTGGGCAGCGCAGTGTCGTGCGGTCCGCGAAGACGCGGCGTTGACCACGCGGCTGTTCGAACAGCTGTATCGGCAACTGTGCGAGGCGCGGCCGCTGCGCTGAGTGCAGTTGCCGTGACGCAGATCGCATCAGCCGCCAGCAACGCGCGTGGTGCAGCAACGATATTGCCAAACCAAACGTGGGGACGTGATCGCAACGTTGATCGGCTGGAGAAGCCGGCCGCTTGCGCACGCCTGCTGCAGGCTTGAAATAGCCAACAAGACGTAGCGAGCGGCCGATGGATGGGTGCGGACGACGCGCCCAGAACCGGATTTTGCGGCTGACACATGCTGACTCCGAGCGCAGGCCGCGCCCGCCTAGTGGTTAGCGCAGCAGTGCTGTCCGCCGCGCTCAGGCCGGCTGCAGATAGCCGTCCAGCGCTGCACGCACCACGTACAGCATGTCGGTGCGCGGCACCGGCCGGGTCAGGCGCGTCATCACCCGGCGCAGCTGGGTCTGTCGCACCCACGGCTGGCCCTGAAGCCACAACTGGGTCTGCAGCATGTCCGCACGTTCCTTGCGGCTCTCGGCCGTCGGCACCACGCGATTGCGCAGGTACTGCCGCGCTTCGCCCAGCGAGCGTGACCATTCGATGCCGGGCAGGGCCGACAACCAGAGGTTGGAGCACGAGGCGCTGGTCAGGGTCTGGCGGGCCGCACGCATGCGCAGCACGCGCGGGCAACCGGCCTGCAGCCGCGCCATCACCGTCGGTGGCACCACGCTGCGGTAATAGCGTTGCAGCAGCAGCAGCGGCGGCAGCGCCCACCACGGCGCCACGGCTGGGTCGTCCCACAACTGTTCCCAGTCACGCGGCCCCATGCGCGTGGCCAGCAGTGCGAGGTCATGCAGATGCATCAGGCGGATGCTGCGGTGGCAGATGCCGCCGGCCGCATGCAGCAGCAGGTGGCACATCAGCGCGCCGACCGACGGGTAAGGGTTCAATCCCGGCTGCGGACGCTCCGGCAGGATGCGCGCGGTGATGTCCACGCTGCTCAGCGGCAGGCGTTCCTGGATGCGGGTATGCAGCTCGAGATTGATCGGCGCATCGCGATGCTCGCCCAGTCCCGCGACCGCCACGCCATGCAGCGGCTTGAACACCTGGTGCTTCCATTGTTCGAAGCAGGCCACGTAACCGAGTTCGCACAACAGCGCCGCCGCCGCGGGCGCATCCTCCGGCGCCACCAGCAGATCGATATCGGCCATTGGGCGATCGCCGGGCAGATAGACGCCGAGCCGATGCAAGGCGGTGCCCTTGAGACCGACCAGGGCGATGCCCGCCGCACGCGCTGCCGCGTCGATGCGCGTCAGCAGCAGCGCGATACGCCGATGGCGGTCTTCGACATGGCCACGTTGCTCACTCAGGAACGTGGTCCAGTCGGCGTTCTGCCACAACGAGCGGCGTTGCAGCAGCGGCGACACGCCATGCGCTGCCGCCGCCGCGGCGGCCAGCTGCCATTGCAGCCGGTCCCACTGCGGCACCGCTGCGCCGGGCTGCGCCAACTCCCTGGCCAGCCGTTCGGTGGCCATGCGCAGGCCGTGCTTGATGGTGCGAAGGGAAGGCTGCATGCGGCTGTGATCCGGAAGGCGAGGTGAGGGGGGAAGCGAGATCGGCGCGTTGCGCGCTAGCCGACCAGCACGCTGGCCAGCTGGCGCGGTTGGCGTTCGGCAGCGCCGGCAAGCGGCGCGGTGCGGTGCTGCCGTTCGCTGGCGATCAAGGCGGACCAGCGCGCTTCCAGCGTGTCCGAGGCCTGAGCAAACGCATCGGCGCCCAGCGTGGCGCACGCCTGCTGCAGGTCGACCTGGGTGTGCAGCAGGTCGCGCACGTTGCGGTAGAACTCCGAGTCGTAGGCGCCATGGAACATCATCGCCAGGTCGTCGCTGTCCTGCCAATGGGTCTTGCCGCCCAGCTGGTTCTTCACTTCCTCGTAGAACTTGGTACCGGGCAGCGGGTAGGACACGCTGACGCCGATGATGTCCGGGTTGGCCTGCGTCACCAGTGCGCGCGTGGCCAGGATGTCTTCGAGTTCTTCGCCCAGGTAGCCGAGTTGAATGAAGAAGCCAACACGGATGCCGTGTGCGCCCAGGCGCTGGCGTGCGGCGATCACCTCGCCAACCTCGGTGCCCTTGGTCATTTTGTCCAGGATGCGCTGGCTGCCGCTTTCGGCACCCAGCCAGGCCTCGGCGCAGCCGGCGCGTGCCAGCGCGGCGGCCATGCGCTCGCTGGCCAGATCTGCACGGGTCTGGATGGTGAACGGGATCGCGCCATCGGCTTCGCTCAGGCGTTGCGCAAAGGTTTCCACCCAATCGATGTGGAAGCCGAAAATGTCATCGGCCATCCAGAGGTGATCGGGCTGGAAGCTGCGCTTGAGATGGATCATTTCGGCAGCCACGTCTTCCGCATCTCGGCGCTTGTAGTGATTGCCCCAGATCGGTTTGGCGCACCAGTTGCAGCGGAACGGGCAGCCGCGCGAAGCGGCCATGTTCAGGCTGAAATAGCCGTGCCGTTGCTGCCAGAAACGCTGATAGCGCGGCATGTCGACCAGATCCCAGGCAGGCAGGCCGCTCAGGCGCGCATCCGGCGGTTGCGCGCCGGGATGCGCGCGCGTGGCGGCAGGTTGCGCGGTGGCGATCCGCGCCACGCCGGCCAGCCAGGCGTCGCCGTCGATGTCCGGATCGGCTTCCAGCCGTTCCATCAGCGTAAGCAGCGGTGCGATCCCTTCGCCGACCAGCACCGCATGCGCGCCGGCGTCGAGGAACACGTCCGGGTTGTCGGACGCATCGGAGCCGGCGACCAGCACGCGGCAACCGGCAGCACGCGCTTGCGCGATCATGCGGCAAGCGGCCTCGCGCATCCGGCTCAGGCACATCTTGGTGAGAAAGTTGAAGTTGTCTTCGTAGAACACCACCACATCCGGCTGCGCCTGGTGCAAGGCGCCGGCGTACTCCTGCACGTCGTCTGCCAGCATCGCGTCGAACAGACTCAGTGCATGGCCACGTTCGCGCAGCAACGCCGCGACCTGCAGCGTCGCCAGTGGTGGATACGGTTTGCCGCGCTCCCATTGCTTGGGGTCGTAACGCAGGAAATACGAATGACTGACCTGGATCTTTAGCATCTGCACAAGGCTCTCGTTCTGTCGCCAGGTGGGCGCAGCGGCGGCGTGCGCAGACACCGGCATTCGGCTCGGCAGTAGGTGCGGATGCGGGCGGCTTTGGTTGCGCCGACTCGCGCGCGGTCGTTGGCTTGCATTGGGCATGCGCGCCGATGCACGCGAGGCAACCTTTCTCTTGCCGATCGGCACATACCGGCTGATCGATGCAATGGATGGAAACGGCATGCCGCAGTCGGCTGCGTTGGCGCAATTGATGCCGGTGGGCGATGACGCACGCTCTGGCACGCCGGATGCGGCGGCACTGGCAGCAGATCCCTTCGGCGAACATCGGCCGCGTCGGCATGGCGTGCGCAGGCAGATCCTCGGCGCGCTGTTTCACTTCGAAAGCGACAGCGAGGCGCTCCTGGCGTTGGTGGACCTTGCCTACGCAGGCCTGCCCGCGCATCGCTTGCCGGGTGCGCCGGAGTTCCATGTCACGCTGGATCTGCTGGCGCGTGGGCATGCGCCACCCAGCGCAGAACCGCCACCGGTGCGCACCCACGCCAGCGGCGGCCTGCTGTGCGGCGTCATGGATGCCTGCAACTACCTGATGCTGTCGGTGCCCGCGCGCCGCGCCATGCTGGTGGTCTCCGACGACATGCTCGCCCACGCCTATCACGTGCGTTATGAGCTGATCGAATTTGCCGTGTTTCTGCTGGCCGCACGCGGCATGGGCCTGGTGCCGTTGCATGGCGCCTGCGTGGGCCGGCAGGGACGCAGCGTGCTGTTGCTCGGCGCCAGTGGCGCCGGCAAATCGACCCTGGCGCTGCACAGCCTGTTGCATGGCCTGGACTTCATCGCCGAAGACGGCGTGTTCGTGGCGCCGGAGAGCCTGCTCACCACTGGCGTGGCCAACTTTTTGCATCTGCGCGCCGGCGCGCTGGGCCTGGTCAGTGCGGAGACCCGCGCCTGGATCAGCGCCTCCCCGACCATCCGGCGCCGCAGCGGCGTGGAAAAGTTTGAGATCGATATCCGCCACGGCCGCGCGCAGCTGGCGCGCGCGCCCCTGCAGTTGTGTGCGGTGGTGATGCTGTCGGCAACGCCGGCGAGCGATCCCGCGCAGCCGTTGCTGGCGATGCCGGCCGAGCGGATCGCCGATTGCCTCGCAGGCGACCAGCCATATGCGGCCGGTCAACCGGGCTGGCAGCGCTTTGTCGAACAGGTGCAGCGCATCGGCATGTTTACCCTGCGCCGCGGCTTGCATCCGCAGGCCTCGGTGGACGCGCTGCTGCAGGTGTTGCGGTGAGCGCATCCGTGCCGCTGCCGCTTAGCGTCGTCGGCCTGTTCGACGCCATGCCGCATTCCATCGTGTGCGCCACGCGTGACTGAGATGCGCGCCGCTGCAGATCGCAAGCCCACGCGCGCGATGTGGCGCGATTTCCTCGGTACGCTGGTACCGGCGGATGTGTCGACCATCGCGCTCTACGTCGGCCTGTCGCTGCTTGCCGCACTGGCCGGCAGCATCGTCGCGGTCAGCCTGGTGCCGCTGGTGCAGCCTGGGCACGCCGTCCGCCTGGCCGGCTATGCGCTGGCGTTACCGCAGGGTCTGGCGATGCAGGTGGCGCTGTTCGTTGCTGTCAGTCTGGTGTTTGCCGCGCTGCGTTGGTACAGCGCACGGCTGGCCGCGCGGCTGACCAGCCGCTACGCGATCGGGTTGCGGCAGCGTGTGCATGCCGCCTTGATCGATGCGCCGCTGCCGGCCCTGTCCGGCGCCAGCTCGGCGGAAATCGCCAATGTGCTGACCTACAACATCGAAATCGCCACCCAGGGGTTCAGTGCAGCATTGCAGCTGCTGGTGGCCGGCACGACCGCACTGGTGAGCATCTGCATCGCGGTCATGATCGCCCCGGCGTTGCTGATGGCGGCGCCGCTGCTGTTGGGGCTTGCGTGGCTGGGCTTGCGCATCTCCAGCAGCGACAAACAGGCGCGCATCAGTCGCGATTATGTGGCCGACATGACGCAGCTGTTCTGGTTGAGCGAAGACTTCCCGCGTCGGCTGCGGCATGTGCGCTCGTTCCAGCGCGAAGCGCTGGAAACACGCCATTACGAGCGTATTTCCGCACGGCTGGGGCAGGGCTATGCGCAGCAGCAGGCGCTGGTGGCAGGCAGCCGGCTGCTGCTCGAAGCCACTGCCGTGGCTGCAATCGCCGGCATCCTGGTGCTGGCCAATCTGTGGCAGGGCGCGGACCGCGCTGCGCTGATCACCGTCAGCCTGCTGCTCGGGCGGCTGCTGCCGTATCTGGTCAGTACCCGCCAGAGCGTGCAGCAACTGCGCTCGGCTTGGCCGGCACTGCAGCTGTGGCGGCGCTATGTGGAGCTGGGCACGACGCGTACGCACACGTCGGCCGCGCCGGCACAACCGTTGCCGGCAGCCGTGCATCTGGAACATATCGGCCTGGCACCGCCATTGCCCAGGCTCGATCTCGAGCCGATGCTGCTGCTGCCCGGCGAACTGACCCTGGTCGTCGGGCCCTCCGGCGTCGGCAAGAGCAGCCTGATGGACGTACTCTCGGGTCAGACTGCGCCCGCGCAGTTCACCGCGCACATGGCCGGGCGCCGGCTGGATTTCGCCGCGTATCGCGCACTGGTGCGGCATGGCGCCTACCTGGGCCAGGGCGTGCGGCCGTGGCAGCGCACGGTCCGCGCGTGTCTGGACTGGGCGTTGCCCGGCACCCCCGATGCACGCATGTGGGAGGTGCTCGGAGACGTCGGCTTGAGCACGCGTCTGCGGCGCGACGGGCAAGGCCTGGACAGCCCGATCAACGGCCAGGACGGGCGGCTGTCCGGCGGTGAAGCGCAACGCCTGCTGCTGGCCCAGGTGCTGTTGCGCCAGCCGGCCCTGGCGGTGCTGGACGAGGCCACCAGCGCACTGGATGCAGAGGCCGAACAGCAGCTGTTGCGCATGTTGCGGCAACGCCTGCCGCGGACGGTGCTGGTGGTGGTCTCGCATCGCACAAGCCTGGCTGCGGTGGCCGATCGCACGGTTGTCTTGGGCATCGCAGTTGCCGCACAGACCGCTGCCCACGCTGATGCAGTTGCAAGCTCAGATGCGTGATACCCCAGGTGGCGTGCTCGCGCCGGCAGCGCGATCAACCGGCAATCTCTTCCAGCGCACGATTGCGCGTGCGCGGGCCCAGCAGCGCAATCACACCGGCCACGATCGACATGCTGACCACGATAAAGGCCAGTACGCCATGGCTGCCGACCTGGGCGAGCAGCCAGCCGATCAGCACGCTGCTTACCGCGGTGGAAAGGCGGCTGAAGGAATAGCAAAAGCCCACCGCTCGCGCGCGCAGCCCGGTGGGGAACAGCTCGGCCTGATAGCCGTGATAGGCAAAGCTCATCCAGGCATTGCAGAACGCAATCGTCGCCCCGCACACGACCATGCCGATCGCCTGATGCTGTTGCGAAAACAGCACGCCAAACAGCACTGCGCCCAGCGCCGATGCGGTGATCTGCCATTTGTTCTCCCAGCGCTGCGCAAAGCGCAGCAACAGCAGCGGCGCCAGCGGGTAGGCCAGCGAAATCGCAAAGGAATAGGCCAGGCTCTTGGTCACGCCGGTGCCTTGCGCCGAGATCAATGCCGGCAACCAGTTGCCGAAGCCGAAGAAGCCGATCGCCTGAAAGATATGGAACACCACCAGCATGCCGATGCGCCCGCGATACGGGGCGCGCCACAGCACTGCTGTCTGTATGTCGCCGGCCGGCGAGGGGGCAAGCAACTGCGGTGCGGCCAGGGGCGCGCCCAGATCGCGCGCGCAGCGCGCTTCGAGCTGGCTCAGCACCGCATCGGCGTCGGCATGGCGTCCTTGCGCTGCCAGCCAACGGGCGGATTCCGGCAAACGGCTGCGCAGCCACCAGATCGCCAGCGCAAACACCCCGCTCAGCAACACCACCCAGCGCCATCCGCTCACCCCCAGCGGGGCATGCGGCACCAGCAGCCAGGCGGTCAGCGCCACCGCAGGCACTGCCAGAAACTGCACGAAGAACGCAAACGCGAACGCGGCGCTGCGCATATGCCGCGGGACCAGCTCGGACAGATAGGTGTCGATGGTGACCAGCTCGATGCCCAGGCCGATCCCGACCACCAAGCGCAGCACGATGACGCCGGTGGCGGTGTCCTGCAGGCCCATCGCCACGGTCGCGGCGGTGTACCAGACCAAGGCGAAGGTGAACACCGGCCGGCGCCCGAAGCGGTCGGCGAACGGGCTCAACAGGGCGGCGCCGACGAACAGGCCCAGAAACGTCGCCGCCGCGAACGCGGCTTGGTCGGACATGCCGAACGCGCCATCGGCACCGCTGGCGAAGATGCCGTCGCGGATCAGCCCGGGGCTGATGTAGGCGGTCTGGAACAGATCATACAACTCGAAAAATCCACCCAGCGCGAGCAGGCCGACCAGCCGCCACAGCGTGGCGCTGGCCGGCAGCCGATCGATCCGCGCGGCGATGTGCAGGGTGTCGGAAGCGGGGTCAAGCGGAGCGGTCGAAGCCATCGTCATGCAGGCGCTGCCAGTGCGATGTCCATCATAGCCAGCAGCGGTGTCACCCGGCGCGCGTGCTTCGTGACCAGGCAACTGCATTCGCAGGCGATCCAACGAGCGCAATACACCACTAGCCCATCGCGCACAGCTGAAGCCCCTGCCTGCGGGGCCAATGCATGACTTGCGCGCCATTGCCGCGTGTGCGTTGCAGCGCCTGTGCAACCAGGCGCGGGCCTGGGCGCGGAGTGGGGTTGCCGGTTGAAAATCCTCCCGTTGTTTGACCACTGGAATGCTGTAATCCCCCCAGCGCCACCTCGGCAGGTGGCAAAGCCACCAGGTCAGCCCCATCTCTTGCACATCATTCATTCCCCGGAGTCATCCGATGACGCCCATTTCCGTGCTCGACTTGGCGCCGGTCTGCGAAGGCAGCGACACCACCCACGCCTTCGCCAACATGCTCGATCTGGCCCAGCACGCCGAGCGCTGGGGCTACCAGCGTTACTGGCTGGCCGAGCACCACAACATGCCGGGCATCGCCAGCGCCGCCACCGCGGTGCTGATCGGCCACGTCGCCGGCGGCACCAAGACCATCCGCGTCGGTGCCGGCGGCATCATGCTGCCCAACCATGCGCCGCTGCAGGTGGCCGAACAGTTCGGCACGCTGGCCTCGTTGTATCCGCAGCGCATCGACCTGGGCCTGGGCCGCGCGCCCGGTACCGACCAGCCGACCGCGCGCGCCCTGCGCCGCTATTTCGACAGCGCCGACCATTTCCCGCAGGACGTGGCCGAGCTGCTGCGCTACTTCGCGCCGGTCGTGCCGGGGCAACTGGTGCAGGCGGTGCCAGGCGGCGGTCTTGACGTGCCGGTGTGGCTGCTGGGCTCCAGCCTGTTCAGTGCGCGGCTGGCTGCAGCGATGGGCCTGTCGTTCGCATTTGCCTCGCATTTTGCGCCCGACGCGATGGACGAGGCGGTGGCGATCTACCGCCGCGAGTTCCGCCCGTCCGCGCAGTTGGCCAAGCCGCATGTGATGCTGGCCTTGAATGTGGTAGCCGCGGAGACCGAAGCGCAGGCGCGCCGCCTGTTCACCACCCAGCAGCAGAGTTTCGTCAACCTGCGGCGCAGCAAGCCGGGCAAGATTCCCGCGCCGATCGACGACATTGACAGCTTCTGGCAGCCGCACGAACGTGCCGGCGTGGAGCGTGCATTGGCCTGCACGGTGCTGGGCGATGCCGAACAGGTCGCGCAGGGAGTGGCCGAGTTCATCGAGCGCCACACACCTGATGAGCTGCTGTTTACCGCCAACATCTACGACCATGCCGCACGTTTGCGTTCGTTCGAAATCGCCGCCATGGCCTGCCGCGAGCTGGACGTGACTCCTGCGTGATTCACGTCGCTTTGCGCGGCGATCCGCTCAGATGCATGCACCTCCATTGGGAAGACCAGCATGCAATTTCAGGAACGCAGCGAGAGCATCAAGCAGTTGGCGGAATTGATCCGCGGCGTGGACATCGCGATGTTCACGACCGTGTCGGCCGACGGCAAACTGGTGAGCCGGCCGTTGGGCACGCAGGAAGTCGAATTCGATGGCGACCTGTGGTTCGCCACCGCCGCCGATAGCCCGAAGGTGGCAGAGATTGCCGCCGACCCGCGCGTCAATGTGGCATACGCCTCGGCGTCGAAGAACAGCTATGTGTCGGTCGCCGGTACCGCGCGCTTGGTCAACGACCGCGCCAAGATCGATGAACTATGGTCGCCGGCAATGAAGGTGTTTTTCCCGGGTGGAAAGGATGACCCCAATCTGCGCCTGATCCACGTGCGCGCCGAATCGGCCGAGTACTGGGATGGCCCGAGCGGGCTGCTGGGCAAGGCGCTGTACTTTGTGATGACGGCAGTCACCGACGATACCGGCAGCCTGTCCGACAACCGTGTGGTCGATCTGAAATAACGGCGACCGATCAGGTGTGCCGATCGTCTCGCGCATCAGCGCCAGGCGACCGGCCACCAATCGCGCACCAGATCCAGCAGCTGGTCGGATGTGACGCCGAACACCGCCACCGAGATCAGCGCAGCCGCCCAGCCCACCAGCAGCAGCGCGCCGTCGCGCTCGAGCAGGGCCAGCGCGAACAACAGCAGGATCAGCCCGAAGAGGTAGTTGGTGAACGGGATCGGCAGCGTCAGCAAGATACCGACCAGCACCAGCAGCACGCCGGTGAACATCTGCGCCGGAATCCGGTCCAGCATGCCGTGCAGGCGTGGCTTGAGCAGCCGGTCCAGGCGTTGCAGCGTCGGCGCAAGTCGCGCGACGAAACGCTGGCTGGTGCTGCGGCGCGGCCCGCGCTCGCCGATGAAACGCGGCACCCACGGCTTGCGCAGGCAGCACAGCATCTGCAGCCCGATCAGCACCGTCAGCGGGCCGCTGATGCCGCCGGCCACGCCGGGAATGGGAATGAACGACGGCAGGATCGCCAGGAACAGAAACACGCCGAACGCGCTTTGCTGCAGATCGGCCAGGATCTCGCGCACCCGTAACACCTGCGCCGGATCGCCCTCGCTGAAGGCCGCCAGCAGGCTGCGGATGCCTTCGTTGCGATAGCGCATCTGCTCGTCGTCGGCCGCATCCGAAGGCGGCATGCCGTTATCCGACGATGTCATCGCTGCCCTCATCGCCGACACGGCTCAGCAGCAGCTTGTCCACGCGCGCGCCATCCAGATCGACGATCTCGATGCGCCAGCCGGCCCAATCGAAGAATTCGCCCGCCTGCGGAATGCGCCCGAAGTAGTAGATGCACAGGCCGGCCAGCGTGTGATAGTCGCCTTCGTCGGCTTCCGGCAGTTCGGCGCCCAGCACTTCGCGCAGTTCCTCCACCGGCAGCGACCCGTCGATCAGCAGCGAGCCGTCGGCACGCGTGACCACCAGCGCATCCTCGTCGGTGTTTTCCACCGCCTGCAGACGGCCGACCACCGCGCCCATCAGGTCGCTGATGGTCACCAATCCACGGATTTCGCCGTATTCGTCCACCACCAGCGCCATCGACTGCTGTTCTTCGCGAAAGATCTCCAGCAGCTTCATCGCATGCGTGGATTCGGACACGAACAAGGTGTCGCGCAGCGCCTGGAACAAGTGCGCGCCATGTCCGTCCATGCGCGTGACCAGCGATTTGACCTCCAGCACGCCGGCGATGTCCTGGTCGCTGCCGCGGTAGACCGGGTAGCGCGAAAATTCGTGCTCGCGCATCACCTGCAGATTGCGTTCCGGCTCGGCGTTGGCATCCAGCCAGGCGATGCGGTTGCGCGGGGTCATCAGGCTGTCGGCGGTGCGGTCGCCCAGCCGCATCACGCGGTTCATCATGTCGCGCTCATGCGCATCGATCACGCCGGCCTCGTGGCTTTCGGCCACCAGCATGCGGATCTCCTCTTCGGTCACCGATGCCGATTCGTCCTTGCCCATGCCGAGCATGCGCAGCACCAGCCGGGTCGAGCGCGCCAGCACCCACACGCCGGGCGCGGCAATTTTCGCCAGCCAGGCCATCGGCACCGCGACCACCCCGGCGATGTCCTCGGAGTTACGCAGCGCCAGCCGCTTGGGCACCAGTTCGCCGAAGATCAGCGTCAGGAAGGTGATCAGCGCCACCGCCAGCGTGCTGCCGATCACCACCGAATACGGGCGCGGCTTGCCGACCAGCTCGAACGAGGCCGACAGTGCCGGGAACAGCCCCTGCAGCCAGCTGCTGATGGCCTCGCCGATCGCTTCGCCGCCGAACACGCCGGTCAGGATGCCGATCAGGGTGATGCCGATCTGCACCGTGGACAGGAAGTTTTCCGGGCTTTCGGCCAGCGCCAAGGCGCGTGCGGCGCGCTTGCTGGAGCCGGCCATCTGCTTCAGGCGGCTCTTGCGCGAGGTCATCAGGGACATTTCCGACATCGCGAAGAAACCGTTCAACAGGATCAGCGCGATGACGATCAGAAACTCAACCACGGGCGTCTTCCCCGGTCAGTGAAGGGGAGGGCGGGCGAGCACTGGGTTGGCCGGCGCGCGCAAGGGCGGGGCGGCAACGGGGGAATATAGGGTCGTCTTCCATAGGCCATAGGGTGCACCCGGGGGCGCGGGAGCATGTTAGCAAACCACAGGGTGGTTCGAGCCGGGAAATGCCGATGTGAAGGCCGCCTGCGCCGCCGAGATACCCAGACAGGTCATGGAACGGTCATAATTCGCGCTTGGCGTCCGTCTCTCCCTCGACGGCAGGAAGTTCTCCACCCATGTTCTCGTTGCAGACCATCTTCGGTTCCGGCAAGCAGTTCTATGCGCTTCTGAACGAAGCGGCGCAGGCCGCCTACGACAGCACCAAGGCCTTGCACGCCATGATGCGCACGTCCGACCGCCAACCCGCGCTGGACGCCTTCAAGCTGGCCCGCCTGCGCGAACGCGCCGCCTCGGACAAGATCGGCCAGGCGCTGGTGGACAGCTTCATGACCCCGATCGAGCGTGAGGACATCGAAGCGCTGGGTTCGGCGCTGTACAAGATTCCCAAGCAGGTCGAGAAGTTTGCCGACCGGTACTCGCTGGCCACCAAGCATCTGGAGCACATCGACTTCGCCCCGCGCGCGGCGATGCTGGAACAGGCGGCTGCCGTGGTGGTGGAGATGGTGACCGACCTGCCGCACATGAACATCGATCGCATGACCGCGCTCAACGACAAGCTGCGCATGCTGGAAAACGAAGCCGACCGGCTGATGCTTGAGCTGTATCGCGACATCTATTCCGGCCGCCTGGACACGCTGCAGATGTTCCTGCTCAAGGAATTCTTCGAGATCCTGGAAAAGGCCATCGACCGCTGCCGCGAGGCAGGGGTGGTGGTGTACCAGATCGTATTGAAGAACAGCTGAGGTCGCCGCGTGCTTACCCTAGTCCTGGTGGTGATCCTGGCGGCGTTGGTGTTCGAGTTCATCAACGGCTTCCACGACACCGCCAACTCCATCGCCACCGTGGTCGCCACCAAGGTGCTGTCGCCGGGTTGGGCGGTGATGCTGGCCGCCGGCATGAACCTGATCGGCGCGCTCACCGGCACCGCGGTGGCACTGACGATCGCTTCCGGCCTGCTCAACACCGAGGTGGTCGAGGTCACCCCGCAGGTGATCCTGTGCGCGCTGCTGGGCGGCATCATCTGGAACCTGATCACCTGGTGGAAGGGCCTGCCGTCGTCGTCCTCGCACGCCTTGATCGGCGGGCTGTGCGGCGCCGGCCTGGCGGCCGCGCACAACAACTGGAACGCGTTGATCTGGTCGGAAAACATCGGCAACTGGGCCAAGAACAAGGGCCTGTTGTGGAAGGTGTTCGTGCCGATGATCACCTCGCCGATCGCCGGCTTCCTGCTCGGTATCGTGGTGATGCTGTTGCTGTGGGCGATCATCGCCGGCATGGCCCGGCTGGGCGGGCCGATCGGGCGGCTGGCGCGTCCGCGCTGGGTCAATGCGTTCTTCGGCAAGGCGCAGATCGCCTCGGCCGCCTACATGGGCTATGCCCACGGCCATAACGACGCGCAGAAGACCATGGGCATCATCGCCATGACCTTGATCGGCGCGCAGTCGGCCGGTGCACTGGACGAGCTGCCGAGCTGGCTGTCGTTCCTGCATCCGGGCACCGGCTTGGCCGCAGGCGCCGGCATTCCGATGTGGATCGTGCTGACCTGTGCGGTGGTGATGGCCGCCGGCACCGCCTCGGGTGGCTGGAAGATCATCAAGACGCTCGGCCACAAGATGGTCAAGCTGCATCCCATCCACGGCTTTGCCGCGGAAACCAGCTCGGCCACCGTGCTGACCGTGGCCGCGCACTTCGGCATGCCGGTGTCGACCACGCACAGCATTTCCACCGCGATCATGGGCGTGGGCTTTGCCAAGAATCCGCGCTCGCTGCGGCTGGGCGTGATCGAGCGCATCGTCTGGGCCTGGATTCTGACCATCCCGGCCGCAGGCGGTGTGGCGTATCTGATCCTGCGCTGCTTCGAATGGTTCGGCTGGACCTGAGCGATGTCGCGCGGTGGTCACCTCGGTCGGCGAGCATGCGCGCCAACTGCGGGCCATCCTGTTGCAGGTCATCCCGTTCGGCTTTGATGTACCAACGCGTCCTGCCTGAGGAAACGCGCCGATGATGCTTGCGCTGGTGTGCGTACTGTTTCTGCTGTCCTGGTTGATCGGCCGCCGGCGCTGGCTGCGCAGTGCACGTGCGCTGGCGGCGGCCACGCTGGCGTTGCTGTTGCTGGTCGGCTGCGGCCCGTTGGCGGGCTGGATGCTGCACGGGCTGCAGCAGACTGGCGTCAACGATTTCAACGACTGGCGCGCGCGCAACATGATCGTGCTGCTGGGCGCGGGCACGGTGCGGCCGGATGGCCCCGATGCCACCGCCGAGGCCAACATGTTTGCCTATGGTCGCATCGTCGAATCGGCGCGGCTGTACCGGCAGTGCCGTGCGCATGGCGGCGACTGCAAGATCGAGATCAGTGGCGGCGATGCGCGCGGGCTGGGCCTGTCCGAAGCGGTGGTCTATCGGAAGGTGCTGATCGGGCTGGGGATCGATCAGGCCGATCTGATCATGGAGCCGTCCAGCATGAACACCTGGCAGAACGCGCAGTTCAGCCAGCCATTGCTGCGCCAGTACCGCCCCGACCGGGTCGTGCTGGTGTCCTCGGCCACGCATCTGCGGCGGGCCGAGCTGTATTTCCGCCATTTCGGCATCGACGCCACGCCGGTGCGGTCGGACTGGTTGACCGCGTCCTGGGCGTGGTTGCCGCAGAGCTACAACTTCACCGTGGCCGATGTCGCCTTGCACGAGTACCTGGGCATTGCGCGTTATCGGGTTTACGAGTGGATGGGGTGGAATGTGCTGGCTGTGGCGCCTGGGGCGTTGTGAATTGGGAATGGGGAATGGGGAATGGGGATTCGGGATTCGTAACAGCTGGTGTCCGTTCTGGTTTGTGCGGCTGATCAACTTCAATGGTACCTGTGCCGGTCTCAGGTTTGCGGAAGCGGGCGCATGCAACTGGCAGTAGGGCCAGTGCACGCGTTGTGTGGTGGCTTCGCGACGGGTTGATACGCACGCGCCGCTGGGTGTTGCATCGCCAGCCGCGTGTGCGGCCGGCGATGGCTGTGCTCAGCGGGTTTCGTACAGCGTCTTGACGTCGTTGCGGAACGCGGCCTGGCTGTCGGGGCGGTTGTAGAACATGTGGCCGCCGGGATATTCGCGCACCTGCACGCGCCTGGGGTCGCTGCCCATCGCCGGCATCTGGTCCACCGTCAGCACCGAGCCCATGAACGGGCAGGAGAGATCGTTCCAGCCATGCGCGATCAACACGCGCAGCTTGGGGTCGATCGCCACCGACTGGCGCAGCTGGGTGACCGCGCCCTTGCGCAGTTCGTCGTTCCAGTCCCATAGCTTGTTGACGTCGTAATTGAGCGCCTGATAACGCGCATCGACCTTCCAGCCGACCACGCGAGTGACGAAGTCCACCATCGCGGTGGTGGTCGGCGCGATGATGCTGTCCAGCAGCGGATCGTTGGCGCGCTGCTCCGGATCGTTGGGGAAGGGGTCGAACGCGGTGACATTGGAATCGTAGCGGCTGCCCAGCTCGCCCTTGTCGCGGAACACCTCGCGCAGGTACGCCTGGGTTTCCAGGCGTCCGCCGGAGCGCCGCACATAAGCCGGATCCAGCCCGGTCATGCGGGTGACCTGTTGCAGCATCGCCTCGCTGGCCTGCGGGTCGGTGCGGCCCTTCATCAGCGCCACCGCATAGTCGCCGCGGGTGTAGTCGATCACCTGGCGCATCGCCGTGTCGCTGAGCTGGCCCTGGCGCTCCAGATGCGCGGCGGCGATCGAGGGCAGCGTCATCATCCACGCCAGCGGCGACACATCGCTGTTGTCGTCCAGGGTCGGGTTGAGATACGGCGACACCAGCACCACGCCGTTCATCGCCACGCCCAGCCGGGTCTGCAGGTACTGGGTGATGCGCGGGCCGCGGAAGCCGCCGTAACTTTCGCCGACCAGGTATTTACGCGCCTGCAGGCGGCGGTTCTTGAGCAGCCAGTCGTAGACCACGCGCGAGAGATATTCCACGTCGGCCTGCGGGTTGTAGAACTGCTTCTTGGCCTCGTCGTCGCCGATCAGGGCGCGGCTGAAGCCGGTGCCGACCGGGTCGATGAACACCAGGTCGGTGAAGTCCAGCCAGGTGCCCGGATTGTCGCGCAGCGCCGCCGGTGCCGACGCGCTGTCGCCTTCGGCGCCGAAACCGACCACCTTGGGCCCGATCGCGCCCATGTTCAGATACACCGACGACGCGCCGGGCCCACCATTCAGCGCGAAGGTCACCGGGCGGTCCTTGCCGTCGACGGTATAGGCGGTGAACACCACCTCGCCGGTGGTCTTGCCCTGCGCGTCGCGCACCGGCAGCGTGCCGACGGTGGCGGTGTAACTCAGCGTGCGCCCGGCCACGCGTGTGCTTTGCCGCACGCTGGCATCGGCCGGCAGTGGCGCGGGTTTGGCCGCCGCCGTATCGGATTTGGCGTCGGTTTTTGCATCGTTCTTGTCGGGCGTATCGGCCAGCGCGGTCCCGCTGAGCAGGACGCAGGCCAGCAGGCTGGTGCGGAGAAAGAAGGGCATGAGCATCGGGCGTTCGGTAGGGGAGCAGCGATGCTAGGCCCCCGATAGCGCCTGATGGATGTGCACAAAGGCATGTGTGTCGCGTTGGCAGACGTCGCATGCCTGGCATGGCGCCGTCTGTGCCGCGGCAGGCAGCCGTCTGACCCAAAGGGTGAGGTTTGGGCAGTCTGCTGAAATAGGCATCGACCTAAAAGAAAACCGCTGACACTCCCTTCTCCCCTCGGGAGAAGGTGCCCGGCCGGGGCGGAGGAGGGTGCGGGGCGAAGCCTCAGGCGTTTACTTACCCAGTGGCTTCGCACGTACCCTGACCCCAACCCCTCTTCCGACGGGAGAGGGGCTTAACCTTTAGGAGCTAAAACTCGAGAGGCTTTTAAACTTCCAGCGACGCCAGATCGCCCTTGGTCTCCAGCCACTGCTTGCGATCGCCGGCGCGCTTCTTCGCCAGCAACATGTCCATCAGCGAGCGGGTCTGTTCGCCATCGTCGATGGTCAGCTGCACCAGGCGACGCGTATCCGGGTGGATCGTCGACTCGCGCAGCTGCTGCGGGTTCATTTCGCCCAGGCCCTTGAAGCGGGTGACGCTGACCTGGCCCTTGATCTTCTCGCGCGCGATCTTGTCCAGCAGCGTGGTCTTTTCCTCTTCGTCCAGCGCATAGAACACCTGCTTACCCACGTCCACGCGGAACAGTGGCGGCATCGCCACGAACACATGGCCGGCGGCAACCAGCGCCGGGAAATGCTTGAGGAACAGCGCGGTCAGCAGGGTGGCGATATGCAGGCCGTCAGAGTCCGCGTCGGCCAGGATCACCACCTTGCCGTAGCGCAACCCGGTGATGTCGTCCTTGCCCGGGTCGCAGCCGATCGCGATCGCGAGGTTATGCACTTCCTCGGAGGCCAGCACGCTGCCCGATGCCACTTCCCAGGTGTTTAGGATCTTGCCGCGCAGCGGCAGGATCGCCTGGAAATCCTTGTCGCGCGCCTGCTTGGCCGAGCCGCCGGCCGAGTCGCCTTCGACCAGGAACAATTCGGTACGCGACAGGTCCTGGCTGATGCAGTCGGCCAGCTTGCCGGGCAGGGCCGGGCCCTGGGTCACCTTCTTGCGGACGATCTGCTTTTCGGTCTTCAGGCGCGCACTGGCGCGGTCGATGGCGATCTGCGCGATCTTCTCGCCGATCTCCACGTTCTGATTCAGATACAGGCTGAAGGCATCGTGCGCGGCGCCTTCGATGAAGCCGGCGGCCTGGCGCGAGGACAGCCGCTCCTTGGTCTGTCCGGAGAACTGCGGGTCGGTCATCTTCAGGCTCAGCACGAAGGTGACCCTGTCCCATACGTCTTCCGGCGCCAGCTTGACCCCGCGCGGCAGCAGGTTGCGGAAGTCGCAGAACTCGCGCAACGCATCGGTCAGGCCCGAACGCAGGCCGTTGACGTGGGTGCCGTGCTGCGCGGTCGGGATCAGGTTGACGTAGCTTTCCTGCACCAGCTCGCCTTCCGGCACCCAGGCCGCAGCCCAGTCGACGATCTCGGTATCTTTCTTCAGGCTGCCTGCAAACAGGTCGGCCGGCAGCATCTCGTGCTCGGCCATCTCGCCCTTCAGATAGTCGCGCAGGCCATTCTCGAAGTACCAGCTGTCCTGCTCGCCGGTGGCTTCGTCATGCAGCTTGACGGTCAGGCCAGGGCACAGCACCGCCTTGGCGCGCAGCAGATGGCGCAGCGCGCGCACGTTGAACTTGGGCGTGTCGAAGTACTTTGGGTCGGCCCAGAAGCGCAGCCGCGTGCCGGTGTTCTTCTTGCCGACGGTGCCGACCACTTCCAGCCTGGAAGCGGCGTGGCCATCGCGGAACTCCATGCGATGCTCGCTGCCTTCGCGCTTGATGAACAGCTCGACCTTGGTCGACAGCGCATTGACCACGCTCACGCCCACGCCGTGCAGGCCGCCGGAGAAGGTGTAGTTGCGGTTGTTGAACTTGCCGCCGGCATGCAGCCGGGTCAGGATCAGTTCGACACCGGGAATCTTTTCTTCCGGGTGCAGGTCCACCGGCATGCCGCGGCCGTCGTCGGACACCTCGCAGCTGCCATCCTTGTACAGGGTCACTTCGACCTGCCTGGCATGACCGGCCAGCGCCTCGTCGACCGAGTTGTCGATCACTTCCTGCGCCAGATGGTTCGGGCGCGCAGTGTCGGTATACATGCCAGGACGGCGTTTGACCGGGTCCAGGCCCGACAGCACTTCAATATCGGCGGCGTTATAACGGGTGTTCATGCATCTCGTTGGCACGTGAAACGACGCGCAAGTGTGGGGGCTGGGCCGATTTTTTGCACGCGACCGGCGTTCAGTGCAGGGCGGGGTGCGGCTGGATACCCTGGTGTTGGATTCGGAACCAAACGTCCCCACCTGAGGATGTCACCGAACCCGGAGGACACCATGAAGTTCAAGCACATCCTGATGCTCACCCTCGGTGCTGCCGCAGTGGCCGCACTTCCTGCCATGGCCCAGGCCGCTCCTCAGCAGACCGGGCAGGGCGCCGGCGCCAGCGCGCAGAAGGCCGACGACGCCAAGGCCAAGACCGAAGCCGAGCGCAAGGCCGAGCGCCGCGCCGCCGCCGCGGCACACAAGCCCAAGGCCGACGCCGCCACGCGCGAGGAAGAGGAAGAAGAAAAGCCGGCGCGCTGATTCCATCGCGCGACGGCATAACGCCACACGGACGCCCCGGCCTTGGTCGGGGCGTCTGCATTTGCGCTCCAGGCGCAGCGCGTTTTTCGCCGCTGTGACGACATGATCGTCACGCAACCCTTGGGCATTCGCCCGTCACCCGCTAAACTATGGCTTTCCGGGAGGCTTCAAGCCCCATGACCCCCCTGATTTTTGTTACCGGCGGCGTAGTGTCCTCGCTAGGCAAGGGCATTGCCGCCGCTTCGCTTGCCTCCATTCTGGAAGCGCGTGGCCTGAAGGTCACGATGATGAAGCTGGACCCGTACATCAATGTGGACCCGGGCACGATGAGCCCGTTCCAGCATGGCGAGGTCTACGTCACCGACGACGGCGCCGAGACCGACCTGGATCTGGGTCACTACGAGCGCTACGTGCGCACGCGGCTGTCGCGCAAGAACTCGGTCACCACCGGCCGGATCTACGAGAACGTGATCCGCAAGGAGCGCCGCGGCGATTACCTTGGCGCCACCGTGCAGGTGATCCCGCATATCACCGACGAGATCCGCCGTTGCATCGACGAGGCCACCGCCGGGTTCGACGTGGCGCTGATCGAGATCGGCGGCACCGTCGGCGATATCGAGTCGCTGCCGTTCCTGGAAGCGATCCGCCAGGTGCGCACCGAGCGTGGTGCCGAAAAGGCCATGTTCATGCATCTCACCCTGGTGCCGTACATCGCCGCCGCCGGTGAGTTGAAGACCAAGCCGACCCAGCATTCGGTCAAGGAGCTGCGCTCGATCGGTATCCAGCCGGACGTGCTGCTGTGCCGTTCCGAGCAGGCGGTGCCGGATTCGGAGCGCCGCAAGATCGCGCTGTTCACCAACGTCTCCGAGCGCGCAGTGATCAGTTGCCCCGATATCGATGTGCTGTACGGCATGCCGCTGGAGCTGCGTCGCCAGGGCCTGGACGAATTGGTCATCGATCAGTTCAAGCTGCGCGACAAGGTGGCCGCGCCCGACCTGTCCGAATGGGCGGCGGTGGTGGATGCGGTCAAGCATCCGCTGGACGAGGTCACCATTGCGGTGGTCGGCAAGTACGTTGATCACCAGGACGCCTACAAGTCGGTGGCCGAAGCGCTGCGTCACGGCGGTCTGCGCCAGCGCACCAAGGTCAACCTGAAGTGGCTGGAAGCGCAGGATCTGGAAGGCAGCGACATGGCGGCGCTGCAGGATATCGACGGCATCCTGGTGCCGGGCGGCTTCGGCGACCGTGGTTTCGAAGGCAAGGTGCTCACCTCCAAGTATGCGCGCGAGCACAAGGTGCCGTACTTCGGCATCTGCTACGGCATGCAGGCGGCGGTGGTGGACTATGCCCGCCACGTGGCCGATCTGGACGCAGCCAACAGCACCGAGAACGATCGCCAGTCGCCGCACCCGGTGATCGGCCTGATCACCGAATGGCGCACCGCCACCGGCGAAGTCGAAAAGCGCGACGAGAAGTCCGACCTGGGCGGTACCATGCGGCTGGGCCTGCAGGAGCAGCGGCTCAAGCCGGGCACGCTGGCGCGCGAGGTGTACGGCAAGGACGTGGTCGCCGAGCGTCACCGTCACCGCTACGAGTTCAACAACCGCTACCGCACCCAGCTGGAAGACGCCGGCCTGGTGATCTCCGGCAAGTCGATGGACGACACGCTGGTGGAGATGGTGGAGCTGCCGCGCGATGCGCACCCGTGGTTCCTGGCCTGCCAGGCGCATCCGGAATTCCTGTCCACCCCGCGCGACGGGCATCCGCTGTTCATCGGTTTCGTGCGTGCCGCGCGCGAGAAGAAGGCGGGCGGGAAGTTGTTGAAGGAAGCGCGTGCCTGAGCTTCTCCTTCTCCCTGCGGGAGAAGCTGGCGCGCAGCGCCGGATGAAGGGGGCGCCGCAACGCACCGGAAGATGGCGGCCATGACGAACGCGTCGCCACACGCCAGCCAGGCAAACCATCTGGCTTCAGCAGTGCTTCGCAACCTTACCCTCACCCCAACCCCTCTCCCGGTGGGAGAGGGGCTTAATCAATAGGTGACCTGATGAAACTCTGTGACTTCGACGTCGGCCTGGATCAGCCGTTGTTCCTGATCGCCGGCCCCTGCGTGATCGAGTCGATGCAGCTGCAGCTCGACGTGGCCGGCAAGCTCAAGGAAATCACCGGCAAGCTGGGGATCAACTTCATCTTCAAGTCGAGCTTCGACAAGGCCAACCGCACCTCCGGCACCAGCTTCCGCGGCCCGGGGCTGGAAGAAGGCCTGAAGGTGCTGGAAGCGGTGAAACAGCAGATCGGCGTGCCGGTGCTGACCGACGTGCACGAGTACACCCCGATGAACGAGGTCGCCGCCGTCGTCGACGTGTTGCAGACCCCGGCCTTCCTGGTGCGCCAGACCGACTTCATCAAGAACGTCTGCGCCGCCGGCAAGCCGGTCAACATCAAGAAGGGCCAGTTCCTGGCACCGTGGGACATGAAGCCGGTGGTGGACAAGGCCAAGTCGACCGGCAACGAGCAGATCATGGTCTGCGAACGTGGTGCCTCGTTCGGCTACAACAATCTGGTCAGCGACATGCGCTCGCTGAGCGTCATGCGCGACACTGGCTGTCCAGTGGTGTTCGATGCCACCCATTCGGTGCAGTTGCCGGGCGGGCAGGGCAGCAGTTCCGGCGGCCAGCGCGAGTTCGTGCCGGTGCTGGCGCGCGCGGCGGTGGCGGTGGGTATCTCCGGCCTGTTTGCCGAAACCCATCCGGATCCGTCCAAGGCCCTGTCGGACGGCCCCAACGCCTGGCCGCTGGACCGCATGGAAGAGCTGCTCGAGACCCTGATGGAACTGGATGCGGTGACCAAGAAGCACGGGTTCGCGCGCTTCGCATGAGTTCCGACCCCTGGGCGCAGGCGGCGTCGCGCCGTCAGCGTCGGCAGTGGCGCCACTGGCCCTGGGGCGGGATCGCGCTGGTCGCATCGATCATCGCGTGGGCGTGCATGGCTGCGATGACGTTTCTGGTCGCCGCAAGCATCGGCATGCCGGGCGACGGCGACCATGCCATGCAGGCCACGCGGATACCAATGCTGGTCACGCTGCTGCTGGCCGCAGTAGCGATCACCGGTTGCCTGATCGCCGGCCCGCTGGCGTTGCGGCTGGCTCGCCAATCCGGCGCAGCGATCGTCGCGCTGGTGTTGCTGTTTGTCCTGCTGCTGCTGTGTGGGTTATCGCTGCTGGGCTTGATGGCCTAGCGGCCTGCTCGCCTGCCTGTTGCGTGCGGTGGCTGCATGCGATTTGGCAATGTGCCGGTGTGCGGCGATAATCCCGCAGCTTGTTTCCGGTGTCCTTCCCCCTTACTGGTAACCGATCGACCTATGACCACTATCGCCAAGATCCTCGCCCGCGAAATCCTCGACTCCCGCGGCAATCCCACGCTGGAGGCCGAAGTCACGCTGGAAGACGGCTCGTTCGGCCGCGCCGCCGTGCCCTCGGGCGCCTCGACCGGCACCAAGGAAGCGGTGGAACTGCGCGATGGCGACAAGACCCGCTACCTGGGCAAGGGCGTGCTGCACGCGGTGCAGAACGTCAACGGCATCATCGCCGAGACGCTGAAGGGCTTCGATGCGGCTGACCAGCAGGGTCTGGACCGCCGCCTGATCGATCTGGACGGCACCGAGAACAAGGGCCGCCTGGGCGCCAATGCGCTGCTGGGTGTTTCGCTGGCCGCTGCGCATGCCGTGGCCGCCTCGCGCAAGCAGCCGTTGTGGCAGTACCTGTCCACCACCACCGAATCGGACGTGGCGCTGCCGGTGCCGATGATGAACATCATCAACGGCGGCGCGCATGCCGACAACAATGTCGACTTCCAGGAGTTCATGGTGCTGCCGGTCGGTTGCAGCTCGTTCTCCGAAGCGCTGCGTGCCGGTACCGAAATCTTCCATGCGCTCAAGTCGGTGCTCAAGGGCCATGGCCTGAGCACGGCGGTCGGCGACGAAGGCGGCTTTGCGCCGGACTTCCGCAGCAATGTCGAAGCGCTGGACACCATTCTCGAGGCGATCGGCAAGGCCGGCTACACCGCGGGCGAAGACGTGCTGCTGGGCCTGGACGTGGCTTCCAGCGAGTTCTACGACAACGGCAAGTACAACCTGGTTGGCGAGAACAAGCGTCTGACCAGCGAGCAGTTCGTCGACTTCCTGGCCGACTGGGTTGCGCAGTACCCGATCATCAGCATCGAAGACGGCCTGGCCGAGGACGACTGGGCCGGCTGGAAACTGCTCACCGACCGCGTCGGCAAGAAGGTGCAGTTGGTCGGCGACGACCTGTTCGTCACCAACCCGAAGATCTTCAAGCAGGGCATCGACTCGGGCACCGCCAACGCGATCCTGATCAAGGTCAACCAGATCGGCACGCTGACCGAGACGCTGGAAGCCATCGCGATGGCGCATGCGGCCAACTACGCCTCGATCGTCTCGCACCGTTCGGGCGAAACCGAAGACACCACCATCGCCGACATCGCCGTGGCCACCACCGCCACCCAGATCAAGACCGGCTCGCTGTGCCGCAGCGATCGCGTCGCCAAGTACAACCAGTTGCTGCGCATCGAGCAGGCGCTGGGCTCCGGCGCGCGTTACGCCGGCCGCGACGCGTTCGTTTCGATCAAGCGATAAGCCGTGCGCAACTGGCGCTGGCTACTGCTGGTGCTGGCGGTGCTGCTGGCTTGGCTGCAGTACCGCTTCTGGTTCGGGCCTGGGAATTCCGGCGAAGTCATGATGCTGGAAGCCCAGGTCGCGCATCAGACACAGGACAACGAAGGTCTGCGCCAACGCAACCAGGCGTTGGCAGCAGAGGTGAAGGATTTGAAGGACGGCGAGGCGGCAATCGAGGAACGCGCGCGCAGCGAGCTGGGCATGATCAAGCCCGGCGAGACGTTCTATCGTGTGGTCGAGGATGCACCGCCGCTGCCGCCCGCAGTGGCCGCGCCGTCGGCCGAACCCGTCGAGCCTGACGCGCCGGCGGAACAGCCATGACCGGTTCGATCTGGGCGATCGTGCCGGCCGCCGGGCGCGGCACGCGCTTTGGTGGACAGACCCCCAAACAATATCTGCACGCTGCCGGGCAACCGCTGATGGCCTACACGCTGGCGGCGCTTGCCGCGCATCCGGCGGTGGCCGGCATCGTGGTGGCCATCGCCCCCGACGATGCGGATTGGCCAGGCTGGACCGCGGTGCAGGCCAAGCCGGTAGTGACCTGCGTCGGCGGTGGGACACGTGCCGCATCGGTGCTGGCCGGATTGCTGGCCTTGCCCGAGAGCGTGCGCGCCGATGACTTTGTGCTGGTGCACGACGCCGCGCGGCCTAATCTGGCCTTGGCCGATCTGGAGCGCCTACTGGAAATCGGCCGCGGCGATCCGGTCGGCGCGATCCTGGCCGCACCGGTGCGCGACACCCTCAAGCGTGCCGGCGACGATGGCGGCATCGATGCCACCGAGCCGCGCGAGCGGCTGTGGCGCGCGCTGACCCCGCAGCTGTTTCGTCGCCATCAACTGATCCGCGGCCTGACCGAAGCATCGGCGGCCGGGGTGGATGTGACCGACGAGGCGATGGCGATGGAGCGGCTGGGATTGCGCCCGTTGCTGGTGGAAGGTGCCGAAGACAACTTCAAGGTGACCACGCCAACGGATCTGGCGCGCTTCGAATTCGAACTCGCGCGCCGCGGCGTGGCGGTAGATGCCGAATTGGTGGCCACACGCAACGATGCGGTGTTTGCCGGTGCCAATCACGACGTCAACACGCGTTAGAGCGGCTGTCGAACGATTGCGAGGCCGGTTTGCGGAACCGGCTGTGCAGGCCACTCGTACACTGCGGTCTGTTTGCAGCGTCCATGCCGACCTAAACGACTGCTTGCTCCCTGTTGTTGGGCACTCTCACTCACCACGGATTTTCCATGTCTTTCAATTTTCGAATCGGTCAGGGCTACGACGTGCATGCATTCGGTGCGGGCGACCACGTGATGCTGGGCGGCGTGCGCGTCGCGCACAGCCATGGCGTGCTTGCGCACAGCGATGGCGACGTGGTGCTGCATGCGCTGTGCGATGCGATGCTGGGCGCGCTGGCGCTGGGCGATATCGGGCAGCATTTCCCGCCGTCCGATGCGCGCTGGAAGGATGCCGACAGCGCGCAGTTCCTGCAGCATTGCGATCATTTGCTGCGCGAGCGTGGCTGGCGTGTCGGCAATGCCGATGTCACCGTGATCTGCGAGCGTCCCAAGATCGGCCCGCATGCGCTGGCGATGCGCGAACGTATCGCCGGCCTGCTGGCGATCGAACTCGATGCGGTCAGCGTCAAGGCCACCACCAGCGAAAAACTCGGCTTCACCGGCCGCAGCGAGGGCATTGCGGCGCAGGCGGCGGTATTGCTTGGCAAGATCGCTGCCTGACCGCAGCTAACAAGACACCTGCGCTCACCGCCGGTCGGGCGCGGACGGTGCTGGGTACAGTGATCATCACGCATATCCCGCGGTTCTGAGCGCAGCGTCCACACCCATCTGACCACCGCCGGCCAGGTTTTCTAGCCGTTCCACATCGCGGTTACCCGCGCCGAGCTCATCTTGGCGTTGCAACGCGACACCACCGCGCCGAGGCATTCGGCACACAGCGCACGACCTGTCGGCGCGAAGGTAAATCACAGCATGAGCGACACCTCTGTTCTCCCACGTGCGCATGGCGCTGCGGTCCTTGGCGCGGCAATGCGCAGCACGCCCGACGATTTTCAGGTCGATGAGCTGCCGGCCTTCGAGCCCTCCGGCGAAGGCGAGCACCTGTTGCTCACCATCCGCAAGCGTGGGCAGAACACCGCCTACATCGCGAAGAAACTCGCGCAGTGGGCCGGGATCGCCGAGATGGGCGTCAGCTACGCCGGCCTGAAAGACCGCCATGCGGTGACCACGCAGCGCTTCAGCGTGCATCTGCCCAAGCGCATCGCGCCGGAGCTCGCCACGCTCGACGACGACGAGATGCAGGTCATCGACAGCACCTGGCACAACCGCAAGCTGCAACGCGGCGCGCTGCTGGGCAATCGTTTCGTGTTGACGTTGCGCCAAGTGCAGGGCGAACGCGCTGCGATTGATCAGCGCCTGCAGGCGATCGCCGCGCGCGGTATCCCGAACTGGTTTGGTGAGCAGCGTTTTGGCCGCGATGGCGGCAACGTGGCTTCTGCGTTGGCGATGTTCGGTTACGTCTCCAATGCCGATGGCACGTTGTCAGCGGCGCCGACATCCCGGCGACGGCTGCGCAACGATCAGCGCTCGATGCTGCTGTCGGCGGCGCGCTCGGCGTTGTTCAATCGTGTGCTCACCGCTCGCGTGGAGCAGGGCACCTGGGACACCGCATTGGATGGCGAGGCGTGGATGCTGGATGGCTCGCGCAGCGTGTTCGGCCCCGAGCCGTTCAGCGATGTACTGGCGCAGCGCCTGGCGCGCTTCGATATCCATCCCAGCGGGCCGTTGTGGGGCGCCGGCGAGCTGCGTTCGACCGACCAGGCCGCGGCGGTGGAGCAGGGCGCCTTGTCCGATCCGCAATCCGAAGTGCTGCGGCAAGGCCTGGAGGCCGCAGGCCTGAAGCAGGAGCGCCGCGCACTGCGCCTGCGTCCGCAACAGCTGGAGTACCGCTGGCTGGATGCGCATAGCCTGCAGCTCGAACTCGCACTGCCGCCAGGCTGCTACGCCACCGCGGTGCTGTGGGAGCTCGGCGAGGTCAGCGACGCCGGCCGTCTCAACACCGGCCCGCGTTCCGACGCCCAGGCCTGTACGGTGGTCGTCGGCCACCCGGCAAACCCGTCACCGCCGTAGGAGCGGACCAGGCCGCGACGGGCCTGCCCCTCAGCCCGTCCCCACGCAAGCGCATGCCTGCAATCCAGGTCGGCGACCGGTTACCCAATGGGCCCTAACGCCGCGCCAGCAACACCAGCAACGCCCCGGTGCCACCCTGCGTGGCCGGCGCGGAATGAAACGCCAGCACGTCGTTGCGCTGACGCAGCAGGCGATCCATCAGGTTCTTCAACACCGGCGCGCCATTGTCGGACTGCAGACCCTTGCCATGGATGATGCGCACGCAGCCATGGTCGTGCGCATGCGCTTCCAGCAGGAACTGCCGCAGCAGGGATTCGGCCTGCGCGGCGGTGGCGCCATGCAGGTCCAGTTCGTCCTGGATCGAGAATTGACCGCGCTTGAGCCGCTGAAACAATCGGGCGGGAAGATTCTCGCGCCGGTAGCTGGCGGTATCGCCCGCCTCCAGCGGCGCACTGTCGCGCAGCAGACGCGCGAATTCGGTGTGCGCTTCCGCATCGTCGCGCTCGGCCATGCGCGCGCGCGGCTTGGGGCGCGGCTTGGCATTGGCCGGTGGGGCGACTTCACGAATCGGCTTGACCGCGCCGATCGCTGCGCGGAACAGCGCGCCGTCGTCTTCGTCTTCAGGATGCGACATGCTCACAGCCTAACCTGCCCAACCTCAGGTGCAAGCGAAGATCAAGCGCGAAGGGCGCGGACGCATCCGGTATCATGGCCCGGTTTTCCGAGGAGTCCCATGCGCGTACTGGTTAGCAACGACGACGGTGTCGACGCCCCCGGCATCCAGATTTTGGCCGAGGCGCTGCGCCATGCCGGTCATGAAGTGATGGTGGTCGCGCCCGACCGCGACCGCTCCGGCGCCAGCAATTCGCTGACGCTGGATGTGCCGATCCGCACCCGCCGCATCGACGCGCAAACCTGCGCAGTGGCCGGCACGCCGACCGACTGCGTGCATCTGGCGCTGACCGGCATGCTCGATTACGACCCGGACATCGTGGTTTCCGGCATCAACAACTCGGCCAATCTCGGCGACGACGTGATCTATTCGGGCACCGTGTCCGCCGCGATGGAAGGCCGCTTCCTCGGCCTGCCCGCGGTGGCGGTGTCGCTGGTGACGCACAACCACGAGGCGCATCACTACGACACCGCCGCGCGCGCCGCAGTGGAGATCGTGGCACGGCTGAAGGCCGACCCGTTGCCTGCCGACACCATCCTCAACGTCAACGTGCCGGATCTGGCCTGGTCGGATGTGCTCGGTTTCGAGGTCACCCGGCTCGGCAACCGCCATCGGTCCGAGCCCTGCGTGCCGCAGCGCGATCCGCGCGGCCGCACCGTGTACTGGATCGGCCCGGCCGGGCCGGAGCAGGACGCCGGCGCCGGCACCGACTTCCATGCCGTGCGTACCGGGCATATCTCGATCACCCCGATCCATGTCGATCTGACCCGCTATCAGGCGTTGGAGACGGTGGCCGGCTGGGTGGGCGGCTTGACCGCCGCGCTGGATACACCGGCATGACGCCCAGGCTACGCCTGCAACCGGAGTCGGTCGGGATCGGCATGACCTCGCAACGCGTGCGCGACCGGCTGGTCGAACGCCTGCGCGAGGCCGGCATCCAGGACGAGGCCACGCTCAACGCGGTGCGCACGGTGCCGCGCCATCTGTTCATCGACGAAGCGCTGGCCTCGCGCGCCTACGAAGACACCGCCTTGCCGATCGGCCACGGCCAGACCATCTCGCAGCCCTGGGTGGTCGCGCGGATGACCGAGGCGGTGCTGCAGGTCGGCCCGACCAAGGTGCTCGAAGTGGGCACCGGTTCCGGCTACCAGGGCGCGATCCTGGCCGCGCTGGGTCTGGAGGTGTACACGGTCGAGCGCATTGGCGACCTGCTGCGGCAGGCGCGCAAGCGCTTCCGGCATCTGGGCATGAATGTGCGCAGCAAGCACGACGACGGCCGCATCGGTTGGCCCGAACACGGCCCCTACGACGCCATCGTGGTCACCGCCGCCGCCCCGGCACTGGTCGATGCGCTGGTCGATCAACTGGCGGTGGGCGGACGGCTGGTCGCCCCGGTCGGTGGGGCCTCGTCGCAATCGCTGGTGCAACTCACGCGCGCTGCCGACGGCACGATCGAACAGCAGGTTCTGGCGCCGGTCACGTTCGTCCCGCTGTTGTCGGGCATGCTGGATTGAATCCATGAGAGTTTCTCGATGAAGATCTTCGGGCCGTTGTACGACGTGGCCATTCGTTGGTCGCGCAATCGCCGCGCTCCGGCGCTGCTGACCGGCCTCAGTTTCGTGGAGGGTTTCATCTTCCCGGTGCCGCCGGAGGTGATGCTGGCGCCGATGTCGCTGGCCGAACCCAGGCGTGCGTTGTGGTTCGCCACCCTGAGCCTGATCGGATCGGTCTGCGGCGCGCTGGTCGGCTATCTGCTGGGCCATTTCGCCTTTGCCGCGTTGCAGCCGCTGATCGAATGGCTGGGCTGGAGCGCGAAGATCCAGGCGCAGATCGAAACCCTGCGCACGTTGGTCGCCGATTCGCCGTGGAAGGCCTTCTGGGCACTGGTGCTGGTGGGCTTTACGCCGATTCCGTTGAAGATCTTTACCTGGGCCTCGGGCGTGGTCGGCGTGCCGATCCTGCCCTTCATCGCCAGCATGCTGGTGGGGCGGGGCAAGCGTGTGTATCTGGTGGCCGGCGCGATCCGCCTGGGTGGAGCGCGTGCCGAAGCCGCGTTGCATCGCTGGATCGAGCCGCTGGGCTGGGTGGCCATGGCGGTGCTGGCGGTGGGAGCAGGGTGGCTGGTGTGGAAGACAACCAACGGATGAGCAAGTTGCAGATGAATTCGGTACGTAAGACAGCAGTCCTGCTCGCAGTCGCCGTCGGGCTGGCCGCCTGCAGCAGCGCCACGGTGGTGCGTTCGCCCGGAGTCGGCGGCGGTTCGGCGTCCGCACGTCCGTCCGCGGCGCCACGTCCGTCGGTGCCGCGCCCGGGCGCGACCGTCACCGTCCAGCGCGGCGACACGCTGTACGCCATCTCGCGCCGAACCAACATCACCGCGCCGGATCTGGCGGCCTGGAATGGCCTGGCCTCACCGAACACCATCTATCCCGGGCAGACCCTCAAGCTCTACCCGCCCGGCGCCAGCAAGCCCGGCGGCGGTAGTTCCACCGCCGGCACGGTGGTTCCGCCGCGCCCGAGCGCCCCGATTGCAGCGCCGGTCAGCAGCGGATTCCCGTGGCGCTGGCCGGCCGATGGCGTGGTGGTCGGCACCTTCGTCACTGGCGAAACCACCAAACAGGGCGTCGACATCGCCGGCGCCAGCGGGCAGGCGGTGCGTGCCGCGGCCGACGGTGTGGTGGTGTACTCCGGCGCCGGCCTGGTCGGCTACGGCGAGCTGATCATCATCAAGCACAACGACCAGTGGCTGTCGGCCTACGGGCACAACCGCAAGCGCCTGCTCAACGAAGGCCAGAGCGTCAAGGCCGGCCAGCAGATCGCCGAGATGGGCCGCAGCGGCGCTGCCCGCGACATGCTGCACTTCGAGATCCGCTACAACGGCAAGCCGGTGGATCCGCTGTTGTATCTGCCTAAGAAGTGAATCGGGAATAGGGAATAGGGAATCGCAACAGCCTTGGGCCGGGGCTTTATTGATGGATGGCGGACGACGCCTGACCTGAGCAGGGCATCTAAGGAAGGTCTGAACAACGAGGCCTGAGAGTGCGGGATATCGCGTCGTTCCGGAGAGTCGCGTTTGGATTTTTGGATTT
>NZ_JAJGQM010000025.1 GCF_020784175.1 Xanthomonas campestris pv. asclepiadis
CGATCCAGGCTCTCACGGTGGCCCACGCCGGCTCTCGACGCCCAAACTGCCAGAATCCGAACAGATAAGGCTCTGGCACGGCATCCATGCCGCTCAAGGTCCCACACCGGCACGCGCGCAAGCACCTCCGGTTGCTGTCGGTGGCCGAACCTAAAAGCGACAACTGGGTTGCAGATCATGCGTCGGCCGAGAGTCGGCTGACGCATGGGTCAAAAATGCACCGCGCGCTTATGGCTTCGACAGCGCGTGCAACTGCTCCATGATCAGCTTGGCCAGGGTCGCGTAATCGCCCTTGAAGTGGTGATCACCCGGCAGCGCGACCCGCTTGGCGGCTTGCGCCGGCAGGCTTGGGCAGAGCGCATCCTGGTCGTCCTGCCCATAGATGCACACGGTAGTGCCGGCGGGCAGTCGCTGCACTTCCGGCGCAATCGGCAGGCCTTCGTCGTCCGAGCCCAGCCAGTTGCTGACGTGGAATTCGTAATCGGCCAGCTTGCCCACCGACAACAGCGCGGTCATGCGCAGGTTCTGCTTGGTCTGCGCCGGCAGCTTGTTGATTGCGGCAGGCAACACGTCCGCGCCCTGCGAGAAGCCGATCAGCACCACCCGCTGGCGTTGCCAGCGCTGCGCATAGAAACGCACGATGCGATCCAGATCGGTGGCAAAGCCCTGCGGTGTGCGCTCGGTCCAGAAGTAACGCAGCGAATCCAGGCCGACCACCGGGATGCCTTGCGCGGCCAGTGCATCGGCCACCTCTTCGTCCAGACCCGCCCAGCCGCCATCGCCGGAGACGAAGATCACGAAGGTGTCGTCGTCGCTGTCGCCGTCCGGCTTGGCCGATACTTCCACCACCGGCAGATCTTCCAGCCCGCCCGGTGGCGGCGCCAGTGCCACGCCCTTCTGCTCTCCCAGCGAACGTGCCGCCGCGCGTAGGCCCGGCAGGATGTCGCCCTGCGCCGACCGCGTGAACGTGCGCGCCTGCGGCACCTGCTTGAGGAAGCCGTCTTCGGCCGCGGCCGGGCAACGCTTGTCCTGGCTGCCGGCGAGCACCCAGGGAATCTGCAGCGGCACTGGCAGCAGCGTGTTGCTGCCAGGGCGCACGCCCGGCTGGCAGATAGCCTGATCGGACACCGTCGCCGGGCATAACCCATCGGTCAGCACGCCGGCCAGCACATGCGGCTTGGCTTGCGCCCCGATCGCATAGGCCAGCGCAGCCCCCTCGCCGTCGCCGACCAGCAGCGGCAGGCGGTAGGTGGGGATGTGGTAGAAGGCCTGCACGTAACGCGAAAAATTCTCGACATCGCCGACCGAGAACGCGCACGTACCGCCGGCCTTGCGCAGCACCGCGTACAGATGCGCGGTATCCACCATCGCCACCATCGCGCCATCGGCACGCAGGCTTTCCGCCTGGGCCTGGCGCTTGACGTTGTTGCCGGTGCCGGTCAGCCAGATCACCACGCGCTGCGGCTCGCCCTTGGGCATCAGCACCGGCACCTGCTCGAAGCGGCCGTGGCTCACTGGCTGCGTGGTCTGCGCAGCCGCCATGCCCGATAGCGTCAACATCGCCGCGCCGCAGAGCGCGCTCCACATCTCAAGTCGTCGCATGTCGCACCATCGGAAAGAGTGGTTCAAAGATAATCGCTCCGGGCGGCCACGCGAAGCGCGGCGCTTCGCTTATCGCGCATGTGCTCGCTGACGCGCTTCCCAGGCGGCCAACGCCTGCCGGTAGCGCGCCAGGTCCTCTGCGTACAGATCGTGGACGCACAACGGGCAACCGCTCTCGCAGCACTCGTTGGGTGCAGGCGGCTCGGGCGGCTGCGGGCGTGGATCATGATCGGGAGCGGCGCGGTGGTGCATGTGCGCATTGTAGCGTGCGCCATCACCGCGCCTGGATGAACCGCCTCGCGCCGCGCGGCGGGTCAGCGCCCCAGACGTCGCCGCAGATTGACACGTGCCGCAGCGTCGCAGCGCGCATGGAAGTCGTCGCTCAAAAAGATCCGCGGACGCTCGAGCAGGCCGGCCAGAAACCGCCTGCGGTTGAGCCGGAACAACAGGCTGGGCACATGCCTGCGGTATTCGGCGGCAATGGCCTGGTCGTAGGCATCGAACACCGCCGCCGGTGCGGCCAGGATCGCCATGTCGCAATCCAGGAACAACGCCGCTTCGGCATCGACATCCGCCGGCTGCAGTTGTCCATGGCGTGCGGTCAGCAGGATCAGGTGCTGCACGCGCTGCAGATCCACCGAGGCCTGCGGCCACCAGCGCGGGATGCATTCTACCGCCCACTTGGCGGATTCCGACTCGTTGTCGCTGCGCCCGGGTTGATACACCGCATCGTGAAACAGCACCGCCAACCAGACTTCGACCGGCTGCTGCCAGCCCGGTCCGGCGGCGACCTCGGCGTAATGCTGCAGCAGCGCGCGCACATGTCCGAAGTGGTGATAGGCGCGCGGCGGCCTGGCATAGGCCTGTTCAAGCGCGGCCAGGTGCTCGGGCTGCAATGGCAGTGGTGTGATGGTGGCGTCCATGCACGCAGGCTACCGCGACGCAGCTGCCCGCGCATCAGCGCAGCGCCCATTGCCCTTCGAGCTGGTAACGCGACTGACCCAGAAAGCTGCGCACCAGCGCGAACTCGCGCACCGTCCACGCCAGCGTCTCGCAGCGCCGTTGCGGCAACGACTGATTGCAATACAGCAACGTCATATGCGGCGTGTACTGCGCATCGCCGGCAATGCCCGCATGCGCCAGTTGTCGGCCCAGCGCGCCTTGCAATTCGTACAGCCCGCGCACCTTGTCTTCGCCACGCAACACGCAGGGCAGCTGCGAACGTCGTCCACCGAAAGTGCCCACCCGATCGAACTCCACCGCGAACGCATCCATTGCCACGCGCGCGGCCGCCTGACTGGCGCGGCTCACCAACGACGGCGGCAAACCGCCGGCGTAATCGCCAAGATGATGCAAGGTCACATGCAAGCGCTCGCGCGCCAGCGGCTTGCCATCGACATGACCACCATGCAGCAGCCCGTCGGCGATCGCTGCGGCGCGTTGGGCAGTCGACGCATCGGCCATCACCGCAAAGAACAGGCGTTCGGTGGTCTTCTCCTCACCAAGGCCAAGCGACAACTGCGCCTCGGCCGATGACAGGTACAGGAACTGCTGTTGCATGGGCTGATTCCACGACCGCGTACGCGGACCTGCCGGAAGAAGGGCGGCGGATACTAGCAGACCGGATGCGTGCGTGACACGCATTCAACATCGATGCACCAGCGTGGAACGCGCGCAATGCGTGGAACAAACACCGCGTGTCAGACGACGTGTGACACAAAAAAGAAACGGGCAGCTCGCGCTACCCGTTTCCGCCTTTATCGGTTTACCCCGCAAGCTGCATCACATGGATGCACTTGGGTCACGCACGCAGTTTATGCGGCGCTCTTCATCGCATGCTTGCGGTTACGCATCACGTCATGACACGCGCGCACTTCCGGCAGCAGACGCAGTGCGGCGTCGCGTGCGGCAGCCGGGGTGTCCTGGTCGGCGATGGTTTCGTCGAATGCCTTCAGCAGACGATCTTCAGACTCTTCCAGCTCGGCAACATAGCCATACTTGGTGTCGCCCAGCGTCGCACGCACCTTGCCGTAAAACTGCTGCATGCTGCCGACCATGGTGCCGCTGGTTTCCGGCTTGCCACCGACCGACGCAACCACGCTGCTCAGATTGCTGACGATGTCAGACTTCACGCCGGCGATGCGGCGGAACAGCGTTGCAAGTTCCACATCACCCACCTTGGCAGCGGCTTCCTCGTAGAAGTCCTTGCCGTCGCGGGAAATGGCGATGAGGTCGTTGAGGCTATGCTCGGTCTTGCTCTGAATGCTCATGTGTCGCTCCTGATTGCGATGGGCCAGCGCTGCGCGGGTGACAGATGCGCTTGCGCTGGCTTTCGGGGGATGAGGCAATCGATGTATTGATTGCATGCCTTGGCGTTGTGTACGGCCTTAGCTTGGCGTGACACACATAATCGACATGTGAGTGATGTGGCGATTGTCCTCACGCGATCATGCAAGCAATGAATGGCGATTCATCGATGCCAAGAACAGGTCAACCCTGCTTCGGTTGCCGGCTCGCCCACATATTGTCGACCAGGTTGGGATACGGCCGACCAGCCTCCTCCGCACGTTGTCTGGCAGCGGCTTTTTGGGCAGCGGTCAGCGGCGTGGACGCGGACTTACCCTTGGGTTTCGGACGCTTCCATGGCGGTGGCGTGAAGTCGGTCATGGCTGTACGGTCCGCTTGCAGTGGAGCATGCAGTTTCGATGTCCGGTTGTGAGTTGGCCGTAGATGGAGTCCGGCGTCCTGCATGCGCAACTGCGTCGCAACAGGCACGACATTTACCGACGCTGGCACTCATCACTGCCACTGCACCATGCAGTATGAAACCGGCAACCCGCTAGCAGCTCGCCAACGCCGTGCGCTGCCGGCGTTCCTGCCAGGCCGCCAGGGCGTACACCAGCAACCCGCCCAGCGCGGTGGCCGCACCCACGTAGCCGGTCGAAGTCCAGCCCCACCCGGCCATAATCGCCATGCCACCCAGCCATGGGCCCAGCGCATTGGCGGTATTGAACGCGGCATGGTTGGACGCCGCCGCCAGGGTCTGCGCCTCTGCGGCCACATCCATCAGCCGCGTCTGCAGTGCGGGGGCCAGGGCGCCCATGGTGCCGACCGCCACGATCGACACAAATACCCACAGGCCCGACTGCGCGGCCAACGGGAAGGTCAGCATCACCACCACCGACCACACCAGCAACACCGGCACCGCACGGAACTGCATACGATCGAACAGCCAGCCGCCCAGGATGCTGCCGAGCACGCCGCCGACACCGAACGCCACCATCGCCAGCGGGATCCGCGCCGGCGCCACGCCGGTCACTGCGGTCAGGGTGGGCGCCAGATAACTGAAGACGCAGAACATGCCGGAAAAACCCACTGCGCCGATCGCCAGGGCCAGCCACACCTGCGGTTGATTGAACGCGCGCAGCTCACGCAACGGCTGTTGCCGCGGCTCGTCCGGCGCAGGCGGCAAGCGCGACGCCACTGCCGCAACCGTGCACAACGCAAGCACCGACACCGCCGCATAGGCCCAACGCCAGCTCACGATCTGGCCCAGCCAGGTCGCCAACGGATTGCCCACCAGCAAGGCGATGCTCAGGCCCAGTAACACCCGACCCACCGCAGTGGCGCGTTGGTTGGGCGGGCTGATCGATGCGGCCACCAATGAGGCGACGCCGAAATACGCGCCATGCGGCAAGCCGGCGATGAACCGGCACAGCAACATCGTGTGATAGCTCGGTGCCAATGCACTGGCAAGATTGCCCAGCGCGTAGAACACCATCAACAGCAGCAACAAGGTGCGCCGCGGCCAGCGCGCGCCAACAATCGCCAGCAACGGTGCACCGACCACCACACCCAGTGCATAGGCGCTGATCACGTGGCCAACCTGCGGCTCGCTGATCTGCAGGCCGTGCGCGATCTGGGTCATCAGGCCCATGGTGGAGAATTCGCTGATGCCGATCGCAAAGCCGCCCATCGCCAACGCAAACAGGATCAGTACGTAGTCGCGCCGGGACACGTGCGGTGTTGAAAGATCAGTATCGGACATGCCCGACTCCAGGATGACGGGGCGACTTATTATTGTGCAATGCAGCAGCCGGCGAAAGCACGGCGCCCGCTGCGATTCAGCGCCAGTCCCCCAGCACATCACAGTTTGGCCAATTTCGTTGCAACGGGAGACGCTGTGTCCTATCGCTATCGCTCGAATCCGCTTTGGTCCGCCACCATCGCTAGGGGGCACTCGCGATCGGCGCGGTGTCGCGCACGGCGCGTGATCCACACCCAATTGGTTGCTGATGTCCACATCCACTGAATCCCCGTTGTTCTCCCCGGTGCGCCTGGGCGCGCTGGATCTTGCCAACCGCGTGATCATGGCGCCGCTGACGCGCAATCGCGCCGCAGCCGGGCAGGTGCCCTCGCCGCTCGCCGCCGAGTACTACGGCCAACGCGCCAGTGCCGGCCTGATCGTGGCCGAAGGCACGCAGATCAGCCCGCTGGGTCAGGGCTACCTGGATACGCCCGGCATCCACACCGCCGAGCAGGTCCAGGGCTGGCGTGCGGTCACCGATGAAGTGCATCGCCGTGGCGGCAAGATCGTGTTGCAGCTATGGCATGTGGGCCGCGTCTCGCACACCAGCGTGCTGCCACCGGGCGAATCGCCGGTCGCGCCCAGCGCCATCCGCGCCGAAGGTAAGACCTACACCAAGGACGGCTTCCAGGATGTCTCCGAGCCGCGTGCGCTGGCGCTGGACGAAATCCCCGCCCTGATCGAGGACTACCGCATCGCCGCGCGCAACGCCATCGATGCCGGTTTCGACGGCGTGGAAGTGCATGCGGCCAATGGCTATCTGCTCGACCAGTTCCTGCGGGACGGCTCCAACCGGCGCACCGACGCGTACGGCGGCGACATCGAAAACCGCACCCGCCTGCTGACCGAAGTGGTGCAGGCGATCGCCGACGAGATCGGCGCTGAGCGCACCGGTGTGCGGCTGTCGCCGGTCACACCGGTGTACGGCATGCACGACTCCGATCCGCAGCCGCTGTTCGAACGTGCGGTGGAGCGTCTCAACCTGATCGGCGGGCTGGCTTTCGTGCACGTGATCGAAGGCGCAACCGGCGGTGCGCGCGACAACGTCGCCTTCGACTATGCCGCGCTGCGCGCAAAGTTCGACGGCGCTTGGATCGCCAACAACAGCTACGACAAGGCGCTGTCCGACCACGCCATCAACAGCGGTTACGCCGATGCGATCGCCTTCGGCCGGCCGTTCATCGCCAACCCGGATCTGGTGCGTCGCCTGCACGAGAACGCCCCGCTGGCCGAGCTCGACCAGGCCACCCTGTACGGCGGCGGTGCCAAGGGCTACACCGACTACCCCGCCCTGCCGAACTGAGCGCGGCTGCAAGACGCCTGCGCTCACCGCCAGGCGGGCGCGGCCGATGTCTGGAATCGGGATGTACCACGCGTACATTCCGGTTGCTGCGCGCCGTCCGCAACCACCTGACGACTGATCGTTAGATTTTGTCAGTCGCTCCAAGTCTCGCCGCCACAGCGGCTGCGCTCGGCATCGAGCGAGCGCAGCTGCCGTATCGGATCGACCGGTCCGCACGCGCACGTTGGACCTGAGCACGTCGCCGGCCCGGCGTCTCGTGCAAGCGCGATACGCATCCCTTGCCCGATCGCCCGCGCAATGCGGCGGTCCTCGTGCATCTGCCAAGACAATCGTTGAACCGGCGCGCAAGGCCAGGCGCTTGTGCGTGTGTTGCGCCTTGGGCTCGGCGAATACGCAAACGCGTACACAGCACGCCCCCTCGCGACGCGGATGCCTTCGCAACGTAGCCATCCCGGTAGCAACCACATGACGCGTACACCCGGCCCCGCTAGGATCGTGCCGACACTGCTCTCTGGAATGCCGATGCGGCCCCTGCTCACTGCCATTGTTTTTTGCACGCTGCTGGTCTGCGGGCCAGCGCTTGCGGTGCCGTTCTGGGGCGCGCGCCAGTCCAGCCCTGCCGAAACGGCGCCGGCCGACCTCAAGCCGGGCGAATGGATCTGGGGCGGCGTCAGCAAGGGCTGGGGGCCGATGGCGGTGATTGTCAGCCTCACCGAGCAACGCGCGTATGCGTATCGCAACGGCATCCTGATCGGCGTGTCCACCATCAGCTCCGGCAAGCCCGGGCACGAGACACCGACCGGTGTGTTCACCATCCTGCAGAAGGACAAGGACCACCGCTCCAATCTCTACAACGCCGCGCCCATGCCGTATCAGCAGCGCCTGACCTGGGACGGCGTGGCCCTGCACGCAGGCGGCCTGCCCGGTTACCCGGAATCGCATGGCTGCGTGCATCTGCCGTCGGAATTCGCGCGGCTGCTGTTCGACAATTCCAACATGGGCATGGTGGTGGTGGTTGCGCAGGCCGGTGTGGACGCGGACGCGGTGGTGCATCCCCGCGCGCTCAGCCCGATCGACCCGGCCACCGGCGCGCAGCGGGCATTGCTGCCGCTGCCCAACGGCCAGAGCTTTGCATGGCAGCCGGAGCTGGCACCCACCGGCCCGATCTCGATGCTGGTCAGCAGCAGCGATCAGCAACTGGTGGTGTATCGCAATGGCGTGGAAATCGGACGCGCGCAAGTGGCATTGCGCGCACAGACAGGTGCCGCGCCGCTGGGCACGCAGGCGTTCATCGTCGGCCAGGGCTTCCTGCCTGGCGAGGTGCCTGGCCTGCCCAGTCAACGCATGCCCAACTGGATGCGCATCGGCATCCCCGGCAGCAATGCCGCGGCAGGACAGCCGCTGGATGCCGACACCATAGCCCGGCTGCAGGTACCGCCGGCATTCCTGGCCGGCCTGCTGCCGCTGTTGACGCCTGGCGTGGTGCTGGTCGCCACCGATCAACGCATCCTTCCCGAAACCACCGGCGGCAAGCTGCAGGTGCTGGATTCGGACCCGCCCGAGGCACCCTGAGCGCCAGCTGCGCAGCGTTATCACAGCGGCAAGGTACGAGGTGCGCATCAGGTTGCGCGCACATGGTTGCAGCTCAGCATCGGCAATGCGCTCGTCTGCGCTGGGGGTGCCCCACGCGGGCCGCCCGCCCGGTGTTGTTGAACGCACGACACGGCGCGCATTGGTGCGATTGTCAGCGCGGCTTGCTTGGCAGATGATGTGGCAATACCTCATTGCCAAGGATGTGCGTGATGCGTCTACTCACTGCGGTTCTGCTCGGCGGCACGCTGGTCGGTGGCGCCTCATCAACGGCAGCGGCCGAGCCGCTGCGCCCTGCCGCACCGAACGCCAAGTGCCTGGATGCGCGCAAGGTAACGGAGCTGCATCAAGCCGATCCGCGCACGCTGGCAGTGGCCGAACAGGGCGGGCGGCTGTTCCGCATCAGTCTGGCGCAGGACTGCCCGCAACTGGCCGCGCAAGCCGATGCGAGCCTACTGGCGGCGCACGGCTGGGTCTGCAACGGTGCGCCGGCTTACGTGCGCTCGGGCCAGCAGCACTGCGCGGTCAGCCAGATCGCCACGCTGAGTGCGCGCGAATACGCCAGTGCGGCACGACAACGCGACAGCGGCATCCCGACCCTGGACGGGGTCAGCGTGCGCGAAGCGCGCCGGCGCAATTTCGCCGGCTCGTCCAGCTACTGCTTCAATCCCAGCATGCTGCGCTCGTGGTCGGAAGACGGCCAGGGCCTGGTGGTGGAAGTCTCGCCACGTCACCCCGGCACGCATCGCCACTACCGTGTCGAACTGATGGACAGCTGCCGCGAACTCAGCGGCGCGCCGCCGATCCGCTTCGTCTCCGGCATGGGCCTGAATGCGATCTGCGGCAATCCCGGCGACAAGGTCGATGTGCTCGACGAAATGGCGCTTGCCGGCGCGGCTGCCGGATCCGGCCAGCAGGGCGATCTGAGCACCACGCGTGGCGGCCTGGCCGCGCGGATGCGCCAGAGTTGCACAGTGGCGGCGGTGTATCCGCGCGATTGAGCGTCCCGCAACGCAGGAGCGCGCTTGTGCGCGATGAAGCGTTATCGAACATGCCTCATCGCGCGCAAGCGCGCTCCTACACACGCTGCGGGCGGTGTTGCTGCTTCCGCACTCGGCTCACGCCTTGCGCAGGAAACAGGTCTTCAGCACCAGGCCCTTGATCTTTTCCGAATTGCCTTCGATGTGCTCGGCATCGTCCTCGACCAGGCGGATGTTGCGGATTAGCGTGCCCTGCTTGAGCGGAATCGATGAGCCCTTGACCTTCAGGTCCTTGATCACGGTCACCGTGTCGCCGGCCTGCAGCAGGTTGCCGTTGCTGTCGCGCACCACCGTCGCAGCCGCGGCGGACTCGCCCGCGCTCCATTCGAAGCCGCAGTCTGCGCAAATCAGCAACGCGCCATCGGCATAGGTATTGTCCAGGCCACATTGCGGGCAGGCGGGAACGGAAGACATGCGATTCCTAGGTTCAAAACGGGCGTGGATTGTAGCGCCCCGGCCGCGCGATCACGTCTCCGGCACGGCGCCGGCGCGATAGTGCAGCGCTTGTCGAATGCCCTGCAGGTCGCACGTGCCCAACCCATCGGTTCCCCAAGCCCCCGGCGCTGCGCCAGGATCCACCGCGCCTACGGCTGGCGAACCTGGCGCGGCAAAGAAAACTGGCTCGCATCTGGTCGTCTATGTCGCGCTGGCCGGCAACCTTGCCATCGCGATCGCAAAATTCATCGCCGCAGGCATTTCGGGCAGCTCGGCGATGCTCAGCGAAGGCGTGCACTCGCTGGTGGACACCGTCAACGAAGTGTTGCTGCTGTACGGCCTGCGCCGCGCGGCGCAGGCCCCCTCGCCGACCCATCCGTTCGGTTACGGGCGCGAGCTGTACTTCTGGAGTTTCATCGTTGCGCTATTGGTATTCGCGATGGGCGCAGGCGTGTCGCTGTACGAGGGCATCGTGCATCTGCGCAATCCCGAGCCGGCCAAGAGCCATCTGCTCGCCTACATCGTGCTCGGCGTGTCGATCGTGTTCGAAGGCATTTCCTGGGTGGTGGCGCTGCGCGAGTTCCGCGCCAAGAAGGGCCGCATGGGGTATTTCCAGGCGTTTCGGCAAAGCAAGGACCCCAGCACGTTCACCGTGTTGCTCGAAGATAGCGCCGCCTTGATCGGCTTGTTCATGGCGGTGCTGGGCCTGGCCGGCGCGCAGCTGCTGGACATGCCCGAACTCGATGGCATCGCCTCGATCGGCATCGCTTGCGTGCTGGCTTTTACCGCATTCCTGTTGGCGCGCGAAACCAAGGGCCTGCTGATCGGCGAACCCGCGCATGCGCACGTCACCGAATCGCTGCTGCGCATTGCCGCCAGCGATCCGGATGTGCGCGCCGCCAACGGCGTACTGACCATGCAGATGGGCCCGAACCAGGTGGTTGCCGCGTTGAGCGCCGAGTTCGAAGACAGCCGCACCACGCCACAGATCGAAGCCTGCGTCGGGCGCATCGAAGCGGCCGCCAAGCGTCAGCACCCCGAGCTCACCGCGCTATTCATCAAGCCGCAGACGCCGGAAACCTGGCACGCGCGCCGCGCCCAGATCGAACGGGGCGCCGAGCAGGATTAGCGCAGGCCATGGATCGCCTGCATCGCGCAACGCGGCACACTACGATGCAGCCCAATGCTGCAACGTGACGCGCATCGACCGGCTCACATTCGAACACTGACGCACCGCGCAAGCATCAATTGCATGGCAAAGGTGACATCGTCACCACCAAGCTGATCCTCGCCATAACCGCCGCCCCGGCTGCGGTTGCATCATCCCGGTCGATTGCCTACGGTATGCGGGCACCACCACTTGGCGTCGTGAGTCAGCCGACGCATCCCACTCGATCACCGTCATGGAGGTTTCCAATGGAAATCAGCCAGGGTCGCGTTGCGACCATTCATTACACCCTTTCCGACGACAGCGGCCAGGTCCTGGACCGTTCGACGCCGGACACACCATTGAGCTATCTGCACGGCGCCGGCAACATCGTGCCCGGCCTGGAACAGGCACTGGACGGCAAGCGCACCGGCGAGACCCTCACTGCCGACGTGGTGCCCGAACAAGGCTACGGGCCGCGCCACGCGCAGCTGATCCAGCAGGTTCCGCGCGATGCATTCCCGACCGATGTCGAGGTCGTGCCGGGTGTGCAGTTCGAGGCGCGCACGCAGCAGGGCCCGGTGCTGGTCACCGTCACCGAGGTCGGCCCGGAGCAGGTCACCGTCGACGGCAACCATCCGCTGGCCGGGCAGACCCTGCACTTTGCGGTCGAAGTCATCGACGTGCGCGAAGCCACCACCGAGGAACTGAACGAAGGCCAGGTCGCCAGCATCGCGGCCTGACCCTGCGTGCCGCGTGCCGGCGGGCATGCGGCACGTCGCTTGCTGCGACGTCCGAACGCGGGGCAATGGGCGTCGCCGGCGGCAGAAGTAGTAAAGTGCGCGGCCCGCTCACAGGCCCGTCCGCATGAAACTCGGCATCGACTTCGGTACCAGCAATTCCGCCGCTGCGGCGATCGTCGATGGCCAGGTAGTGCCGGTGCGCTTCGGCGAGGCCTTGCAGTTCCGCACCACGGTGTATTTCCCCGAGACCATGCGCGACCCGGACGATTTCAGCCTGACCCCGGCGCTGGAATACGAGGTCGAACGGCTGATCGACTCCGCCCGTCGCGACGCTGCCGCGGCCGCCCGAACGTCCAGCAACGAGAGCCTGCGCCGCGACGCGATCCGCATCGTGCGCCGGCAATGGATGGAAGAGCAGGTGCGCGAGCCGCGCAGCTCCGCCGCCCTGCTGCAGAACGCGGTCTATGGCGACGAAGCGCTGGATGCGTACTTCCTGGAAGGCGAAGGCAGCCTGGTGCAGAGCCCCAAATCGATGCTGGGCTACAACCTGCATCCGCGTGCGCGCCAGACCATCACCGGCATCGCCACGCACGTGCTGGAGCACATCCGGCTCACCGCCTCGCGCCAGTTCGACATCAATATCCGCAGCGCCACGCTGGGCCGCCCGGTGCAGTTCCGCAGTTCCATCGGCGAGGCCGGCAACACGCAGGCGCTGGAAATCCTGCAGACCGCCGCGATCGCTGCCGGCTTCGACCAGGTGGATTTCCTCGAAGAACCCGCAGCGGCGGCGATGCATTACCACGTCAGTCACGGCAGCCGTCACGACACCGTGGTGGTGGACATCGGCGGCGGCACCACCGACATCGCCCATGCCAGCGTCGGCGGCAGCGCCGCGCCGCAGGTGCACCGTGCCTGGGGCATCGCGCGCGGCGGTACCGACATCGATCTGGCGCTGAGCCTGGCCGCCTACATGCCGCTGTTCGGCCGCGGCATCACCCGCGTGCCGACCCATCACTACGTGGAAGCGGCGATGGTGCAGGACATGACCCGCCAGCGCGAATTCCGCCTGCACAAGTACCAGGACGTCCCCGCACCGTTCGACAAGCGCCTGCAGGCGCTGCAGGACACCGGCAACACCGCGCGCCTCTACCGCGGCGTGGAAGCCTGCAAGATCGCGCTCAGCGCGCACGACCGGCACCAGGCCGGGCTGGACTTCATCGAACGCGGGCTGGAGGTGGAGGTGCAGGCCAGCGCGCTGGTTGCGTCCGCTTCCAACTATCTGGGCGAACTGGAAGGCTTGCTTGCGCAGGTCCGTGCCGACTTGGACGCCCCGCCTGCCACGCTGTTCCTGACCGGCGGCATGTCGCGTGCCGGCTATATCCGCGACACGGTGGCAGCCGCGTTCCCCGAATCGCGCCTGGTGCAGGGCGATCCGTCCTTCGGCGTGGTGCAGGGCCTGGCCTGGGCAGCGGCCGCCGGGGCCCGTCCGTCGGCCGGTTAAGGCAACCTGCGCCCGCATCCCTTATAATGCACGGTTGCTGCGTGGCGCTTAGCCGTCTTGTCAGCAAGGCACGCTTGCCGTGCCACCGCGATTGCGCACCGAACGCGACCGCACCTCTCGACACCGCTTCCGCGCGCGCCACCCTAGCCGCACGCGGTGTCATTGCACTTCCCCGCTACAGGAGGCCACATGGCACGTCCCGCGACCAAGCAGAAATCCCAGCCCAGCATCGCTCGCAGCGAAGGCAAGTCGCAGCCGCTCAGTCGTGAGCGCATCGCTGCCGACATCGCCGCGTTCCGCAAGACCGGCGGCCGGATCGAAGTGCTCACCACCAACTTCGGCCCTGCACGTAACGACGGCGACAAGATCGCCTAAGCGCTACCCGCAAGCCGAAGCGTTGTACCGACGTGCCACCGCAAGGTGGCACGTTCGTTTCCGGTCCTGACTATTGCAGGCGCTTAGTTGCCGTAATCGATGCGGACCGAGCCGGAATGCGATTCCAGCTTGATGTCGCCATTACCGGATCCCAGCCTGGCTCTCAGGCTCTTGCCCGGCCCGTACTCCGGCCGCTCCACCTGCCCGGCCACCGAGCGGATGTCGCCACTGAACACCTCCACCTGCAGCGCTGCCGACACGGTGCGCGGCATGCCCAGAGCGATCGCGCCACTGACGCTCTCCGCAGCGATGCTGCCGCCGGGCGCCAGACCGGTCACCGTCAGCGCCGTCGCTCCGGACACGCTCTCGGCGCGCAGCTGCGACACCTGCCCCGCGCCGACCCGGATCTGGCCGGAGACCGACTCGACCGACACCACCCCGCTGGCACCGGCCGGCGCATCGATCTGCCCGCTGACCGTGCCCAGGCTCAGCCGTCCGCTGGCCAGCGTGCTGCGCAGCGCGCCGCTGACGGTTTCCAGTTGCGCTTCCCTGGCGCGTCCGGCTGCGACCACATCACCGCTGACCGACTTGAGCTGCAACCGCGCCAGATCGACCTGATCGACATCCACCGAGGCACTCACCGCCTCCACCTCCAGCAGCGCGGCGCGCGGGACCCGCAGTTCCAGTTGGGCGCCCTTGCTGTTGCGGTTGTTACGCGGGTAGATCACCTCGAACTGCAGCCGGTCCGGACTTTCATCCACCTCCAGGCGTTGCCCTTCGCCCAGGGTGCCGGTCAGCGCCACGTCGTCGCGGTCCCAGCCGCGCACGCGGATCTGCCCGGCAATGTTGTCCAGTTCCACGCGCCCGCCGCGTGTCAGCGGATGGCTTTGCTTCACGGTGGTCTGCGCTGCCGCCGGCAGTGCGCAAAACGCAACCAGCAACAACATGGATAAATGGGCGTAACGCATGGGCATGCTCCTCAGCTTGGAAAGGACGTCTCGCCCTGCGAGGCAAGACGGGTCAGTTGCAGGCGCTTGGCATAGGTGCGTTGCAGCTGCGACAACAGGAATGCAGAGCGCGGACTCTGCGCGATGGCGGCGTGGATGGCCTGCGCACTCTGGTCCAGCTCGGCCAGCGCCGGGCGCAGATCGGCCGGCACCTGCTGCACCGGCACTGCATCGATGGCCTGCTGGTACTGCCCGGCCATTGCCTGTGCCTGCGCCACCAGGCCAGGGCGTGCCGACGCTGGCGCTGGCGCCTGGGTCGAGCGATCGAGCCCTGGCACGATCGCCACCACGGCCAGCGCAGCAGCAAGCGCCACACCGAACGCGGGCCAGGCCCAGGCACGCTGGCGGCGCGGCTGCAGGGCAACCACATTGGTGTGCGGCGTCAGTGCGGGCGCGATGCGCTCCCAGAGCTGCGCCGGTGGCTGACGTTGTTGCGGCAACGCACGCAGACGCGCGGACAACGCGGCGTCATCGGTTGCGTGCGGATCAAGCGGATCGTGATTCATGCGATATCTCCCAGCCGCACGCGCAGCAGGCCGCGCGCGCGATGCAGTTGCGCCTTGGAGCTGCCGACCGCCATCTGCAGTTCGTCGGCAATTTCCTGATGTTTCCAGCCTTCGATGTCGTGCAACACCAGTACCGCGCGTGCGCGCGGCGGCAGGGTTTCCAGCGCGCGCTCCAGATCCATCTGGGTGGCCTGGCAGGCTGCGACACCTGGAATGGCAGCGAGGATCTCGCCATCGGCATCGTCCACCATCTGATCGCCCGCAACCGAGCGCGCACGCAGCTCCATCAGGGCCGTATTGACGGCTAGCCGGTGCAGCCAGGTACCCAGCGCGCTCTGGAAGCGGAATTGCGGCAAGGCCTTCCACGCGGCAATGAAGGTCTCCTGCAGCACATCGTCGGCACGCGCCGCATTGCCCCCGCACAACCGCCACACCACCGCATACAGGCGCGGCGCATGACGGCGATAGATGGCCTCGTAGGCGGTGCGATCGCCGCCTGCGGCAGAACGCGCCAGCGCCGCGTCGTCGCGTCCGGCCGGACCGTCACAAGCTGAGGCATCGATGGGCATGGAGGTGTCGAGCATATCCACTTCGATGCGCCGGGCAGCGCAAAGGTTTAAACCGCGCCCAGGTATTTTTCGAGCACGGTTCCAGGAGCGGCCGACAAACCTACTGCGCCGCCGCCCGGCGGGCCTTGCCGGTGCTCGGAATCGACATGGACCACTCGTACACCCCGGTTCCGAGCGTGCCGTCCGCATCCGCCTGACGACTGCTCGCTCCCTTTTGGGCCGCTCTAAACCTTTTCGCCGGCCGCCGCATCCAAGCCTGCGATGGCGCAATCCTGCGCCGCATCGTTTGCCGGGAGCACGGCCGTTGGCCGCTCCAGGCGCAGGCCCCCTGATCGGACGTCGCCATGCCGCATGTTCTCGGAATACTGCTGAGCCTGTGCTCCACCCAGTGCCCGGCCCCGCTGCCGATGGATGCAGTGCAGCTCACGCTGATGCCTGCGCGCCTGCAGGCCTGCCTGCTGCACCTGCCGTCGACGCGGCTGTCATGCGTCGAGCTGAACTCACCGGCGCACTGGTTGCCGGTGCGCCGCGCCGAGCAGCTGTGGCGGCGCGTTGTCGCGTTGTCCGCGCATGGCCGCAGTTCAACGCGTTGACCGGTTGCAGCGTCATCATGGATTCGGTCGCTGCTGTATCGCCGTGTTGGCCTCCATCGATGCGCATGGCAACGAGCGCCCCGGCCACGCACAGCTATGGTGCCGCAATCCATCGCAGCACCCTTGAATCAATCTCGCTGCCGCCATCGCTGAGTGCGCGTTTACCCCGCGCACCAGCTGTGCAATGACGCCCCCGTTACAATGGGTGTTCTCTGTGAACCTGCACGATCTGATGTCCGCGTCCGACGCTTTGCCCACCATGATCCGTAGCCTGCTGCCGCACTGGAATCCGCAGTGGCTGACCGTGGCAGTGCTGACGGTTCAGATCGTGCTGATCCTCACCGTTGCCGCGCTGGTTCGATTACTGCTGCGGCAAGTGCTGCGCCGCCTGTGTACGCGCTACAGCCTGCCGGCAGAAATGATGATCGGTATCCGTCGCGTGGGCAGCTTCGTCATTTCCGTCACTGCGGTGCTGACGGTACTGAACGTGCTGGGCGTCTCCAGCGGCACCTTGTGGACCGCGTTCACCGGATTCGCGGCGGTCGGTGCGGTGGCGTTCTTCGCGGCATGGAGCGTGCTGTCCAATATCTTCTGCACCTTCCTGATCATCACCACGCGCCCGTTCCGCCTGCACGACCATATCGAACTGCTGGAAGGCGGCGACAAGCCCGGCCTGAAGGGCCGGGTGATCGACATCAATGTGATCTACACGACCCTGGAAGAAACCGGCGATCACGCCGGTAGCGTGCTGCAGGTTCCCAACAGCCTGTTCTTCCAGCGCACCACGCGCCGTTGGCGCGAGACCAGCCACTTCAACGCCAACTGAGGGCGGCGGCGGACAAGACGTCATCAGCCATTGTCGGGTGACTCGGTCGGTGCCTACAAGGACGCGACGCGCGAATGCCGCATGCAGGCCCGATCAATCGCCGCGCCCGCCTGGCGGCAAGCGCAGTCGTTTGCCGGTTACTTTGAAGACGCGTGGCAATCAACGCAGCTGGCTGTCCTTGCTGCCACGACGGTTGTAGCCCCCTTGCGCCGCCTGCTCCTGGTCATGCGCCTGCTGACAGTTCACGCACAGGTGCACGCCCGGCACTGCCTTGCGGCGCGCCTCGGGGATGGGTGCATCGCACTCCTCGCAGTGAGTCAGGCTCGGGCCCTGATGCAGCTGGCTCCGCGCGCGCTTGATCGCATCCTCGACGGTCGCATCGATCTGGTCCTGCACCGCCCCATCACCTGCCCATCCGGTCGCCATATTCGCCTCGGCTTGTCTGCTCAGACCTGGAATATGGGCATGCGCACGGGCAAATCCAAGCCAAACGTGCACAGTGCGCTCAAATCAGGTGCTTTAGCATCCGCCCATCCGCATTCTTCGAGGAAGTCGCAATGGAACAACACGTCCACCCGTTCTCCGAACTATTCGCCCAGTTGGGCCTGCCATCGGATGAAGTCAGTATTCGCAACTTCATCGATGAACACTCTCCGCTGCCGGGCGATATGCGCCTGGAGGAAGCCCCCTTCTGGACGCCGGCACAGGCACAGCTATTACGTGAAGAGCGCCTCGACGATGCCGACTGGATCGTGACCATCGATCAACTCAATATCGCCCTGCACACCACTGCCGAAGACACCGGCGTCTGAGTCGCGCAAGGACGCAGCGAGTGCCCTGCGCTAGACCTCGCTCGCGGCCCCGCTTGTCATTGTGTTGGGTGATTAGCTTGCAGTAACAAAAAAGGAGCGGCCACTGGCCGCTCCTTTGCATTCCGGGCGATGTAGCCGGCATGCGAACCGCATACCGACGCACGCCTCGGGCGTCAGGTCACCTTCTTGGCGATCGTCATGCCGAGCACGAACAGCACGATGGCGATGATGATGCCGGCCCAGAACAGGAACTTGGCAATTCCCATCGCAGCGCCTGCCATGCCGCCGAAGCCGAGCGCACCGGCAATCAGTCCGATGATGGCGAAAATAATGGCCCACTTGATCATGTTTGTTGTCTCCTCATCCGGCACGGTGCCGTGTTTTCAATCGTGTGCTTGCGCGGTCATGCCGCAAAACATGCGCTGCACGCTACGCATCCGGATGTGCCGCATTCGTGAATACGCCTGACACATAACGCCACATTCGCGCGTGCAGAGTCGCCAGCGGCGTCCGCATCGGCGATCATGCGCACCTCGCAGCAATCGATTGGCATGGACACTCTTCGCTACCTCGCCGGTTACCCGGCCGCCGTCCTGGATCAGGTGCGCGAGCTGATCGCACAGGACAAACTCGCCCTGGTGCTGGCACGCCGCTACCCGGATCGCCACGGCATCCGCAGCGACCGGCAGCTGTACGACTACGTCAAGGCCATGAAGGAGCGCTACATGCGCTCCTCGCCAACCCTGCACAAGGCGCTCTACGACAACCATCTGCAGGTGGTGAAACATGCACTGGGCACGCACACGGCGATCTCGCGCGTCCACGGCAGCCGACTCAAGGCCAGCCGCGAGATCCGCATCGCCTCGATCTTCCGCGATGCGCCCGAACCGTTTCTGCAGATGATCGTCGCTCACGAGCTGGCGCATCTGAAGGAAGCCGATCACAACAAGGCCTTCTACCAGCTGTGCAACCACATGAGCCCGGACTACCACCAACTGGAGTTCGACCTGCGCCTGTATCTGACCCACCTGGCGCTGTCCACGGACGCCTGATCGCGCACCGGAAAGCGAAGGCGGGGCGGCGGCAATGTCGTGGCCAGTCCGTGGCGGCCAGTCGCCAGGTCGGTACGAACGAGCTGCGCTGATCTTCGGCAATGCTGCCCTCCACCTTGCCTTGGGCAGCATCCGCGCCCGCCCGAGGTCAGGCACGACAGGGGTGCCGGCCTCTCCTAGAATGCGGCCATGCAGGCACCGTCCCTCCAGCAACTCACCGATGCCGCGCAGACCGCGCAACCTGCAGCAATGGCGGCGTTGGCACATGCGTTGGTGCGCATGGGGCAGGCCGAGCAGGCGCTGGACTGGTACACGCGTAGTGCGGCCGCAGGCGACGCCAGCGCGCAGATCGAAGCCGGCCGCATGCTGGCCTACGGTGTCGGGTGCGAGGTGGACGTGGCCCAGGCGCTGACCCACTGGCAGCAGGCCGAACGCCAGGATGTGGCGGCAGCGCGCTATCTGTTGGCGACCGTGGCCGTTACCGACGCCCCATTGATGCTCGACACGCAGGCGGAATCCCGCTTGCACGCAGCGGCCGCAGCCAACTACCCGCCTGCGCTGCGCGCGCTGGCCATCCAGCACGGCCGCATCGATCACCCCGCGCAGCAACGCAACTGCGTTGCCTTGCTGGAGCGTGCCGCGGCAGCTGGTGACGCACTGGCTGCCGCGCTACTGGCCGAGCGCCTGCTGCGCGGCGAAGGCGTCCCACAGCAACCCGACGCCGCAGCGCAGTTGCTGCGGCAATTGCAACCGCTGGGTATCGCCGCGCCGCCCGCCGTGCGGATCACGCCACCGGATCCGGGCGGCGACGACCAGCGCATCGGTTTCGCTGCCCGACACATCGCGACGCGCCGCCACGACGCGCCCGTGATCGAAGAAGTCTCCGGCGTGCTGTCTGCCGACGAGTGCCGCTTGTTGATGTTGCTGGCGCGGCCGCACCTGCGCGCCTCCCAGGTGGTCGACCCCACCGATGCCAGCACGCGCCGCGCGCCGATCCGCACCAGCCGTGGCGCAACGCTGGATCCGATCCTCGAAGACTTTGCCGCGCGTGCGGCGCAGGCGCGCGTGGCGGCCTGCGCGCAGCTGCCCTTGTCCCATGCCGAAGCGCTGTCGGTGCTGTGCTAAGCGCCGGGTGAGCAGTACCGCGCGCATCGCGACTATCTGCCGCCCGGCACGATTGCCGCGGACCGCCCCACTGCCGGCAATCGCCTGCGCACCGCCTGCGTCTACCTCAACGACGTCGACGCGGGAGGCGACACCGACTTCCCGGTCGCGGGCGTGCGCGTCACTCCGCGCGCCGGGTCGGTGGTGTGCTTTGACAATCTGCATGCCGATGGCCGCCCCGACCCCGACTCGCTGCATGCCGGCCTGCCGGTCAGCGCAGGGAGCAAATGGCTGGGAACCCTGTGGTTCCGGCAGCGGCGCTATCGGCATTGGTGAACAGATTCATACACCAGCCCCCGCCGACGTGGTTTAAAATGTTGCAGCGCGACGTGATCGGACAGGGTCTGCAGACGTCGCGTTTTTGTTTCCCATTGCACGGGTTCCGGCCCGGCCTCAGGGAAGGCACATCACGCAGCCCCCGCGGAGCCTTCGATGCTTTTCGAAACCCTCGACACCACCGGCCACGAGCAGGTGATTTTCTGTCACAACCGCGACGCCGGCCTGAAAGCGATCATCGCCTTGCACAGCACCCGTCTCGGGCCTGCGCTGGGTGGCGTGCGCATGCGCCCCTATCCCAATAGCGAGGCGGCGCTCAACGATGCGCTGCGACTCAGCCGCACCATGACCTACAAGAACGCGCTGGCAGGATTGAATGTCGGCGGCGGCAAGGCGGTGATCATCGGCGACCCCAAAAGCGACAAGAGCGAGGCGCTGTTTCGCGCATTCGGTCGCTTTGTCGACACCCTGGGCGGGCGCTACATCACCTCCGAGGACGTCGGCACCGACGTCAACGACATGGAACAGATCTATCTGGAGAGCGAGTACGTCACCGGCGTCCACCAGGTGCACCGCGGCTCCGGAGACCCGGCCCCGTTCACCGCCTATGGCGCATTGCAGGCACTGATGGCCTCGCTCAATCGCAGGCTCGGTCACGAGGAAGTCGGCAAGGCCAGCATCGCGATCCAGGGCTTGGGCCATATCGGCATGGAGCTGGTGAAACTGCTCAAGGAACGCGGCGCCAAACTCTATGTGGCCGATCTGAACCCGGCGCTGGTGGACCGCGCAGTGGCCGAATACGGTGCCGAAGCGGTCAGCATCGAGGAAATTTACCAGGTGCCGGCCGATGTGTTCGCACCGTGCGCGCTGGAAGGGGCGATCAACGAAGACACGTTGCCGCGGCTGAAGGCCAAGATCATCTGTGGCACCGCCAACAACCAGCTTGCCAGCGCCGCCATCGGCGAAGAGCTGCACAAGCGCGGCATCCTGTATGCGCCCGATTACGTGGTCAATGCCGGCGGCGTGATGAATGTGTCGCTGGAGATCGACGGCTACAACCGCGAACGCGCAATGCGCCTGATCCGCAGCATCTATCACAACCTGGAAAAGGTGTTCGACCTGTCCACCCGCCTGGGCGTCGCGCCGCAGCAGGCGGCCGACCAGATTGCCGAGGCGCGGATCGAGGCCATCAGCCAGCTCAAACTGCCGCTGGGCCGCACCGCACCGCGCTTTCTGCACAAGCTGCGCGGCGAGTGATCCACCTGCCCAGGCACGTTGCCTAGACAGGTGAACTAGCGATCACACACCAACGTTCCCCATGCAACGCGCCGATCAGAAATCGGCGCTGTAGCGCAGGCTCAGCGCGCGATCGTCACCGCGCTCGCCCAGCCGCTGGTCATAGCCAAAACGCAACTGGCTCTGCTGTCCCAACGGCGCGGCCGCGGTGATGCCGAACAGCCCACCCGAGCGCGCCGGCTGCATGCCGCGCAATGGCGCCCATGCATCCACGCCGATGAAGCTGGCATCGAGCATCAGGCCTTCGCTGCTCAACGCCTGCTGCCATTCGGCATAACCGCCGAGTTGCACGCCGCGCCAGCGATAGGCCGAACGCACGCCGGCCAGCACCTGGGTGCGCGAGGAGGTGCTGGCATCGGCACGCAAGCCGAAGCCGTCGCCACCGCTTTCGCGGAATCCTTCGCTGCGCAGACGCACGTAATCCAGGCCCATGTAGGGCGTCAGGCTGGCGCGCGCGCCACCCAAGCGATATCCGGTTTCCAGGTTGCCGCTGAGATAACTGCCGCTGTAGTCGCTGAAGGCACTGCTGCGCTCTTCGCCCAACTGCAGGCTGCGCTCGATCTGCCGGTTGACGTTACCGAAACCCAACTGGCTCAGCGTGTACGCCGAGCCCAGCGTGTTGCCCCAGTACAGCTGCCCCTGCACCTGCCGATCGCGCCCGCGTGCACCGTCCAGATCGCCCAGGCTGTTGGAGCGCGTTTCGCCGAAGGCGAAGCCGGTGACTGCGCCAGACGCCAGGCGCAGGTCATTGCCCATCATCCAGCCGGAAGTGGCGAATCCCGCGGTGGTCACCCCACCCTCGCCCGGCCCGCCCAGCACACGCTGCCAGACGCCCAGCATGCGCGGCTGCTGCGATACCCCATCGAAATGCGCGGCCAACGCACGCCTGCCCAGATCGATGGTGTCGAAGGTCATCGCTGCCGACTCGGCATGCGCACGGCCGGACAGACTGCGCAGCGAATCGGCGGCAGCCTTGGCATCCGGCGACTGCTGCAACGCCGCTGCGGCGCGGATGAACCCGCTGCTGATGCCGCCAGTGCCCTGCAGTTGCTGCGCATCCACCTGCTGGAACGCCTGCTCGACGCGGATTGCCGAATCCATTGACGCAGTACCGATCGCGCCAAGAGACGCGGCGACCGCGGTTACATCCATGCGCTGCAGCGAAATGTAAGCATTGTTGCTGTCATAACTCAATGTGGCGTCGAGGAAGGTGACTGCAGGCCCGTTAGTGAGCGAACCGAATGTCCCCTGTAGCCCTCCGTTTGCTTGCAGCAACGTGTAGGTCGTGTTGTTGACGACGTAATCGCGGCGGCCGAGCACCTGCAGGTCGCCAGCGATACTCGCGGTTCCTGTCACGTTCAAGCGGTCGCCGACATTCAACGCCAGGCGCCCGTCTTCGCCCTGGGTATAGTTACCGCCGATTGTGAGAGCCGCGCCGCCGACCTGCAGCGTGCTCGATCTATTGGAAACCGTGCCGGCAATCCTGCCTGCTCCGATCAACGTCGCACCATTGACGATGTCGACGCGCGCGCTCTGCAGACTGGCCGTCTGCAAAGTGCCGTCCAGCACCTGGGTATCGCCGGTGAATGTGTTGTTGGTGCTGCTCAGTATCAGCGTACCGGAACCGCTCTTGTTCAAACCGCCACTACCGCTGATGTCGTTTGCCCATGTCGAGCGCAACTCATCAACGGTGACATTCACCGTGCCCCAATCGAAGCGCGCCGGCCCCAGCACCGCCTTGCCGACATCGAGCAGGCCGTAGCCGAAGGTCGGGTCGACACCGGCCGCGCCCAGATCGGTCGCCGTTCCCAAAAGCGTCTGCCGCACCAGGTCGTTGCTGAAGTACGGAAACGCCTGCCACACCAGCGCAGCCGCACCGGAGACCAACGGCGCCGCAAACGAGGTGCCGCTGCCGTAGAAGTAGCGGATATTGCTGGCGGTCGCATCGGGGTCGAGGAACATCGAGGTGCCCGGCGCCACCAGGCAATAGCGCATCGCCACGCCACAGGCATTAGAGTACGAGGCCAGCTGCGTGGGATTGGCGGTATCCAGCGCAGCGACGACCAGCCAGCCGCGCTCCAGATCGGCGGCCGGCAGTGTGCCGTTCGGGCCCAGCTGGCTGGGCAGCGCGGCGGTATCGGACGGTTGCGATCTGGATTCATTACCCGATGCGAACACCACCAAGCCATCGTTGCCGATGACGAACGGCCGGTATTCCTGCGCAATCTGATTGGTCACCGCCGGGTCGTTCCAATACAGCCCGCCCCACGAATTGTTCATGATGCGCACGCCTGCGCTGATCAGATCGGCATGCACCGGACCCAGGCCAAGCGGGCCGTCGACCTCGTTGCCTTCGCCGCTGCCATCGTCGTCCGGCGCTTCGTCGCTGATGATGCGTGCCGACACCAGGCCGGCGCCGCTGGCGATGCCGCCCGGCCACTGGCCTACTGCACGCCCGGCCGCCAATTGCGCCACGACGGTGCCGTGGCCCACCACATCGCCCGCGGCGACATTGTTCGTGCGCGGATCCACATAGATGAAGCTGTCGCTGACCCGTCCCTGCAAGGCCGGATGATTGGTATTGATGCCGGTATCGATCACGCCGATGCGGTATCCCGCACCGGTGAACCCCAGCGCCTGCGCAGCACGTGCATTGGTCAGCGTCAGATGCGCATCGATTGCAGGCTCCGGCGTGGTCGGCGGTGCGACCACCGGCGGAGGCGGAGGCGGCGGTGAAGTCGGCGGCGGTGGCGGCGGTGGCGACGTGGGTGGCGGTGCCGTCGGTGTGCTCGGACGGATACCACCGCCCCCACCACCGCCGCCACACGCGGTCAATGCCACGGCCAACGCCGAGGCCAGGACAGTCCTGGCGACGTCTGTCTTCTTCATTTGGATGTTCTCCCCGAACCCATTCCATGGATAGGGCCCAATCCCGGGCCCGAACGCCGTCTTTATACTGCATCCTCACACGGCTGTCGCAGCTAATTGCGTGGCGAATGTCGCAGCGCCTGGGGCGTGCTGGCGCGAACCGACCATGAGGCAGATAATCGTTTCACTTTAAACGGTATCTCCTTTATGTCCGACATCGTCATCGTTGCTGCCAAACGCACTGCCATCGGCTCGTTCCTTGGTCAATTCAACGGTGTGCCGGCGCCGACGCTCGCCGCCACTGCGATCCGTGGCGCGCTGGCGCAGTCCGGCGTCGCGCCGGCCGACATTTCAGAAGTCATCGTTGGCTGCGTCCTGCCGGCCAACCTGGGCCAGGCGCCCGCACGTCAGGCGGCGATTGCCGCAGGCATCCCCACCTCCACCGGCGCCACCACCATCAACAAGGTGTGCGGCTCGGGCATGAAGGCGATCATGTTCGGACACGATCTGATCAAGGCCGGCTCGGCCAGCATCGTGGTCGCCGGCGGCATGGAGTCGATGAGCAACGCGCCGCATCTGCTGCCCAACTCGCGCACCGGCAACCGTTACGGCAACTTCCAGGCGGTCGACCACATGGCCTGGGATGGCCTGACCAATCCCTACGACGGCCAGGCGATGGGCGTGTTCGGCGAGGCCACTGCCGAGAAGTTCGGTTTCAGCCGCGCCGATCAGGATGCCTTTGCGATCGCCTCGGTCGAACGCGCGCAGGCTGCGCAGCGCAGCGGCGCGTTCGCCGATGAAATCGTTCCGGTCACGGTGGCCACGCGCAAGGGCGAGGTGGTCGTCGACAGCGACGAGCAACCGGGCAAATCCGACATCGCCAAGATCCCGACCCTGAAGCCGGCCTTCAAGAAAGATGGCAGCGTCACCGCCGCCAGCTCGTCGAGCATCTCCGATGGCGCGGCGATCACCGTGCTGATGCGCGCAGACGAGGCGCAACGGCGTGGTATCGCACCGTTGGCGCGCATCGTGGGGCATGTCACCCACTCGCAGGAACCTGAGTGGTTCACCACCGCGCCGGTCGCTGCGATCCAGAGCTTGATCGGCAAGATCGGCTGGCAATTGGACGAAGTGGATCTGTTCGAAATCAACGAAGCATTTGCGGTGGTGGCGATGACGCCGATCGCCGAGCTGGGCATTTCGCACGACAAGGTCAACGTCAACGGCGGTGCCTGCGCCTTGGGGCATCCGATCGGCGCATCCGGCGCCCGCCTGGTGGTGACATTGGTGAATGCGTTGCGCACACGCGGTGGCAAGCGCGGAATCGCGACGCTGTGCATCGGCGGCGGCGAAGCCACTGCCATCGCTATCGAATTGATTTAATTGTTTTTAACGGCGATTTTGCAAAACTGAATGCGCGTACGCTTGACACTGGTCTTTGGACCGTCATCATGTCGGGGGCGCGCAATAGCGCGTTGCCTAATCTAACGACGAGGATTGAAACAATGACCATTAACAAGCTGCTGATCGCAATGGCTCTGGGCCTGGCCCTGACCGCTTGCTCGAAGCCGGAACAGGCTCAGGACGCTGCTGCTTCGGCTAACGAAGCTGCTGCCGACGCTCAGACCGCTGCTGACCAGGCTGCTGCCTCGGGCTCGCAGTCGGCTGACGCCGCTCAGGCTGCTGCCAACACCGCCGCTTCTTCGGCTGACACCGCTGCTGACGCTGCCCAGGCTGCTTCCGGCGCCGCCACCGACGCTGCTGCTGACCAGGCTGCCGACGCTGCCAAGACGGCTGAAGACACCGCCGAAGCTGCCAAGGACACCGCCGAAGAAGCCAAGAAGTAATCACTTCTTAGCTCCAAGCGAGTTCGGAGAAAGCCGCTGGTTTCCAGCGGCTTTTTCTTTGCCTGCGATTGACCGACGACTGGACTGCATCATTGCCCGATCGTCGAAGCCGCGCCATGTTGGGGCGTGTACGGCGCATGCCGCCTATTGGCTGAATGGCCGGCAGCGCATTGACGCCGGCTGCATCGGTCCGTGCCTAAGCTCCGCCTTCCAACACCGGAACAGGAACAGGACCACCCATGAAGACGATCCGCATGCTGTCGTTGAGCGCCATTGCCGCTCTCACTCTCGCCGCTTGCCAAGGCCCTGATGCCGAGCAGGCGCAACGCGATGCTGCCTCCGCTGCCAAGCACGCGGCGGCTGCGACCGAACAAGCTGCCGATCGCGCCGCCGTGCAGGCCAAGGCCGCCACCGCCGACGCACGCGTGGCAGCACGCGAACTGGCCGCCGATGCGAGCCGCGCAACCGCCAACGCCGCAGACGCTACCGCCGACAAGACCCGCGAGATGGCCAACAAGGCCGAGCAGAACGCCGACAAGCACGACGCCGAACATCCGCAGCACTGATCGACCGTGTGACCGTCTCAGCAGTTTGCAGACGCGCCGGCCAGATTGCGCCGGCGCGTCTGCGTCCTGCCAACGGCAACCTCGTGTTGTCAAGGCTGGCGGGCTAGCATCCGTCCATGCCCTTCTCTTTTACTGCGCGCCGCCGCAACCAGCTGGCGCTGGCGTTCTCCGCCCTGATCTTCATCGCCATCGGTGTCGGCATCTTTGTCGGTGCCCGCCGCTCGTTGGCCGATGCCGCACTCGTCTCGCATACGCATGAAGTGATCGGCCGGGTCGACGAGATCCAGGCGCGCGTGCTGGATGCCGAATCGGCGCAGCGCGGCTTTCTGCTGACCGGCAACGATGCCTATCTGCTCGATTATCAGACCAGCGTCGAGCGCCTGCCGATCCTGCTCGGCAACCTGCGCCGCCTGATTGCCGACAATCCCGCCCAGGTGCAGCACCTGGACACCCTGCGCCACTTGGTGGAGACGCGGCTGCAGCAGATCCAACATGTCCTCGATGTCTATGCGCAGGACGGCCTGGAGCCGGCGCGTGCCGGCATCCGGCAGACTGCCTTCCGCACCACCAGCGCGATCCGCGAGCAGGCGCTGACCATGGTGCAACGCGAGCAGGAACTGTTGACGCAACGCGCCGAAGGCAGCCGGCAGAGTGCGGCCTTGTTGCTGGTGCTGGCACTGGCCGGCATCCCGTTCGGGCTGGCGGTGGTCGGCACCGTCTATGCCTTGCTGATGCGCGAACTGCGGCATCGCTCGCAAGCCGAGAAACTGGCGGCGCAGGCCAATCGCGAGTTGGGCGACAGCGTCGTGGCGCTGCAACGCAGTACCGCCGATCTCAATCTGCTCAGCCGCTACACCGGCCTGCTGCAAAGCTGCATCAGCGCAGAAGAGGCGTTAGTGGTGACCAGCCGCACCCTGGCCAGCCTGCTGCCGGGCGTTGCCGGGCGTTGCCGGGCGTTGCCGGAAGCGTGTATCTGCTGCGTGCCTCGCAGGATCGCGCCGAGGCGATCAGCCACTGGGGCGAGCCGCTGGTGCATAGCGCGCCGTATCTATTGCCTGAAGAGTGCTGGGCGCTGCGCCGTGGCCAACCGCACATCATCGAGGACCTGGGACGGGATGCGCTGTGTGCGCATATCGGCGCACCCGAGCACGCCACCTCCGTCACCACCGCATGCCTGCCGATGTCTGCGCAAGGCACCCAGCTCGGCTTCCTGTTCCTGTCTTCGCCGGGCCCGGGGCCAATGCCGCGGCTGGAAATCGCCGAGGCGGCCGCCGAACAGCTGTCACTGGCGCTGAGCAATCTGCGCCTGCGCGAATCGCTGCGCCGGCAGTCGATTCGCGACCCGCTGACCGGGCTGTACAACCGCCGCTATCTGGAAGAATCGCTCAGCCACGAACTGGCGCGCTGCGCACGCCGCGGCCTGCCATTGTCGGTACTGATGCTGGACGTGGACCACTTCAAGCAATTCAACGACAGCCAGGGCCACGCCGGCGGCGATTTGCTGCTGGCGGCAGTGGGCGAGTTGCTGCTGACCCGGCTGCGTGCCGAAGACGTGGCCTGCCGCTACGGCGGCGAAGAATTCACCGTCATTCTTCCCGAGGCCGATTGCGTCGAGGCATTGCGTGTGGCCGAGGCCATTCGCGGCCATATCGCGGCGCTGGCAGTCAGCGACGGCCAGCGCTCGTTGCCGCGGGTGACGGCCTCGATCGGCGTGGCCAGCTTTCCGGTCGATGGCGAGCTGGGAGCAAGCCTGATCCAGAAGGCGGATGCGGCCCTGTACAGCGCCAAGCACGGCGGCCGTAACCGGGTCGAGCGGCATGGCGCCGCCACGCCCGCATTGGACTGAGCAAGCACGCTATCGGTGTTGGTTTGAGTAATTCGTCACACAAAAGATCGGGCCACGCGGCGATAGTCGGTTCTGACCCCCTAGCGAGGCAGTCCGATGTCGATGTGGCGCGATCAAGGTCCCAACAAGAAAGACGGCGTTCCCGCAACTCCTGAGGTCCCCGCTGCCGATGGGCGGCTGTTCACTGCCGAGGCCAGCCCGGCACCGTCGGTGCCCGCCGCCGCGCCACCGAGCGCCGCACCCGCCGCGGCCACACCGCAGCGCCACGGCGAGGCCAAGGAATCGCTGATCGCCGCCGACATCAGCATCGAAGGCAAGATCGAGGGCGCCGGTCACGTACGCCTGGCTGGCCGCTTCAAGGGCGATGTCAACGTCAAGGGCGATCTCACCATCGAGCGCGGCGCTAAGCTCAACGGCGGCGTGCGCGCCAACAAGGTGATCATCGCCGGCGAGCTGGAGGGCAATATCGAATCGGCCGCGCAGGTGGAGCTGCAGACCTCCGGCGTGCTGGTCGGCGACGTCAAGGCCGGCAGCCTGACCGTGGCCTCGGGTGCGCGCATGCGCGGCCAGGCCGATTTTGGCTGGGGCGAGGACACCGGCAAGCCGGTCGGTGCGGCCAAGCCGGTCGTCAGCGGAGACAGCGACGCCACATGAGTGTGCCCCGCCCGGGCACGCCCGGTGCCACGCGCAGCTGCCCGCATTGCAAGGCGACGATCCTGGAAAGCGCCAGCGTCTGCCCTGCATGCAAGCACCACCTGCGCTTCGACTCGGCGGCAGTGCAGCACGCACAGCCGGCACCGATCGTGCCGCTCAAGGTCGACGGCACCATTCGCCATCCTGCCGATGGTGATCCTTGGGAATACACCGTGGTGGTGGTGGTGCGTAACGGCAAGGGCGAGGAGATCAGGCGCCAGGTCGTGGACGTGGGCGCGATGCAGGGCGGTGAGGAGCGCGGCTTTACGCTGGCGGTGGAGGCGACTGCCGTGCGTTCGCCTGGACGGCGGGCGCGGCATTAGGGTGTGCGGGTGTGGCTGGGATTGGGGATTGGGGATTGGGGATTGGGGATTGGGGATTGGGGATTGGGGATTGGGGATTGGGGATCGGGAATCGGGAATCGGGAATCGGGAATCGGCGCGGATGATGCCGGCTAGCGCGTGCGTGGGTGTTCGCTTTTGCGCGTCTTATTTTCCTGGTCTCAATTGACTGCTCCGATAAGGAACCGGGCGAGGCGTTGAGGTGCCCGCTGCATTCAAGGCGCAGCCCGCGCCACGCCGGGCGCTTGATCGATTCGCTTCATTCGCCTTGATGACGCACTCACGCAATCAGCAACCGGCGTCTGCGAGCGCTTGCCGTATCGGTGCACCGATGCGTGCCATTCCCATTCTCAGGATCTGCACACCGGCTTGGCCAGAGTTGCCGCATGCGCAACGGCAACGAACAATCTGGCGACCTGGTGGTGCTTGGGCCCGAAGGCCTGTATTGCCAGCAGGGTGACTTCCATATCGATCCCTGGCGGCCGGTGCCGCGTGCGGTGATCACCCACGGCCACGGTGACCACGCGCGCAGCGGCATGGGCGAATACCACTGCACGCACGAGAGCCTGCCGATCCTGCAATGGCGCCTCGGCGAGCAGGTCTATCACACGCATGCCGACGGCGAAGCGTTCGACCTGGGACGCGCGCGGGTGTCGTTGCATCCGGCCGGGCATGTGCTCGGCTCGGCGCAGGTGCGCATCGAGGTGGATGGCGAAGTCTGGGTTGCATCGGGCGACTACAAGCGCCAGCACGATCCCACCTGCAAACCGTTCGAAGTGGTGCACTGCGACACCTTCATCACCGAGGCGACCTTCGGGCTGCCGGTGTATCGCTGGCCGGATACCGCCGATGTCGCGGCCGACATTGTCGCCTGGCGCCACGAATGCGCCGAGCGCGGCGAGGCCGCCATTCTGTATTGCTATGCCCTGGGCAAGGCGCAACGCGTGCTGGCGGAATTGCGCGCCTGGGACACGCAACCGGCACTGCTGCATGGCGCCATCGCGGTGGGCGTGGAGGTGTATCGCCAGGCCGGCATCCCGATGCTGGACACCCAACCGGTCAGCGAACACGCGCGTGGCGCCGACTATGCCGGGCAACTGGTCCTGGCGCCGCCGTCGGCGGCCGGCAGTGCCTGGATCCGTCGCTTCCGGCATGCGCAACAAGGCTTCGCATCGGGCTGGATGCGCATTCGCGGCAATCGCCGTCGGCGCAATTACGACCGCGGTTTTGTAGTGTCCGATCATGCCGATTGGCCGGACCTGCTGCGCACCATCGAAGACACCGGCGCACGGCGGGTGATCGCCACCCACGGCAACACCGATGCCTTGATCCAGCACCTGCTGGAACGCGGTGTGGCTGCCGAAGCCTTCCGTACCGATTTCGGAGCCGAGGAATGAACCCCTTGCCTGCACGTCGTTATGCGCGCGCGCGCCCACGGATTCGTTTGACCGGCGCACTCGCGTTCGGCCGCCACGCATTGGCGTTTCGCGTGCACCGCGCACTGCCGGCGGCGGTGATCGGGCCGCCACGGCCTTACCGGCGCCCGCGCTGTCTGGGCGCGTTTACGCGGCGCGCGCTGGAACTGCGTGCTGCCGACAACCGCACCAAGCTGCAGGGCCCGGCGTGAAGCGATTTGCCGCGTTGTACCGCACCCTGGATCGCAGCACCGGCACGCTCGACAAGCGTGCGGCCTTGGTCGCCTACTTCAGCAGCGCACCGCCGCTGGATGCGGCGTGGGCGCTGTATCTGCTGGCCGGTGGCAAGGTGGCCGGCACGCGCATGCGCATTGCCAGCAGCGGCGAATTGCGCGAATGGATCACCGACACCGCCGGTATTGCCGACTGGCTGGTGGCCGACAGCTACGACCATGTCGGCGATCTGGCCGAGACCTTGGCCTTGTTGCTGGACGACCCGATCACCGAAGCGGCCGATCTGCCGCTGGCCGAGTGGATCGAACAGCGGTTGCTGCCGATCGCCAACCAGGACGTGGAGGTGCGCAAGGCCTGCATCGTGCAGGCGTGGCGCAGCCTGGCCTTCGACGAGCGCCTGGTGTTCAACAAGCTGCTCACCGGCGCCCTGCGCGTTGGGGTATCGCAGCGACTGGTGCAGCAGGCGCTGGCGGAGATGTCCGGGATAGAGATCGCGCGCATTGCACAGCGCATGCTGGGCAGCTGGCGGCCACATCCGACTTATCTGGCCACCCTGCTGACCGCCGAGGAATTGCCCGGCGATCGTCAGCAGCCCTACCCGTTCTTTCTCGCATCGCCACTCGAAGCCGAGGTCGAAACGCTGGGCGCGGTCGATGACTGGTTGCTGGAATGGAAGTGGGACGGCATTCGCCTGCAGCTGATCCGGCGCGCTGGCGAAGCGGCGTTGTGGTCGCGTGGCGAGGAACGCCTGGATGGCCGTTTCCCGGAGATCGAACAGGCCGCGCTGCAGTTGCCCGACGGCACCGTCATCGACGGCGAGCTGCTGGCCTGGCAAGCCGAGCAGCCATTGCCGATGCCGTTCACCGCCTTGCAGACGCGCATCCAGCGGCTCAAGCCCGGGCCGAAGACATTGGCGGCGGCGCCGGCGCGCGTGGTTGCCTATGATCTGCTCGAGCTGGATGGCGAAGACTTACGCGACCGCCCCTTGCAGGAGCGTCGCGCATTGCTGGAAGGGGTGCTGCGCACGCTTGCCGACCCGCGTATCGTCGCCTCGCCGTTGGTGCAGGTCGGCGACTGGCAGGCGGCGGCGCAGGTGCGCCTGGATGCCCGCGAGCGCGGTGTGGAAGGGCTGATGCTCAAGCGCGCCAGCTCGATCTACCAGTCCGGCCGCCGACGCGGCGATTGGTGGAAATGGAAGATCGACCCGCTCACCATCGATGCGGTACTGCTGTACGCGCAAGCCGGCCATGGCCGCCGCAGCACGCTGTATACCGACTACACCTTCGGGCTATGGCACGAGGGCCAGCTGGTGCCGATCGCCAAGGCCTACTCGGGGCTGGACGACAAGGAGATCCTGCAGCTGGATCGCTGGATCCGCGCCAACACCACCGAGCGCTTCGGCCCGGTGCGTGCGGTCACCGCGCATCATGTCTTCGAGCTGGGGTTCGAAGCGGTCAACCGCAGCGCGCGGCACAAGTCCGGCATTGCGGTGCGTTTCCCACGCATCCTGCGCTGGCGACAGGACAAGCCGATGAGCGAGGCCGATCACCTGAGCAGCCTGCAGGCGCTGGCACGGTGAGTGCTGCGCAACAGAAACGCGGCACGCCCTTGCAGCAATGGCGTGCCTGGTTCGCGCAGCGCGGCTGGGCGCCGTTGCCATTCCAACGCGATGTGTGGAAGCGCTATCTCGCCGGCGAGTCCGGCTTGCTGCATACGCCCACCGGCAGCGGCAAGACGCTGGCCGCCTTTGGCGGACCACTGCTGGAGGCCTTGTCCACACGTGGACGCAAGCCGGCGGTCAAGCCGGCCACGACCGCGCGGCGCCAACAGCAACGCACGCTGCAGGTGCTGTGGATTACGCCCTTGCGCGCGCTCGCCGCCGATACCGCACGCGCGCTGCGCGAACCGGTGGAGGCCTTGGGGCTGGATTGGCAGGTGGGCCTGCGGACCGGCGACGCCAGCGCGCGCGACAAGCGGCTGGCGCGCAGCGGCAAGCTGGATGTGCTGGTCACCACGCCCGAATCGCTGGCCTTGCTGTTGTCGTATCCCGACACCGCGCCGCAGCTGTCGGCACTGCGCTGCGTGATCGTCGACGAATGGCATGAGCTGCTCGGCAACAAGCGCGGCGTGCTGCTGCAGCTGTGCCTGGCGCGGCTGCGCGGCTGGGCGCCGCAGCTGCGCATCTGGGGCCTGTCGGCAACGCTGGGCAACCTGGCGCAGGCACGCGACGTGCTGTTGCCGCATCGCCCCGCTGCCGCGCTGGTGTCGGGCGTCAAACCCCGCGCGATGACCCTGGAGACGCTGTTGCCCGACAGCGGCGAGCGCTTTCCGTGGGCCGGGCATCTGGGTCTGGCGCAGCTGGCGCGCGTGCTGCAGAAGATCATGCAGCAGCGCACCAGCCTGGTGTTCACCAATACGCGCGCGCAGGCCGAGTTGTGGCATCAGGCCTTGAGTGCGGTGTGGCCGGACGATCTGGCCACGCTCGCGCTGCATCACGGCTCGCTGGACCCCTCCTTGCGCGCGGCGGCCGAACAAGGCCTGCGCGACGGCAGCCTGCGCTGCGTGGTTGCCACCTCCAGCCTGGACCTGGGCGTGGATTTCCCGGCCGTCGATCAGGTGCTGCAGGTCGGCAGCCCGAAAGGCATTGCACGCCTGCTGCAACGTGCCGGCCGCGCGCGCCACCGTCCGGGCGAATCCGGGCATGTGGTGTGCGTGCCCTCGCATGCGCTGGAGCTGGTGGAATATGCCGCCGCGCGGCGCGCCATCGAGCAGGGCCAGATCGAAGCGCGACCACCACCGCGCCTGTCGCTGGACGTGTTGGCGCAGCACTGCGTGACCCTGGCATTGGGTGGCGGCTTTCAGGCCGATGCGTTGTTCGAGCAAGTGCGCGGCACCGATGCGTTTGCGGCGCTGGATCACGCCACCTGGCAGGCGGTGCTGGACTTCATCGTGCAAGGCGGCAGCGCGCTGGCGCATTACCCAGATTTCCATAAGGTCGTGCGCGACGAACAGGGCGTGTATCGCGTCATCGACCGGCGCGTGGCGCTGCGGCATCGCCTGTCCATCGGCACGATCACCAGCGACGGCAGCGTGCGCGTGCAGTTCCTGCGCGGGGGACGCCTGGGCGCGGTGGAGGAACAGTTCGTCGGCCGTCTGCGCCGCGGCGACCGGTTTCAATTTGCCGGCCGTTTGCTGGAGCTGGTGCGGCTGGAAGACATGACCGCCTATGTGCGTGTGGCCAAGGGTGGCAGTGGCGTGGTGCCGAAATGGATGGGCGGGCGCATGCCATTGTCGTCGGCGTTGGGGCGCGAAGTGGAAGCGGTGTTTGCCGATCCCGGCGATGCGCCGGAAATGCAGGCGCTGGCGCCGTTGCTGCGCCTGCAATCGTCGCTGTCCTCGTTGCCCGGCCCTGACCATCTGCTGGTGGAAAGCATCAAGGCGCGCGATGGCCGGCACGTGTTCGTGTATCCGTTCGCCGGCCGCCAGGTCAACGAAGGGCTGGCCGCGTTGCTGGCGGCGCGCTGGGGCCGGCGTCAACGCAATACCTTCAGTTTTGCTGCCAACGATTACGGCTTTGTGTTGTCGCCGGTGCAGGATGTGGACCTCGATGCGAGCGTCCTGCAGGCGCTGCTGTCGCCGGAGGGCTTGTTCGCCGATCTGCGCGACAGTCTCAACCTGGGCGAACTGGCACGCCGCCAGTTCCGCGAGATTGCGCGCGTGGCCGGCTTGCTGTCGCCATCGCTGCCCGGCCGTGCACCCCGCAGCCTGCGTCAGCTGCAGGCCTCCAGCGGATTGCTGTACGACGTGTTGCAACGTTTCGACCCCGATCACCTGCTGCTTGCCCAGGCCGAGCGCGAAGTGTTCGAAGGCCAGCTCGAACTGGCGCGGCTTGCGCATGCACTGGAAGATTGCGCGCGGCGCGAACTGCGCCTGTGCAAACCGCGCAGCCTCACCCCGTTGTCGTTTCCGTTATGGGCCGAACGTGTGCGCGGCCAACTGAGTACCGAAGACTGGAAGGCCCGCGTGTTGCGCGCTGCCGAACAACTGGAACGCAAACATGGGTGATAGCGTGCAGCTGCAGCTGGCCGGCGAAACGGTGGAACTGCTCGGCGAACGCGCACTGTATCGGCCGGCACAGTGCGCCTTGTTGATCGCCGACCTGCATCTGGGCAAGGCCGATGTGTTCCGTCGCGCCGGCATCGGAATGCCGGCCGGCGGCACCGCGCACGATCTGGAGCGGCTGGATGCGCTGCTGGAACGGCGCACTGTGGATGCGTTGTGGATACTCGGCGATCTGCTGCATGGACCCGTACCACGCGCAGCCTGGCATCGGCGCTGGAGCGCATGGCGCGAGCGCCATTGCGCGTTGCGCGTGATCGCCATCCGCGGCAATCACGACCGCGCATTGGCGGGCGCCGATCTGCATATCGAAGCGGCCGGCGAACAGGTCGAAGATGGCCCCTTCGTGCTGCGCCACGATCCGCTGCCGCATCCGACCGGGCATGTGCTGTGCGGGCATCTGCACCCGCTGGCCGCACTGCCCGGCATGTCGCGTCGCTGGCCGGCGTTCTGGTTGCGCGAGCGCGTCACCATCCTGCCGGCGTTCTCGCATTTCACCGCGGGCATCGTGCCAACGCTGGTCGAAGGCGAACGCCTGGTTGCCTGCGTGGAAGACGATGCGCTGGCATTGCCGGTGCGTTAGCGAGCGCGGCACTGCGTGGGCCGACGTTTCTTCTATGCGGCCGCTTCGGCCTTGTCGACGGCAACACGCGGCACCGGTTGCGACAACGCCTCGACAAACTCCGGCGCCAATGCCAGCTTGCCGAACCAGCCGTGCTGGGTGCCGCTGAGCACGCGCAACATATGTCCACGTCCACCGGGCACGCGTCCCATCGGGCGCATCAGCAGATCGCGTCCGTGCGCCCATAGATCGCGCTCGGACTGGAACAGCGGCGTCAGCCAACGGCTCCAGCGGTGGTAGATCGCCACATGCGCCTGGCGCTCGCGCTGATAGTGCTGCAAGGCCGCATCCAGATCGGCGCCGACCCGCAAGGCATCGCGCATCGCCAACGCATCCAGCAATGCCATATTGACGCCCTGCCCCAGCTGCGGACTCATCGCATGCGCGGCATCGCCTGCCAGCACGAAGCGGCCGCGATGCCAGCGTGTGACCACCGCGTCGCGATAACTCGCACGCGCCAGTGCGCCATGCACCTGCACGCTGTCCAGACGCGCATGCGCATCCGGCCACATCTGCGCGATCTCCTGCCGCCATGCCGCAATGCCGCGCTGTTCCCATGCGGCAAAGTCGCTGCACGGCAGGCTCCAGAAAAAACTCAGCCGCGGGGTGGCGTCGCCCGGGCGCGTGCCCACCGGCAGCAGGCCGATCATCTTGCGCGCGCCGATATAGCGCTGGCGTAACTCGTCGACGAACGGCCAGTCCTCGCGTGGCAGCAGGCACCACAACGCACCCCACGGATACACCCGATCCAGCCGCGTGCCCTGCGCCTGCGCGCGCAAGCTCGATGCAGAACCATCGGCGGCAATGATCAGATCGTAGGGGCCATGCCAGTGCCCACGCTGATCCTGCACGCGCGCGCCGTCGTGATCGATCGCGGTGATCTGGGTATCCACATGCAACTGCGCGTGATCTGGCCAGGCTTCGCGCAACAGCGTGAACAAGGCGCCGCGCTGCATCCCCAGGCCCATCAGCCGCGCATCCAGATCGCGGTACTGCATGTCCATCACCGCGCGTCCGCACGGCGTTTCACCATACAGCCGGCGCACCGGTGCGCCATGCGCGAGCGCTTGCGGCAGCAGGCCCATCTTCCACAGCACCTGCAAGCCGCTGGGCTGCAGCAGGAAACCGGCACCTACCGGCCCGGGCGCGGCGGCGCGTTCGAACACGTCCAGTCGATGCCCGTCGGCGCCCAGCAGCGCGGCCAGTGCCTGCCCTGCCGTGCCATAGCCCACTACCGCAATCCGCAATGTTCGCTGCATGTCCTTCGCTCTTTGAACCGCACCGACCCCGCATGGACCGATGCAAAAAAAACCCCGCCGTGGCGGGGTTCTTCAACCGCACAATCGAGTCACATCACTCGACCGGCGTGATGTTCGAAGCCTGGGCACCCTTGGGGCCCTGGGTCACGTCATAACTGACGCGCTGGCCTTCCTGCAGGCTGCGGAAGCCCTTGGAGTTGATCGCGGAGAAGTGCGCGAAGACATCGGCGCTGCCGTCCTCCGGTGAGATGAAGCCAAATCCCTTGGCGTCGTTGAACCACTTGACGGTACCGTTCGGCATGGTGATGCGAGACCTTTGCAATAATTAATGGGTGGTGTACGGCGATGCGTACGCGCCGAGTATGCAAAGCTTATGCCCCGATGACAATCACCCGCCTGCAAGTTCGCCAATCAGCTCCGGCAATCCGGACGAGGCGGCATCGACGTTGGCCAACACCTCCGCCATCGTGATTTCCTGTGCTTCGCCGCGACCGGCCGCCCAGTTGGCCACGATCGCCAAACACGCATATTCCAGGCCTTTTTCGCGTGCAAGACCGGCTTCGGGCATGCCGGTCATGCCGACCAGGTCGCAGCCGTCGCGACGCATGCGGGCGATCTCTGCAATCGTTTCCAGCCGCGGTCCCTGGGTGGCTCCGTAGCATCCGCCGGCAACCATCGTGACGCCGGTCACTTTGGCGGCGGCGATGACCTTGCTGCGAAACATCGGCGAATACGGATGGCCGAAATCCACGTGCTGCACCTCGCTGCCCGGCTCTTCGCAGAAGGTGGACACGCGGCCCCAGGTGTAATCGATCAGCTGATCCGGGCAGGCCAGCACGCGTGGGCCGAACTGCTCGGTGATGCCGCCGACAGTGTTGAGCGCCAGCACGCGCGAGGCGCCAATTTGCTGCAACGCAGCGATGTTTGCGCGGTAATTGACCTTGTGCGGCGGCAGTGAATGGCCTTCGCCATGGCGCGCCAGGAACGCCACGCGGTGGCCCAGCAACATGCCGACGCGGATCGGGCCGGAGGGCGCGCCATATGGCGTTTCGATGACGTGCGTCTGCACCTCGTCCAGTTGGGCGAGCTTGTAGACGCCGGTGCCGCCGATGACGGCCAATGCGATGGAATGGGGGGACACAAGCAACCTCTGCTACAAAAAGACATGACGGTGCGCGCACGCGTGCGCGCCGGGCTGCCCGCAGCAACGCGAGCACGCTGCGGCAGTTACTGCTTCATCGCGTAGATGGCGGGAATGCCGCGCAGCTGCTCGTTGACGTCCATGCCGAAGCCGAACACGTAACGGTCGGCCACTTCCACGCCGACATAATCGGCGGCAACGCCGGGCACGCAACGGTCATGACGCTTGACGGTCAACACCGCCACGCGCACGTCGGTGGCGCCCTGCTCCAGGCACCACTGGCGCACGCCCTGCAGCGTGTAGCCCTCGTCGAGGATGTCGTCGACCAGGATCACCCGGCGGCCGAACAGCGCAGTGGCCGGACGGTGCTTCCACACCAGCTCGCCGCCGGTGGTTTCGCCGCGATACCGGGTGGCGTGCAGGTAATCGAACTGCAGGTCCTGGCCGCGCGCGCCCAGCTCCAGCGCCAGCTGGCCGGAGAACGGCAGCGCGCCATGCATGATGGTGAGATACACCGGCACTTCGCCGGCATAGTCGCGCGCGATTGCGTCGGCAATGCTGGCGACGGCCGCATCGATGGCGGGGCGATCGACCAGCAGATCGGCTTGGGCCAGGGCCTGGGAAATGGTGAGCGTGGACATCAGGCAATTGTTCCGAAAGGGGCGGAAGGAGAAGTGGTGAATGAGGCGTCGGAGCCGGCGAGCAGGCCATCCCAGCCCAGCGCGCCGCGGCCGATCAGGCCGATCAGTGCTGCGGTATTGAGGCTGCGGCCGGCCACGGCCTGCAGCGATTCATCGACCAGTTCCGGGTGGCAGACCAGCACCACGTCGCAGCCGGCATCCAGATGCGCATGCACCCGGCCCGCCACGCCGCCGGCGCTGAACGAGGCGGCCATGCCGATGTCGTCGGAGAACACCACGCCGCGGAAGCCCAGTTGCCCGCGCAGGATCTGCTCGATCCAGCGCCGCGAATAACCGGCCGGTTCCGGGGCGACCTGCGGGTAGACCACGTGCGCCATCATCACCGCGTCGGCGCCAGCCTCGATGCCGGCCACGAACGGCACCAGATCCTCGGCCTGCAGGACCTCCAGCGGCCGCGGGTCGCTGGCATGGTCGACATGGGTGTCTTCCAGCACGGTGCCGTGGCCGGGGAAATGCTTGAGCGTGGCGGCCATGCCGGCGCCGTGCAGCGCCTGCACATAGGCGCGGGTGAAGCTGGCCACGATCTGCGGATCATCGCTGAAGGCACGATCGCCGATGGCGCGGTTGCCACGGCCCAGATCCACCACCGGCGCAAAGCTCAGGTCCACGCCGCTGGCACGCACCTCGCCGGCCATCAGCTGCGCGTGCGTGCGCGCCGCAGCGAGCGCGGCTTCCGGGTCCTGCGCATACTGTGCACCGAAGCTCTGCAGCGGCGCCAGGGCGCTGTAACCCTCGCGAAATCGTTGCACGCGCCCGCCTTCCTGGTCGACACAAATCAGCACCGGGCGCGGTGCGGCCGCGCGGATGGACGCGGACAGCTCGGCCACCTGCGTGCGCGAGGCGAAGTTGCGCGCGAACAACACCACGCCGGCGACCGCGTCGTGCTGCAGCCAGTCGCGTTCCTGTGCGCTGAGTTCGGTACCGGCAACGCCGATCAGAAGCATGTTGGGGGACTCCCGGGCCAGGCGCCACGTTGGCGCAGCGCGGCATTGTCGCAGATGCGCGTTGCAGCGTCAGATCGCGCATTCAGGCTAGCCCGTGTTTCGGGCCGTCTCGGCCCGGTCGCTGCCCTTCGGCTGCAGCTCAAAGCACCTCCAGATTCGCCCGCCAATGCGCGGCCTGCGCCTGCACCTGCTCCAGCACCTCCGGTGCCATGGCGTCGAGCTGCCGGTAGGGCAGCGCCAGGCGCTCGTTGGCGCCCAGCAGTGTGCGCTGCCGCGCCAGGAAATCCCAGTACAGCGCGTTGTACGGGCAGGCCTGCGGGCCCACCCGCACCTTGCGCTGGTAGCGGCAGCCACCGCAGTAATCGCTCATGCGGTCGATATAGGCCGCGCCGCTGATGTAGGGCTTGCTGCCGAGCAGGCCGCCATCGGCGAACTGGCTCATGCCGACCGTATTGGGCAGCTCCACCCACTCGAACGCATCGATATAGACCCCCAGGTACCAGCGATGCAGCGCCTGCGGCTCCAACCCCGCCAGCAGCGCGAAATTGCCGATCACCATCAGCCGCTGGATATGGTGCGCGTGCGCGTTGGCCAGCGAATTGCCGATGGCATCGGCCAGGCAGCGCATGCCGATCTGCCCGTCCCAGAACCAGTGCGGTAGCGGTGCATGCTGGTCGAGTTGATTGGACTGCGCGTAACCGGGCATCTGCGACCAATACACACCGCGCACGTATTCGCGCCAGCCCAGGATCTGGCGGATGAAGCCTTCCACCGATGCCAGCGGCGCATGCCCGTCATGCAGGGCTGCCTCTGCGCGCGCGATCACCTCGCGCGGATGCAGCAGCTTGATATTGAGCGCGAACGACAGCAGCGAATGGAACAGCCGCGGGCTACGCGTACTCATCGCATCCTCGTAGCGACCGAAGTGCGGCAACGCATGCGTGACGAAGGCATCCAGGTGCTGCAGCGCTGCGTCGCGGTCCAGTGGCCATGGCAGCGCGTTGGCGTTCGGCGCGCCGAAGCTGCGGACCCCGGCTGCCTCGATGACGCTCCATAGCGCGCGATGGTCGTGCGCTGCGCGCCACTCCTGTGGCGCGGGCGGATCGCCCGGCCACGGTGCACGGTTGTCGTGATCGAAATTCCAGCGCCCACCTTCCGGCTCGCCCGTTGCATCGAGCAGGATCCGGTGGCGACGGCGCATCTTTCGATAGAACACTTCCATGCGCCATTGGCCGCCGGCGCGAAAACACCCGGCGACCTCATCGCGTTCGGTCAGGAAATGCTCGCTGTCGATCATGCGCGTGGCGAACGGCTGTCGCGCGCACCAGTGTTGCAGCGCTTCATCCAGCCGCCATTCGTCCGGCGCCTGATAGTCCAGCTGGCTGGCGCGGTAATGCGCCATCAGCGCGTCCAGATTGGCGGGGATGGCATGCCGATTGCTGGGGTTGTCGATGGCCACATAACGCACCCGGTGACCGGCCTGCCGCAAGTGCGCGGCAAACGCGCGCATCGCTGCGAAGATCGCCAGGATCTTCTGCGCGTGGTGCAGCACGTAGTCTGTTTCCTCGCGCACTTCCATCAGCACGTAGACCACGCCCGCATCGATCGCATCGAACCAGCTGTGTTGCCGATTGAGTTGATCGCCCAGAATCAGGCGCAACGTGTGCGCGGCTGCCTGCGGGGTGCGGTCGGCTGTGCCTGCCACCACATCAATCCTGACCGCTGCCCGCGGCGTCGCCGGCACACACCCGCGCTGCCAACGCCACACCGCTTTGCCAGGCCCCTTCGACCTTGCCGCCGGCCAGCCAGTCGCCGCAGATGCCGATGCCCGGCCGCGCCTCCCAGGCACAGCCGATCTGCAAGGCAGGCTTGGTGCTGGCCACCGTCCAGCGATACGCATCGCAGAATTGCGGCGATGGCAGGCCAAGCACGGCCAGCGCCGGCAACACGCTGGCAATCACGGCCTCAGGCGTCGCGTCCAGATGCGCCTGACTCCAATCGGCAGTGGCATGCAGCAGCCAGGTTTCCACGCCCGTCCTCCCCGGCTTGCTGGAGTTGCGTGCCACCCAGCGCACCGGGCCGGCGTTGACGAACAAGGCGTCGTAGCCGGGATCGACCAGCATGTCGAAACGCAGCACCACCGCCCAGGCCGGCTGCATCCGTGCAGTGGCGGCAAGCGTCGCCAGCGTGGGTGCGAGGTCGGCCAGCAAGGCAGCCGCACGCGGTGCCGGAACCGCCAGCAGCACGGTGTCGAAGGCGTGTGTCGTCGTGTCTCCCGCCACCTCCAGTTGCCAGCTCTCGCCATTGCGCTGCAGCGATCGCACAGAGGCGCCCAACCGAATATTCAGGGCCGCCGCAAGCGCACGCGCCGGTGCGGCCATGTCCGGCACCCCGACAAAGCGCGTCAACCCGCTGTGCGAAAGATGCATGTCGGAACCATCCCAACTGGCGACGCGCGCAGGCCAGGCCGCCGCCACGCCATCCGCGATCCACGCATCCGCCACTGCGGCAAACGCCGGGGCGCGGGCGGTGAAATACTGCGCGCCGTGATCGCACTGCCAGCCAGCGCCGCCACAGCTGCGCATGCGTCCGCCGGGCATGTCGCCCTGCTCGAACAACGTCACGGTCAATCCCGAAGCCTGCAGCCGTTGCGCGCAGGCAAGCCCGGCCAGCCCGGCGCCGATCACCGCAACCGTCTTCGATGAGATGGGCCGCGTCATCTCGTCAGCGGCAGGCCGTTGCAACACGCCGCCGGCCGTTCACACCGCGCAGCCGTCCGGCCCGCAGGCGTCGGGGCCACCGATCGGCGCCGATTCGGCCGCCAGCTGCAACAGTGCTTGCGCAAAGCTCTCCGGCGGCTGCGCGCCCTGGATCAGGCTGCGTCCATCGATGACGAAACTGGGCACCGCACGGATTCCCAGCGCAGCGGCCTGCGCCAGTTGCGCTTGCACGGCAACGACGCCTTCGTCGGAGTCCAGCAGCGCGCGCACGCGGACCTCGTCCAGACCGCCAGCGGCCCCGGCAGTCACCAGCGTTTCGGTCGCGCCGACGTTTTGGCCCTCGGCAAAATACGCATGGAACAGCGCTTCGATCACGGCCTCGACATCGCCCTCGCGGCTGGCCAGCCAGATCAGCCGATGCGCGCGCAGGGTACTGACCTGCACCTGCCCGCGCCCGAAGTCGAACGGCAGGCCTTCGGCACGCGCAGTGGCCTGGGTCTGCGCCAGCATCTGGTCCACGCGCACAGCACCGCCGAACTTTTGCGCCAGCGCATCACGCAATGGCGTCGGCTCCAGGCCGGCATCGGGATCCAGCTGAAACGCGTGGTAATGGATATCCAGCGCTGGTGCCTGCGCACCGAGCGCGGCCACCGCCTGTTCGAAACGGCGCTTGCCGATCCAGCACCAGGGACAGACCACGTCAGACCAGATATCGATGCGCATGGGCGGGGATTGGAGATTCGTCATTGGGGATGCGCAAAGCATAAACCCAATACCAAGGCAGGGATTGGGGAGTCGCAACGCAATCAGCCCGAGTCCGACGCATCGCTTTAGCTTTTACGAATCCCGAATTACAAATCCCCGCTCCAGTTCTTGAACGGGTGCGAGGCCAGCGCCAGGTTGTAGTAACGCACGTCGTCGGTGACTTCGGCGCCGATCCACCCGGGCTTGGCGAAGGCTTCGTCGGCACTCCCGAGTTCGATCTCGGCCACCACCAACCCGGCGTTGTCGCCGAGGAATTCGTCCACTTCCCACACGTGCCCCTGGTACTGGACCAGATGCCGGCGCTTGTCGATCAAACCGCCGACGCACAGCGCCAGCAGCGCGCGCGCCTCGACCACCGGAATCGGATACTCAAACTCCTGCCGCGTGTGCCCCACCTCACGCGATTTCAGATTGAGAAACGCGCTCTCGCCCTGGATGCGCACACGCACCGACGCGTTCTGCGTACCGCTGCGCATCGCCGCCTGGTCGTTGATATAGCCCTGCGCCATCGGGATCACCGCGTGCGCGGCAGCGCGCCAACCGTCGCCGGTCACGAGAAACTTGCGTTCAATTTCGATGCCCATGGCTACAAGTATGGCGGGACCTGCAGAAAAATGCCTGGCCGACGCAGCCCCGCCACCTCTACACTCCGCCCCCTCTCATTCAAGGACAGAACGCCATGACAGGCCGTCGACACTCCACCATGCACGTTGCCGTGCTCGCTGCCGCATTGGTGTTCTCAACCGCCACAGCCGGCGCGGCTGCTGCAGCCACGCTTTCGCTGGCCCAGGCCCAACAGGCACTGGATGCGGCGATCGCCGATGACATGGCAGCCAACACGCAGGAACAGGGCAACGACCTCATGCCCGCCATCTTTCATCCGCGCTTGACCGCGTTGACCGGCTGCCTGCCGGCTGTCGACGCCAAACCGGAGACGCTCGATTGCATCGTCACCGGCCAGGCCGGGCTCAGCGAAAGACACATGACGCTGCGGTTTGTCCCGAACGATAACGCGTGGGCCTTGCAGCACAGCGAGAAGGAAATGGAGGTCGCCGCGCCGGTACCGCCGCAGGATCGCGTGCAAGCGCTCCTGCGCGAAGCCATCAGTCAGCTGCTCACGCAGGAGAACGACGCGGCGACGCGTACGCGCATTCAAGACGCCGCGCGTACGGCGCAAGTCTCCGGTGTTGAGCGCTGCGAGCTCGGCAGTAAGGCGCCAGTGGTCGAATGCGACGTCATCGTTGAAGCCGAAGGCAAACGCGGCACGCGGCCGATGGCCTTCGCGCTGGTCGATGGGCAGTGGCAGAACGCCGTCGAAGCGAAAGACTAACGTCACCTCGTCCGGGCGACGAGTTACCGTCGCCCGGACAAAAAGGTCTAGCGCCGTTCGAACACCGCGATGCTTTCAACATGCGCCGTATGCGGAAACATGTCCATCGCGCCGGCGGCCTTGAGCGTGAAGCCCTGCTCGTTGACCAGGTAGCCGGCGTCGCGTGCCAGCGAGCCGGGGTGGCAGCTCACATAGACGATGCGCTCGAACGTTTTCAACGGCAACTGCTGCAGCACTTCCAGCGCGCCCGAGCGCGGCGGGTCCAGCAGCAGCTTGTCGAAGCCCTGCCGCATCCACGCAGCGTTGCGCTGGTCCTGGGTCAGGTCGGCCGCATGAAACTGCGCATTGGCCAGCCCATTGCGCTGCGCATTCTCGCGCGCACGTGCCACCAGCCCGGCATCGCCCTCCACGCCGACCACTTCGCGCACGCCGCGCGCCAGCGGCAGGGTGAAATTGCCCAGCCCACAGAACAGGTCCAGCACGCGGTCGTCGGGCCTGGCATCAAGCAGCGCCAGTGCGTGCGCGATCATCTTCTGGTTGAGCGAGGCGTTGACCTGAATGAAATCCAGCGGCCGGAACGCCAGCTCCACATCCCACTGCGGCAAGCGGAACGACAGCGGCACCTCCTGCGGCCATAGCGGGTGCACGCTATCCACGCCGCCCGGCTGCAGGAAGATCGCAAAGCCCTGCGCCTGTGCGAACTCCGTCAACGCCTGCAGATCGCGCTCGCTGAGCGGCTGCATGTGGCGGAAGGTCAATACCACCGCGTCGTCGCCGGCAATGAATTCGATCTGCGGGATGTCGCGCTTGCCGTCCAGGCCTTCGACCAGCGCCGCCAGTTGCGGAATCTTCTCGCCGATCTGCGGGATCACCGTGTGACAGACCGACAGATCGGCCACGAAGCGCGGATCCAGCTCGCGAAACCCCACCAGGGTCTTGTCCTTCTTTTCGACGCGACGGACCGAAAAGCGGCCCTTGCGCCGGTAGCCCCAGGTATCGCCGACCAGGGCCGGCAACACCGCCTGCGGCGTGACGTGGCCGATGCGCTCCAGGTTGTCCATCAACACGCGCTGCTTGGCCACGATCTGCTGCGACTCTTCCAGATGCTGCAACACGCAGCCGGCGCAGACGCCGAAATGCGGGCAACGCGGGGTCACCCGCTGCGGCGATGCCTCCAGCACCTCCACCGTCCTGGCCTCGTCGAAATGCCGGCTGCGCGCGGTGGGTTCGGCACGCACCAGCTCACCGGGCAAGGCGCCACTGATGAAGGTGACTTTGCCGCCCTCGCCGTCGCGGCGGGCCACACCGCGCCCGTCGTGACTGAGGTCGGTGATCGCGGTCTGGAACGGCGTACGGTCGAAGCGGTTTCGGGTTCTGGCCACGTGGCGACGAGCTGCGGGCAAAAAGGGTGCGTATTGTCGCAGATGCGATCGATCGCGGCCGCTTCACGCCGTAGAACAATTGTCGCGCCCCGCAAACACAGGCACACTTCCGCTGCACGCGGCTGCTAGGACGCGGCATCGCTGACAAGGAGGCAGCATGAACATGGCAACACGCCAGGAACCCCAACCACGACTCTTGCTGGTAGAAGACGACCCGATCAGCCGTGGCTTTCTGCAGGCGGTGCTGGACGGTCTTCCCGCCCACGTGGACTGCGCAGACTCCTTGTCTTCGGCACTGGACCGCGCGCGCGAACGTCGCCACGACCTGTGGCTGATCGACGTCAATCTTCCCGATGGCACCGGCAGCGGCCTGTTGCGGGCACTGCGCCTGCTGCACCCGGACGTGCCCGCGCTGGCCCATACCGCGGACACCAATCTGGCGATGCAACGCAGCCTGCAATCCGATGGTTTTCTGGAAATGCTGGTCAAGCCGCTGACCTCCGAGCGCCTGCTGCAGGCGGTCCGTCGCGGACTGGCGCGCGGCCGCTACAGCGTGGCGCCGGTGGGCGTGGTCGACATCGCCGCCAGCGACTGGGACGAAGCGGCCGCGCTCAGTGCGCTCAACGGCCAGCAACACCATCTCAATGCGCTGCGCGAATTGTTCCTGGCCGAATTGCCGGGCACCCGCGACGCGGTGAATTCGGCCCTGCAGGTCAGCGACGATCAGGCGCTACGCGGCCATCTGCATCGGCTGCAGGCCAGCTGCGGATTTGTCGGCGCGGCGCGGCTTGCCGGCGCAGTGCGCCTGCTGCGCGGCGACCCGCAGTCCAGCACCGCGCAGACGCAGTTCCACGCAGCGGTGGCTGCGCTGCTGCATTGAAGGATGACGGCGCCGATGCTCTTGGACGCAGCGCAGCGTCGGCAGTCGGGACGCGTGACATCGAGCATCATGTGTGCACGGCGGGTCCACCTGGACCCTGACGCGCGTCCGGGTACTGCTCGCCAGGCCTGGTCGAGCAGCCTTGCGCCCCTCAACGCCGCCGCGCCAGATCCTTGAGCATTTCCCAGGATTTCAGCCCGCGTCCACTCAGATGATGCAGCAACACGCCGCGCATGCTGCGACGCAGGCCCGGCATGTCGTCGGCCGCGGGCATGACGTCCTGGCCCAACGCCAGCAGCGCCGCGCCGGTCACGGTGTCGCGCCGGTCCTGCGCCATCGCCTCGCTCAATACGCGCAAGGCGCCTTCCTGCGGATCCAGCCGGTAGCGCGCCGCCGGGTCGATCGCCTGGCCGTCGCGGTCGTGCTGCAGATCGAATGCGAAACCCAGGCCATCGAGCACATCGCGCTCGAACTGGCGCAGGCCCCAGGCCAGCGGCAGGCCGGAGGCCAGGTGTGCGCGCGCCTGCGCATAGCAATCGAACAGCTCCGGCACCGGATCGTTGCGCGGCGCCAGGCGCAGCAGCAACTCGCTGATATAGAAACCGGCCAGCATGGATTCGCCCGCCAGCCGCGGCGCGGTATCCAGCGCCTCGGCCTGACGCAACTGGGCCAGCTCGCCGCGTTGTACCGCGGTGAACTGGATCAGCTGCAGTGGCTGCAGCGCGGCGCGCAGGGCCTGCTTGCGTGGTCCGTGCACCCCGCGCGCCAACAGCCCGACCCGCCCATGCTGCTCGCTCAACACTTCCACCAACAGGCTGGTCTCGCGCCAGGCGCGCACATGCAGGATGAAACCGCGTTCGTGTTCGATCAGCATGGTCTGTTATGCGACAAGGGGCGCGATTGCAGGGCAGAAGGCCAGTTGCCGGCAATGACCGATGTGAGCCGCTGCCGGCAGCGCATCGGATCACAACCGTCACCGGCATCGGCTGCAGTGGTCAGCCGCGATCCGGTCCATCGGGACATCGCTTGCATCGCAACTCCCCGCCGGTGCCAGTGCAGGCGATCGCATCGACAGGCTGTCAACACGTCACCAGCGCGGCTCCGGCGTCGGCCAGGGCCTCACTCGTATCCGAACGCCTTCAACGCCGCTTCGTCGTCCGACCAGCCTTCGCGCACGCGCACCCAGGTTTCCAGGAACACCTTGGCACCGAACAGCCGCTCCATCTGCAGCCGCGCCTTGCCGCCGATGTCCTTCAGGCGGGTACCGCCCTTGCCGATCACGATCGCCTTCTGGCCTTCGCGCTCGACCCAGATCACCGCGCCGATGCGCAGCAGCGCGCCATCTTCGGCAAAGCGTTCGATCTCCACGGTGATGGCATAGGGCAGTTCTTCGCCGAGCTGACGCATCAACTGCTCGCGCACCAGCTCCCCGGCCAGGAAGCGCTGGCTGCGGTCGGTGATCTCGTCCTCGCCAAACATCGCGTCGGCTTCCGGCACCAGCTTGAGCAGGTCGCCGACCAGCGCCTCCAGGCCCTTGCGCTTGAGCGCGGACACCGGATGCACCGCCGCGAACGTCCGCCCCTCGCTGACCTGGGCCAGGAACGGGAACAGCGCGGTCTTGTCCTTGAGCCGGTCGACCTTGTTGACCACCAGCACCACCGGCACCTCGGCGTCGCTCAGGACCTTGAAGGCCAGGGTGTCTTCGTCGTCCCAACGGCCGGCTTCGATCACCAGCACCGCCGCGTCCACGCCTTCCAGCGAGCCGCGCGCGGCGCGGTTCATCGCCCGGTTCATCGCGCGCTTCTGCTCGCGATGCAGCCCGGGCGTGTCGACCAGCACCAGCTGCCCTTCGGGAAAGGTGGCAATGCCCAGCAACCGATGGCGCGTGGTCTGCGGCCGGTTGGACACGATGCTGACCTTGGCGCCGACCAGGGCATTGGTCAGGGTGGACTTGCCGACGTTGGGCCGGCCGATCACCGCAACGCTGCCGCTACGGTGGGGGGAAGAGGTTTCGCTCACGTGTTCGAATCCAGTTGTGCGATGACGAGGGTGGCCGCCTGTTGCTCGGCGAGGCGACGCGAGGTGCCCTGGCCTTCGGCGCGGGCGACGGGCTGCTCCAGGATGCAGGCGACATGGAACTGCTTGGCATGTTCGTCGCCGCTTTCGCTGATCAGCGCGTAATTGGGTAGCGGCAGCTGCCGCGCCTGCAGCCATTCCTGCAGCCGGGTCTTTGGGTCTTTTTCCGCCTTGCCCACCGGCAGCGCCGCCAGCGAGGATTCGAACCACGGCAGCACCACCGCGCGGCAGCGTTCGAAGCCGCAGTCCAGATAGATCGCCGCGACGATCGCCTCCACCGCGTCGGCCAGGATCGAATCGCGTCGATGGCCGCCGGATTTCAGCTCGCCCGGGCCCAGCGTCAGCCGCTCGCCCAGGTTGAGGGCGCGGCCGATCACCGCCAGCGCCCCTTCACGCACGAGTTCAGCGCGCGCGCGGGTCAATGCGCCTTCGTCGGCCTTGGGCCAGCGCTGATACAGCGCCTCGGCGATCAGCAGGTTGACGATGCCGTCGCCAAGGAATTCCAGTCGTTCGTTATGCGGAGTACCGGCGCTGCGATGCCGCAGCGCCTGGGCGAGCAGACCCGGATCGGCAAACGCATGCCCGATCGGATCGCCACGCTGGAAGGTTCTATTCGCCACCACGTCCCGTCATGTCCTGGGACGTCTCGAATTTACCGACGACATCCAGATTGCCGATCAATTCGCGGCGAACTTCGTAGTTGACCTTCATGCGCCAGCCACCATCGACGCGCTCGAACTTGACGTCCTCTTTTTTGACGTTTTCCGAGTAGTTGATGTACAGCCGACGAAAGAACAGATCCTGCAACTTGGACGGATCCATGTTGGCGCTGTCGGGTTCCTTGGCCAGGCCTTTCATGGCCGTGCGCACCGAATAGTATTCCTGGTACATCGGAAACAGCTTCATTCCGATATACAGCGCGAATCCCACCACCGCCAGCACCACCACGAACGACGTCAACGTCATACCGCTTTGCTTGCGCTTCATTGTGCTTTCCCCGGCACGCCGTGCGTGCATTACTGGATTCCGGTCCCGATCCGCGACGGATCGAAACTCCCCTTGCAGAACCACCCTTCGCAATTGAGCCAGATCAGGAACGCCTTGCCGCGCAGATTGGCTTCCGGCAGGAAGTGCGTCTGGGTCCAGAATCGGCTGTCTTCGCTGTTGTCGCGATTATCCCCCATCACGAAATAGCTGTCCGCCGGCACGGTCCAGTCGCCCTGCCCGGCCGGCATGTTGCGGTCGACCCACTCCAGCACGGTGTGGGTGCGACCCGGCAAGTCCTCGACCAGCAAGGTTGTGCCGGTCATCTCGGCGCCCTTGCCCTTGCCGATGTACTCGCCCTTGACCGTGTAGCGCATCGGCTTGTCGTTGATGTACAGCGTATCGCCGTGGAAGCCGATCTTGTCGCCCGGCAGACCCACCACGCGCTTGATCCAGTTCTGGTCGGGCGCATGCGGCGGCTTGAACACCACCACGTCGCCGCGCTTGGGCTCGCCGGTCGGGATGAACTTGGTGTTGGTGATCGGCAGACGGAAGCCGTAAGCGAACTTGTTGACCAGGATGAAGTCGCCGATCAACAGGTTGGGCATCATCGAACTGGACGGAATCTTGTACGGCTCGGCAACGAAGCTGCGCAGAATCAGCACCACCGCCAGCACCGGAAAGAAGGCGCGCGAGTAGTCGATGATCGCCGGCTCGCTGTCCAGCAGACCGGCACGTGCAGCGCGGCGCTTGGCCAGGAACAGCTTGTCCAGCAGCCAGATGAAGCCGGTGCCCAGCGTCAATACAACCAGGGCGATTTCAAACCATTTCATTGATGTTCCTTCGGAACGGGATTCGGGATTGGAGATTGGGGATTCGCAAAAACAGTAGGGCTGGCGTCGTTGCCAATCCCCAATCACGAATCCCAAATCCCGGTTACTTATCCATCTGCAAGACAGCCAGGAAGGCTTCCTGCGGAATCTCCACGCGGCCGACCTGCTTCATGCGCTTTTTGCCTTCCTTCTGCTTTTCGAGCAGCTTTTTCTTGCGCGAAACGTCGCCACCATAGCACTTGGCCAACACGTTCTTGCGCATCGCCTTGACCGTGGAGCGCGAGATGATTTGCGAGCCTACAGCTGCCTGGATCGCCACGTCGAACATCTGCCGCGGGATCAGTTCCTTCATCTTTTCGCACAGTTCGCGGCCACGCCGGTCGGCGTAGCTGCGGTGCACGATGATCGACAGCGCATCGACCTTGTCGCCATTGATCAGCGTATCCACGCGCACGAACGGGCCGGCATCGAAACGCAGGAAGTGGTAATCCAGCGAGGCGTAACCGCGCGAGACCGACTTGAGCTTGTCGAAGAAATCCAGCACCACTTCGGCCATCGGCAACTCGTAGCTGATCTGCACCTGGCTGCCCAGGTAGTTGATGCCGATCTGGGTGCCGCGCTTTTCTTCGCACAAGGTGATGATGTTGCCGACGTAATCGGGCGGGGTCAGGATATTGGCGCGGATGATCGGCTCGCGGATCTCTTCGACGTTGTTTAGCGGTGGCAGCTTGGATGGATTGTCCATCGGGATGATGCTGCCGTCGGTCTTGAGCACCTCGTAGACCACGGTCGGCGCGGTCGAGATCAGGTTGAGGTTGTACTCGCGCTCCAGCCGCTCCTGCACGATCTCCATGTGCAGCATGCCCAGGAAGCCGCAGCGGAAGCCGAAGCCCATCGCTTCGGAGCTTTCCGGCTCGAAGCGCAGCGCCGCATCATTCAGGCGCAGCTTGTCCAGCGCCTCGCGCAGATCCGGGTAATCCTCGACATCGACCGGAAACAGGCCGGCAAACACGCGCGGCTGCATTTCCTGGAAACCGGGCAATGCATGCGGCGCCGGGTCGGCCGCCAGGGTCAGCGTGTCGCCGACCGGCGCGCCATGCACATCCTTGATCGAGGCGTTGATCCAGCCCACTTCGCCCGCGCCCAGCGCGGCAAGCTCCTTGCGCTTGGGCGTGAACACGCCGACCTTGTCGACCAGATGGGTGCGGCCGGTGGACATCACCAGGATCTTGCTGCCCGGCTTGATCTCGCCCTGCATCACGCGCACCAGCGAGACCACGCCCAGGTAGTTGTCGAACCACGAGTCGATGATCAGCGCCTGCAGCTTGTCGGTGTCGCGGGGGGTGGGCGGCGGAATCCGCTGCACGATCGCTTCCAGCACCAGATCGATGTTCAGACCGGTCTTGGCGCTGACCGCCACCGCGTCCTCGGCATCGATGCCGATCACCGCCTCGATCTCGGCCTTGGCACGCTCGACGTCGGCGGTGGGCAGGTCGATCTTGTTGAGCACCGGCACCACTTCCAGGCCCTGCTCCACCGCGGTGTAGCAGTTGGCCACCGACTGCGCTTCCACGCCCTGGGCCGCATCCACCACCAGTAGCGCGCCTTCGCACGCGGCCAGCGAGCGACTGACCTCGTAGGAGAAGTCCACATGCCCGGGGGTGTCGATGAAGTTCAGGTGGTAGACCTGCCCGTCCTTGGCCGTATACGGCAGGGACACCGACTGCGCCTTGATGGTGATGCCGCGTTCGCGCTCGATCGGGTTGGAGTCGAGCACCTGGGCCTCCATCTCGCGCGCCTGCAGGCCGCCGCACAGCTGGATGATCCGGTCGGCCAGGGTGGACTTGCCGTGGTCGACGTGGGCGATGATGGAGAAGTTGCGGATATTCCGCATTGAATCAGAGGACATTGAGGTGGGCGCCGGCGGTGCCGTCGTCAGGGTAACGCAGCATTATCGCACGCTTTGGAGCCGGGATTTGGGAGTGGGGATTGGGGATTCGAAAAGGCAGAACAAGAGCAGGCACCCGCGAACAGGAGCCTGCTTTTGCCAATCCCGAATCACCAATGACGAATCCCGGCTTCCCTCAGCCGCCGGCCTTCAGGGCCACATAACTGGTCGCCTTGCCGTCGGTGACCAGCAGCATGACCACGTCGCCCTTCTTGTAGCTGGACAGGGCACGGTTGAGGTCGGCGACGCTGCCGACCTTGGTGCGGCCGACGCGGGCGATGACCAGGCCCGGCGACAGCGGCGGTTGGGTGCTGCGTGCTGCCGCGCCAGTCACCGAGGCGATGCGCACGCCCTCGCCGGACTCCAGGCCCAGGCGGCTGCGCTCGGCAGCCGTGAGATCGGCCACCTGCAGGCCGAGCAGTTCCACGCTGGCCGGGGCGCTGGGCTTGGCGTCATCGGCCGCGGTACGCGGGGCGGCGTTGCCGGCGGGGTTGTCCAGCGTCGTCAGGGTAACCGCCACCTTGCGCGGCTTGCCATCACGCAACACGTCCAGGTTGACCTTGGTGCCCGGCGCCATCAGCCCGATCATCGGCGGCAGATCGCTGGCGACATCGATCGGCTTGCCGTTGACGGCGCGGATCACATCGCCCACCTCGATTCCGGCCTTGGCGGCAGGGCTGCCGGGCGGAATGTCGTTAACCAGCGCGCCGCGCGTATCCGGCAGGCCCAGGCCCTGCGCCTTAAGCGAGTCGATCGGTCCCACCGCCACGCCCAGCATGCCGCGGCTCACATGGCCGGTGGCCTTGATCTGCTCGGCAGCACTGAAGGCCAGGTCGATCGGGATCGCAAAACTGATCCCCATGTAGCCGCCCGAGGCGGAGAAGATCTGCGAATTGATGCCGACCACTTCACCGCGCGTGTTGAGCAACGGGCCGCCGGAGTTGCCCTGGTTGATCGCCACGTCGGTCTGGATGAAGGGCACGTAGCGCTGGTCCGCATACGGATTGCTGCGCCCGGTGGCGCTGACGATGCCGGCGGTGACCGAGTGATCCAGCCCGAACGGGGAGCCGATCGCCACCACCCACTGGCCCGGCTTGAGCGTGTTGGAATCGCCCAGGCGCACCGTCGGCAGGCCCTTGGCGTCGATCTTGAGCAACGCCACGTCGAACTGCTCGTCGCTGCCGACCACCTTGGCCGTGAACTCGCGGCGGTCGGTCAGCTTGACGGTGACCTCGCTGGCGCCATCGACCACGTGGTGATTGGTCAGCACATAGCCGTCGGCGGAAATGATGAAGCCCGAGCCCATCGACTTGCCGGCGATGCCGCCATCGTCATCGCCGCCCTGGCCCGGCCCCTGGCGCGGCCCGCCCGGCATCTGGAAATCCGGCCCGAAGAAGCGACGGAAGAATTCCGGCATCTGCTCGTCGCCGGGCATCGCGCCGCCGTCCTGCCCACCCGGACCACCGCGCCGCTGGCGCGCCATGGCGTCCTTGCGGGTGATGGTGGTTTCGATATTGACCACGCCCGGGCCGACCTGCTCGACCAGATTGGTGAAGTCCGGCAACCCGGCCACCAGCTGCGGAGCCGGGGTGGCGCTGCGGTTGGCGGCGATCGGGGCAACATCCTTGGCAGCGGGCGCGGACTGCTGCGCGCAGGCGGCCAGCGGCAGGGTCATGGCGATCAGGCCGAACATCTGGGTGCGAATGCGGTGGTTCATCAGGTTGCCTCCGATGGCAGGGCGACAGGGGCCAAAGCCCCTGCCACTGCAGGGGTCCGGCACGATAACGGAAGGGGGAGCGCCGAACGGATGAAGATCGGCGGCGGCATCAATCCTGCGGCGGCTGCACCGGCAGCGGCCGGTTCGGCGCAGGGCTGGCGACACCTTGCGGTGCGGGCTCGAACGGATAGAACGCCGTGCCTTGGCCGCCTTGGCGGAAGCTGGCATTGAGTGGACTGTCGCCCGCACCGGACAGCGCCGCACGCGGCCACGGGCGCGCCTGCAAGGTGGTATCCGGATGCGTGAACGGATTCGATGGCGCCGCACCGGCCGTGGCCGTCGTCGCAGCGGGAGCAGCGGACGCCAGCACGCGGGCTGGCGCCTGCTGCTGCCGCGCCGCGACGCTGCGGGCGGCCTGCTGGTTGCGCGTGGCCGCGCCACGGCGGGTGGACGCCAGCGCGGCAGCCGGCACCGCTGCGGCCAGCGTGGCCACCTCGTCGGGGGCTGCCGGGCCAGGCTCGGCCGGCTCCTTCGGCGCCACGGGCGTGGTGGGAGCCTGCGCGGCAGCGGGCAGCTGCGCCGCGGTGGCGAACACCGGGACCTGCGGGGCAGGCGGTGCGGTCTCGGGCAGACGCTCGCGCGCCATGAACAAGGCGATGGCCGCCACAGATGCCGCAATCGCCGCGCCACCACCCCAACGCCAGCGCGCCGACGCACGCGTGGACGGCTGCGCCTGCGGCACCGGCTCATCGGCGATGGCGCTGCGCACGCGTGCGGCAAAATCCAGCGGTGCCGGTGCGCTGGCCGCACCACGCAGCACATCGCCGCACAGCTGCCAACGTTCGTGGCAACCGGCCAGGTCTTCGTCGTGTGCCAGACGGCGCAGCAGGAAGCGCGACTCGTCGGCGCTCAATTCGCCATCCACCAGCGCAGACAGCTGCTGGCGGTAGTGACGCTCGAACTTGTCGGTGGTGGACATGGCAGGGTTATGGCTCATACACGGTGTCGCTCACGGGTAGCGCTTTCGGTCTCCAGCAGAGGCCGCAGCTCGATGTCGATGGCCTCGCGCGCCCGGAAGATGCGCGAGCGCACCGTTCCGATCGGGCAATCCATCTTTCGCGCGATTTCGTCGTAGCTCAGCCCTTCCACCTCGCGCAGGGTGATGGCTGACCGAAGTTCTTCCGGCAGGGCTTGGACCGCACGCATCACCGTTTGTTCCAGCTCCTGTCGCATCAATTCGCGCTCCGGGGTGTCGGTATCGCGCAGGCGGGTGGCACCATCGAACTGTTCGGCATCGCTGATCTCGATATCGTCGGTGGGCGGACGGCGGTTGTGCGCAACCAGATGGTTCTTGGCAGTGTTGACGGCAATGCGGTGTAGCCAGGTATAGAACTGCGAGTCGCCGCGGAAACTGTTGATCGCGCGGTAGGCGCGCACAAACGTATCCTGGGCCACGTCCTGGCATTCGCTCCAGTCGGCGATGTAGCGCCCGATCAACGCAACGATGCGGTGCTGGTATTTGCGCACCAGCACATCGAACGCTGCGCTCTCGCCGCGCTGCACACGCCGGACCAGTTCCAGGTCCAGCTCCTGAGGTGTATCGACTTCGGCCATGTCGGGCCGCACTCCTGTCAGCCCACCGAAGTCGGGCAATGAGACAACCATTGAAGGGAAAAGTTCATACCGATCCGTACGATCGTCACGCAACAGGCTAGCTGCACCGATGCGCCACTGGCGACGCCTCGCACCAGGCGCGCGCCGCCCTGCCGACAGGTATGGGTATTTGACGTGAAGGAAACAACCTCTGGATGATAACGACCTTTCCTTATATCTCCGGACGGCCAGACGCATGCTTCCAGGTTTCGACGGGCTCCGATTCAGCCATTGGCAGGCAGACCTGCGCGAGGACGGCGTGGTCGTGCTCAGCCTTGATCGCCAGGGCGCACCGGTCAACGCGTTTTCGCAGGAGGTGCTGCTTGAACTGGGCGCGCTGATCGAACGCCTGGCGCTGGACCCGCCCAAGGGCGTGGTGCTGCGCTCGGGCAAGGCCAACGGCTTCATCGCCGGTGCCGACCTGAAGGAATTTCAGGAATTCGACCGCAAGGGCACCGTCAACGATGCGATCCATCGTGGCCAGAACGTCTTTCAGAAGCTGGCCGAACTGCCCTGCCCCACGGTTGCGGCGATCCATGGCTTCTGCATGGGCGGCGGCACCGAGATCGCGCTGGCGTGCCGGTATCGCGTGGCCTCCGACGATGCCGGCACGCGCATCGGCCTGCCGGAAACCAAGCTCGGCATCTTTCCCGGCTGGGGCGGCAGCGCCCGCCTGCCGCGCCTGATCGGTGCGCCGGCAGCGATGGACCTGATGCTGACCGGCCGCACCGTCGCGGCCAAGGCCGCACGCGCGATGGGCCTGGTCGACAAGGTCGCCGCGCCGGCGGTGCTGGTCGATGTCGCCGCCGCATTGGCGCTCACCGGCAGCAAGCGCCCGTTCAAGCAGCGCGCCACCGCATGGGCCACCAATACCTTGCTCGCGCGCAAGCTGCTGGCGCCACAGATGCGCAAGCAGGTCGCACGCAAGGCGCGCAAGGAGCATTACCCGGCGCCCTACGCCTTGATCAACGTGTGGGAACGTGCCGGTGGCAGCGGCATCCAGGCGCGTCTGGCGGCCGAGCGCAAGGCGGTGGTCAAGCTCGCCAGCACGCCGACCGCACGCAACCTGATCCGCATCTTCTTTCTCACCGAGCGCCTGAAGGCGCTGGGCGGCAAGGATGCCGGCGCTACGGCCTTGCCCCCGATTCGCCATGTGCATGTGGTCGGTGCCGGCGTGATGGGCGGCGATATCGCGGCCTGGGCAGCGTACAAGGGCTTCGAGGTGACGCTTCAGGATCGTGAGCAGCGCTTCATCGATACGGCGCTGGGCCGTGGCGGCGAGTTGTTCGCCAAGCGCGTCAAGGACGAGGCCAAGCGGCCGGCGGTGGCGGCGCGCCTGCGCGGCGACCTGGCCGGCGCGGGCGTGGCGCAGGCGGACCTGGTGATCGAAGCGATCATCGAGAATCCGCAGGCCAAGCGCGAGCTGTATCAGTCCATCGAGCCCCAGCTCAAGCCCGATGCGGTGCTGACCACCAACACCTCGTCGATTCCGTTGACCGAGTTGCGCGGGCATCTCCAGCGACCGGCGCAATTTGCCGGCCTGCACTACTTCAATCCGGTATCGATGATGCCGCTGGTGGAAATCGTGCAGCACGACGGGCTGGATCCGGCCAACGTCGCGCGCCTGGCGGCATTCTGCAAGGCGCTGGACAAGTTCCCGGTACCGGTGGCCGGCACCCCGGGCTTCCTGGTCAATCGCGTGCTGTTCCCGTACCTGCTCGAAGCGGCCACCGCCTATGCCGAAGGCGTACCGGGCCCGGTGCTGGACAGGACGGCAGTCAAGTTCGGCATGCCGATGGGGCCGATCGAACTGATCGACACGGTGGGGCTGGATGTCGCCGCCGGTGTGGGCGCAGAACTCGCCCCCTTCCTGCACCTGCCGATTCCCGCGGCACTGGCCACCGTGGAGCCGGGCAAGCGCGGCAAGAAGGACGGCCAGGGCTTGTACAAGTGGGAGAACGGGCGCGCGGTCAAGCCCGAGGTTGCCAGCGGCTACGCGGTGCCGGCAGACCTGGAAGATCGCCTGATCCTGCCGCTGCTCAACGAAGCGGTCGCCTGCCTGCACGACGGCGTGGTGGCCGATGCGGACCTGCTCGATGCCGGCGTCATCTTCGGCACAGGCTTTGCCCCGTTCCGAGGCGGCCCGATCCAGCACATCCGCAGTGTCGGCGCCGACGCCTTGCTGGAACGCCTGCTGGCTCTGCAGGCGCGCCATGGCGAGCGTTTCGCACCGCGCCCGGGTTGGCAGTCACCGTTGTTGCGTGAGCCGGTGGTGTGAGCCGTTGACACCGTCTTCGACGTCGATCAGACACGCAAGCGAGGGGCGATGGGCGACTGAGGTGATCTGCAGGTTGCAGCGCGGCGAGCCATCGACACACGCTTTCGCAGGCCACAAAAAACAACGGCGAGCCAAGGCTCGCCGTTGTTTTTACCAGCTTGCAACGTGCCTCAGAAACGCAGGCCCACACTGGTGAAGATGTAACGACCCGCCTGGTCGTAACCGGCGAGCGAGTTGCCGTTGAAGGTCAGGCTGCCACCCACAAGCGGTGGCTCCTTGTCGGCGATGTTGTTGATGCCCAAGGTCCAGGTGACGTAATCGCCCAGCTGCATCGAACCGGAGAGGTCGAAGTAGTTGTACGCCGACACCTTGTTGTCCTGGTTCACCAGGCGTACGTCGGTTGTGCCACGGGTCCCGTCGGTGTTCTGGTAATCCAGCTCGCCGATATAGCGCCAGCGCAGGCTGACGGTGTACCGATCAAAACTGTAGCGCGTGCTCAACACATGCCTCCATTCGGCACTGTTGCAGGCCACGTTGACCACGCCCGCGCAGTCGTAGGTCACTTCCTGCACGCCCGGAACCGGCTCGTATTCCTGCTTGATGGCGTAGCTGCCCATCATCGAGGCGGTCAGGCGCCCGGGGCCGACGCTCCACGCATACGACGCGGTCAGATCCACGCCCTGGAAATGCAACGACCCAAAATTATCCTGGGAATTGAAGATCAGGCCGGAGACGTCCGGGTCGCTGCCGCGGAACAGGTCGCCTGTCGTGGCATTGCGGCGTACGCGGCTGCAGATATCCGCGTTACCGGTCACACCGCATGCGGTCAGGATGTTGGAGGAACCAATGGCGCGGATGGCGTCGTCGATCTTGATGTCGTAGTAATCCACGCTCAGATCGAGCCCCTTGATGGGACTGGCCGCAAAACCGACGGTCCAGGTGTTGGCCGTTTCCGGCTGCAGTGTCGTATTACCACCGCCGATTTCGTTGTACTGACCGGCCGGGTTTGCCGCAACGCGGCCGTATTGCGCCGCCGTCACGCCAGTATTGGCGCACTGGGCCTGGGTAAAGACCGGATTGGCACCGGCGCACGGGTCGCTGCCGCTCCACAGTCCGATCGTATTTTCGTTGTACAGCTCGGTGACGTTCGGCGCGCGGATCGCACGGTTCCAGCCGGCGCGCAGGTGGTACTTGCCGTCGGCGAATGTCGCGCCCAGACCGGCTTTATAGGTGCTGACGCCACCGGAGATGTCGTAGTCCGAGTAGCGATAGCCAAGCTGCATGTCGAGATGATCCAGGCTGCCGGCCTGCGCCACCAGCGGCACCGCGCCCTCCAGGAACAGTTCCTTGACGCCGATGTCGCCGGACACATTGGAGGTCGGGCCACCCAGACCGGTGAAGTTACCGATCTGCATGTTGCTGTCGGCCACCCGCTTGAAGGTTTCGGTACGCGTTTCCACGCCACCGACGACGCTGATCGGGTTATCGCCGGCCCACGGCAGGCTATAGCCGAAATTGCCGGTCACATAGGCATTGAATACGCGCATCGAGGTTTCGTAATTGACGATGCCAACGCCCTGCAGCGCTTGCGCCTCTGCGGCTGTGACACTGTCGGTCCACACGCTGTAGGGCACGCAGCCATCGAACGCCCCCGGCTGGCAGCCCAGCAACGCATCGCGTACACGCGTGGTCACGAAGTCGTTGATGTTCTCGGACTTGGTCGTGCTGCGGTTGTAGGTGAAGGACGCGTCGTAGGACCAGTTGTCGTTGATATCGCCCTGGGCGCCGGCGGTGATGCTGAAGCTGTTGGTATCCGAGTCGGTGATGCGCGGGCCGCCTTCGACGTTGCGCTTGGCCACATAGACGGTGAACTCATCGTCGGTGATGCCGACGTCGTTGCACAGGCTGCCGATCACCGAGGTGGCGCAGTTGACGTTGAGGTCGGTGAAAAACGCACCCGACGGCGCGATCTGCGTCGAACTCTTGCGGTTGACGAACAAGGTTTCAAGATACGGCTTGAAGTGCTCGTTGACCTCGTACTTGATGTTGGTGCCGGCCGTGTAGCGCGTATCCGGACGCTGGTAGTAATTCAGCGGCGCGAAGTTGTAGAGATTCGGGGATGCGACCTGCGACCAGGTTCCGCCGGCCGAAGGCTGCACGTAAAAGGCACCTGCAGACGGAGCGACGACGTAGAAGTTGGCCGGATCTGCAGTGGCAGACCCGCCGCACGCGGTGCCGCCGTTACTCAGGGCGCATGCGGAGTAATCGCGCTGGCCCTGCAGCAGTGGATCGTTCTCGCGCCAGGTGGCCCATGCGGTGGCATGCCCCGCTTCGCCGAAGCTGCCGCCGATGGCCAGGTCCACGTTGCGGGAGATGCCGTCGAAACCGGAGTTTCCGGTCGGATAATCGTAACCGGCATCGTCCATCAGACCGCGCATCAACTTGTTGCCGTTGTCATGCTGGTAGGCGTTGTAGCCCATGTCGACACTGACCCCTTCGAACTCGTCGTCGAGCACGAAGTTGACCACGCCGGCGACGGCATCCGAGCCGTACACCGCCGAGGCGCCGCCGGTCAGGATGTCCACGCGGCGCACCAGCGCAGCCGGAATGATGCTGATATCCGGACTTTCGCCGATACCCTTGGGAATGCGCCTGCCGTTGACCAGGGTCAAGGTGCGCTGCGCGCCCAATCCGCGTAGATCGACGGTCGCATACCCCTGCGAGCCATTGTTGGCGAAGTTGTCGAAGCTCGCCGAAAGCTGCGGATACTGATTGATCAGATCTTCGACCTTGGTCGAGCCGGTGTACTGGAATTCTTCCTTGTTGATCTCTGCCACCGGACTGGAGGCAGTCATCGTCTGGCTCTTGATGCGCGTACCGGTGACGCTGATCGCGTCCAGGCTCTTGAGTTCCGTCGAGGGCTGCTCCTGCGCCATTACGGTTCCGGACAGGGCCAACGCGGCGGCGCCAACCGTGAGCGATACCCGAATGGCGTCGCGCAGCTTGGTGGTCTTCAATCTCATCTCTCTCTCCGAGAAGTACGAACGGGTAAGCGCAACGCACTGCGTCGGCATCTGAGGCAATGCCGGCACGTGCTGCGACGTCGTTGGCAAGCGCATCAAACTGCGCTTCCACACTGGCTAACGGCCGGACGAAAGAGCGCCCGAAAAAACGCTGCCAACCCGATGTTAAGACCACGTTGAGGAGAATTAAAGCGCCATTCAGAAATGCTCCGAATCGGTGCAGCGAATCCCCAAAAGGGTGCGGGCGTCACGAAAAAACGCGTCTTTTTGCCGCTCTTTTACTGCCTGGAGCCTGACTTTTCGCTTCGCTCGTTTGCCATACGCGCGCCAGGCTCACTCAATCAGAGGACGGGAACTTTTGGTCGGCCTATCAGAAATCCTTACAACACGTCGACGCCGGGCAAGACCACACCAGCTGTTTGAAGTCGCTTCAACAAGGGCATGAGCCCGTCCAGGTGCCGCCGAGAGCTATGCACCGAGCGTTGGTGGACATCGCCGCGCACCTGCGCTGCGCTCGCGGTCACGAACGGCACATGCTCCAGTCCGGTAATGGTTTCACTGCTCGTCAGCCCGCACCAACCTAGCACTCGCGTGATCTGATGCTCGGTATCGCGTACCAGCTCTTCGTAGTGCACGTCGAGAATGCTGCCGGGCAGTACCGCATGCCAGTGACGCATGGTCTGCTGATAGGCCAGATAGTAATTAGCGAGCTCATCGAGCGCATACGAGAACGGATAGGCGTTGTAGAACAAGGTCTTGTACATCGCGTAGCACGTGTCCAGCGGATCGCGCACCAGATGGATGATGCGTGCGCGTGGCAGCGCGGTAGCGATCATGCCGCAATAGAGGTAATTGACCGGCATCTTGTCGATGAATACCGGATGGTCGTGCACCAACTCACGGGCACCGCGCAGATACTCCTCGCCGAGCGCGGCGAAATCGATCTGCAGCGATGCCTGGGCGGCGGTCAATCCGGGATTGGTCGCCAGTACGGCGGATGTCGCACTGCCGAGCAGCGCACCGAAATCCATCAGCTCCCCGGCCGAGCGCGCGCCGCCGCGCTGGATCAGCAGGCGTTCCAGCAAGGTGGTGCCTGAACGCGGCAAGCCGACGATGAAGATCGCACCCTCGCCCGCATCACCCGGCTGCAGTGTGCGCAAGGCATCCGGGTCGTACGCCTCCCGTACCTGAGCGATATGCGCACACTCGGCAGCAACGTCGTACTGCAGTGTCTTGCGCTTGCAGGCCGCTGCTGCAGTGAATGTCTCGAACGATTCCGCATGCTGGCCCAGATCCTCCAGCTCCTTGCTCAAGGCGTACAGGCCTGCCGCCCTGGCGGAAGGTTCCGATAGCGTGGTCAAGCGGTGACGCAGATCGTCCAGATGGTTGTGCTGCCCGGTCTGACGCCGGAGCGTGGCGCGCAGGTACAAGGCATCGCCCGTGCCGGGTGCCAGTTGCAATAGCCGCTCCAGGGTGAGCTCAGCCGCATCGAATTCACCGCCAAAGAACTGCATGGTGGCAAGGTCGTACAGCAAGCCGGGCTGTTCTCCCAGCCATGTCATCGCATGCCGATACGCGTCGCGGGCGGCCGCCACCTCGTGGCAGCCACTGTACAGCGCACCGATCCGCCACCATGCAGCGCCGTCGGCGGCGGCCAGCGCCTGTGCCTGACCGGCGACGAGCCGGGCCTCGCGGCGGCGACGCAGCTGCAGCAGCAAGCTGGCGTACTTGATCAATAGCGGGAGCGGTGACGTTGCAACCGCCGCTGCCTGTGCGATGCGGTCGGCTGCCGCCTGCGGATCGCCATTGGCCAACCGGGCCTCGCTGGCAAGTTCCAGCAGATGCGCATTGTCAGGCTGGTCGGCGCAGGCGCGGTCGGCAAAGGCAACTGCCTCGGCATAACGTCCCTGACGCAGCAATTGATACCCGGTTTGCAACAGTGCGCGCAGCTGTCTCTCAGTCATCCATTCTCTTCTGTGTGTTGCGATGCCATCGGTGGCCTGGCTAATCGATGCGGCGGGCGCGTAGCGCCACACCAGCGGCGGTCACCAGCATGTAACTTCCCATTGCGGCCTTGCGAATCACCACAACCTCGCCCTCGGTCAGCGGACCGCGACTGGTCGCTTCTGTCAGCGCCCAGCGCTGACGACTGTCCAGCGACACAATGCGCGTGCCATCTGTCTGATAGGCCACCGCAAGCACCGTCGCCGTGAGTTGCGCAGGCGATGATTGCTGCGCAGCTGCTGCGGCCGAGGCCTGTTGCGTGCTGCGGCCAAACGCTCTTGCTCCCCTGTCGGCCTCCGCCGCCCGCACCGCTTGCGTTGGGGGAAAGCTGGCGTCATAGCAGGCCAGCCGCTGCAATGGTTCAAGTACTGCAGCGCAGCGATGCGTCGGCACGTCCTGCGCCGATGCCGCCCAAGCGCAGCTCAGGACTGTCAGACCCACCACCACCGGTTTGTGCATGTGCGCATCTCACTGCTCGACTGCAGCAGAGCATACAAGCCAACCGGCAGGCGCAGGAAAGGCCGACCCTCATTGTCTCGCCACCGGGCGGATTGAACGCACCGCCGGCGCCGCCTAAGCTGCAGGTCCCCCGACTCGCGGCAAGACTGCCTGGAAAACGCCTTGGACCTGTCCTTGCAGCACGCCGCACGCTTACTGCAACACGGTCATCTGCCACAGGCGATCGCCGCCTATCGAGCCATCCTGCAGGCCCAGCCCGGCTGCGCCGATGCCTGGTACAACCTGGGATATCTGCTGCGCCGGACCGGCGAAGCATCCGCTGCGCTGGATGCGTACGCGCAGGCACTGCAGTACGGCGCTGCACTGCCGGAACAGATCCATCTCAATCGCGCCGCGCTGCTGAGCGACCATCTCCACCAGGATGCGGCCGCGCTGGAGGAGCTCGACCTGGCACTGCAGTGTCGGCCGGACTACGCCCCGGCCTTGCTCAATCTGGGCAACCTGCACGAAGAGCTGGGTGCACGTGACCAGGCGGTCGTTGCCTACCGGCGACTGCTCGCCAGTCCTCATAGCGATGCCCAGACGCGGGCGCTGCAACTGCAAGCCGGCGCACGCCTGCTGCACCTGGATCCTCCGACGCAGGCGCAGGACCCACGCCTGCTAGAACTTGAGCAGGCCAGCTCGGTCTCGGGGCAGGACCCTGCATTGACGGCCACGCTGCTGCACGCGTTGGCGCATGCCTACGACCGCCTCGGCCTGCACAACCAGGCATTCGATGCGGCCAGTGCCGCCAACCGGCATGGCCACGCCCATGCAAGGCGCTACGATCCGATCCGGACGCAACAGCAGTTCGGCAGCATCGCTGCGGTATTTGCCAACGCAACGGACGCGCAACAGTCACCCCCCATGGCTGCTGTAGACGACGCGGTGCCGGCCCTGTTTATCTGCGGCATGTTCCGCTCCGGCTCCAGCTTGATCGAACAGGCCTTGTCGCGCCACTCCTGCATTGCCGCCGGAGGTGAACTGGATGCGCTGCCGCGACTGGTTGCACAATGGTTGTCGCCGTTCCCGCAGGCCGCGCAGCAGCTGCCCCCGCATACGCTGGCGCAGCTGGCCGCGGCCTATCGTCAACGTGTGGCGGCAGTCGTTCCCCAGCATGCGCAACTGCGCTACATCACCGACAAGCGCCCGGACAACTTTCAACTGATCGGACTGATCAAACAGCTCTTTCCCGCTGCCAGGATCGTGCACACGCGCCGCCATCCGCTGGACAACGGGCTGTCAATCTTCATGCAGCAGCTCAATCCGCAACGGTTTGGCTATGCCGGCCGGCTGGAAGACATCGGGCATTTTTATGCCGCCTACCAGCGACTGATGGAGCATTGGCTGTCGCTGTATCCGGACAGCATCCACACCTTCGACTATGACGCCTTCGTCGCCGCGCCGGAGCCCACCTTGCGCGCATTGCTGGACTTCCTGCAGTTGCCCTGGGAACCGGATTGCCTGGAGTTCCACAAGGCGCCCGGAGCCGTCAGAACAGCCAGCTACTGGCAGGTGCGCCCCCCCCTGCATGGCGATGCGTCCGGACGCTGGAAGCCCTACGCCACTCAACTCGCTCCCCTGCGCGCCACGCTTGCCCGGTTCGGCATCACGCCTGCGGACTGAACTGGCCGACTCCCGGCAACACCTCAGCCCGCGCGGTGGCGTGCAATCGCCGTTTCCATGGCATTGACCATCTGCCGCTCCTCCTGGCTCAGCAGCGGGTTCCAGACATCGAAGATCAGCACCGCGCGCAGCTGCGCACTTTCGTTGCGCGCCTCGTGTTCGATCGAGTCGTCGAACACCAGTACCTTGCCGAGCTCCCACTGCCGCCAGTCGTAACCGACCCGGAAGCTGCAGCCGTCGGGCACGATCAACGGAAGATGCGCCACCAGACGTGCGTTGGTCTCGCCATGGTGCGGCGGAATGACGGTCTGCGGCGCCAGCACCGAGAACATCGCGTTCGGGCACACGCCATCGATCTGCGCCGCATCGACCAATGTCAATGCGGCGGCGGTTGCCGGGCATTGCCGGAGATGTTCATCCACCGGCTGTCCATGCGCCCACAGCGGATAGGAACTCCATGCGGACGAATGGTTGAGGTCTTTCCACTGATTGACCGGCTGGTCGGGCGCGTAGGCGATATACGGCGCAAAGCCGCCCTTGTCCGCGTGCATGACGGCGCGCAGTTCCTGCGCGATCGCCTCGGTCTGACGCTGTACTGCAGCGATCCACGGAAACGCGTCCGGCGCGTGGAATGGCAAGGCGGGCAGCCGCGGTATGTACAAGCGGTTGGATTGGGAGTGGAACGGGCGACTGCGTCCACAGGCGATCGCGGCCGCTTCCGCCCAGCGTCCTGCGAGCGCGGCGTCCACAGCGGTGCCGGGCGTGTCCAGGACGGCGCGCAACTGCGCCTCCAGTTCGAGCGTGTCCTGCTCCACCGCCTGCGTGGCCAAGGCCAGCTTGCGACGCAGCACCGCAGGCCACTGCGGCGCGGGTGGCGCAACCTTCAGCGCATCGCGATAGACGGCGGCGGCGGCGCGTGGACGGCCACGCGCCTGCAGGAATGCGGCCTTTGCCAGCAGCCCCGGCAGGAAGTAGGCATCCAGCGCCAACGCCGCGCTGATGGCCTGCCATTCGCCATCCACATCGCCTTGCGCCTGCTTCACCACCGCAATGGTCAGCACGATCATCGGATCGCCCGGGCTGCTTGCGCGCGCGCCTGCCAGGTACTCCAGCGCCGCCGTTGCATCGCCGCGCTGGTAGGCGTGCACGCCAAGGCTGTACAAGGCCTGCGGATGCGCCGGCGCCAACTGGCGCACCTGTGCCCACAGTTGCTCGGCCTGTTGCCATTGCCCGGCCGATGCCGCGGCGCCCGCCTCGGCGATCAGCGCGGCGATGCGTTCATTGCATTGTTCGATCTGTACCGCCATCGCGCCGCCGGCCTCGCAGTCTTCCCCGGCTCGATCATACGGCCTGGGCGGAGGCTCGACAGCAGGATGGCCTTCCATCCGATCGGACAGGATGGCCTGGCGGCATTCTGGTCCAGGCAACGCCCTGCACCGTCAATTGGGCAACAAGCTCAATGGCAGCGCGGTCCACGTCAGTGCGAGTGGCCACCATGCGAATGCACGTGACCACGATGATCGTCATGGGCGGAGCCTTGCGCGGCCGGCGCCGTGCCGCACGGCTCGGTACCGCAGTCGCCGCTCTCCACCTGCAAGGTGACGTGGGTGATCTCGAAGCGCTCGTGCAGCAGCTCGGCGAGGGCGTCGCGCAGGCGGTCGCGGTCGGTGGTTTCGCTGACCACCACGTGTGCGGTGAGCGCGGGAGTGCTGGAAGCCAGTGCCCAGACGTGCAGGTCGTGCACGTCTTCGACGCCGGGGTAGCTGGCCAGCGCCTGCTGCACCTGCGGCAGATCGATGCCTTTGGGCACGCCTTCCAGCAGCACGTTGACGGCCTCGCGCAGCAGCACCCAGGTGCGCGGCAGCACCCACAGGCCGATCAGCACGGCCAGCACCGGGTCGATCCACTGCCAGCCGGTCCAGCGGATCAGCAGCGCACCGATGATCACCGCCACCGAGCCGAGCATGTCACTCCAGACTTCCAGATAGGCGCCCTTGACGTTCAGGCTCTCGCCGCTGCCGGCGTGCAGCAGCTTCATGGCGATCAGATTGATCACCAGGCCGAAGCCTGCGATCAGCAGCATGCCGCTGGAGGAAATATCCTGCGGTGCGCGAAAGCGCTGCGCGGCCTCCCACAGGATGTAAGCGCCAACTGCGAACAAGAGCGCGCCGTTCGCCAGCGCGCCGAGCGCTTCCAGGCGCACATAGCCATAGGTGCGGCGCGCGTCGGCCGGACGACGACTCAGGCGCACGGCAAGCAGGGCGATCATCAGGCCCACGGTGTCGGTGGCCATATGTGCGGCGTCGGACAGCAGCGCCAGGCTGTTGGTGATGAATGCACCGATGACTTCCGCCAACAGGAACGTGGCGGTGAGCCCCAGCGCCCACCACAGCGGTGTCTCGTGACGGATTTCGCTGGGTGCGTGGTTGTGGTCGTGTCCCATGGATGCGGTGGCCTCGTGCGATGCGCGCACCTTAGGCGCACGCGATGGCGGAGACTATTACACCCGGACGTGATGACATCACATCACGCGAGCGCGATGAGTTGTCGCCCGGCCGGATAGCCACCTGGAGTGATTAACAAAACCCCTCCAACGCTGCAGCGATGGCGGCAAGGTATCGGCAACACTCGCCCTCGTCGGCGGGTGAAGTGCTGTCGTATTGGCAATGACACGGCTTGGATAGAAAGAAGCTGACCAGGCCGCACCTCATCGGACGGTCACACTGCATGCACCGCTTGCAACCATGCGTAATCAACATCGTGACAGGTCGTTGCCCGCCCATCGTCGCGGGACCTTACGCGGCACGGATGCCGCGCAAGAGCGTACAAGGACGTACTTGCTTGCAGCGTGTCCTGCGATGGTGGGCGAGCAAGGGCCCTGCAGCAAACTCGCAGCGTCGAGGGCGCGGCGCCCTCACCGCTCGCGGGACACGCCGTGAACCCATCCCTGGGGGCTCGGTGGCGGCATCCATGCCGCCACACGGTCC